>NZ_JBDFPQ010000001.1:0-49542 GCF_039672645.1 Chryseobacterium sp. C39-AII1
TACAACCTTTAGGGTGGTTTTAGCGGTGGGGCTCACCTGTTCCCATTCCGAACACAGAAGTTAAGCCCACCAGCGCCGATGGTACTGCTAACGCGGGAGAGTAGGTCGCCGCCAGTTTTTATTAAAAAGTCTCATACTTTAATTAGTATGAGACTTTTTTTTGCGCTAAACTCAAGCATCACGAAACAAACTTACCCAAAGAGTTATCTTTGCCTATTGCCTATTGCCTATTGCCTATTGCCTATTGCCTATTGCCTATTGCAAAGCTCCGTAGGAGCGCCCTGGTAATAGCATTACAATGTGATGCAGAGATCATGAGCCCCGTAGGGGCGGTCTGTTAATAACAGAAAATAGTTTTTGTATCATTACGAGAATAGCAGGTAGTCTGTGTTGAGCTTGTCGAAGTAAAGCCAACTCATTTAATTAATGCAACTATTTTGTTTTTAATTAATGTACCCATCTTACTTTTCTATAATATCTTCGATATTTTTCTTAAATATCACTTAACATCTTAAATCCTCTTAATGGTTAATATAAAATCCTCATTTTTATATTTTAGTCAGCCAGTCTAGATTTAAAATTAAACTATTCTTTTCTGGTAATTTTACTTTCAATGCAGCGTTTGTCATCCTGGAAGGATCTAAACCCCGTTGCAGCAAAATCAATGCCTTCACGTTTTTATCTATCTATCTATCTATCTATCAAAATAGGATTATCATCCTATCCTTATGTAAATCGCCACTTCGTGGCTCACGGGTGTTTTGAAAATCAAAAGAAATTGATTAAAAACGTTCTCAGAAATAATAATTTAAAAATAAATCAAGATTATTGGAGAACCATTTTTATCCACATAAATATCCGTAACATCCACAATAGCCCATCACATCATCTTGAAAAATAAAAAATCCGGTTATCATTTTTCTATTCCCTTTTAATATTCTGACTTAAATTTCTAGGGAGATGACAAAACTTCTATTTACTTTCTCAAAAATCAATTTTAGCATCATAGTATTCTTGTTTCTCAATGATTTTGCATGCTATTTTTTACTCAATATTTTACATACTTATAAGGTCGAACGTTTAAGCAAGGTATGTTGCAAAGAATTTATTTTAATTAAATCAATTTCATTTTAGAAAAAAATATATTTTTATCTAACGATTTAGCATATTTATAAAGCTAATTAATTATTAGTATGAATATTCGCGTGAATTTAAATTTTGTTTATAAATATTTTATTAAATAATATTAAAATTTTGTTAAGTTTGTTTAAATAAACACTTTATATGAAAAAAGTAATTTTTAAAATCGGATTATTACAATCTGCTTTGATTTCTCTCAGCAGTTTGTATGCTCAGAAGAATGATTCTCTTAAAACAACTAAAATTGATGAAGTAGTTGTCACAGCTTATGGTGTGAAAAAAGAGAAAAAAGCGCTAGGTTATGCTTTTCAAGATGTAAAAGGGCAGGCTTTAGTAGAAGCTAAAGAAAATAATGTTACTAATGCCTTAGTAGGTAAAGTTGCGGGTCTTCAGGTTATAAAAGGAGGTTTCGGTCCAGGTGCTTCTTCTAAAATTAATTTAAGAGGTTTTAATTCTATTAAAGGAGATAATCAACCATTAATTGTTGTCGATGGTATTCCTATCAATAATTCTGCGGGTGTAAAAGGTAAGGCTCAAGAAAGTAGTGTAAAGAATAATGACTTTTGGAATCCTGACACTGATATGGGGAATGGATTAAGTGATATTAATCCCGATGATATTGAAAGTGTTTCTGTTCTGAAAGGAGGGGCTGCTTCCGCGTTATACGGTGCTAGGGCGGGAAATGGTGTAATTTTAATTACAACGAAGAGTGGCAAAAAGAAAGGAGGAGTGGGTATTACCTATTCAACAAGTTTAGGTTTTGAAAATATTTTTATGAAACCTGAAATGCAGAATTCTTTTGGAAGAGGAAGCAATGGTTTGGTAAATCCAGCAGGAGATAATTCTACTTTAAGCTGGGGACCTTCAATAGATGGATCAAAAGTCAACGATAATTTGGCTAATTTTTTTAGAACCGGAACAAATACACAACATACATTAAGTTTTCAGGAAACTTTAGGAGAAGGTACCAGCTTATATACTTCAGCTAATTATCTTAGCGACAATAGTATGATTCCTAATTCAAAGTATGAAAGATGGAATTTTATGGCGAGAATCAATTCTGTTTTTGGTGCACAAAAGAGATGGACATCTGATATAAAAGTACAGTATATCAGTACAAATGTTAATAATAGACCTTCGGGAGGACAAGGAGCGGGTAATTATTATCCAAATGTCTTGTTATTGCCAAGAGACGTTAATATTACTGATTATAAGGAAGGGATGACCCAAAATAATGTTAAACAAATATGGTTAAATAATGATGGAATTAATCCTTATTGGGCAGCATATAATAGGTTGAATGAAGATAAGAAAGATAGATTTATAGCAAGTGGTTATTTGAAGTATCAATTTAATGATTGGCTAAGTGTAGATACAAGACTAGGAACTGATATTTATTCTCTAGCGGCTAATTCGAGAACGTGGACGGGTTCAAGTTTAGATAATTCATATAATACCAGTCAGGAAAAATTTTACGAAAATAACTATATAGCCAGCATTAATGCTAAAAAAGATAATATTATTGGAAAATGGAATGCTTCACTTTCCGTGTATGGGCAAATGATGGAATCTAGAACAAATGCGATATATCTTTCTGCTCCTAAACTAGTAGCCCCTAATTTATTTAATATTAATAATTCAGATGGTAACCCTTTAAATTCGGAAGTTATTTTAAATAAAAAAATAAATTCTGCTTTTGCTTCCGGGGAGATTAATTATGATAATTTCTGGTTTATCAACGGAACATTCAGAAATGATTGGTCTTCTACATTAAGTATAGAAAAACGTTCCTATAACTATTCTTCTATCAGTACTTCTTTGGTTTTAACCGATATGATAGAAAAACTAGCAAATAAAAAATCTAAAATTTTAAGTTTTGCAAAATTAAGGGCATCATATGCTATTACTGGTAATTCTCTAGATCCTTATGAGCTTTATAATACCTATATTATAAAAAGGGATCCTAATGGAAATATTATTGCTGAAAGACAGAAAACGCTTTATAATCCTAACTTAGGGAATGAAAGCCTAAAAATATTCGAAGTTGGAGCTGATATAAAACTATTCAATAGAGTTTCAATAGATTTCAGTTATTATAATTCACGTGCAGAAGATCAGTTGCTAGACCTTCCTATGAACCCACTTTCTGGTTATGATAATAGAAAAATTAGTGCTGGACTTATAAGAAATAGAGGTATTGAAGTGGTACTAAATTCCGATATCATACGAAATGAAAAATTTATTTGGAATGCTAATATTAATTTCTCTAAAAATAACAATACAATAGATAAACTAGATGGAGAGGTACTGAAATATCCTTTAGCTGGTTTTGATGATATAGCAGTATTTGCAGAAGTTGGTAGAAAATACGGAGCTATTTATGGATCGAGGTTTTTAAGAGTTCAGGATACCAATAGTCCTTTTTACGGAAAACTTATTTTAGGAGCTAATGGCTTACCTCAGATAGACAGAGGACCTTACTTTTTGGGAGATCAAACTCCAAGAGCTTTATTCGGATTTATCAATAGTTTTTCTTATAAAAATATAGGATTGTCTTTTCAAATTGATGGAAGAATTGGAGGTAAATTCTTCTCAGGAACTCAGGCTGCGCTTCAACGTACAGGTTTAGCTGCTGATACTGCTCCGGGGGGAAAGCGTGATAATTTTGTAGTAGATGGAGTAGTGGGTAGCAACGGAAACTACACTCAAAATAATGTAGAGGTAAGCCAACAGGATTATTGGACGGCGATACATAGCGGGAACCTAGGTATTACTGAGCAAAATGTATATGATGCGACCAATATTAGGTTAAGAAATGTTCAGCTTTCTTACGCTTTTCCGAAAGAATTGTTCCAAAATTTTGCACTTAAATCTGCTAAAGTTGCATTTACGGCAAATAATGTATGGATGATTTACAGTAAATCGAAAGGCATAGATCCCGAATCTATTTTTGCAATTAGTTCTAATGCAACAGGATTTGAAAACTTTGCTTTTCCAACAATGAGATCTTATCTATTTACTCTTACTTTAGGCTTTTAATAAAAAAACATGATTAAAATGAAAAAATATATAATTCCTAGTTTAATTGCATGTATTGCTTTGTCAGGATGTAATGACTTTGAGGAAATTAATGTAAATCCATTATCTCCAAATGTTAACCAAGTAGAACCTCAGTACTTTTTAAATAATTCTATTCTGGGAGCTCAGCAAGATCCTAATATTGCAGAAAGAGTTTTTGTCTTATACTGGAAAACTGCCGCAAGACAACACCTTTCAACGGGAATTGCTGGGGCTACAGATAATGATTCTTGGTCGGTAGAGTATTGGAAATATATTTCCGAATGGTTGAATAATGCAAATACAGCCATTGAAGTCGCTAATGAAAAAAAAGCAAGTGGAAATTCTCAGCCATATTATGATAATTTAATTCAGGCTTCACGTATTTGGAGAGCTTATTTAATGAGTGAATTCTCCGATAATTTCGGGCCACAACCTATTTTGGCTTTTAAAGGATCAAACCCTAGTTTCAATTCTGAAAAAGATATATATTATTATATTTTGGATGAACTAAAAGATGCTACTGCCAAAATGGATCTTAACCAACCTATTCCGGGAGATAACATAGCTAAATATGATATGGCATTTAAAATGGATTGGTCTAAATGGGTAAAATATGGCAATTCAATGCGTATGAGAATTGCCATGAGGATTTCTGAAGTAGATCCCGCGAAAGCTAAAACAGAATTTGAAGCAGCAGCTAATTCCAATATGTTTATAAGTACCAGTGCAGATAATTTTTCTATTGCTGAAAAACCGGGCTGGGACGCATTAACGGGAGTTATGTCCAGAGAATGGAATCCGCAACTTTTATCCGCAACGTTAAATAATTTATATATTGGATTAGGAGGTATAAATTCTACCAACCAGTTACCCGCATCTCAAGCATCTTCCGTAAAGGCAGATAATTATATCGGAGTAAAGTATAGTGAACAATTTACAACTCTTACAAATGATCCTTCTGCAGGATATTGGCTAGATGGCCTTCCTAGTAAAATAGATCCGAGAGCTTATAAAACATTTTATATTCCTGGAGATTTTTCAAGTCCTATTTATTCCTATTATCCGTCGTACACCAATGATGCAACAACAAATTCTGGAACTCTTACATTTGCTAATAACAGTACTACTACAATTAATACAGTAAATACTTGGAACGCCTTTACAATAGGAAACTGGGGAGTAAAAGGGCAGAGAAATGGATTAAGAGGATTAATTGGAAGAGCTCCTGCCTTGGGTAAACAATATCGAGAAAGTACAAATTCCAGAATATTTTTTGCAAGCTGGGAGTCTTATTTCTTAATTGCCGAGGCTGCTTTAAAAGGTTGGTCAACACCAATGAGTGACGTAGCGGCTTATAATAAAGGAATACAAGATAGTTTTAATTATAATGGTGTTTCTCAATTTTATGGTCAATATATAAACTCGACGGATTATAACAGAGATGGTACTTCTGTGTCATATTCACACACAACAGAACCTGGAGCAACACATACGATGCAATATAAAGATCCGGCAACAAATAATTTGGTTTCCGTAGCAGTTAACTATCCGGTAAATACTATTTATAAGAACGGTGCATTTAAAAATGATAAGCTAACAAAAATTATTACTCAAAAATATTTGGCGAATGTTCCTTGGCTTCCTTTAGAATCATGGAATGATCAAAGAAGATTGGGACTTCCGTTTTTTGAAAATCCTGCTATTGAAACTCCGTTGGTGAATTTACCTAATATTAATTCGGGAAATTATATGACGAATTCCATTAAGAATTTTCCTCAACGATTAAGATATCCTAGTTCTTTCCGAAACTCAGATCCAAATGGCTATTCTAAAGCCGTTCAGCTACTCGGAGGAGAAGATGCCGTTTTAACACCATTGTGGTGGGCAAAGCATTAAGAGCATAATAGTGGAACTATAAACTTTTTAATTCCTTTTCATTTTTATGGGAAGGAATTTTTTTTGTTTGAGTTAAGGTCCAACAGTAAAAACGACACGGCTGCTATACGTTGCTGCTGGAATGGTAACCGAAACGCCGCTTAATTGTAGTTGAATATTTATCCCCGTATAAGAACCTAGGGCTAAAATAGCTTGTATCCGAAATAGCTCAATCGCAGTTTGGGTAATTGTCTGATAAGCTGTTCCACCAGTAATCGAGCACAAAGCACAAGTTGTCGTTCCGTTATTTGTTCTTTTTCCGGATAAAATTAATGAGCTATTCCAGGTTGGGTTAGCTTCATAATGTACAGAAACTCTCCCTGTTCCTAATAATAGGGGAACGCTTACAGCAAGTATTACTTGATTGGTTGCACTTTCATAAATTCCGGCATAATTACTTCCAGCTTCTGTAATAGATGGAATTGTGGGTGCCCAATTATTACCTGTTACAGTTATGGTCTGCGCTTTATAATGGCTACCGAAGAATATCAGTAGAAAAATGTATAATATTATGGGGCGATATGTTGATCTAAATTTCATTTTATAAATTTTATTCCGTGATAGTGTAGGTTATTACAACAGGAGTATTGGCTCGTGTATTCAAATTAGCATAATTATTTACAACAAGGCTAATTGTCAACCTGTGCCCGTTATTGGCGCCATTTCCTGTAAAAGCTCCCCCAATTCCGGTGATAATGTTGACTGCTGTTGTCGTTAACGTAACCTGAGCAGTGGGAGTTCCCAAGGTTCCACCTCCTGATCCCGCTGCGGCGGCAGCTTGTAATCTGATATCAACTCCAGGGATAACTTGGTTTACAGATGCAGTTACTCTTCTGGTAAGACCTCCTGAAGCAATGGCAGAAGTATAATTAATCCATTTGGTTGTATTGGCGGTTGGTGCTACCAATGGTTGTCCCGCTTCGGTTGGTGCCGTAAAGTTCATGGCGATTGTTCCGGCAGGTTCAATATCTAATAAAGTGACAATGGGTAACGTTACCGTAACCGTTCTGTTTCCTGTGGTTTGTGAAGAGGCAAAATGAAACATCAAGCAGGAAATTATTACTATTAAATGGTTAATTACTTTCATTTTTTCTTCTTTATTTCATTATAACCTACTTTTATGCTTTCCTGTTGGTATTTTATTTCACTTTGCTGTTTGGTGATATGAATAGTTATGTTTTGTTTTTCAGAAGGTTTTAAGTTTAATTCAAAATTTTCAGCGGAGATTTTATAGCGTTTATCAAGACCGTTTCGATAGAGTTTTACTTTCCAGTTTCCGGGTCTTAAATAGGTAAAATCAAAAGAGTCTCCAATCAAAACAATTTTTCGATAGGTTTGATCTCCATTCGTTGCTTCAATAATGATGCTTTCTTTTTTCTTTCTATCGCGATTAGGCGGAAATTTTGCGAAGCTGTATTGATTTTCATTTTCACTCAACTGAACGGTTCCTTCAATACTCGAAGCTGTTGTTAAACCGAAATTGAAAATATTTTCTTTTTCGTTAAGGTGTACAGATGCTGGCAAAGAAACATTGGTAATATCATTAATTTGGGTTGTAGAACGGTCTATTTCAAGATAATAATCTCCCGGAATGATATTTTTAAATACATAATTTCCATTTTTATCCGTCACCGAAAGATAGCTTCCCAACATCAGCTTAATACCTTCTGTTTTTTTGACGCCTAAGTTGCCAATATTTCCCGAAAGCGTTGTATACTCAGCAATTTTCTGAACAGGAACCCGCATTCTTAACGTATATCGAAGGGAAAATATAAAATCTTTATTTCCCAATTCTCCGCGCTGAAGTGAATATCTTCCCGAAAGATCCAATTCATTTCCCGGAAAAATCTGTTGATGAAAAAGCAATTCAAAAAGATTTCGATCTTTAAAATATTCTTCGGGCATATAATTATTCTGATAAAAAAGACTGAAATTTGTTTTATCCGAAAGCCTGCTGATAATTCTTGCCCCATAATAAATTTGCCTTTGATTTTCTAATTGATAGCGAGAAGTAATGGCATAGCTGGTAAAAATAGTAAAGTAAGTTCTAAACTTTTCAAAAGCTAAATTAGCGGTATAAAAGCTCGTATTTCCAGTAAATCCTGTGAGGTAATTTTCAGTTTTACCAAATTGCCCTTCTAGATTTACATTAAAAATTCCGATTTTTTGATCTAAACTTACTTTAAAAAAGCGCTCATAATAATCAAATTGTTTGGGTTCTAAACGATCCTGATATTTTTGAAATCCGTTGTAAAGCATTACAGATCCCGTTGAATGATATTTATATTGTAAACCATATTGGAGAAAATTTCTGTAAGGGGCAGCAAGAAATAAAGTATCACGTTGAAAATTTCTTGCATCCCGCATGTAATTTGCAAAAACATTCAGTTTATTAGAAATTCTATATTGTAAATTTCCGTTGAACGTGCTTGTATTGGTAAAGTATCCTGCAAATTGCGGACTGGCTCTCATATACATCACATTTCCATTCAATCGGTCAAAAGTGGCCTGAGCTTGCGCCATGTAAGCACTGCCTTCTAATTCTTTTGTTTTGCTGTATGCTAATTCTCCCGAAACGGTTATATTTTTTGTGAGTTTAAATTTTCCTGTAGCATAAGGAAGATGAGCTTCTGAATCCAGTCGAATTGTTCCGTAATTAAGCTCTCCCGATCTCGGAATTTTATGAAGATAACCTGCCATTATTTCCGATTCTTTTCGAATTTTAAAAGTGGAATACACATTAAATTCATCTTTAATATCTCTGAAAAACCTCGGATGATTATAAAAACCTCCCAAACTGAATTTCTTGAAATCATATCTAATTTCGGCTCCACGACCATATCTTGCAAATTCAGTTAAATAAGATGCTGAATAATTTTTATCTCCTAGATGAACAAAAAAATTGTCTCGTTTATAATTGATAAAATACTCTTCATATTGTGTAAAGGAGTTGAATTCTACAGGATTTTCTGTGACGGCATGAAATTCAATATTATTTTTATTGTCTTTATCCAGACTTCCTTTTCCATAAATTTCTCCCTGAAAGCCATCCTGATACATTCCCATATTATGCATTCCGATAAAAGATAAAGAAGCGGCAACGGAAAGTCTGTGATAAATATCGTCTTCCACAGGTTTTACAGAAATAATTTTAGTACTTACGTAAACAGATTGATTTTCTGTAGGGTTTTCTCGTGAATACACCGAAAGGTTTAAATTTTGATATTCATTTTGTCCGAGTTCTGCGCTTGTTGTTTTATGAATGTTAATAATTTTTGTTTCGCCCGGCTGCATCATAAGATCGGGTACATGATCTACAATGGCATTTTTACTTTCAAGAATAAGGTTTTCCACAATATTTCCACCATTTTTTATTATAAATGATGCCTGAATGGTTTCACCGGCTCTTATAAATTCTGGCGAATCAAGCGCTGTCACGGAAAGTTTTCTGCTTCCGGAAATAATAATATTTTCCTTTTTGGTAAAGCGGTTACCATTCGCTTGATCGGTTCCATAGATAATCACAGAATATATTCCTTGCGGTGCTTCTGCCGAAATTCTTAGTGGAACAATATAAGATTTGCTTTCACCAGCAGAAATATTGAATTCACTTTTGGATAAAATCGGAATAATGTTAGGATTGGAAGTGGTTACTTCAATCGTGAATTTTTTGTTTTCTGAACTTGAATTTTCTAAAATAAAGGAAATAGAGGTAGACGTTCCCGGTAGCAGACTATCTTTTTTAGTAACAATTTCTCTCGATTGTTGTTGGGAAAAAGTAAGTACAGGGAATAATAAGGAAATATATAAAGTCCAAATTTTAATCATTCTTTATTTCTAGTTCCACATTCAGGGCGAAGGCATTTTCGTTTTCGTCAGTGGCAATAATCACCGCATTGTATTTATCAGGCGGTACTTTGCTGATATCGATAGGAAACGATTTGGAGGTGTGAGGCAACAAGCCCATTTCAAGACTTGTAAATGTCCCGATCTTGGCTCCGTTTTTTCGATTATAAATTTCTAAGGTAGCAGAAGGTTTGCAATACAGATTACCATTGTTGGCAATCGCAATTTTGGCAACTTTTATTCCTTCTTCTTTATCAATTTTTACACTTTCAAATTTAAGATTAGGTTTTGCTTTTTCAGTATCAAAATCTGTGATTACCTGAATGGCATATCTTACAATCGAGGTAATATTTACTCCTTGTTTATTGTCATTGGGCTTAATATCTTCCACAGGTTCTACCATGATTACACTCCAGTAACTTCCGGGTTCAGAAATTTTATTAGGAATAGTGATTTCATAATAAATCTCTGTTTTTTCTTTTCCTTTAAGTGTTACTAAATTCGTATTGAATTTTATCCAATCAATATTAGTTCGATCATTGGTATGCGGCGTAGAATAATTAATGGTTCCATCTGATTTATAACTAAAATCCTGAAGGAAAATTTTTACGTTTTGCGGTTGACTGCTTGTATTTTCTAAAGCAATTTTTCCTTTATAAACCTTTCCGTTTTCTACTTTATAAGTGTGGGAAAGCCCATTGAGAACCACAATTCCTGCCTTCAAAAAACTAAATTGAAGGATGAAAGTGAGCAATAGGAATATACGCTTTATCATAATGTATGTAAAGTTTGGAGTTAAATCGATAGCAATACAAGATCAAGAAGAAACGTCATGCGATTTCTTCTTGCCTGTAATTAAAGATGAAATTGGGACAGTTAGTTGTCCGAAATAGTGTACGTAACCGTCGCTACAGTAGTTGCAGTTGCCTGTAAATCTGCATATACCGCTACACCGCCAGGTCCACTTCCGGGAGCTAAAGCATAGGTCAGGTTATGTCCGTTATTGGCTCCATTTCCTGTGTAAGCACTTCCGATTCCTGAGATAATGGTTTGGTCTGCAGCGCTCAACGTTAGCTGAGCAGACGGAGTTCCCAAAGTTCCTCCTCCGGAACCTGTAGCCGCTGCCGCAGTTACGTGAATATCAATCCCCGGAATAATAGCGTTAAGCTTTACAGATACATTACGCGTAGGGTCTGCAACAGATTTTATAGAAGAATAATTAAGCCAAAGCGTGGTATTGGCCGCATTTGCTACGATAGGCTGTCCGGCTTCTGTAGGAGCTGTGAATCCTAAAGTGATGTTTTTGGTAGCAGCAGGCTCAATATCTACCAATGCTACTTCCGGAATAGAAATCGTTATCGTGTGATTGTCTGTGTTGGTGTCTTGTGCATGTAAAGTAGCAGAAAAAGCTACAGCAGCTAAAGACATAGCTAATGTGAATTTTAATTTTTTCATGTTATTATTGTTATTTGGTGAGGTGAAGTTAATAAAAATCAATATAATATGAAATATTTTAACAGTATTTTTTTATGCTTATACATTCAGTCTCAATATCTTAATGTTACTGAGAATAAATGATTTTCACATAATTATTAAAAAGATATATATTAAATTTATGATTATAATCAATTCACCAAAAAAGCCTTACACAGTTTTGTATAAGGCTTAAATTTATTTTTCGGGAAAAATTTTTAAAATAGCTATGCCCAATGCGGATCGGAAACAGTTGGTTTCCCAGATTCTGTTCTTCCTGCAAAATACCAGATATGAGTTCCTGAAATTAGTTTTAGATCATACCAACCTTTCATTTTATCTAAATTGATTGTGATTTTTTCTTCCGATTTGTTTAAAGAAATTTTCTTTTGTGTTTTAAGGTAAAAATCTTCAATCGTTAATTCAGTAGTATTTTTGCCGAATTTTTTAAATGTAAGTTCAACTTCATTTTTAGAAGGAATTTCTTTAAACGATATTTTTAGTTCAGGCGTATTTTCGCCTTTAAAGTTTCTGTAAAAGCCGTTTGGTCCTAAAACTTCATAATCATATTTCCCTGAATTTGTAGCGTGTGACAACTCTTTTTTAGCATATAAAGCATAAGAAAAGTGATAGTTGTCCGAATTAAATTGTGTTCGGTCGTAAATCAATAACGGAACGCCTACCTCAGCCAAATTGCTCATTTTAATGTTGCCGTTTTCAAGATTCACTTCATAATGATAAGGAAGTGAATTGGATGGTTTTAAACCTCTTTCCTGGATTTCTAGTAAATGATCATTCAATTCATTTTCTGCATACCATTTTAATTGAGGAACAGGTTTATTTTTCGCAGAATTGATCGTTTTAGCATACTCTTTTTGATTTAAATAATTCATCTGCGGAATTTTTACGCTTGATGAATTAAATGCCGAAGTCAAGTCTCCACAAATTGCTCTCCTCCAATCGCTGATATTATCAATCTTTACGTCTTTCTTATATTTTTTCTGAATAAATTTTTCTAAAAACTGCAACACCGAAGTATGATCCGAAACTTCTGAATTCACAAAACCTCCTTTCGTCCAGGGCGAAGCAATAATCATCGGAACCCGATAACCTAAACCAACTGTTCCTTCAACTTTTTCGTAATCTTTCAAATTTTCTTTCGACATATATTCCTGGCTTTTATCAACATATTCCACACCTTCTTTTCCGTTCAGATCAACAGGTTGATTTGGGTTCATTGGTGGTGCGAAAGGCAAAACATGATCGAAATAGCCATCATTTTCATCATAATTAATAATGAAAATAGTCTTTTTCCAGGTTTCAGTATCTTTGGTTAAAATATTCAACACTTCAGAAATATACCATGCGCCATACCACGGCGAACTTGGATGATCGGAGAAGTGTTCAGGAGCCACCAGCCATGAAACCAACGGCAACTTTTTATCCTCAACATCTTTTCTGAACTGATGCAAAACATCACCTTTCGGAACAACCAGTCTTTCACCGTTTTCATCTTTTCCTATTTCAATTTGATGATAATCAGGATCGTTGATGTTGGTGGTAAATGCTTTTTCGTGTAGATTTTTTTCTTTCTGAGAAAGTTTGGCAAAATTCTCAGGTTTATATTCTTCCAAATCACGGTTGAGCTCAGCGATTATTCCTTCCAATCGCTCTTTCTCCTTAGGGTTTTTCTCGATTTCCTTCTTTAACGGAGAAATGATATTCGGAATATTCTCATGATACCCTTTCGAGAATTTTACATTAAATTTTGAAAACCATTCAATCGGATTATCCGTAAAATTACCCAACCAGGATTCCTCCTCGCCATTCATACCTTTTGGAAGGCTGATTTCATTCTGATAAATTTTCCACGAAACATTTTGCTCTTCCAAAATCTCAGGAAAAGCTTTCCATTTCGCCTGTTTTGCTTTATCGTAATCTATATTTTCATTATAAACATTGGCTTTCACTTTACCGTTTTGCTGCTCACGAAGTGTACCCGACCAAAGAAAAAGTCGGTTGGGAGTGGTTCCCGTTAACGATGAACAGAAATATTGATCGAAAATCGTAAAAGCATCCGCCAGCTGATAATAAAACGGCAGATCTTCACGGTTGTAATAACCTAACGTCAGCGGAATATTCTTATACTCTTTATTTCCTGATGCTTTTGACTGGAGCCATTTATCAAATTTTCCTTTGTTTAAAGCATGTTGCTGATTGTCCCATGAATGCGGTAGCGAACTCATCCACGTCGCTTTTGTATTTCTTAAATCTAAACGAGCCGGAGCAGCATATTTTCCATCATCATTTTTTTGAAAAAAAACGGAATGCCCATCTTCTTTTTTAAAAGCTCTTTGATCTAAAAATCCTCTCACGCCTTTCAATGCGCCGAAAGCGTGATCGAAAGAACGGTTTTCCTGCATCAATATCACCACATGCTCGGCATCATAAAAGGTAGACTGAGCATCTGGCTCTATTGCTAATGCCTTTAAAATAGATGGGTGCAGCATGGTAGAAGTTCCCAATCCTGCTAAAAGCAAACTCGATTTTTCTAAAAATTCTCTTCTTTTCATATCCAATCATAATAATAAAGAAACCGCAAGTTAAGAGGTTTTTTCTTGCGATTTCTTTTATTTAATATTAAAATTATTTATTCTCTGCTTAAAAATTATAATCTCAATTTTCTTAATCTTAATAAACGAAGTTTGTTTTCCATGTAAACATTAAGGATTTAAGAAATTTATATAGTGCTAAGAATTAAGAATCAATAAATTGATTTTCTTAAGATTTTAAGTATAAATTATTTAAAATCTTAATTTCTTAATGTTTGAAAATATTTATTAAATTTTAAATAAAGCTCCACGTTTTACTGTAACCACCAAGGTTTTGAATTGATATTATCATTTCCTCCGTATTGAGAGGTTAATGCCGACTGAAGATTGCTGCTGTTGTAATTGTACTCCGTCTGTGGATATCTGAATCTGAATGGCGCTGTAACTCCTGTCTGTAAAGGATAATTGGGGTATCCTGTTCTTAAATAATCTTGGTAAGAAGTCCATTGTCCCTGATGAAACATCGTCATGTATTTCTGGGTCATAATCTTCTCCAACTGATTCGGCAAAGAAGCCGAAGTATTATAAACAACCAGCGGAGTTGCCAAATATTGATTGACATCAAAGCCTGCAAAATACTGATTAGGATTTTTTACATAGGTTTGATAGAAAGTAAAGTTGGCTTTAATCGCATTATCATAATGCGCTTTTGCAGAGCTTGTAATCCAACCTCTTGCGGAAGCTTCCGCCATAATAAATTCTAATTCAGAATAGCTTAAAATATTCGAAGGTTCATTGGTTGCATCTTTGTAAAAACGGTCATTTACTTTAGAAATATTTTTAGCAGTGATTAAAGTAGCATTATCAGAATACGACGAGGTGGGATTTCCTCCATTGTAAGCTGTGAAATCTGTAAGGGGCTTTCCTGCTTCTTTGGCTCCGGTAGTTTGTGCAGCAAAAGTGAATAAACGAGGGTCTTGTCTGTCTTTAAACATATTGATAAAATAATCTGCCATATACAAACTCGATCCGTAACCGCTGTTGTTGAACATCGTATATCTGCTGTCCGCGGCATCGGCAAATTTCAGCTCGCCATTATCGGTAATTGAGGACATCAAAGGCTGATTTCCTGCGATGGTCGCAAACTCTGTGGCAATAGTGTAAGTTCCGACTGTTGTTTTTTTAGAAAGTGAAAGTAAGATCTTCAAACGGTAAGAGTTAATCAGCTTTTTCCATTTCGTCGCATCGCCGTTGTATACAATGTCCCCTTCAATTTTATCATTGGTATTGATTAGATCATTGGCTTCTTTCAATTCAGATAAAATTCCTGCCATCACCGTTTCCTGACTGTCATATTTAGGCTGAGTGATTCCGGATTCTCCTTTTACCGCTTCTGTGTAAGGAATGCTTCCCAATTTTAAACTTAAATTATAGAAATAATAGGCTCTGTAAAATTTCCCGATCGCCTGATAATTTTTATTATTGATTTTCGCAGCTTCTTCCATCATTTTCACCGTGTTCAAAAGACCTGTAGAGTAGATTCCGAAAGAAGTGGTGTTCCATTTCATATATTGATAGACATTTTCCCCATCTGTTCCGATCAGCATTCGGGAGGCGTACATATTATCACCATTGACCTGAAAGGCATCTTTTGAAACATAGGTTAAAAGAAATTTAGGATCAATGCTTGCCTGATCGTTTGGATTTTCATTGATAGTGTCCAGGCTGCTTTCACAAGAAGTTAAGGCCAATAATCCGACAACAAATAATGATTTTATACTATTTTTCATGTTGATTAAATGCTTTTTAATTAAAATTTAAGATTAAACCCGATTCCGAACCATCTGCTCGAAGGATCCTGAATATCGTTTCCTGAGCCATCTTCTACATTTCCGATTTTGAAATCCGGATCTGAATAAAGGTTTTTAGATTTTTTCCACATCGCCAGATTGTATCCTGAAATATTGGCGGTGAATCCTTTGATCATTCCTTTTGGATTCAACAAAGAAGAAAAATCATATTCCAGCACAACAGACCTCAGCTTGATAAAAGTTCTGTCGAAAACATTGGCAAACATTTCATTTTCATCTTCCGTTACTCTTGCCTGATAAGGATAATTCTGTGCCCACGTCTGGAAGCTGATTGCTTTGGTGTGCTGAGTATAACCGCCTGTTGTAGCATTGTAATTTACCCCATCCGGTACAAAATAATACGTTCCCGGATTGGCATATTCCAGATCTCTGTATTGGGTAGAGTTCGGATGTTTTCCGCCCCACCACATTTTTTCAACAACCTGAGACCTCATCACACCACCTATGCTTCCGTCGATTCCGATGTTTAATGATAATTTTTTATACTTGAAGATGTTGTTGAAACCAAAGGTCCAGTCTGGCGCAAAATGTCCTAAGTTGGTCGGTGTGGTTGCTCTAGTTGGCATTCCCGTATCGGCATTAAGAATTACTTTTCCGTCCGGAGATTTTTGCCAAGTTGTATCGTAATAGCTGTCCATTCTTTCGCCCAATTTAATATTGTTATAATTCGGCATTCCTGCGTAGATGGATGTCAGTTTCTGTTCGTAAGTACTCCAGTTGATTAATGATTTCCAAGTAAAATGGGCTGTTTTCACAGGAACCAAGCCTAATGAAACTTCAAAACCTTTGGTTGTATATTCGTTTCCGTTTACATATTGAGACGTGAACCCTGAAGATTCAGCACTTGGGAATTCTAGAATATTGTCGTAATCTAAAGTTCTGAAATAAGTTGCATCCAACGTTACTCTGTTGTTGAATAAACCTGCACTTAGCCCCAATTCATAAGATTTTGTCTGTTCAGGTTTTAATGTATTTTCAACATTTAAAATTTTCGGATACAGGAAAGTTGGGTTTCCGTTGTAAGCAATTCCGCTGTTGTTCTGATAATAATTTCTGATGGAATAAGGCTGGAAATCATACGCCACTTTCGCCCATGAAGCAGAAAGTTTTAATAAATTGATAGATTCCGGCATTTTAACCAGATTCGAAATGACTGCACTTACCGAAGCAGAAGGATAGAAATAAGATCTGTTGGCTTTCGGAAGAGTAGAAGACCAGTCGTTACGCCCAGAAACGTTGATGAAGAAAGCATTAAATAAATCGATATCGATCGTTGAATAGGCACTGTAAATTAATTTTTCTTTTAAATACGTATAATTTTTTATTGCCCCAATGGAATTATCAAAATTATAAACCTCCGGAATTATTAAACCGTCTGTGGAAGCTTTATCGAGATTGTTTTTGTAATAAAAACCAGAACCTCCAGCGTTGATCGTAAATCCGAAATCCTCTGAGATTTTCTTTTTGTAGGTCGCTAAAACATCATAGTTGAGGTTCCATGTTTTAGTATCATTCAGAATATATCCGCCACTTCTCGGTGCATCGTAATTGAAATAAGAATACGGACTGAAAATCTCCTGTTTATTATGATTTTCAACAATCGACATTTTTCCTTTTATTGAAAAATCCTGTGTTGCTTTATATTCTAAACCAGTCTGCGCATTGATGATATTGGTTCTGTTTTTATTTTTATAATATTCAGATCCAAACCAAGGGTTGTTGTACCATGCGTAGTTCCAGTTAGCCTGTGTTCTGCCTTCCTGACCGGGAACCCAAAGGTGATTTCTCAGGTCTTTTCCGTTTACATCACCACCCATCCAGATCAGAATGGTATACATGTGACCACTCGGGTTGTAATCGTAGTTTGGAATATTGGGCGTAAAGGTTTGATTAAAATTAAATTTAGTATTGAAAATTAATTTGTCGGTAATATGATTTTCTGATGAAAAATTAACGCCATATCGCTGAAGATAAGCTCCGGGAATTCTGTCGTCATAATTCATGAAATTTCCCGAAAGCCTGTAAACATCTTTATTGTTTCTGTAGCTGATGGAGAAATTGTTATTGTTGATAACCGCAGGCTTCATGAAGGTTTTTAAATTATCATGATATTCCCAGTCGATTGGTACTCTTTCGTATCTCGATTTATCATTATACATACTTCCGGCAACCGTTCCGTACCACGGAATCACCTCTCCGGTTTGTCTGTCTCTGATTGGGCTGTTCCATTGGGCAATTTTAGTTCCGGGAACAAATTTCGGTCCCCAGATCATATCACCATCGTTTACACCACCATCGGCACCGTCCCAGAATTCATATTTTCCGTGTGAACCGTTTCCGTATTCCGTTTGCGTTTTCGGAAGATTGGTAAAACCTCCTGTGATCATCGTGTTCTGAGAAAATTCTACAGAGAAACCTTTCTTTTTAGCACTTTTTGTCGTAATTAAAACAGCACCATATCTTCCTCTCGATCCGTAAAGGGCAGAAGCGGTTGCTCCTTTCAATACGTTGATATTATCGATGTTGTTGGGATCTAAATTCTGGAAAACTTCTTTTTCTACAATCACCCCGTCGATCACGAAAACTAAGTTTGAGTTTCCTCTCAAAGTAAATTCAGGAGCCTGTTGCATTCCCGTTGGGTTAGAAACATTCAAACCGGCAACCTGCCCGGAGAATAAGTTCCCGATACTTGGTGTCGTAATAGTTTCAAATTGCTTGGTTCCGACTTCCTGAGTAGAATATCCTATCTTTTCTTTCTTTTTAGCAATTCCCAATGCGGTAATTACTACGCCTTCAATTTGTTTCTCAGATACTTTCTTTAGAACAACAGAATAGTTTTTTCTGTTGGAAACTTCTACCGTATACATCGAAAATTCGGGTGAATAAAATTCAAGAATATCTTTCGGGTTGGCAGAGATGGTGAAATTACCATTGGCATCTGTAGTAGCTGTTTTTCCGGTGTTTTTATCGGTGATGCTCACCCCAGAAACACTGGAGCCGTTTTCGGATTTTACATTTCCGGAAATGTTAATTTCTTGGGCAGTAAGATAAAGGGGGAGTAAAAAAACTGCAAAAGTAGCTAAAGTCTTCTTCATTTTTTTGAAGGCAAATTTAGACCTGCATTATTACTTGGGTTTTAAGGTTTTATTAACATAAAAATATGATTTTATGATAAGCTAAAGATAAAATTTAATGAAATAATAACCGCAAAAATGAAGCTTAACTCAAAAATTTTTCGCTTTTTTAAATAATATTATATATAGTATTGAAGCGACTTTCCGGCTAGAATCTACTCAGAATTCCCCAATGGATTTTTATATCATTGAATTTAAACGGGTTTCCAAACTCATTACCATTCGAGAGCTGGAAACTCATTAACCCAATCGGAATGAAGAAATTGAAACCAAGCCCAACGCTGTAGAGCTTAGGTTTCACATTCAAAGATTTATTATTGAGCTGACCATATTGCCCGAAAACATCAAAGAATGCCTGATTTCCGATGAGGTAGCGATATTCTAAACTTCCGTAATAATAGAAATCGGCGGCGAGGGAATTTTCATTGAAACCCCGCATCGAATTCCAACCTCCGAAACGATATAATTCGTTCGCTGAAAAATCAATTTTAGAATCCATCATCGCACCTTCTCCTTTTATATTCAAGAAATGATTTCCGTTGATGTGATAATTATGCTCCCCGAAAAAGTAAAACTGATTTTGTGGCGCTTTGATATTGTCTTTTGTATAAGTTGTTGTCAGATAATCATATCCTGCACTGATCTTTGTTTTATACAAAAACAGATCAATATCTGTAGGATCGACCATTTCAAACCAGATCCCGATTCCTTTTTTGTTATAATCTTTCCCCTGAACGTACAGCGTATCTATAATACTCGAACTTTCAAAAGTACCTCGAAGCCCGATTTTATTTCGGCTGTTCATGTGATAATACAATGCCGGAAGTGCTTTTACATTGGCAAAAGTAGAATCTTGTCTGAAGATATTCACCTTCATATTCAACCCTACATTCGATTTAAAAAGATAAGGAATATCTGTCTGCAAATCAAAAGTCTGACCTTTGTCCGGGTTTCTCTGCCAATACAAATTAACCGTTTCAAAACCATTGAACATATTCTTAAAATTCACGTTTAGCGTTCCGTTCAGCGTAAATTTATCAGTTTTATCATTCCCGAAGCCAATCACCCCATCAAACGTATTTGTTTTTTTCTTTTCCATGAAGAGGTAAATACTTGTAGAATCTTTGGTGAAAAGCGTCTGTGGCGGCCGTTCTAACGAAACAAACTGATGACCTTGGAAATTTTTATTGATGGCAACCAGATTTTTGTCGTCATAGGTTTTTCCTTTAAATTCTTTTTCAAGATTTTTCATGAATCTTTTCGGAACTCGTTCGTAACCTTTCACCACAAAAGCATCGATTCTTCTTTTATCGTTTTTATTGATTTCCAGTTCAACCACCGGATAACCGTTTTTCTGACCTTTGTACTTTGATTTTATTCTGCTGAATGCAAAACCATCGTCTATATAAGCTTTGTTGATACTTTTCTTTGTTGAATCTAAATTTTTGGTGAAAAACTCTTTGTCTGTTTTTACCCTTTGCGAAATAGAATCTGAAATACTTACGAATGTTTCATTGAAGTTTTTCCCTTTATCATAAAAGATTTCGGTACTGTCGCCCTTTATTTTTACGTCTTTCAGCTGGGTGAAAAAATAATTATTCTGAGCCAATGAATCCAGGAATTTAACAGCCGAAGTAGAATCTTTTACCTTTTTTTTGACCTTCGTTTCTGAATCTATAAGAAAATAATGCTTCTTTTGCGCTTGGGTAAAAACGCAAAACAGTACAAAAAATATTTTCAGAAATAACTTCAAATTTTGATTTTTTTAAACCATTAAGATTTTATTTAAGGAATTTAGAATATTAAGTTTGCTATGTTTAAGAATTTAAATCTAACTTCAAAAATCAGAATGATTAGCTTAATTCAACTTAACTTCTTAAATAGAATCTTAATGGTTCAAATAATACATTTTAATTAGTTTTTTAAAATAACTGAAACTAAGCCAGTTTATTATATTTCTTCATCAAATTCTCATAAGTTCCCTGCGGAAGAATCCATTTCAAAGGAACTCCGATCTTCTGTCCGAATTTCCCGAAATAATAATGTGCCTTCCATTTCTTTTTGGTTAAAAGAGCATCCACATATTCTGCAACTTCCAAAGGTTCAGTTCCGTCGCCTACGTGAGAGTTCATTAAAGCATATACTTTATCAAACACATTTTTGTAAGGTTCAGAAACTTTTGTTTTTACTCTGTTTTCAGCAATATTAGTTTTAATATCTCCCAAATGAAGTGAGCAAACGTGGATATTCCAAGGATAGACTTCATATCGCATTGCTTCCGTTACTTTGTCCAAAGCAGATTTTGAAGCTGAATAAAATCCACGGAAAGGCAATCCCATTTCACTTCCGATACTTGAAACATTGATAATTTGTCCGAATTTATTTTCACGCATTTTCGGCATCACTGCACTCATCATCTGCACAGCTCCCACTAAATTTAGGTTGAATAATTTCAGAATATCTTCTTTTGTGGAATCTTCCACAGCGCCTACCATTCCCATTCCTGCATTGTTGATCAAAACATCAATTCTGGTTTCCGTTTTTAATACCTCTGCGATGGCATTCTGAACAGCAGTGTTATCTGTAATATCCGTTGGAATAGATTGGAAATACGGATTTTCGGTATGCTTTCTGCTCAGTCCGTATACTTTATGGCCTTTCTTCCCGAAATATTCTGCTAATACGAAACCGATTCCTGATGAGGTTCCTGTGATGATTATCGTCATGTATTCTTATTGCTGTTTAGAATTATATATTTTGCAAATTTCCGAGATTATTTTTGATCTCTCATGCTTTATATATAAGCTTACTATTAATTTTTAGCAAATGTAAAAAAAGAAAAATGAACTCTCTGTTATTTATTTAAAACTGAAAATATTTTTGATGAAAATAAAGATGAGTATTATGTTAAATAGAATCTGTTGAATAATAGAAAAAATTATAATTAAATAAAATATAATTAATGAATTATTAAAGGATAAGAATGCTTGAAATTCCTTTATTAATCGCATGTTGGGATAGGTTTTGTTAATGTTTTTGTAATGAAAACGTAAGGTGAAATTAATATCATTTGAGGTACTTGAAATCTATTTTTGCCTCTTAATTAAAATGATGATATGAGTTTACTGAAAATGCCTGTTTCAATTTCTTATTTTACAGGTCGGGCGCTATTATTGGGGGCGATTTCTATTTCACCAATAGTGCTGTCTCAGCAAAAGCAAGACAGTGTAAAAGAAAAATCCATAGACGAGGTTGTGGTTGTGGGCTATGGAACGCAAAAGAAGAGTAAAGTTTCCGGAGCGGTGTCGGAAGCTTCGCTAGACAAACTAGGTTCAAGATCTTTATCAGGAGTGGGAGAAGTGCTTCAGGGGAAGGCTCCCGGAGTAACGGTGGTGAATGAAGGTGGAGATCCGAACGGTACGCCAAGAGTGAATATTCGTGGTTTGGGTGGTATTAACGGAGAATCTCCTTTGTACGTTATCGACGGAGTAGTCTTCAACGGAACGCCTTCCATCAACCCGAATGATATTCAGGATATTTCTGTGCTGAAAGATGCTTCTGCTGCCATTTATGGGGCAAGATCTTCCGGAGGGGTAATTTTAATTACAACTAAAAGAGGAAAAAAAGGAACCTTGACGGTAGATTTTGATGTTAAATACGGAATCAACCAAGCTTGGAGACTTAAAAAATCATTAAATGCGGCTGAATTTCAGGATGTGATGCACGCAGCTTTTGAAAATGCAGGAAAGCTGAGCAGTTTACCTTTGGCCTTTAATTCAGAAAAATATCCCGACGGAAGAGTAACGAGAACGGATTGGATGAACGAGATTTTCAGAACGGGAACACTTCAGGAATATAATGTGAATTTAAGCGGAGGAAGCGAGAAATCGAAATTCTTTGTCGGAATGAACCACAGAAATGTAGAAGGAATCTTATTGAATACACAGGCAAAACGATATAATTTCAGAGTAAATTCAGAACATAAGGTGAAAGACTGGTTAACGATCGGAGAAAATATGTATTATAATTATTCCGACGGAAATACAGCAGATACTCAAAGTGGCTATACAGGAGCTTTGATTGCAGCGATGTACTATCCGCCCAATGTTCCGGTGTATACTCCGACAGGAGCTTATTCAGGATTACCGATCAGCGTGGCGGGTGGCTACGGAGATATGATCAATCCAGTGGCTTATCTTAATAGAATCAGTATCAGAAACCCTACTCATGAAATTTTAATTAATCCTTATGCTGAAATTACGTTAGCAAAAGACTTAAAATTCCGATCCAACTTTTCACAAAGTTTTAAACTGGGGAACGTAAAGAATTTCACTTACAGAGTATTGGAAGTAGGAAAAATTTTTGATACCAATAGCTTGGAGTATCAGTCAAATAATTACTCAACTGCTCTTGCCGAGCAGCTCCTTACCTATAAAATATCTTTAGGTAAACATAATTTTGATTTCCTGGCAGGTTTTACCTTCCAAAAAAATATTGAAGAAGGTTTTATGGCAAAAACTTATGATTTCCGAAGTGAAGCAGAGGTTTTCCAACACCTTCAAAATGCTGCCGATACCAATAGAGAAGCAACCAGTTACCGAACTAAAAATACCTTGACATCTTATCTGGCGAGAGTAAATTACGATTACGCAGGAAAATATATTTTGAGTGTATTGGGAAGACGGGATGGTTCTTCACTGGTTGCCAAACATAATAAATTTGCTAATTATTATGCTGTTTCAGGGGCATGGGTTGTTTCTAAAGAAAATTTTCTGAATGAAGTTTCATGGCTTTCCAATTTAAAATTAAGAGGAAGCTACGGGATTTTAGGAAATCTTGGGGGAATTACTCCACAATCGGTCAATCCTTTAATGATAAGAGAGAACAATATTATTTTCGGACAAGATCCTTCTCAGAATATTGCCTATTACGCAACTATAATGCCGAATTTCGATATAAAATGGGGAGAATCTAATCAGAAAGACTTCGGAGTTGATGCTTCCTTCTTGGAAAACAGTTTGTCTTTACAGTTTGATTATTTTGTTAAAAAATCAAACCGACAAGTATTCAATGTAAGCTTGCCAAGTACTTCTACTTATCTTAGTCAGTACATCAATGCTGGCTTGTTTGAGGATAAAGGATATGAAGTAGGAATTAATTATAACAGCAAAAGTAAAGGTGATTTTACCTATTCAGTCGGCGCTACTTTCAGTCAACTAAAAAATACGGTGAAGCAATTGGCAGATGTTAACGAGATTTTCATCAATACCAATGGCGTGAGAGGAGTTTTGAAACCTACCCGCATCAGAACAGGTGAATCTTTATATTCTTATTATGGCTATAAAACTGCCGGAATTTTCCAATCTCAGGAGGAGATCAATAACTATAAAGATGCCAATGGAAATTTAATTCAGCCTAATGCAAAACCGGGAGATATAAAATTCCTGAAAAAAGATGGGAACGTAGGAATACTGAACAATAATGATATGGTAAACCTCGGAAATCCTTATCCTAAATTCTCTTACGGATTGTCTTACAACATGACTTGGAAGAATTTTGATCTGAATATTTTCCTTCAGGGCGTTTACGGAAATAAAATCTTTAATGGGATGAAATTCGTTTCGTTAAACCCAGGTGGAACGGGACAAAATTATAATATGGACCGAGATATTCTGAATGCCTGGACGCCGCAAAATACAAATACAGACATTCCGATGTTGATGCATGGTGATCCAAGCGGGAACTATTCTAAAGTTTCAGATTTTTATGTGGAAGACGGATCTTATTTAAGATTGAAAAACCTTACCATTGGCTATTCTTTGCCTAAAGATCTTTACAAGAAAATAAACGTCAACAGATTACGAATTTATGTAACGACCAACAATCTTTTCACCATTACAAAATACACAGGTTTCGATCCTGAAGTGGGAATGGATTCTTATGGAGTAGATACGGGAAGATATCCTCAGGCACGTTCGTTTATTTTCGGAATTGAAGCCGGATTATAATTATTAATGATTTAAAACAAAAAAAGATGAAATATTTCAACAAAATAATCATAGCAACAGGATTGACAGTCACGCTTTTATCTTGTACCAGCGAACTTGATGTTCAGCCGGAAGGTACGCCTACAGAAGCCAGTTTCTGGAAAACAGAAAACGACTTGATTACGGGAGCTAACGCGATGTACAAACCTTTATTCGACAGTGAATTTTACGGAAGAGGGTTGTTCTGGTTCATCAACGCGAGTGACGATATGGTGACCGGAAGAGCGAGAAGTGAAGCCGATAATGCTAAAAATTTCAGCAGTAATTATATCGCAGCGGGAGATCTGGAAACACAATGGAATAAAAGATACTCTGTGATTGGTGTGGCCAACCGTGTGATCAGAAATATTGATAATATTCAGACTTCAACCGCGGTTAGAAATAAATATTTGGGTGAAGCTTTATTTATGAGCAGCAGAATGTATTTTGAACTGGCTTCAAATTACGGAAATGAAAAAGCTGGCGTTCCGATCATTGACAGAACAAAAGAGCCAGATCCAAACCCGATTCCAAGGGCAGCGAATGTGATGGCCAATTACAATTACATCGTCAATGATTTGAAACAGGCGGCAGATTTATTGCCAAAACAGGAAGAGCTTCCTGCTAAAGATTACGGAAGACCTCACAAAGCGGCGGCTTGGGCATTGCTGGCAAAGGTTTATCTTTTTATGAAAGATTATCAGAATGCAGAATATTACGCCAATGAAGTGATGACGCAGGGTGGAAGAGCTTTACTTGCCAACTATGCCGATGTTTTTAAATCTGAAAATAATTACAGTACAGAATATATTTGGTCTATTCCGGGAACGCCGAAATTTACCTCTTGGGGAAGTATTCTTCCGGGAGTAATGTTGGAAAATAAAGGTTGGGGAGAATATAACGGTTGGGGATATTTTCAGCCAACGAAAGAGTTGTACGATGAGTTTGAAACCAATGATAAAAGAAGAAGCGTTACTTTGTTGAGGTTGGGAGATACATTTACTTTTAACGGAACGCAGAGAACGTATACTTCTACGAATTCATTAACGGGTTATCAGTTCAATAAATACATGGATGCCTTTAAATATCCTCTAAGCAGCGGTCACGTGAGTGCCAACGGAGATTATCCTTGTACCGATCTTTCGGTTCCGATCATGCGTTATGCTGAGGTTATTCTGATAAAAGCGGAAGCTAAAATCATGCTGGGACAAAGTGCAGATATTGAAATCAATATGATCAGAACCCGCGCCGGATTACCTGCAAAAAATGGTTGCACATTGGCTGATCTTAAACATGAAAGACGTTGCGAGCTAGCAGGCGAATGGTCTGACCGACACAGAGATCTTGTCCGTTGGGGCGATGCGCAGGCAACGTATGCACAGGCACTTCACGGAAGCAGCAATCAACAGGTTTGGGCTCCGAGAAATTTCAATCCGGCGATTCACAATGTATGGGCTGTTCCGCAGGCAGAAATCGTAAACAGCCATGGAATCATCAAGCAAAATGAAGGCTGGTAAAAAATTAAAGTATCAATAATTAATGTACACTGTATCACTACTGAAAATTCTGTAGTGATATGGTTTTTTATACAGAGAATATGAAGCAAGCAAAAATTTGGGCATTATTGGCTCTAGCTGTTTTTTCTAAAAATCAGGCACAGAATTATTTGAATTATAGCATAAACAACGCTCATTCACACAATGATTATGAACAAAAAGTTCCGTTTTGGGAAGCATATTACGCTGATTTCGGTTCTATTGAGGCCGATGTTTTTTTAGTGAAAGGTCAGCTTTGGGTGGCACATTCGGAAAAGGAGCTGTCTGCGGAAAGAACGTTGGAAAGTCTTTATTTAGATCATATTTCAAAACAAATTAAGCTGAATAAAGGAAGTGTTTATCCTGATGCCAATAAAAAACTGCAATTGTTGATAGATGTTAAACAAGATTATAAAACGACCTTAGCTGCATTGACGGATGTATTGAAGAAATATCCTGAAATTACTAACAGTTCAAGTGTTAAAATCGTTATTACGGGAGGTCGTCCGAAACCTTCGGATTTTAAAAATTATCCAAATTATTTGTATTTTGATGGTGACATCAACCAAAAATATACGGCTGATGAGTTGAAAAGAGTAGGATTATTCAGTGCCGATCTGCAGGATTTTATTAAATGGAACGGTAAAGGTATTCCGCGAGATGAGGAAACTTTAGCAATCAAAAAAGCGGTGGATAATGCCCATGCGCAAAACAAGGCAATCCGTTTCTACGGCGCTCCGGATTTTACCAATGCATGGATTAATCTGATTGATCTGGGTGTGGATTATATCAATACCGATCATATTCCTGATCTGAAAAAATTCTTAACAACCCTTCCGAAAAATTTTTATAAGAATACAAAAAACTACGAAACGTATTCGCCCACTTACCAAACAGACGGAGTGGTTAAGAAAGTGAAAAATGTCATTCTTCTGATTCCGGACGGTACTTCTTTGCCTCAATATTATGCTGCTTTTACGGCTAATAAAGGAAAGCTGAATGTCTTTAATATGAAAGCCACCGGATTGTCGAAAACCAATTCTTCCAACGCGTATATTACCGATTCGGCACCCGGATCTACGGCTTTTTCGACAGGAGTAAAAACAAAAAATACTTTTGTAGGCGTTGACGGATCCGGAAAAGCTTTAGCACAGATTCCTGATATTATTGCTGAAAAAGGAATGTTTCAGGATTGATTTCCACCGGAGATATCACGGATGCGACTCCTGCTGATTTTTATGCCCATTCGGATAACAGAAACAGTTCGGAAATTATTTTAAAAGATTTTATCAGTTCTAAAACAAAGATTCTGATCGGTGGTCCGACAAGCGGTCTGAACTCAGAAAATGCTCAGAAAATAAAAGATGCTAAAATTGATTTCTATAAAGATTTGAAATCCGTGAATAAAATCGGAAACCGAACATTGGTGATCGATCCATTGGCTTCAAAAAGAATTACGGACGGAAGAGGAAACTGGCTTTCAGATGCTTTTGATCTTACATTAAACAATCTGAAAGATAATAAAAACGGTTTTTTCATGATGATCGAGGCTTCTCAAACCGATGGCGGCGGTCACAGCAATAATCTGGGACAACTGGTGACCGAATTATTGGATTTCGATCATGTGGTCGGAAAAGCGATGAAATTTGCTGACGATAATAAAGAAACTTTGGTAGTTGTCGTTGGCGATCACGAAACGGGTGGATTAACGCTTCTTGACGGTAATCTGCAGGACGGTTGGGTATTCGGAAACTTCAGTACCAATGATCATACTTCTATTCCTTCGAGTGTTTTTGCGTATGGTCCGAATTCAAAGGAGTTTACCGGATTGTTTGAAAATACGGAGATCTTCAATAAAATAATGAAGGCATACGGAATTCAGAAATAAATTTTTTACCACAAAAGGGACAAAAGATTTTGCTTGATTTAATTGAAATTATTCAAAAGATCACAAAATAAAAGTCTTAAATTTCTAAAACTAAAAGTTATCAGATTAAACTTTTTGTGGTTAAATCAATGATAAAAAATGTAGTCCTTATTAATAAAGACTACATTTTTTTATTCTGTTTAATTGTAAAAGTTACAAACCTCCCGTATCTTCTATTTCTACTAATCCTATATCCGGAATATCACAAAGACAACCCTTTATCGATTTGTAAATTCCGGAAATTTCGGTCTCTTTACCTTTCGGATCAGAAATTGTGATTCCGGTTGAGTAGGATGAATCTTCCGCAGAATACGATTTATATAGCTGATATGTATAGCCGTTGTTGATAAACGTGAGATAATTCAGTTCCATGCCTGCATTTTGCTTGCCTCCGCCTCTGAAATAAGATCTGTATTTGAATTTTTTCCAACTCGCTTTTGTTCTTTCCGCAGGAAATTCCATTTCTACTTTGTTTTTGCTTCCAAATCGATATTGCAGATATTGATTTTGCTTATCTTTTGCCAAAACCATTTTCTTACCCGCTTTTGTCTCAAACGAATAAACGATTTCTTCATTAGGTAAAAGATATTGTGCCCAAAGAGACACCGGGACCAGAAAGGTCAGGAATAATAAATACTTTGTCATTGAAATTGGTGTTAAAAGAATGAAGTAATCTGAAGAAAAATTTGTTAGTTCTTCAGATCACTTTATTGATAATTTATTTTAATTATTGAATGAAAATGCTTGAAAGATCTTCCCAGAACATCGGATAAGATTTCTCCACAACATCTTCATCTTCAATCCGTAATTCTTTAAGCAGGCAAAACGGTGCGAAGCTCATTGCCATTCTGTGATCCTGATACGTTTTGATGATAATATTTTCTTCAGGCTCATTAAAACTGATTGACTTGATGGTTAAATCCGTAAATTCAGTTTCTGCGCCCAGTTTTTTCAATTCATTATATAACGCTAAAAGTCGGTCAGTTTCTTTCACTCTCAATGTTCCCAATCCTGAAATCTCAAATGGAATTTTTAAAGCTGTTGCTGTTACACAAAGCGTTTGCGCAATATCCGGACAGTTGTTCATATCCAAAATAATCTTTTCAGGAAACTGAAAGTTAGGATCAGGTTGAAGCGTTAATTGATGCTCGTCTTCATTAAAGGTTGTTTTAATTCCGAAAAACTGTTCATAAATATCCGCAATCGCAGAATCGCCCTGAGTGGATGATTGATAGAAGCTTTTTAAATGAATTGTTTCTCTTCCCAAAGCCGCAATAGAGTAGAAGTAAGAGGCAGAACTCCAGTCGCTTTCTACTTCGTAGTTGGTGGTTGTTGGTTGTTGGTTGCTGGTTGATTCTACTTTGATTGTGTTTCCGATGAAACTGTTTTTGATACCGAACTTGGTTAAAATATCCAGCGTCATTTCGATATAAGATCTTGAAGTAACTTCGCCAACCAAGTTAATTTCTAATCCGTTTTCCAGTTTTCCGGCAATCAAAAGAAGCGAAGTGATAAACTGGCTCGAAATATTGGCTGGAACATCAACACTCGTTTGCGTGATTTTTCTTCCGGTGATTTTCAATGGCGGGAAACCTTCATTTTCCAGATATTCTATTTCAACGCCCAGATTTTGTAAAGCGGTTACCAAGTTTTTGATTGGTCTTTCTTTCATTCTGCCAGAACCGGTAAGAATGGTCGTTTTTCCGTCCTGAATAGAATAATAAGACGTAAGGAAACGCATTGCCGTTCCCGCGTGGTGAATATCTACGGTTTCTGTATTCTCAGACAATGCTTTTTTCAGCAATTGAGTATCCTGAGAATTTGACAGGTTTCCGATTTGTATATTTTTAAATAAACTTTCCAAAATCAACAAACGATTCGAAATACTTTTCGAACCGCTGATTTGTACCGTTTTATTTCCTAATAATTTTGATTTTTCTAGCTTCTTCATTGTTCTTTTCTATGTTGGAAGCTCGAAGCGGGAAGATGGAGGTAAAAAGTTTAGTTTAAAAACTTCCAGCTTCCAACTTCCGGCATCCAGCTATTTTAATTTTTCATTATTCTGATGACGATCTTTATCGCGATCAGTTTTTATTTTCATTTTTTTATCGAAAGCGTCCTGTAAATTAACTCCCGTTTGGTTGGCTAAACATAACGTGACGAAAAGCACATCTGCCAATTCTTCGCCAAGATCTTTGCTCTTATCGCTTTCTTTTTCGCTTTGCTCGCCATATCTTCTGGCGATAATTCTGGCCACTTCTCCAACTTCTTCCGTTAGCATTGCCATATTCGTCAATTCATTAAAATAACGAACGCCAATGGTTTTTATCCATTCATCAACTTGCTGCTGCAGATTTGTAATTTCCATTTATTGATAAGCTCCTAACGTAGGATTTGTAGTTCTTGAAACATTCAAGATATCAGTAGGAACGGTGCCTGCGATGATAGCACTTCCTTTCCCTCTTGCAAAAGAGTTTGGTTTAACTCTTAAATTCAGTTTAGCCGTAAAATAATTAACAAACTGAGGATCTTCATTTTTATAACACTGAACAATGCTGCTCGGGTTATTATCAAACTGGAATCCTGCTTCCGAAGTGTTGGAATATTTAATTAAACTATTCTGAAAGAAGAAATTAAATAATTGCCCCGGCGTTTGCTCAAAGTTGATTCCGTTATCTCTGTCAGAATAAACGATGCTGTTCAGTAAATTCAGCTGTTGCAAAGCGCCCTGCTCGGTTTGTCCGCTTTCATTTTTCCATTCATTGGTCGCGAAAATTCCGTTTCGGTTATACGAACTCATCACTTTAGAATAATTGGCAATCGTAGAATGGGTGTAGCTATGATTTCCACCTCTGAAAATCCCGATACACGATTCTCCACAATTGTTCATCACTAAGTTTTTAGCATTTACCGTAGAATTCACTGCATAAATACCATATTCCTGAAATGTATGAATGAAAGAATTATTAATGATTGCGTTGGTTTGCTTCATTTCCAATCCTTTTGTACCTCCGAAAAGTCTTGCATGGTTCATATTTAAATTAGAACCGACTTCCATTTTAATAGAATTCCAGTTTTTAGGAATCGTATCATAATAAGGATCGTTTCTGTCGCCACGAAGAACAACTTCTTTATCCAGCGTTCCGTTGATATTTAAAAATGCACCCGCGGAAACCTTCATTCCGCTGTTTTTATGGAAATATACTTTCGTTCCTTCTTCTATATCTAAAGAAATATTTTCATCCACGGTTAAATTACCATAAATAATTTTTGCTTTATCATTCTTCCATACGGTATGATTGCTGATAACATTCGGATTGGTAGGCGTTTGGATGAAAAATTCTGCATCCTGAACCACCGAGAACAAAGTCACATGCTGTTGCCCTGCTGGACTCGTGAAAATTACACGATCTTCAGCAATTGCTTCCGGACCGGTTGCTTGTGGTGCAATTTCAACAAAAATATAAAGACTGTCTTTTTTTCTTAACGGCACATCTTTAAAATCATAACCCGGTTTCCCGTCTACATTGATCTTATATAAAGAAGCCGCTCCTTTTTCAAGGTTGATTCTTGGAATAATGATATCTTTATCTTCATTATTAAAAACTTTTACCGCATAGGTTTCCGAACGAACCTGGTGGTAAACAGTGTCACAAAAAACAGTATCTCTTGAGAATCTTAGCTCCTGCGAAGGCTGATCAAAACTAATGTCATCCTTATTACAGGATACAGCCATAAGAAGCATCCAGAAAGAAAAAGCCAGTAATAATTTGAATTTCATCGAAATTAAAGTTTAAATAGATTTCAAATGTAACGAAAATACTTCAAATTTCTTATGAAGAAAAAAATATTGAAAGCATATTTGCAATTTTAAAAAAATATTGTATTTTTGCAACCTAAAATTTAGCAGAAGAAATACCATTACTATTTCGAAAGCAAACTTTAATTTTTAAAATTGTATTATGAAAAACGGAATTCACCCAGAAAATTATAGACTTGTTGTTTTCAAAGATATGAGTAACGACGAGGTATTTTTATGTAAGTCTACTGCAGACACAAAAGACACTATCGAGTTTGAAGGAACTGAGTACCCATTGATCAAAATGGAAATCTCTTCAACTTCTCACCCTTTCTACACAGGAAAAACTAAATTAGTTGACACTGCAGGTAGAGTTGATAAGTTCATGAACAAATACAAAAAATTCGCTAAGTAATTTTTTGAGATTCAAAATATTAAAAGTCTTTCGATTTTCGAAAGACTTTTTTTATGCGCTTCAATTAAGGAGTTCGTTTTTTAAATTAATTTGATTTTAAGTTTCGATATTGTTCTTTATTTAAACTAATTGAGGAAAATTTTATTTGTATTTTTGTTTAAACTTTGAATTTTAAACTTAAAACATAAAACTGAACGATGCAATTAGTATTTTCAGATGCACAATATTGGGAAGGTTTTCTTCCGCTTACTTTTACTCGTCCCGTTGCAGAAATGCGTTGTGGAATTCTTACGTTCTCCGAAAGATGGCAGAAAATTTTAGAGAATACGGAAATTTCTTTTTTCACCGAAACCTATTTGCAGGATAAATTTGCAGAACCGGAAAAAAAAGAAAGCCTTTTTCTGGTGACCAACTTTTTACCCACTGAAACAGTAATTCAGCAGATCAAAGATTTGAAGCAAGGCGAAGCACTGGTTTATGAAGATGAATTGGTAGCGGCAAAAATTAATATGGACGGCTTTTCTCTGAATCAGATCGAAAAAATGACTGATATCAAGGAAGATTTGATTTTCTTTAAAAAGCCAACCGATCTTTTTACACATAATAAAGAAGCAATCGATTTTGATTTTGAATTGCTTACTAAAGATAGAATTTCACAGGAACTTTCCTCCACCAATGGATTTTTAGGAGATCAAAAAGATTTGTTTATTGAAGAAGGAGCTCAAGTAGAATTTTCTACCTTAAATACCAAAACCGGAAAAATATACATCGGAAAAAATGCGGAAGTGATGGAAGGTTGTCATCTTCGCGGCCCTATTTCCTTAGGAGAAGGCTCTAAATTCAATTTGGGCTCAAAAATTTATGGAGCGACGACTATTGGTCCGCAATGTAAAGTGGGAGGCGAAGTGAATAACATTATTATTTTTGGATATTCCAGCAAAGGGCATGATGGTTTCATCGGAAATTCTGTGATTGGGGAATGGTGTAATTTCGGAGCTGATTCCAATTCATCCAACATGAAGAATAATTACGGTCACGTAAAACTTTGGAATTATAGAACCAAAGCGTTCGAAGATACAGGTCTTCAGTTTGCAGGATTAATTATGGGCGATCATTCTAAAACAGCTATCAATACTCAGTTGAATACAGGAACGGTTGTGGGCGTAGCTTCTAATATTTTTAAAGAAGGTTTTCCTCCTAATTTGATTGAAAATTTCTCGTGGGGAGGTTTTAAAGGCGATGAAAAGTTTAAACTAGACAAAGCTTATGAAGTCGCTGAAAGGGCAATGGCGAGAAGAAATGTCGCTTTAACGGATAAGGATAAGGCGATTATGAAACATATTTTTGATGCGTATTAAAATTTAAAAAGGTAGTATCTCACTAACTGTGTAAGTTAAAAAGTTATTCTGGAAAATTTTGAGCCCTTATAGCTCAAAAAATTTACGGAAATAACTTTTTATTATTTTTAACCATTACATAGTTATGATCGACAAAGAAGAATTATTAAACAACAAGGATTTTTACAAGTCCTTTAAAAATGGAGAAGACTTAACTTCTTTCTTCAAAGAAATGCACAAACGAGCTGTAGAGCATATGCTTGATGCAGAATTGGACTCCCATTTGGATAATGATAAACATCAGAAATCTGCCACAGGAAATTACCGTAACGGTCACGGGACTAAAAAGATAAAATCCTCATTTGGAGAATCTGAAATTAAAGTTCCCAGAGATCGTGAAGGTAGTTTTGAACCAGCATTGGTTCCAAAGAGACATAATATTATCGATGGTTTGGAGAATATTATCATCTCATTTTATGCTAAGGGAATGAGTGTAAGTGATATTGAAGAACAAATTAAAGAGATGTATGATTTTGAGGTTTCTTCCTCTACCATCTCACGAATCACCAATGCGGTTGCCAGTGAAGTTGTGAGCTGGCAGAACCGCCCGCTTGAAGATTTGTATCTCATTGTCTGGATGGATGGGATTGTTTTCAAGGTAAGGGAAAATTCCAAAGTCATTAATAAAACCATTTATCTGGCTGTTGGATTAAACCGTGACGGGAGAAAGGAGGTCTTGGGAATGTGGCTTGGAAAAAATGAAAGTTCAGCCTTCTGGATGAGTGTTCTCACGGATTTAAAAGCCCGTGGTGTGGAGGATATTCTCATCACCGCTACCGATAACTTAAACGGATTTACCCAAACCATCCGTTCCGTCTTTCCTGAATCTCAAACCCAAATTTGCGTTGTCCATCAAATAAGAAATGCCTGCAAATATGTGGTTTGGAAGGACAGAAAAGAATTTTCTGCCGATATGAAGCATATTTACACCGCTCCAACAAAACAAGCGGCTCAAGCAGCTCTGGGTGATTTTGCAGACAAATGGGAAAGTAAATATTCTTATGCTATCCAATCCTGGCGAAACAATTGGGATGAGTTGACCGTATTCTTTGAATTTCCTCTCGAAATACGAAAAATCATTTACACCACAAATTTAATTGAAAATCTCAACGGCAAAATAAGAAAATATACCAAAAATAAAATGTCTTTTCCTACTGATGATGCTGTAATGAAATCAGTTTATTTGGCATTAAAAGAAGCTACTAAAAAATGGACAATGCCTATGCAGAATTGGGGTATTGTCCTCAACCAATTTATGCTTATTTTTGACAAAAGGCTCAGATTATAAAATCTAAGCCCTGACTTTTTAACTTACACACTTTACGGGATAGTGTCTTTAAAAACCTCCGATTGGAGGTTTTTATATTTAGTAGTATTCAATTTGTCTTACCCATTTATATAAATCTTTTCCGTTGACATTTTTTATAACTTCTGTCCAGTTTTTTTGTTTGTCGAATTTATATTTGAATATAACTTCTGTTGGCTTTAAATCATCTTTAGTTTTACCCCAAGTATCTAAATAAATAAGTTTTTCTATATGATTATTTTTATATACAAACTGGATTTGATTTGAGATATTTCCTTGATAAAAATGTGTTCTTGTTTTAAGATTACCATCATTATAATGTTCATAATCTGTAGATGATATACTTGCATAACCTCCATCTTTTATTTCCTCTCTATACTTTCCATTTTTTTCGGGTATAAAGTAATGGTATTTGTCATCTTTTATTTGTGTTTCTTTTTTAATTCTACCTAATAAATCGTATTCGTATTTTGTGTATCCACTTTGAAAAAGCTTTTTGTTATAATAGTCAAGTTTATAATCAAAAAACTTTGATTCTTTAATTTGGAATTCGTTGTCATAAAAATTAACCCTGCTGAGTTTTTTTCGAAAAATTGAATCATTTCCCTCTTGAAAAGAATTTTCTCCTACCTTTTTCCACACAAAATCGGTTATAGCAAAAATACTGTCGGTTCGAGTAATCGTATCAAATTTTGAAACAAATAAAGGTTTATTACTTTCTATATTATGAATATATTTCTTCATAGGCTCATCTTTCCATTTAGAGTAAATTTCTCTAAACTTTAGAACTTTACTATTTTTATCATAAAAAAAACGATAATTGTCTTCTGAACGATCATTCTTAGATCTTTCTGTAGCTAATCTATTTAGATTATCATAAGTATAATCATAGTCATCAACAATTTCTCCTGATTTATAATACCATATTTCCTTTGTAACATTTCGGTTTTTATCATAATAAGTTTCATTATTGATATATCTGCAAAAATCGGTTTCAAACCATGTATCTCTCATGCTTTCTCTTAGAATTTTAGGAACCATTCTTATAGAATGACCATATTCATTATCTCCTCTCATAAAAGTAAAAGGTCCGGAATCATTTAAGAAAATAACATATTCTTTTACAAATTTAGGGTTCCCTAAAATTGAATCTTTTATGACTTGAGTATTATAATGAGTGGACAGGAGAATTAAAAGGAATAATATTTTTTTCATACTTTGTAATTTTAAAAACCTCCGATTGGAGGTTTTTGACTTTATTGTTTAGTAAAAATTAAATCCTTTGTTTCGGGAAGATAAATATTAATATCTGCCCCTTGAGGACATCTACTTTCATCAAGAATAATATCATCAGGGTGATACTCCCATGATATTTGTGTTGGACTTATTTTTTTTAAAAAGATGTCTCCCCAGCCTACATTGCAATTTGTTCCGCTATAGAAAAAAATAATTGTATTTAAAGTTGGTCGTGTTTGAATACTAAAAAATTTTATTTTAGAATTAATATCATTTTTTGTATCCTGAAGAACTGAACCATTTACATTTTTGATAATATATTTAATATCTAATATATCTGAATAATAATTTTTTCGAGAGCTTTTTTGTAATACATGTTCAATTTTAGTTATGTAGAGAGTGATTTCCTTACTCTGAAAATTCGCTTTGTAAATGCCGGTATAAGATTCTAATTCATTATTTAAATCTTTTTTATAGGCATTTGGAGGAATTTCGAGCAAAGGAGTATTGAGTGCAATTGTTTGGCTCTTATAGTTTGAGCATATAACTCCAGTCATAAAGAAGGATAATATAAGTGTTTTTAATTTTATCATTTTTTTTTTTTTTAATTATTACATGGTACTGCAGATGGCATGTTGTTATCAAGATTAATATTTTGTACTACTCCGCTATTTTCGATTCTTTGTAGGTTTATTTTACCCTGCAATCCCATATTTTTTAGAGTTTCAGCAAATAATTTTTCTACGCCCAAATTATTTATTGTACCATCGGGATTTATATATGTTGTTCCACTAGCAATGGTTGATGTTAAATCATTCTTTAATATTCTATAGTCAATTATATAGCTATCAATTTGACTTTGTGAAAAAGTTGTTATAGCATCCTGATAAGTTCCACTAAACCAGATAACATAATGCATGCCGTTTGGTGCAATCATTCCTAAGTATGCATTATTTACATTGGCGGGGTTAGAGGTGGGTTGTGCTCTAGCAAAACCTAGTAGCTGGTCTATATCAGGTGGTGATAACATTGGGATTCCTGTTGGAGTGTGATTGTGGTAACCTCCAGCATACCCTGTTTTATCTCCAAAGTTGACGCTGTGTTCTCCGCCTGTTATGGTTGCAGAGGGAGTACCGTCAACTTTAAATTTTATTCCTTTTTCACCACCTGCTGTAGATTGATCTTTTAATTCTTTTAGACCTGCAGCCATTTTAGGATTATTAATTATTGATTTTATTTTATCACATGGATTTACAGTCGGAGTATTCCCACCTGGTCCACCTCCGCCTCCAACTCCTGCTGTAGGATCAAAACAGTTGTTAAGTCCTGTACAGCCACTTTTAGGGCCACCACCACCAGGCTTGGGTTTAGGAGGCGCAGAAATTACGACCTCTTCTATATCACAGGGATCAGACCCGTCATATCCACAACGACTTGCTGTATTTCCCAATCTCTGATTTAAATTACTTTTCATAAAGGCAAAACGAAATTTTTCTATCACTTCATTATAATAATCAGTTCCCGAATCTAATTTTCGGAACTCAACTTCTGTTTCGTCTTTACTAAGGATTCCCACCATCAGGCCGGTAACTTGTCTATTGGCAATCATGGGATAGATCACCCATCGTTCACCATCGTCCAACAGCATAGTCTGAGAATGCAGATTAAACTCTACATATTCAGAATCATTTTTGTTGAAACTTTCTTTTTTCAATAAAGTAGTTCTGGCATAGGCAGTACCATGAATAGAATCATACTTTTCAAAAAGTATATTAAATCCTTTGGCGTAGTCTACAGTTTCATTATTAACTGAAGTAAATACCTGAAATTTGTTGGAGTAATAGGCTTCTTCTTTAGACGCAAGAAGATCTTCATTGGTTCTGCAGGACTGCAGAGAGATGGCTAAAACCATCAACGGCACGAGCCGGAGAAATAATTTTTTCTTCATAAACATTTGTTTTTTAGAATTGTAAATATATACTTTTTTTATAACTCAACAAAGGTGTGAAAAAATAAGTGATATAATGAAGTAAAAAATTACTGCTTTCCGTACTTTTTTTCTAAAAGAAAATTTTATGTAATTTTGATAAAAATATTGTTGCGCTATGACTTTAGGTGAAAAACTAAAAAAAGCGAGAATGCATAAAAACTTTACCCAAGAATATCTTGCAGAAGTACTGAATGTTTCTCAGAAAACGTATTCTAATTTTGAGAATGATAAAAGTAAACCCGATTTTCATCAGGTAGAAGACATCGCCAAAGTTTTGGAGGTAAGTGTGCTTGATTTTTTAAGCGGAGATAACATTACTATTAATAGTACGAATGGTGATCACAGTGGATTTATTTATCAAAATCAATTACCTGATAAATTAATAGAACAGTACGAACAACGGCTTAAAGACAAGGATTCTGAGATCGCTTATCTGAAGCAGCTTCTCGATAAAAAATAGAAACTTCAAATTTTTTTGAAGTTTTTTTATTTTTGATGTAATAGAATTGAAATTCCGGTTGTCTTACTTATAGAAACAAAACTTATGACCCAAGAGACTTTTAAGAGTACGGTGTTTATTCTCAAAAATGAGATGTATCGCTTTGCGAAAAGGTTTGTCATGAGCAGTGATGAAGCGGAAGATGTGGTTCAGGATCTGATGATCAAGTTTTGGCAGAAAAAAGAGGAGCTGGCGCAGTTTGGGAATTTAAAATCTTACGCGCTGAAAGCCGTCCGGAATGAATGCCTGAACAGATTGAAGCATTATGATGTGAAACAGGGTTTTGCAGATCTGCAGCTTCATCGGTCAGAGCTTTACAGCATGGAAGTGAACAATTTGAAAGAACATATTATAGGTTTTATCAATCAGCTTCCGGAAAAACAAAAGATGGTTATCCATTTAAAAGATGTAGAAGAATATGAAGTTTCGGAGATCGCCGAAATGATGGAAATGGAAGAAAACGCGGTAAGAGTAAATCTTATGCGGGCAAGACAAAAGGTAAAAGAACAAATCTCTCAATTGATGGATTATGAACAAAGACAAATTTCAAGATAAATACGATGAAATCTTCCAACAGTTAAAGGAAGAGAAAATGGACTGGGATTTTGAAGATTTCCTTATCAAAGCAGAAGGAAAACAGGAGACTGAAGTTCAGAATGAAACTCCGATTATCCCGATCAATACGAAAAGCAAACCTTCTTTCCCGAAATGGTTCTGGATGGCTGCGAGTTTGGTTTTGCTGTTAAGTATCGGATTTATAATTAATTATAATACAAATTCAACGGTAAATGATCAGGCTCAGTTGGTTGAAAATCAAATCAAACAGCAGAAAAAAGATTTTATCGAAGAAAATAACGAACATCAACAGCAAGTAGCTCTGAATCATGTTGAAGATTCTATTGCGGGAGCGAAAAAAGATTCAATCTTTCAGGAAAATACTTTAGCTGAAAAAGATGTTTTAGACCAGATTCTATCGAAAAGAGGTAGGATGAAAAAAGAAAGAAAGCCGAAATATGTAAGCAATTCTTCTTATAAAAATGCTTCAAAAGATTCTACAGGATACAAAGATTCTTACGTGATTGTAAACGGAAAAAGAATTGATAATGTGGAAGAAGCCATTAATGTAACTAAGTATTCATTTCAGATATTTGCAAATAACGTTAGTGATAAATTAGCCCAACCAACCGTCGTAGATGACGACTATTAATTAACCTTTTTAAGATTATGCACCTGATCAGGCACTAATAATCATTGATAAAATAAAATTGACTCATGAAAAAAATATTCATCATATTAGCATTGGCCTTTTCACATTTCTTCAATGTGTACGGCCAGGATGACAAATTCGATAAGCTCCTTGAAAAATATCAGGAAGCTGAGGGGGTAACCTCCATTAAAATTGCAAAACCGATGTTTGGAATGCTCAGCAGTCTGAATATTGAAGATTCTCAACTGGATCAGATTAAACCTCTTTTAGCTAAAATCAAAGGTCTGAGAGTTTTGATTACAGAAAATCCTGAAAACGCCAACAGTAAAGACGGAAAAAAAGTTCAGGTAAATCTTTCTGAATTAAATAGAGATATTTCATCTTATCTTAAAAATCTCAACTATAGTGAGATCATGACGATGAACAGTTCCGGATCGAAAATAAAATTTCTTTCTTCGGAAGCTAAAGATGGTATCCTGGATGATCTGTTGTTGAGTATCGATAGTGGTGGTGGCGAAAATATTTTGGTAAAGCTTGACGGGAAACTATCAATGGATGACGTGAATAAACTTATTAATTCCAGCGAGACAAAATTCAATCCGGCAACCAATACGAGAACAAGTGTTAGTTCAGAAAGTAATTCTTCTTATTTAAGTGGTGAATCCAGAAATGTAGGTGATTTTTCAGCCATTCAGGTGAGCACGGGGGTAAATGTGGTTTTCAAACAGGAAAATCCAACGAGTGTAAAGGTAATTGCCGATGCCGACAAGCTTCAATATATCATCACCAAAGTGGAAGGCGGAATGCTAAAGGTTTATATTGATAATAAAGGTCAGAAAAATCTGAAATTTAAAAATATCAGTGTAAATGTTTCGTCACCAAGATTAAATGATATCAGAACGTCTTCAGGAGGAACTTTCACCGCAGTAAATACCATCAGAGAAAATAATCTGAGCCTTGATACTTCTTCAGGTTCTGTTTTAAAAGGAAATTTTGAAGTTTCAAATATTACGAATGTAGAAACAAGTTCGGGATCGAATGTAAAAGCTTCTATCAGCACTAAGATGATTAATGTGAAATCTTCCAGCGGTTCTGAAGCCAATCTGGAAGGCAGAGCAACTTCAGGAATGATCGACATCAGCAGCGGAGCGGTGTGTAAAGCGGAAAATTTTGTTCTAAAAACACTAGATACAGAAGCAACTTCCGGAGGAACAGTTTCAGTAACGGTTTCAGATAAATTAAATGTGAAAGCTTCTTCAGGAGGTTTGGTAAAATATAAAGGAAATCCGGATATTGATTCTAAAATCAGCAAAACATCAGGAGGAAATTTAAAACAAATCAACTAAAACAATATTGCCATGAAAATTTTAAAAAACATAGTTATCATCTTTTGTGCGATGTTTATGATGCAGTCTTGCATCGTTTCAGAAAAACCGAATATGGCTTATTTTTCAGATTCGGGACGAGATTTTAAAGGGGCAAAATTTGCAAGCATTAATGTTCCGATGTTTTTAGCCAAACCAATCATCAGAAGAGCATTGAAGGAAGATGGCGACAGTAAAGAGGTGATGAGGCTGGTGAAAAAAGTTTCAAAAATAAAAGTCCTGACCGTTGAAAATGGTGACAGAACTATGTTGAAAGAATTTGCCAATTATTTAAATGATAATAATTACGAAGAATGGGCAACCATAAAACATGAGGGCGACAATGTAAATGTAAGAGTAAAACAAAAAGGAGAAGCCATTAAAAATATGCTTCTTACGGTGAACTCAGATAAAGAGTTGGTTTTTGTAGATATCAGGGGAAGTTTTACCGCCGATGATATTTCAAGAATGATCAATTTTGCCAAGGATAAGTAACTTCATATCATATAACTTATTATTTTGTACAACCAAAACCGTTCACATTTGAACGGTTTTTTGATTTAAGTTATGGATTATTAAGTTTTATTTAAACTATTAAAATCTATTTTCGTATGTCGCCAAAATGTCTTAATTTTGCAAGAAAGTAAAGATGTCTATTCATAACAAAATTGTAGAGACAGCCATCACTTTCGATGACGTGCTTCTAGTTCCTTCTTATTCAGAAGTTTTACCTAATCAGGTTTCATTAAAATCAAGACTTACCGACAAAATTACGCTTAACGTTCCTATCGTTTCCGCTGCAATGGATACCGTGACGGAAGCTGAATTGGCGATTGCATTAGCGAGAGTCGGAGGTTTGGGCTTCATTCATAAAAATATGACGATCGCGGAACAGGCTGCACAAGTAAACAGAGTAAAACGTTCTGAAAACGGAATGATCTCTGATCCTGTTACCCTTTCAAAAGATCATACTTTAGGTGAAGCTAAAGGCTTAATGGCTAAATATAAAATCTCTGGTCTTCCGGTTGTAGATGCTGAGAATGTATTGATCGGAATCATTACCAACAGAGATGTAAAGTATCAGGAAAACCTTGACGTAAAAGTGGAGGAATTCATGACGAAAGATAATTTAATTACTTCTGATAAGAATACCAATCTAGAGCAGGCTAAAGAAATTCTTCTTAAAAATAGAGTGGAAAAACTTCCTATCGTTGATGCTGAAAATAAATTGGTTGGTTTAATTACTATTAAAGATATTGATAATCAGTTAGAATACCCAAATGCTAATAAAGATCAGAACGGTAGATTAATTGTTGGAGCGGGTGTCGGTGTTGGTGAAGATACGTTGGAAAGAATTGAAGCTTTAGTAAACGCTGGAGTTGATATCATCGGTATCGATTCTGCTCACGGTCATTCTATCGGAGTTTTAAATAAAATTAAAGAAATTAGACAAGCATATCCCGATTTGGATATCGTTGGTGGAAATATCGTAACAGCGGAAGCTGCAAAAGATTTGATCGAAGCTGGTGCAAACGTTCTTAAAGTAGGGGTTGGTCCGGGTTCTATCTGTACAACGAGAGTTGTTGCGGGAGTTGGAGTTCCTCAATTATCTGCTATTTACAATGTGTACGAATATGCTCAGACTAAAAATGTAACGGTAATCGCTGATGGTGGTATTAAACTTTCAGGAGATATCGTAAAAGCGATTGCAAGTGGAGCAGGGGCAGTAATGTTAGGTTCACTTCTTGCCGGAACTGACGAAGCTCCGGGTGAAGAAATTATCTTCCAAGGTAGAAAATTCAAAACCTACCAAGGAATGGGAAGTCTTTCTGCCATGAAGAGAGGTGGAAAAGAGAGATATTTCCAAAGTGAGGCTAAAAAATTCGTTCCGGAAGGTATCGAAGGAAGAGTTCCTAGTAAAGGAAAATTGGAAGAAGTTATTTTCCAGTTAGTTGGAGGTCTTAGAGCAGGAATGGGATATTGTGGAGCTAAAGATGTTACCGCTTTACAAACTGAAACTAAAATGGTAATGATTACAGGAAGCGGATTGAAAGAATCTCACCCTCACGATGTTATCATCACTCAGGAAGCTCCGAATTATTCTTTGTAAATAATAAATTAAATATAATTAATAAGGCTATCTCGTTTTGAGGCAGCCTTATTTTTTTATCAATAGGAGCGGTCTTTAGCCAGCTTTCATAAAAGTTTTGTGAATCTGGCTTTAGCCAAAATCTACATTGAAATATTTAACCTAAGAAATTAGATCAACAAAAGAATCATAAGTTCCGTCATAATCTTCCCATTTCTGATTATTTACAAAAAATGAAGGTGTTCCGTTGACACCGCTTCTCACGCCACCTTCAAAATCAGCTTCTATTTTATCCTGAATATCAGAAGTCGTGATGTCATTTTCAATTTTGTTAAAATCAAGATGCAAAGCGGTTACGCATTCTTTCAACATTTCCTGGCTCAACAAATTTTGATTATTATAGATGAGGTCATGCATTTCCCAAAACTTTCCTTGTTTTCCGGCAGCTTCGGCAATTGTTGCGGCAGACATGGCAAATTCATGAGAATCAGTCAGTGGAAAATTTCTGAATACAAAAGCAACGTCATTTCCATATTCTTCCACAAATTTTTTAACTAAAGGAAAGGCATGTCCGCAATATGGACATTGATAATCTCCATATTCCACCAACACAATTTTTGCCGTGTCCGGATTTCCAAGAATATGATCGTCTTTCCCGATGGGAATTCTTAATTTTGACATGGCTAAGCATTTTTATTTAATTCTTCCAAAGCATCGATAATGCCATCTGCTCCTGGATTTATACCATCCGGAGATAAATAACTCCAATGAATGATTCCATCTTTATCAATCACAAATAATGCTCTTTTTGATGTTCCGTTTTCTTCATTATAAACGCCATACGCTTTGGAAACCTCACCTTTCGGATTAAAATCTGCAAGTAATGGATAGTGTAATTTTCTATCGGCCATAAAAGCATCATGGCACCAGGCGCTATCTACGGAAATCCCCAAAATATCAGCATTGTATTTACGAAAAATACTCAACATTTCATTGTATAAAGTGACCTGGTCTCCACATACCGGGCTCCAGTCTGCCGGATAGAAAACTAAGATGAGGTTTTTGCCTGAAAAATCCGTAAGTTTTAGTTTTTGATCAGGAGTAGAGTGAAGGTCAAAATCTGGAGCGGTAGTTCCTTTTTCTAATATCATATTGTTGTGGTTTGTTTATTAACTGTGTTTTGAATGATCTATTAAATTTAAGGATAAGAATTTAATTATTGAGGATGGAAGTCTTAAATTAATATTAAAAATCAAATAAAAAAGCTTCCGGAATTTCCGAAAGCTTAGTCTAATTTGCTAAGGTTTTATTTCCTTAATTTATTTTTGAAATCTTCAATCCTGAAATCTGTCAGAAAATTCCCTTTTTCTACTTTTTCTTTGGAATATAATCTGAAATCATTTTCAGTTTTTTCTAAAAGATAATCATAGGGGCCAACAGCGGAAATCAGCTTAACTAAAACCGGAGAAATTTCCAGACAGATGAATAATCCCATAATAAAACTTGCGGCCAGAGCAATAATTGCAGAGTTTTTACCAAGCTCATCCAAAGCCTGTAATCTTGCTGCAAACCCATTGAATTTATCTTCAACTGTTTCGGTAGATTTTCTTTCTGTTTCGAGATTAGTGTATACTTTTGATATTTCTTTATCTAAATAATCTAGTCTTGGAGCGATTTGTTTTTGATAATTTTCTAAGTCTACTCTTCGTTGCTCTTTCAATTCCTGTTTACGCTTTGCATTGGGACCAAAACCTTCTTTTCCACTGGTTAATGTGGATTGTTTTCCTAAAATTTCTTTTTCCAATTCAACAGCTGCAGAATCATACGATTTTTGATATTGAGCCAGCTTTTCGGAAATTTGTTTTTTCTCGGTTTCAAAAGGGCCACTTTGCTGAAGAATTCTGCCATTCATTTCACCCTGAAGCTGTTTTTTATTTCTTTGAATGATTGTATTCAATTGCTTGTTCACTTCTTTTTCAAATATTTTCAGTTCTAAAGGTTTTGAAATAATAATACCTAAAAATATAGCTAAAATTAGACGAGGAATTGCCATTAAAATTTGATTCCACCAAGCTCCTGTTTTTTTAATAGAAGAAACGATGTATCTGTCGAGATTGAAAATCATTAATCCCCATAAAATTCCGAATCCAACAGCCGCCCCAATATTATCGAATACGGTAAACATAGCATACCCTGCAGATAATGTTGCAAATACAGCCGTAAAAAGTACAATACCACCAATTCCAGCAAATTTGTTCCATTCGCTGGGTGTTTTTCTCAAAATATGAATGTTTCCGCCGGAGCAAACCATCAGAAACTTTTGGAACCAATTTATTTTATGATTCGCTTGATTTATAGTTTGTTGATTATTTTTCATGATAGAAAATTTATACAAAATTAGTATTAAAAATCATACCATTGTAAAAGATAGTATTATGTTTTGCAAAGTAATTTCTTTTATTTGATTAAATTATTGATAATCAATCATTTTATTTACTTTGATAAGATGGTTTATGATGTGTCTTAAATTATTGTTAAATATTTTTAAAATTGAAATAAAAATTAATATTTTCGCATTAAATATTTAGAAAACACACAAATGGTAAAAAAAAACACATTTATTTTTACATTAATGATTTTTGTTAATGTATTTTCTCAAAACACAGAAAAATTTTGTGGATTCGATCTTCAAGCAGAAAAATTAGACAGAAAATATCCTGATTTAAAGAAAAAGAGAGAAGAGTTTGATCTTAAATTAAGTACAATCAACAAAAACTCTTATCTAAACAAATCTGGTGCTACCACTTCATGGAATGGTTTATACACCGGACAGATCTATGAAATTCCAGTCGTAGTACACGTTATTGAATCAAATGTTGCAGCCAATTCCAATTTAGCTGTAACGGATCAGGAGATCAAAGATTGGCTAGACAGAGCGAACAAGATGTATGCAACAACGTATGGTAATGGATTTTATGCCGAAGGTACCGGACCAAATGGAGGAACAGTAATGCCTTTTAAGTTGGTTTTGGCTAAAAGAGCTCCAAACTGTAATTCAACAACGGGGATTGTAAGATATAACGGAAGTACTCTCGCTGGTTATGACAACTATGGGGTAGCAATGCAGGGGAATAACGGTGTGGCTGATTATACAATTAAAACTCAACTAGCACCGCACTGGCCGGAAACTTCTTATTTTAATATTTATGTAGTGATTGGTTTTGACGGGCAACAACAATTGTCTTACGGATTAATGGGATATGCAGCATTTCCGGATACCTATGATTTTAGCTATGAAAGTTTCATGAAAGTGGCAACAATTAAAAATCAAAATAATACCACTTTTCCGCACGAATTGGGACATGCTTTCGGGTTATTGCATACTTTCCAAGGTGTGAACTATACAGATCAGGCAAATTGTCCTGTTAATAATAATTGCGATACAGACGGAGATAAAGTTTGTGATACATCACCATCAAAAAGCATGTATGGTATAAATCCTGTTCCGGGTAATAGCAGTATTGACCCTTGTACCAATCAGAATTATGATGGAACACAGTATAATATCATGAATTATACGAATGTTAATAGAAAATTTACCGAAGGACAAAGAAACAGAGCGGTGCTTATGATGATGGAATACAGAAAAAATTTGATGAATTCTCTTGCTGGAAAAGATCCTGCCACTGTAATAACTTCGCCTGTGACAGTAGTTGCTGCACAATGTAATCCGGCAGGAACAGCTCATGCTACAAATAATAATTTTGCCATTGGGGCGACAAGAGTTCAGTTTGGAGGTATTAATAGTATTACAAATGGTTATGATTCTGATGAAGCAGCTCCTCAATATTATGAAAATTATGCAACAGCAAACTGCATTAGACCTGCTTATTATACTGATATTGTAGCTAATGATAGTACACCATTAAAAGTTACTTTTACAAACGGATTCGGACAAGCTGATAAAATGAAAACTAAAGTTTGGATTGATTATAATAACAATGGTTCTTTTGAAGATTCTGAATTGACTGTTAATAATACATCTGCAACTATGGCTTCTGGAGCAGGAATGACATTAACAAGCAATATTACACCACCTGCGGGAGTGGTAAAGAATACCTATTTAAGAATGAGAGTAGCGGTAGATGCTGCAACATATAACGGAGTTGCTTTACCAGATATTACGGCATGTTCACAATTGCAGTATGGACAAGTGGAGGATTATGCAGTAAGAATTTTGGATGTCTTAGGAACATCTGAGGTAAAGGATAGTAAAGATGCTAAAATTGTTTACGTTAAATCAGAAAACAAATTGCTGCTTGTTGGAGGCAAAAACAATGTTTTTGGAGATTACCAAATCTATGACATGAGTGGAAAACTTATTCAGAAAGGTAATTCTAAAACAAATGAAGTTCAAATCAATCAGCAGTTAACAAAAGGTGCTTACATCATTAATTACTCTGATAATAGAGAATCTAAAAAATTTATGAATTAAAATAATTACAAAGGAGTCGAAAGACTCCTTTTTTTATCTATATTATGAAAAAATTAACCGCTTTCATATTGTTGTTATTGATGATGAATTGCCATTCACAACAAAAAAATAAACTCTTACCCAATAACCCAAAAGTAAAAACGGGGATTGAATATTTTTTAGGAAACTGGAGGTTTGTCGAAAAAAACTATAATGATGGAACTGAAAAGAAGATTTATACTTTACATGAATGTATGAAACTTTACACTTGGAAATTTGAACGAATAAATGATAAAATATATTTAACTAAAAATTATTTCACAGGAAAAGATTGTTCCATGAAAAGTTCTTCGGATAAAATTTTAGTAACAATTGACGAAAATTCAATTTCTTATACAGATGTTGATCTTTTCAGAAATGAAAAGTATAAAATAATATCTTATAATAAATTTGTGATTATTTATAGTGATATTTTAAATGGAAAAGTGAGAGAAATAGAAGATGTTTATGAAAGACAGTAAACTCTTACTTCAACCGATCCGGATTTTGTTTCAGAAAACTTTCCCAACCCGTATATGATTTTGTATCTGCAATCGTCCCAGAATTAAAATGATGACAAACAGCGACAGCTAAACCATCAGAAGCATCCAAATATTTTGTCGGAAATTCTTTCAGTTTTAAAAGATTTTGAAGCATTCCTGCAACCTGTTCTTTACTGGCATTTCCATTTCCGGTGATCGCCATTTTTATTTTTTTTGGAGAATATTCCGTAATGGGGATATTTCGATAAAGACTGGCCGCCATAGCCACACCTTGCGCACGACCTAACTTCAGCATACTTTGCACATTTTTGCCATAAAAAGGCGCTTCCAAAGCCACTTCGTCCGGGTGAAATTCATCAATCAACGCTAATGTTTTATCAAAAATATATTTAAGCTTCGTTTCATGATTAGGATACTTTTTCAGCAAAAGTTCATGAATTGACACCATCTCCATTTTTCCTTTCTTCACAGAAATAATTCCGAAACCCATTACCGTGGTTCCAGGGTCAATTCCTAATATTATTTTCTCCGCAATCATTGGCTCAAAGGTAGGGATTTTCCTACTTTTTAATTCATCTTTTCAACGATATCAATTCATCATTTTTTATTTGAAGCTTTTTCGCGCTTTCCGCACTCGCTATTTTTTGTTTTTTGCGGCTGCGGCGGGCAAAGCCCATCATGACACAAACAAGCTGCCGCGATTACATTTCCTAAATTATAGATCG
>NZ_JBDFPQ010000001.1:49552-665604 GCF_039672645.1 Chryseobacterium sp. C39-AII1
CTGCGGCGGGCAAAGCCCGCCGCAACCGCAAAAAACAAAAAATGAGCTCAAACAAATGCTTCCAATCACGGCTAGGGTGGTAGTCATAAATTCAACATTGTGTAATAATCAAGACAATTTATCTTCCAAAAAAAATTTAGACTAAATAAAATTGAAAGTAGAAAGAAGTTTAATTAAAAAGTAATACAAACTTATCTGAAAAACTTCTTACCTTCATACCAAAATTGAGATATGAAAAATTTATTTACTATTTTAATTATTCCCTCTTTTTTAATAGGTGGTTTAGCAAAGCTCAATCACTTGCAGGGAAATGAAATGAAAGTTCAGCATTCATCACTGAATAAGAATCAGATAGGATATCTTTTCTTTAAAGTGGAAAAAGACAAATCTGGGGCTGAAAAAGTAACTTTGCAAGATCAAAAAATCAGTGAAGGAAAATTGAAATTTACTCCGACTTATGATAGAAATTCTGCGAATATTGGAGATTTCATCATTACATTAACCAATGCAAGCGGTAAAGAAATCGTAAAGCAAAGTATTGAAGACCCTTTGAATCCTGTAATGGAAAGCTTTGAAGATACCATCCAAAGAACAAAATTATCGCTTCAAAATGCTGAATTCAGTATCAGATATCCACATTCTGCAGAAGTGAGTATGGTAAAAGTTGAAAAAATTACCAACGGAGGAAATCAATTGTTATTAACTCAAAAACTATAATCATGAAAAAAACTTTATTTTCCCTATTTATTAGTTCATTCTGTTTTGCTCAGGTTTTTGAGACAGTGCCTATTCTGCAAAACGGAACCAATGATAAACGCATCAACATTGCTGTGATGGGAGACGGTTTTACCGCAGCCGAGCAAACAAATTTTGTGAATTCTGCTCTTAGTACGGTAAATTATCTTTTTACAAAAAGTCCTTATAAAGAATATAAAAACTATTTTAATGCGTATGCCATTAAAGTAATTTCTCCCGAATCTGGTGTAAAGCATCCTGGAACGGCAACAGATGTTACAGAGCCTGTATTTCCGGTGAGTAATCCAAATAACTATTTCAGTTCTTCTTTTGATAATGGAGTTCACAGATGTTATTATGGGAATACAACAAAAGTTACTCAGGTTTTACAAGCCAATCTTCCAGATTATGATGCAACCTATATTCTCGGAAATTCTGCAGAATATGGTGGTTGTGGTGGAACGTATGCCTTTGCAACGCTTGACCCTTCTGCAAATGAAGTTGTAGTTCATGAGCTTGGACATTCTTTTGGAAAATTAGCAGATGAGTATTGGTTTGCGGGCACTGGAGAATCGCCAAATAAAACTCAAAATTCTAATGCTGCTACCATCAAATGGAAAAACTGGGTAGGGCAAAATGATGTAGGAATTTACCCTTATACAGAAAGTCCTACATGGTTCCGTCCTCATCAAAATTGCGAGATGAGATATTTGAACAGAGAGTTTTGCTCCGTATGTACAGAAACGCTGATTGAGAGAATCCACTCGTTGGTTTCACCGGTTGATTCATTTACGCCAGCAAATTCAAGCACATTGAACGGAAATTCAAATGTAACATTTACGGTGAATGAGATTTTACCAATTCCTAATACTTTAACAAATACCTGGACGCTGAACGGAACACCACTTTCATCAACAAGCAATACGGTAACGCTTACTCCGGCTCAATTGAATGGCGGAAACAATACACTGCTTTTTTCGGTGACAGACGGAACTTCTTTGGTAAAAGTCGATAACCATTCTGCAGTTCACTTTGCAACGGTAACGTGGACGTTGAGTAAAGCTGTGTTGGGAACTTCAGATGTGAGAGCAGAAGAAAGAAGGTTCGGGATTTATCCAAACCCGGCAAATAATGAATTTTACATCAAAGGAAAACAAGATTTTGGAAAAAATGTAAAAGTTTTATTTTATGATGCCTCTGGAAGAGTAGTTACTGTAAAACATGAATTAAAAGATGCTGCAACTATTTTTGTAGACATCAATGCAGTTCCAAGTGGAGTTTACACATTGGCTGTAAGTGAAAATAATGGTTTAATTATTTCTCAGAAAATTGTGAAAGAATAAGTTTAAACTTACAAATATTTTAAAATCGATTCTATTTAGAGTCGATTTTTTTGTTTAAATAATTAATTTTTTCTCATTAATAGGAATCCAATTGTCATCATGACGAAGAAGAGTGATCTTGTCAACTAAGAAATTAGTTTTGTATTCTTTGTCTCTATAAATTTCCCAAGCCTTCAAATAGTTTTCAAAACTTAAATTTCTGTAACCAACCGTAACATGGGGATGGAAGGAATATTTAATAAAATTAAACTGCTGCTGTACACGAAGATAAAGTTCATTCAAATGATTATTTTCTTCGGGTTTTACGAATAGAACAGGGTTTTTAGGATTAGAAAAACTTCCGAAACCATTTAATGTAATTTCAAATGGAGGAATTGTGGTATTAATCTTCTCAAATGCAATATGAATATCTTTTTCTAAATCTAATTCTCTATTAAAAGGCGGAAACAAAGTAATATGGGCATCATTCTTCAATGCTTTTGAATTATCATAATTCAAAGCCAAATCCTGCTTGAAAATTTTGATTTCATCAATAATTTCTTGAGGTGGATAAATCGCTATGAAGTATAACTTTTTCATTTTATAAATTTAAAAAACTAAAATAAATTTTGATGCATAAGAAAATTATGTATAGATTTGCTAGGTATTAAAAGATAAAAATTGAAAAAGAACAGTCTTTATAAAGGAACTCTTCAAAACATCATTTTAAAGCTGCTTGCCAAAGACGTGAAAATGTACGGTTATCAAATTACGCAGCGGGCAAAAGAACTCACACAGGGCGAATTGGAGATGACAGAAGGTGCATTATATCCTCTACTGCATAAGCTGGAAGCAGATGGTATGATAACTTCTGAAGTTCAGAAAATTAACGGAAGAGATCGTAAATATTATCTTTTAACGGAAAAAGGTAAGGCGCAACAGGTAGCGCAGGAAAGTGAAATGAAAAATTATTTATTCAATTTAAACACAATATTTAATATTTAATAAAAACTCAAACGATGATTACAGCTGAACAGGAAAAACAAATAACAGACTATCTTATTTTTCAAAAGCTTCCTTTAGATGTTTTATTTGAAGTAAAAGACCATATGATTGCGCAGGTTTTGGATATTCAGATGAATGAAAATATCAATTTTGATGAAGCTTTTCGTAAAACGGTAGAATTATGGAAAGATGAATTTAAAATGACCTCTTACTACGCTTTCTATGTAGAAAAAATTCCTGTGATTGTAAAGAAAATTGTAAAAGAAAGATATAATAGGATTCTTAAAAAATCATTTTTGTTAGGATTGGTTTCTTTTGGGATTAATTTGATTTTAATTTATTCGGCAAATAGCTCAGAAATGTACGCTTCACTTTTCAAAGCGCAAAATTGCATGTTTTTATTTGCTTTACTTTTTGTTTTATCTACGAACTATAAAATGAGACAGTACCTCAAAAAAGATTTTAAATTCAAAGGGAAGTCATTTTATACAATGTATCAGCAAAACATGAGTCTGTTGATTGTGTGTATTACCTCGCTGATGCAAATTGTTTCAAGAGATGCAAAGTATGCTTTTTCGCTTTTTAGAATGGGAGATTTCGCGCATATTTCTTCTTCATTATTTACGTTGATTTTTCCATTTTTGGTACAAGTGATGACGATATTTTATCTCATCAACTTCTTCGAACATAAAAAAACAATCATCAGGCTTAAAAATAATCTAAAAACTGCCGATTAATTTTTATATTTTGAGTTGAGAAGCAAGCGTATCAATTTTCATTTCATGAATAGTGTTTTCCACAATATCTGCGATTTTCTTTACTTCTTTATGAGGTTTAAAAATTAAACCTTTTCCACTTTGCTCATCGGCAACGTTAGATAAAATAATCACCGAAGTTTTAGTTTCAGGATAGTAAATATTCAAAGAAGGCGAACCTTTGATATAGCCACTGTGGAAAAAAGATAACGGCTTGCCAAGGTTGATCATAATCCCATAACCGTAGCCCATTTTGCCAAAAATAGCATGATTTCTTTGTGAAGTTTTGGAAGTGAATTGCTTCAGAGTTTCCGGCTTTAAGATTTTTCCGCCATACAATGCATTATTCCAGATATGAAGATCATCAATGGTTGAAAGAATTCCTCCGGCAGGAATTCCTATCTCTTTACTGCCTAATCTTTTCGGCATATTTTCAATTTTTTCGGCATATTTTCCATTGCCAACGTGCGCGCCTGCGAAATTTCCACCTTTAAAAAGATCCCCTGTTGAAGAATGATTCATCCCTACTTTTCTGAAAAGCTCCATGATATTGTCGTCATAGGTTTTTCCTGAAACTTTTTCCACAATTTTTCCTAGGGCATTAAAACCGTCATTAGAATAATAAAAATCTGACCCACTTTTAAACATCAATTTTCCTCCGAAAGTATTTAATCCAGAAGTGTGATTCAAAAGCTGATGAATATTGATATTTTCGTACTCTTTCGATTTAAAATTATCTAAATATGTTGAAACTTTATCTTCTAAATGTAGTTTTCCCTGCTCCATTTGAAGCAAAACCAAAACAGCGGTAAACTGCTTACTTACCGATGCAATGGCAAAAACTGAATTTGGGTCAATCTTCGTTTTAGTTTTAAAATCAAGAAAACCATTTTCTTTGCGGTAAAGTTCGGTAGAATCTTTAAAAACAGCGACGCTTCCGTTAAAATTATATTTTTTGAAAACTGAATCTATCTGTTGCTTCAAAAGATTTTTTTCAAAGGTTGTGATGGTAGAATCTACAATTTCGTTTTTATTGATGGGTTTTGCAGGAGGAATATCATTCTTGCAGGAAATAAAATTAACGAGAATTGAAATTAAGGCGAATAAATAAAGTGTTTTTTTTGTCATTTGATGTAGGAAATAATTTTTTAAGCAACATTGTATCTCAAAAATAAGAAAAAACCTCCTAATTTTAATTAAGAGGTTCGGTTATATGATATAATCTTATCTGAAATATAATTTCCATCTCTGCCACCTTAGGCATGATAACTATGAAGTCAAATCACAAAACCAGAAAACATATTCTCCGTCTTCGTCATTTTCATCAGATTTTGGTTTAGAATAGGTTTTCTTTACAACTTCTCCGATTTCAAACTGAACCGGGTTTTTGAAAATAGGACCATCAAAAGTGAAAGTATGAAATTCTCCGTTTTCACCGCAAGGATCTACTTTTTCGGGTAAATCTTTAATGAAATCTTTATCAATAATTCTTCCAGCAAAGCTTTTGTCTAAATACGTTCCGTTCACGCAGGTTACGATGGTTTTAAAGCTTAAATTTAAAAATTCATGAATAAGTTCGCCCGTATCTATTTTCCACAAAGGAAAAGCGCCTTCCATTCCGATGGATTGCAATTGATCTTCACGATATTTTCTCAAGTCCTCCAAAAAAATATCTCCAAAAATAGAATGGGTAACGCCTTGAGATTGTATTTCATTCATCGTTTTAGACATGATTTCGCTGTATTCTTTCATCGAAGGCTCTTTCGGGATTTCTATTTTAATTAAAGGAAAGCCTAAACTTTCTGCCTGTTTTTCCAGTAAAGAAACATGAACGCCATGCATGGAGATTCTTTGAAATTCTTTATTAATGCTTGTTAGCAAAGAAATAATTTCAAATTGATCTTCTTTTAAAGTTTTATATAATGCAAGGGCAGAATCTTTTCCGCTGCTCCAGTTGAAAATGGCTTTTGGTTTCATATTAAAAATAAAAATCTCCCAAAAATAGGGAGATTATGTGAATTACTATTTTTCAACTTCTTTAAGAGGAATAAAACCTCCGTTTAAATAATCTAGTTTTAATTCAAATGGAACCGAAGAAGATCCGGATGCGATTAACCCACCAATGATACCAAAAAATGCTGAGGCTAATACGACATCTCCAGTTTTAGCTGTAGATTTTATTTTTCCGGTGAAATAATAATCATCTTCTCTTTTCTCTGCTTTTGAAAAAACATCTTCCATAGGCAAATAAATGTAAGGTGCTCCTTGATAGACAATCGCAAAAGTGTTATTTTTTTTGATTTCCTTGTCTTTTCCATCAATGGTCTCGTAAATTTTAATGATTTTTGATGTTTTTCCATAAAATTTAGCATTTGAAATCAATTTTTCAGATGGCTGCTGATTCTTGAAAGAATTATAATCTGTATATATTCCTTCTTTCAGTTCATTAGAGTTGTAGAGTGCTAATTTTTGTTTTTCAATTTCATCAAAATTTTTAATGTCTTCGAAGGTATATTGATCAGTTGGAACTGCTTTTTTAGATATATTCTTACTGATAAAATTACTTACCATCTCACTGCCTTTTCTCATCGTGGCTTTAGTAACATCCATAGATGAATGATCGATAACAGAATCTATTTTATCAATGTATGAATACGCTCCATTATCATTTTTTGCAAATAAATAGGCTTGAAAATAACAGTAACCATGTTCGGAAAAGGCTCCTGTAAGCTCTGCAAAATATAATTGTTTAAGATACATTACAATTGTACCTTCTTCAGTATTCTCTCCGTTGATTTGATTTAATAAATTTTGAAACTGAACTGCAAGACTTGTCGTAGGAACCACCCTTGCTTTTGTATTAAATGCTCCTTTTTGCACAATTCCCAACGATGTAGAATCGGCTCTAGCATCTATGAGCTTAATGGTTTTATAATAACTTTTTTCAAGTTTTTTCTCAGGAAAGCTGATTGTAAAATCTTCAGTTCTCTTTTGAGCATAAGCTGAGGATGATATGACGATTCCTAAAAACAGTAAAATATACTTTAAATTATTTTTCATAGCTATTTTTAATTTTTGCGTGAAATTATAAAAAACTCTTGAAGAGAAAAATAGACTTTGTGAAAATTAAATTTTTAAACAACAAAAAACCTCAAAGAAAATTTCCTTGAGGTTTTGATTTAAAGTATTACTTCTTTATCATTTTTTTATTTGTAATTAATTTTCCAGACTTGTTGAAAATTTCTACAATATAATTTCCGGAGGGTAGTGATCCTATTTCAATTTTATTAGATAAAAAAGTTGGATTTAACATCAATTTTCCGCTTATATCATATATTTTAGCAGATGATAATTGTTCATTTGTATCAACTATAATAAAGTCATGAGCTGGATTAGGATACATTTTTATATTATTTACTATTTGCAAATCTTTTACTCCTAAAGCGCCCATTTGTGCTAATTCTGCTATATAATAATTATCTCCACCGATGCTATTAATTGCTTGCCCTTTAATAGATTGTGCCCATGTGTTACCTGCTATGAATATTTTATTGCTTGAAAGGATTGATATTTTTTGATTATAATCATTGAATGAACTTTGAATAATTGGCTCAATAAAGCTTAAACTCCCATTTGAATTAAATTTAATAATATTGGAAGAATATGTACTCATTGGATGTTCGTTTCCTTCAATTGTTATTTTATCAAACCATCTTCCATAAATATAAGAATTTCCTACTTCATCAATATCAAACTGATTGGAATCATACGTGCCTGATGTGAAAATAGGACTAGACCATAATACATTTCCTGTTTTAGAGACTTTTGATACGGCATTGGCTATACTCTTATTTGGATAAGGATTTGTATGATACATTCCATTAATTGTTAAAAATGATGGATTAGGAGTTGCTCCTGCCGACGCTATTACTTCGTACATTATAAAATTAGTTCCATCATATTTTACATCATTAAGCCAGCTATATTTATTTGTACCAACAGGTATATTTTGATAAAAGTTTTTACCCCAAATAGGATTGCCTAAACCATCGAATTTTACCATTAGAAAATTAAAATCATCTTCGTTTCCTTGAATTTGAATATTTCCAACATTAAATGTATGATCAGAATTGATGTTAAAAGGTTCATAGAAAGCATACATTTCATTATTTTCATCAAATAAGATTGATCCTATCCAATAACTTAAGTCATCAATACTTTTTGTGTAAATAATATTTCCTGTCTGCCCATTTAATTTTACAATAATGCTATATATTGAGCTTAATTGTTGATTGTCAAAAAGCAAATTGGTTCCCTGATTTTGTCCTATCCAAACAATAATGTCACCATTTCGGTCATAAAATGAAGAAACCTTAGGATTTGTAAGGGAGACAATGCTTTTTTTCCATTGTAGTTCTCCTGTATTAGATAGTTTTATTACCTCGTATGCATTGTTGACTAAAGGTATTTCTACACCATTATTACTTTTAAAACTACTATTATTAGATGTCGGAATAGTATAAATAATTTCACCTTGACTATTTAAATCTATAATGTGATTGTTGTCATAACTTGCTGGCATAATATCCGATGAAGTAATATAGGATTGCCATTCAAGATTTCCAGCTGAGCTTAATTTTGAAAATACACTAATTTTATTGGCTCCTGTATCAATAGTATTTCCAAAAATATTTACATTTCCAGATGCTACTGTGTTAGAATATATGCTGCCGTCTACCTGTTTTTTTAGATAGCTAGATGTTATAGTTTGGGAGAGAGCATTGCTGTTTGACTGAAATAAATTGTTTAGTTGTAGATTCTGAGCTTTTAAATTATAATTCAAGATTAATAATAAGCAAAAAAATATTTTTTTCATTGTTGTAATTAATTTTGTGCGAAAATATAAAATCTTGGTAAGATAGTCTCCTCTAATTATGATTAATTTAAAATATCAAACCTCAAAGAAAATTCCTTGAGGTTTAATTATATAATTTTTAAAACAAGTAGTAGTAAAAAATTGTCTGCCCGACTACGGGCCTACATATTTCTTCTGTACTTACCACCCACTTCAAACAAAGCATTGGTAATCTGCCCAAGTGAACAATATTTCACGGCATCCATCATCACTTCGAATAAGTTTTGCTGATTGATGGCAGCGTGTTGTAAAGTTTTCAGAGCTTCTGCAGATTTATCTTGATTAGAATTTTGGAAATTATGGAGCATTTCAATCTGGAATTGCTTTTCTTCCTCAGTCGAACGGATCACTTCTCCTGGACGAACCGTTGGCGAACCGTCTTTTCCTAAGAACGTGTTTACCCCGATGATTGGATATTCTCCTGTGTGTTTCAACCATTCGTAATGCATTGATTCTTCCTGAATTTTTGAACGTTGGTACATCGTTTCCATCGCTCCAAGAACACCACCTCTTTCCGTGATTCTGTCGAATTCTGTATAAACAGCTTCTTCCACCAAATCCGTCAATTCTTCAATAATAAATGAACCTTGAAGTGGATTTTCATTTTTCGCCAAACCTAATTCTTTATTAATAATCAACTGAATCGCCATCGCTCTTCTTACCGATTGCTCAGTCGGAGTTGTAATCGCCTCGTCATAAGCATTTGTGTGCAATGAATTACAGTTATCGTAAATTGCGTAAAGTGCTTGAAGAGTTGTTCTAATGTCATTAAAATCAATCTCTTGAGCATGAAGTGAACGACCTGAAGTTTGGATGTGATATTTCAACATCTGACTTCTTTCGTCGGCTCCGTATTTCAATTTCATTGCTTTTGCCCAGATTCTTCTCGCCACACGTCCGATTACTGAATATTCAGGGTCGATTCCGTTGGAGAAGAAGAATGATAAGTTGGGAGCAAAATCGTTGATGTCCATTCCTCTTGATAAATAATATTCCACATAAGTGAAACCATTTGCCAACGTAAATGCCAACTGAGAAACCGGATTTGCTCCCGCTTCCGCAATATGATATCCTGAAATCGAAACGGAGTAGAAGTTTCTTACTTTTTCTTTGATGAAATATTCCTGAACATCACCCATCAATCTCAAGGCAAATTCAGTAGAGAAAATACACGTGTTTTGAGCTTGGTCTTCTTTTAAAATATCTGCCTGAACAGTACCGCGAACAGTTGCGATGGTTTTAGCCTTAATTTCAGCATAAGCTTCCGCAGGAATTACTTCATCTCCCGTAATTCCTAATAATTTTAAACCTAAACCATTATTTGAAGGAGGTAATTCTCCGTTATATTTTGGTCTTGCCAAACCTTTATCGTCGAATTTTTCCTTAAGCTTAGCCTCAACCTTAGCCTCAAGATTATTTTCAGCAATATATTTTTCAACATTTTGATCGATGGCAGTATTCATAAAGAAAGCCAACAACATCGGAGCTGGACCATTGATTGTCATTGAAACTGAGGTCAATGCATTCACCAAATCAAATCCTGAATATAGTTTTTTAGCATCATCCAACGTCGCAATCGAAACTCCCGCATTTCCAATTTTACCATAAATATCCGGTGGTAAAGCAGGGTCTTGTCCGTACAATGTTACCGAGTCGAAAGCTGTAGACAAACGTTTTGCAGGCATTTCCGCAGAAACGTAGTGAAATCTTCTGTTGGTTCTTTCAGGACCTCCTTCTCCGGCGAACATTCTCGTTGGATCTTCACCTGTTCTTTTGAAAGGATAAATTCCGGCTGTAAAAGGGAATCCTCCTGGAAGATTTTCCTGGCCTTTCCATTTGATCAAATCGCCCCAATCGTTGTATTTTGGTAACGCAATTTTCGGAATTCTTAAATGGGATAAAGATTCTGTTGAGGTCTCCACCTTAATTTCTTTTCCTCTTACAAAATAGGAGTAGAACTCTTCGTGGAAAGACTTTTTCGTATCTTCCCAGGTTTTTAGGAAGTCGATGTTTTCCTGTTGAAGTTCTTTTTCTGCTTTTTGATATTCGGCGTCTAAAGTTTCATTAGAAATAATTTTTTTAACGCCCTCAATATGATACATTGTTCTGGCTAATTCAGCCTGTTTTTCAATGTTCGCATCATATTGTTTGTTGTTTTCAACGATTTCAGAAAGATAACGAGCTCTTTTTGGAGGAATAATCGTTACTTCGTCCGTAATTTCCTGTTCAACAAAACCTTGTAAATTTAAATCTGAAAACTTATCGTTTACTTTTGAAATTAATCTGTTGTATAATTCCGTTGTTCCGTGGTCGTTGAACTGAGATGCTTTTGTCGCATAAACCGGCATTTCATCCAATGGTTGTTCCCACAGCAAATGGTTTCTCTGGAACTGTTTCCTAACTGCTTGAAGCGCATCAAGAGCTCCTCTTTTATCAGATTTATTGAGTGCCACTAAATCTGCATAATCCAACATATCGATTTTTTCCAACTGTGTAGAAGCTCCATATTCAGGAGTCATTACGTACATTGAAACATCAGCGAAATCTGAAACTTCCGAGCCAGATTGTCCGATGCCTGAAGTTTCTAAAATGATAACATCCGGATGAGCCAATTTCAATACATTTAAAGCAGAATGAATGAACGGAGAAACAGAAACGTTGTTTTCTCTCGTCGCCATAGAACGCATATAAACTCTTGGATCATTGATCGCGTTCATACGAATTCTGTCTCCCAAAAGTGCACCTCCGGTTTTCTTTTTTGAAGGGTCGATGGAGATAATCGCAATTTTTTTACCAGGGTTTGAACGTAGGAATCTTCTTACCAATTCATCCGTTAAAGAAGATTTTCCGGCTCCACCTGTGCCCGTGATACCGATGATTGGAATATTTAAATCTTTTGATTTTTCGTCGATTGCGGCAACCAATTCAGGTTTTTCTTCTGAGAAGTTTTCAACAGCAGAAATGATTTTAGCAATGCTTGTAGAATTTTCAAAACTGATGGAATCTAAATCGTTTGCCGTAACTTCTTTTCCTGTTGCGAAATCTGATCTTTTCACCAAATCGTCGATCATTCCTTGTAAACCAAGTTCACGACCATCGTCCGGAGAATAAATTCTGTCGATTCCGTAAGACATGATATCTTCGATTTCTTCAGGCAGAATTACACCGCCACCGCCACCAAAAATCTTGATTTGCGGAGAGTTTTTCTCTCTTAAAAGGTCGTAGATATATTTGAAATATTCGTTGTGACCACCCTGATAAGAAGTAAGGGCAATCGCGTTGGCATCTTCCTGAATCGCTGTATTTACAACTTCCTCTGCCGATTTGTCGTGGCCAAGGTGGATCACTTCGCATCCCGTTCCCTGAATCACACGACGCATGATATTGATAGCAGCATCGTGACCGTCGAATAAGGATGCGGCCGTCACGATTCTTACTTTATTTTTTGGAGTATATTTTTGGGTTTCCATAAATAGTATGAGAATTTCTGAATTCTCCAAATATAATAATAAAATAAAAATAGCTGGTTGAATATAATTTATTGAATTTCATTTAATTAAATAAATTGTTTAAATCATGCTGATCCAAAATAACAAACATTCGTTTAGCATAAGATCGAGATTAATTATATTCTCAGATTAAAATCTTTATTTTTGCATCATATTATATAAGGTATGAAAAAGGCATTGCTCTATTTTGCGTTGGGAACGGTTTTAAGTTTTTTGATTAATTATTTCTTTTACAGTTCAGAAAATTTGGGACTTGATATTTATTATGCTTTGGCTTTCGGTATTGCCTGGGGAATTGCATATTATCTGGATACTCCCGATTTCACTTTACCACAAAAATTAGGTTTATCATTTGTTGCGATGGCTATTTTAGTGGCTGTCGGAACTTTATTATTTAAGCTGGAATTGGCTATTCCTTCGATTTTGAAGTTTTCAACGGTGTTTGTGGCGTACTATTTATTTGCAAGCTTTAGAGGAAGCAAATCTTTGAGAAAATAGATTTTTAAATAAAATATATGAAAAGAGACCGTTTATAATGCGGTCTCTTTTTTATTTAATGAATCATCAGGAAACTTACCAAAGCAAGCCCGATGACTAAGAATGTAAATGCAAAGAAATTGATGGTGAACAATATCCAACCAATAAGCATGCTTACCACTCCGTGGGTGTGATAAGTGCGTCGGTGGGCGATGAAAAAATATAAAAGACTGTAAATCGTTAATGCCGCGATAATTAAATATAAAATCATATTGATTACTACAATATTTATTGTATTTGATAACTTAATGATGAGTGATGTCACCAATATATTCAGCAATAAAAATGAAAAATAATGCAGTGTAAAAATACCGTGATCAAAATACCACCATTTTTTCTTGTTGTGAAAAATCCATAAAAAGAATGCAAATAGCGGCAGATAAATAAAAAGAGCTTTCGGTAAGTTATGAAAGGATGTTTCGGCCAGATTTTTAAGTATTTCTCCTTTTGAAATGCCTTTTTCTTTAAGTTCGAAAAATTTGTGCGCAATAGGTTTATCAATAAAATTAAAGATGGACGGGTTTTTTGCTAAAGCAGAATCATAAGACCTTTTATTTAGGTATCCTTTAAAGTCGGAGGATTCATCAATTTTACCACTCATTTCAAAAGCGTTTTCAAAATCTTGAATTTTCGAGGAATCAGGGACCAGAGCGCTCATTTTTTTTAACGTCAGAGAATCTTGTGTGCTGAGGTTTTTTCCAGCTTTGATGCTGTCGATGATTTTTTGTGCATCGGTAGTTTTTAACTGACTCAATAAACTTTCTTTGTCAGGGTTTTTAGGATCCTCTTTTGTTTTAAAGTTTAAATTAAATAGAGGAAATAGCGCAAACATGAAAAAAGTAATGAAGCTGACAAAAATATAAAGCTTCACGGGAGGAACGAATTTTTGCCTTTTTCCTTCGAGATAAATGCTTGTTAATTTTCCGGGTTTTAATGCCAGATTTTTTAATGTTCCCCAAAACTGTCCATCGTAATGCGTAAAATCTTCTACGAAGTGGGTAAAGAGATAGTGAAATCTTTGTCGGGTTTCGATGTTTTCCTGTCCGCAATGGGGGCAATATCTTTCTTCAACGTGATGTTCGCAGTTCAGACACGTCTTGTTCTCTCTAAGTTTTCCGTGGCTCATAATTTGAGTTTTGGGCAAATGTAAATATTTTAAATAATAAAATTTATCTTTTACGTTAAATTGATTTTAATTTAATAACAAAAAAGGGTATTCTGATTATTTGTCGTAAAAATATATTTGCTTTCAGGAATAGAATAAAAAAAGAGTTTATCCCCAGTAAACTCTTTTCAGTTGTGTTTTTAGAATCTTCGAAATTTTTTCATCCAAAAATCTTTTTACAATATTTATGCCAATAATAACTTTTATAGATAAAATCTGTTGAATCGTTTAAACTAATGAAGGCTTTTAGGATTAAATAAAATAAGTTTTTGCAATCCAAAAATAATTTGTACCTTTGCACACCCTTTTAGGGGGAAATTATGTTTAATCTTTAACTAAAACGTGTGAATACATTAAGTTACAAAACTGTTTCAGCGAACAAAGCTACTGCTAATAAAGAATGGGTTGTGGTAGACGCTGAAGGACAACCGTTAGGAAGACTAGCTTCTACGGTTGCAAAGATTTTGAGAGGTAAGCACAAAACGAACTACACACCTCACGTAGATTGTGGTGATAACGTAATCGTTTTGAACGCTGGGAAAGTAACTCTTTCTGGAAACAAGTGGAACGATAAGACTTATATCTGGCATACAGGTTACCCTGGAGGACAGAAGTCTATGACTGCAGCTGAACTTCAAAAGAAAGATTCTTTAAAAGTATTAGAAAAATCAGTAAAAGGGATGTTGCCTAAAAACAGACTTGGAGCTGCTATTCTTAAGAATCTTTATTTATATGAAGGAACTGAGCACAAACATGAAGCTCAACAGCCTAAAACAATTAATGTTAACGAATTTAAATAATTAATTATGTCTATAGTTCACAAAATCGGAAGAAGAAAAACTTCTGTAGCTAGAGTTTATGTAAAACCAGGTTCTGGTGTTATTACAGTAAACGGTAAAGATGCTGCAACTTATTTCTCTACAGACGTGATGGTTTACAAATTAAACCAGCCGTTTATCCTTTCTGAAACTGTTGGTCAGTATGACGTTACCGTAAATGTTTTCGGTGGTGGTAATACAGGTCAGGCAGAAGCTATCAGATTAGGTATTTCTAGAGCACTTTGCGAAATTAATGCTGAATTCAGATTAGCATTGAAGCCTGCAGGTTTACTTACAAGAGACGCAAGAATGGTGGAAAGAAAGAAGCCAGGTCAGAAAAAAGCAAGAAAGAGATTCCAATTCTCAAAACGTTAAGATTTGCTGTTGGCGAATGGCTTTTAGCTATTGGCTTCAGGAATTTATTAAATTTTTTTTAAACTTAATCTCGGTGAAAAGCCAATTGCTAAAAGCAAAAAGCCATACACCAATTGCCCGTTACGTTTAGCATCCAAACGCTTCTCCCATCTAAAGAAGTTGTTGATTGTTTAAAAAACGGAAAGTAAACTAACAAAAACAGAAAACATGGCAAAAGCAAATGTAAAAGACCTTCTAGAGGCTGGTGTACACTTCGGTCACATGACTAGAAAGTGGAACCCAAATATGGCTCCATACATTTTTATGGAGAAAAATGGTATTCACATTGTAGACTTACATAAAACAGCAGTTAAATTAGATGAAGCTTGTGGAGCTTTAGAAAAATTAACTTCTGCAGGTAAAAAAGTTCTTTTCGTAGCTACTAAAAAGCAAGCGAAAGAGGTAGTTGCTAAGCACGCTGCTGAACTTAATATGCCTTATATTACAGAAAGATGGCCTGGTGGTATGTTAACAAACTTTGTAACTATCAGAAAGGCTGTTAAGAAAATGAACTCTATCGACAAAATGAAAAAAGATGGAACGTTCGAAACTTTATCTAAAAAAGAAAGATTACAAGTAGACAGACAAAGAGCTAACTTAGAGAAAAACTTAGGTTCTATCTCTGATATGGTTCGTCTTCCTTCTGCAATCTTCGTTGTAGATATCATGAGAGAACACATCGCGGTAACTGAAGCTAAGAAATTAGGTATTCCAGTTTTCGGTATTGTTGATACAAACTCTGACCCAAGAAAAGTAGACTTCGTTATCCCAGGAAACGATGATGCTTCTAAATCTATCGATATGATCTTGAGCATTGTTTCAGAATCTATCAAAGAAGGTCAGTCTCAGAGAAAAGCTGATAAAGAAAAATCTAAAGAAGAAGGAGAAGTAGTATCTGCTGATAAAGATGCTGATTTCGATGCTGAATAATTAAAAATTTTCTTTAACTATAGAAAAAACCACTGAATCAACGATTCAGTGGTTTTTTGTTTTAATTATTTCGAAATTCATTTAGTTTGAAAGCGTAATATTATAAGAGCTTGTAACAAATTTTGTTTTGTTGTAAACAGCATTACAAATCGTTCCCGACAACGTATAATTTTGGTTTTTCATCACCATTGCTGAACCTATTTTATTCGCACCAATCGGGATTTTCTTAAAATAATTGTTTCCGCTTATCGTTAAAACCATATTACAATTCGATTTATTTTCGACTGTAATTGATGTTTTTTGGCTGTCTTCAGAGCCATTTAATAAATCTGTTAATACTTCTGCCGTTTCCGATTTATAAGTCTTTATTAAAGTCTGATATTCCCTTTCCGTTTGGCTTGCCGATGTATTGCTGCTTCCCGTATTGACAGAAGGTTTGCTGTTGCCATTGGCAGGATAGGTCGTTCTGTGATAAGTTGGGCTGCAACTGTTCAATAGTACAACATAAAGCATCAAAAAAGGGAATAATAACTTCTTCATTTCACAATTTTAAACTGTAAATTTAAGTCTTTACTTCTTTGTCATAGTATTTTTTTCTACAGGATTATTCAATGTGATAAAAACACCCTTTTTTATTTCCTTTTTTGAGCTGTATTGTAAATCGCAAACATTACTCGTTAAAACATAATCATCTTTTTTTACCACAATAAAATTTTCTCCTTTAGCGGGAACAGCCAAATTATAAAACTCTTTTCCCTGAATTCTGAGAATGATATTACAATCGGAACTGTTCTTACATAAAAGAATAGCTTCATTGCTGTGAACGTCTTCATTAAACATGGCATTTAAAAGCTTTACGGTTTTATCCTTGTGCTCGCTGCTGTTTTCTGTAATTAAACGTTTAAATTCCTCCGCATCAGAAGCGTTTCTCATTACACTGTTTGGAATATCCACAATAATAGGACGAGCCTCCATAGGTTTTGCATTCTTTGCTCCTTTTGTCCATGCCTGATTTTTTAGCGATACCAACTTGGGCTTCAGAACGCTTCTTCTGGGATCTTCCGGATGAGCCACTTTTAAAAATTCTTCTATTTCCGGGATGCTTGTGCTTTTAAGAATGTTTTTGAAATTTTTCTGAGCGTAAAGCAGATTGCTTACCGTCATTAAGAATAATGACAGAACGAAAATGTGTTTTTTCATCATATGTGATTTTAATAGATTTCATTTGTGTGTTGAAGTATAGATATGACGATAAGAGACTGTAAGTTTTTTACAATCTATCGTTTTTAAGGTTTAAAAAATTTACCTTATTTCTTTAAAAATAGAATAATTTTTTAATGTGCGTGTGTTAGAAAATTTTTTCATCATTTTGTTGTTGTTTTTAGTTAATTCTGAATTTTATATACGTAATTGTCTTTCCTTTAGAAGAAAACAATTCTTCGTAATACGTTCTGATATCTTTTAGGTGAGGCGTATCGGGATTATATTCCACCGCTCCGTAAATATCATGATGTGCAGTAATGATCTCATAGCCTGCACCTTGTAAAAAGCCTAATGTATAGCCATGAAGAAATTCTGAATCGGTTTTTAAATGCACAATTCCCCCCGGTTTAAGAAATTTTTTATATCTCTCTAAAAAATCAGGATGCGTTAATCTATGCTTTGTACGTCTGTACTTTATCTGAGGATCCGGGAAAGTAATCCAGATTTCATCTACTTCGTTTTCAGCGAAATAATATTCAACCAATTCAATTTGAGATCTTAAAAAAGCCACATTATTCATCCCGTTTTCAACTGCTTCTTTAGCGCCGAACCAGAATCTTGCTCCTTTAATATCAATTCCGATAAAATTTTTCTCAGGGAAAGTTTTTGCAAGCCCTACAGAATATTCTCCTTTTCCACAACCTAATTCAAGAACAATAGGATTATCATTTTTAAAGAAATCTTTTCTCCAATTTCCTTTTAATGCGAAACCATTTAAAGCTTCGTCTCTTGTTGGTTGAATTACGTTTGGTAATATTTTGTTTTCAGCAAATCTTGCTAATTTATTCTTGCCCATGATTAAAAAATAAAATCTTGCAAAAATAGCAAAAAATAGAGGAAATCATACTGCTTTTGGTCTTAAAAAACAGTATGAATGATTATTTTCAGATAAAAATCTAAATTTTTATTTTTTAGAAGAACTTCCTAATGCCACGATCAAAGGTTTCTGAATTGTTTTCTGTGAAGCATATTGTGAGCCGCAAACAATGCTGGTGAAAAGATAATCTCCTTTCTGAATGACAATCGCATTATCACTATGTGCGGGAATGGGAAGTCTGTATTTGGTGGTTCCGATGCCTTCCATTCTGACGATAATATTGCAGTCAGATTTATTTTCGATCATCACAATACATTCTTTCGCGTTCGGGTCGTTATCAAAAAGAGAGTTTAATATTTTTACAGTTTTATTCTTATGTTCCACAGGGTTTTCTCCCATCAGCATATTAAATTCTGAGGCTTCGGTATCGGCTATCACTGCATTTGTAACGGTAGGCGTGGCGGCATAAACGTTTTGCGAAGCACTTGGCGTATACACAATAGCAGATTGCCCAACCTGTAATTCTTTCTGATATTTTAGAATTTGTTTTTGCTTAATAATAGCATTCATTTCATCAAAAGAAATCTTGGTAGACGGCCTTCGTTTCAGCATGGCAAGCCAATCCTGCATTTGTCTTACTTTTGTGTCGCCGGGAGGTGCATTTTTAATATAATCCTTAATCATATCCATCACTCTTGGTTTCAAGACGGATCTTCTGGGGTCATCCGGATGTGCATCTCTAAGAAAAGCATTGATTTCGTAAATATTTTTACTTTTAAGGATATTGCTGTAATCTTTCCCTCTCGATTGTGCCGAGAGACTAACGAATAACGCTGTACTAAAGAGTAAAAGTAATTTTTTCATTCACACTAATATTTAGTTAAGGTTTGGTGATCTTAATTTGGCATTGGTTATTAGTGATTAATTTATAAACGGAAGAATAAAATTTTTATTTTTGACACCGCTTTGTGAGATAAATGTAAGGATATTTTTAGAAGATAAAAAAATGTGCACTATAAAAATTTTATAATGCACATTTTATTAACAAGATTAGTATATTATCTTACGACGTCCTGAAGGTGAGAGTTTCTCAATCTTCTCTGGTAAATCGGTAAGTATTTTTCGATGGGGATTTTTACAGCTTCGAAATTGCCAGCCATAATATAAGGCTCAATATTTTCTGAAGTATAAACGAACTGTAGGAAATTATCAATTAAATTTTCAGGAATTTTGAATCTTGTGAAGTAATCTTTACCCATATAGTTTTTAATCTGAGTAATAGAGCTGTTCATTTTCTCGTAGGCAATATAACGTTGCTTTTTCTTTCTTTCTCCTGAAAGAATATCGTAAATGCTTTCTAAACTGAAAGTAAGACCACCATCCCGAAGCCCGGCAACAGGAAGTTCTGGCGGATTTCCATCTCCTTTAGGTTCTGGCAAGCCGATTACTTTTTTAATTGCTAATGCTTTGTCTTCTTTTCGTAAAGCGTTGACGTCATATCGTAAATTTCCGGTAGGTTTGAATCTGCTGATTACCACTTCCTGAATATCGTGATAGGCAATTTTAAGCTCGATAAAATTTCGGTTGCCTAGCATTTGCGGGGTTAGTTTTACATCTTTTCTTTCCGTAACAATGGAGGTAAAGCGGATAACGTCTCCCGGATTTGCCTGAATATTAAAATCCCCGTTGTAATCTGTAAGAACGGTTTTCTGGGTATTAAGATTGGTAACATATACCTGATTAAGGTACAAAACGGAATTATCTCTTAAGAATACTTCTCCGGAGTATAATTGTGCATTCACTTTTACCAAAAAAGTCAATAGCAGTAGAGTAATAAGTTTATTCATATATAATGAGGCAAAATTACACAGAAATCCCTCAATTTATACCTAATTAATTAGTGAAAAGTGGTTAAAGTTATATTAAACTTTTATAGTAAACTGTTAAGGAATGTTATAAGCTTTCATTTTAAATATAAAATCTATGAAAATAATATTGTTGAAGGCATTTTATTATCTGTTTTTAATAAGAAGCCAGCTGGTGTATTTTACTTTGGTAGGCGAACCAAATTCACTGAAACTGATGAAATACCAATATGTTGCCGTGTTCACAGGTCTGTCTTTGATGTTTCCGTCCCATTTGAAATTATTAGCCGGAGTTCCTCGGAAAACTTCAGCACCGTAACGGTCAAAAATTCTGAATTCAAGATTTTCTTTGGTCATGAGTTGTGAGTAGTCGATAGAATCATTAGAACCATCAAGATTTGGCGTAATGGCATTAATTAAATTAATGATCGTGAAATCTCTTTTAATATCCTCACAATTCTGAGAATCTCTTACAAATATCGTATGAACACCTCTCGGAACATTCGTGAAAACGTTTGTACTTTGCCAGCTCACCCCATCCAAAGAGTACTGATAAGGAGGAGTTCCGCCACTTACACCAATGGTAACCGTTGTTCCGTTGATGTCAATTAAAGAGATCACGGGAAGCGGAGATTCTGTAATATTTACATGCTGTCTGTAAACACATCCATTGAAGGTAAGATCTACCCAATAACTGCCTACGCCAACGTTATTAATCGATGGTGAAGTTGCTCCTGTGCTCCACAGATAGCCGTCAAATCCAGGGCCTGCATCTAGTGAAGTCGTCGTTTTAGGACAAATAATTTTATCAAATAAAATGTCTGATTTTTTTGAAGTTTTAATATTGATGGTAATTGAAGCAATTTCCGGACAGGAATTTGGTTTTTCAAATCTGATATAAATCGTCTGATTGCCTGAAATATTTACCGGATTATTAATTGGTGAAACATTATTTTGAGCGTTTGATAATGTATCAAAAAAGCTATAAGTAACTGTAGGATCTGTAGTAAACTGTGTTATAAATGGTATTAAATCTACAGCTTTTACGGCATCAAGATCATCATCGCAAACGGTTTCCGTTACATTTGTTCTTAACAACGGTAATCTTGCCCCAATACTGAAAGTTAATGGCTGAACCACCGGCGGACAACCATCTGGAGAATCTACACGAATGTAAATAGTAGTGGTCGCTGTATAACTCCAGTTATTCGGAAGGGTATTTGTATTTCCTGCATTAGCATCCGTTAAGCTTCCGTAATATCTGATATTAGTGAAGAAGCTCGGATTATTTAAAACAATCGGAGTGATATTGGAAAGAATTACCGTAACTGTTCCGTCAAAATTATCATCACAGAAAACTCCATTATAGTTTTGAACAATCACTGCAAGATTAAATAAATTCAACGTGATCTGAGCAATGGTTTTACATCCCAAAGTATTTTTTACAACCGCATAAACAATGGTTCCGTTTGGAGCAGTGTAATTGGTGGTGGCTGTAATTAAAGCTGCAGCGTTTTCATTCTGAGCATCAAGTAAAGTCGGGTAGTAGGTAATAGTGGTTCCTGTAGTCGTGGAGACATTGGCCGTTGTGAGATTAAATGTACCTTGTCCGTTCACATTACAAGCCGATAACGTTACATTTTGGGTAACAAGAGCTTGAATATTAATGGTTACGGTTATAGTTTCACAATCTGTAAATTCAGGATCATTTCCGCAGAAAGTATAAGTAAACGTATCTGTTCCCACCGTTCCCGGATTGGTAACTGTATACGTAATGATTCCAGTTGTAGGGTTTACTGTTGCCGTACCTAACGTTGGCTGAACAGTAACGGCCACTGTAGAGGCAACCGGAGTTTGAGCTGAAGTTGTAAATGCCGGAGTAATCACTTTATCGGTACAAACATCATACGTTGCTGTACTTTGTTTCATACAATTCAACACTTTGTATTGTGCCGATACCAGCGGCGCGCAACTTCCCATGGTTACAGAGCAGGTATAATAACCCGACTGAACAGGGGAGATGGAAGAATTGGTAGCCCCCGGAATGATATTTCCGTTTCTGTACCATTGATACGTGTCGTAAATAATAGGATCTATCGTTAAAACGATTCCGGGAGCACAATCGCCTCCGGATTTTAAGATTACAGGTTGCGTAGGAAATCCTGCGAAAAAACCACCGTAGCCCACGGCATCACTTCCCGCGGTAATTCCTGCTGTAATGGCTTTATCTGAAATTACCGTAATGGTTCCCGTAACATTTGGAATTCCGTAAGTTACCCAATTATTGGTTCCCGTCATGTTGAACGGCCCTGTGCTGGCTGGTGGAAAATTTCCGTTTACGGTGACCACCGCGCCGCGTTCTGTGATTAAATTTAATTTGGTTGGAATATTTAAAATCCCAGATGGATTATTATTGGAATGAACAAAGTTTTCATTAATAAAACCTAGCTCATTGATTTGCTTGGGTAAATAACAATTCAGAGCCGGAATAAAATTAAAACCTCCCGTAGCTGTTTCGTTTCCAGATCCTGAGTCACCCGCTAAAATCTGATAAACGTATGCATTTTTGGAAGTTTTCATATATAAATTATAATGACCGCTCCCTTGTAGCTGATATTTGCTATCCGGGACTACATAATATTGTCCCGTATTAATAGTCGCAACCGGCGGAATTTCATTATTTACATAAATCTGCGTGTTATCTTCAGTGGCTACTACGATGGCGCCTTCCATATTGGCTCCTACATTTCCGTTACCTTTTACCAGGGCAAATTCGCTTCCCAATCTGTCAACAGGAACCGCTTGGTCCATCAGAATATCTGAACTGGAAGGGAAATTTCCTGCATATTGACCATTAAAATTACCATTCGTAATATTTACATTTTTGTTTGAAACAATTTTAGCCCCGATAAACCCATCTGCATTTCCGGAAAGGTTGCCAACTCCATCAATAATATAGGATTGCCCTTTATTCAGTGTGACCGTCATCGTAGGAGTGGTTGTTCCCGTGGTTCCGTTAGAAAACTGAGTGGTAGGTTTATAATTTGAAATCGTAACCGTTGTATTATCTTCTGTAGCCAAAATACTCGTCATGAAATTCAAAATAGGATTAATGACCGTAATAGGGGCTGTAGCTACATAAAATAGCTTTCCGGTAGAGGGAATTCCTTTTGAGGTAATGATTTCTGCGTGATTAAAAACTGAAAATCGAAGGTTGGCATAAAAAGGAAATTCTGCCTTCAAATAAAGTCCTTTTGTGGTTGGAGTAAATAAATCGGTCTGCTGAGTGGTGATGATATAATCTCGTAAAACATCAAATTTCTGAGGATTATTTTTGCTGATATTTACCGTTCCGATTAATATATTATTGTTATAAATGCTTACCGGAAAGGGTGTTGTACGGTTGGTAGACATATAAAGCTTCTGATACTGATTGGGATTTCCCGTTCTGTCGACCATAGGCGCAAACCAATGTTCTCTATCTAATTGAGCAAAAGTAGTAGAGAAAATATAAAAGATAAGAAAAAAGGATAGAATTTTCTTCATTCAGCAGTTGATTTATCACAAATTTAATAATAAAAACGATTATTATGTTGAAAAAACAATAAAAAACCATGATTTTAAAATCATGGTTGTGAAATGGTTACTTATAGTTTATAAATCATTTTATTCTCTCAAAAACTCTTTGAGGAATTTTAGATTGATCCTTATTCTGAGATTTCATTAATTCGATATATTTTTTGTAATTCTTTTTGGCTAAATCTTTATCATTTATAGCCCAGTAATTATCTGCTAAATTAAGATAGGCTACAACTCGGCTAGGAAATTTTTGGATGATTTTTTTTAGTAAAAATATACCTGCATCAAATTTATTTTCTTTCTCTAATTGAAATGCTAGGTCATTATATTTAGTCACTGAAAAAGAAGTGATAGGATAGGTATTTAGCAAGGAAAAAATAAATTCTTTCGTGTAGAGATCTATATTTTTCTTTAATTGTATATTCTTAATGATATTACTTACTAATTCTTTATTGTCCATTTTTACACAAACTTTTTCATTGCTTTTTTTATTTTCAATTTCGCATACTTTAGTATTTAGATTATCAGAAGAAGTCTCAATTGATTTAGAAAGCTTCCACTTATTATTGTCATAAGTATAAAAATATTCAATTGTTTGCCCGCCTGCGCCACTAAAGATATTTTTAATATAAAGTACATTACTATCTTCAGCAAATCCCATAATTTTTACAGGAAAATATAAGCCATCCATTGTGTAATTATCACCCTGAAAAACTTTATTGTACTGGTTTCCGTTTTTTATATAAAATAACAATTCATTTCCTTCTCTATTTGAAGCAACTTTATCTTTAACTCCATCTTTATTGATGTCAATATCAAATATTTGAGAGGATGAATTTTTACTAATCTCATGATATGAATATTCTTGCCCTTGTAGCGAACAGAAAAATATTAGACTAATTATTATTAATACATTTTTCATGTTTTTTCGGAATATCTTCGCTCTAGCAAATTTTGCCTATGATTATTTCTATTGCGTTTATTATCTGTTTGTTCTGTTTGCTTTGTTTTTTAAAAAGAGATTTGCACATTTTTCAGAATAATCAGAAACTATTTTTTCCTCGAAATTTTCGAAAAAAGTTTTAGGGAAAATCATTTTTGCTTTAATTGTAGGAATCTTTATCAATTTTTCTCTTCTTAAGTCATAATAATTCCAATTTCCGATGTAGTTCTCTGTTAATAAATTAACACTTGATTCACCGCTTCCGTCATTATTTGCAGGACCAAATTCATATCTACTCATCCCAATAAGTTGTATTTTCTTTTCAAGTTTATTATATCTAAACTGGCAAGCATATCCGGCTCTCATCCAATCAATATCAAGTTCAAATCCATTTTTAGTAGCTCTTATACTTCCTTGTCCATCCAAAGATTCTATTTCTCCGCTATAAATTTTTTTAAATTTTTTCGTAGAGAGCTGTGCAATTAATTTCAAATTTTCAGCATCAATAGAGATTGTATCTTTAATCCCATCTGCATCTATATCTTGGATAATTTTTTCCTGGGCTGTAAATGAGTTTGTTATTAACAGTATAAATAGTATTATAAAATTATTTGTCATTTTTTATTTATAGAAATCAATTTGTCATCTTAATGTATTTATCAGAGATTGATATCATTGATAAATGATCATAATAAAAAGTAAAATTTAGATATGCTTTTTTATTTCCTTTGTACAATAAAATGATATATCCAATGGCATTTTCTTTTGGAACACTAACTAGGAAGTGTTGATGGAGATTGAGATGAAATTGGAAATATTTTTTTGAAATCTTCAATAGTTGTGAAGTAAGAAAAAGTTTTGGTTTTGTATTTAATATAAAATTTTGTTTTTTCTAAATCCACAAAACTTACATAAGCAAGTTTTCCTTTTAAATAAATAGAAGCAATATCATTACGTAAGATCTTATCAGGTCGAGTAAGAGAAAAGGGAATTTTTTCATATTGTACATGGTTGCTATTAGAAAGTTTGCCTGCATCTTTTTCAAAATCAATGATTCTTTCTCTTGAAAATATTAAAGAAAAATTGTTGACTTTAAAATCATTAATATCAGCTTTATCAAATTTACTCTGTGTGAAACAGAATCTTGAGATTTGAAAGATAATTAAAAATATAACATTTTTCACTTTTTAGAAATATTGGGATTTGAGCATATGAAAGATTAACAATCATTATTAAAAGTATAATTATTGGTTTAGACATTTGGTTTAAAATAAAACATTTATTTAGGATATGTAAACGAACAATTTCTCTTTCTTTTTTCTTCAATCGGAAAACCATTTATTACTGTTTCAGGTTTAAGTAATTCTTTTAAGAGTATATTTTGATTCACCCAACACTTACATTCTATAGCTATTTTATCCCAATAATTGACATAATACATTGTCTTTGTCAGTATCCATTGTTTTTTTCTAAAATCGATATAATGAACAGCTCCCGAATCTCCTCTGTCAGGAAAGTAGGTTTCTATCTTTAATATACCGTCATTTTTTATAGGAGTGATATTTTTTATTATAAATCCTCCATCTTCGGATAAGTTTCTTGTTTCTAAAACCTTCTTTTTATTTATGAAGAAAAATAATTTATCTCCATAAAGAGGCTTGCTAATAAAAACGTCATCTAAAACATTATCTTTATTTAAATCTGCTTTTATTAGAAAGAAATCTGCCGTATCCTTTTTTAATTCATTATAGGTTTGTGAATAAATATTTATGTTAGACAATATTAAAAAGATCACAATATTATTTCTTATTGATGCATTTTTCATAATTAAATATTTCTTTTAGTTTTTTTGTACTTTTTTTTCTTCCATCCAAATTGTACATATTTTGACCATTTACAAGAAAAGTAATTTGTTCTACATTATCATCGTCAGCAACTAAATTTATATCAATGGTTGTATATTTACCTACTTTTTTCTTGGGAAATAGCTTCTTTTCTCCTTTTGAGTTTGGATATTTACCTTTAAAAAAATCTCCTTTTGATAGAAGTTTTCCCCTAAACCAAAAATACCCACTCGCATCAAAGGCGTAGCGTATATCTTTATTTAGTAAATCATAACTAGTTTTATAATCGGTTCTATTTAAAAATTCAAAATATTGTTTATATCCCATCTCTCCAATTTTCTCTCCACTATGGGTTAATTGTATTATTCCTCTTCCGATGTACGGATAGTAATATCTCGATTTTAAATACGTTTCTGAGCCTTTTTCTTGAGATGTTGAAAAATATGCTGACTCTTCATATGATTGGGCTAAGAAATGAATTTTTCTTATACATGTATTTATTTCATACTTATTGAAAATAACATTTATAGTTTCTGTGAATTTTTCGTAGGTCTTATCTCGTAGAGGAAATTTACAATTATTACCTGAAAATAATTCGTAGCCATAGTTTTTTTTGATGCTTGACTCACTATCTCTTAATTGATGTATAATACTAGTAACCTCATCAACCGTAAAATCTCTACCACAAAAACACGTTCCCCCTTCCGTTAATTCAAAAGGTTTTTGGAAAGAAAAATTCTTTGGATCATTTACATCGTCCCCTTTATAAAATACATCTCCTTCAGCATCCAAAACTTCAACATGAAAATAAAGCTTTATTTTTTTATCTTTAGATTTTGCTAAAATATCTTTCCACTTTTTCTTTTCATCGTCGGTTGTTGGCTCCAAAATCATTTCTTTCAATGCCGTATTTTCTAATGCTTTTAAATTAGAAGCTTCATATTTGTTTTGTGCATCTTCACTTTGGGTAATTTTACCTACGGTCATTTCCATGACACTTAGTGCGTCCACTTTTTGGTCTTTTTCGGTAAGCTGCTTTTCAAAAGCCTGTCTTACTTCTACTTTAAGTTTCTTGCCTATAAGACCTAATGTTTTTACTTTCAAGAAAACTTTTTCACCAATAGAGAAACTATTTTTTATGGGTAAAGCCATTACTTTTTTGGTTGCATCAGATGTACTGTCTTTTACTTCCTGCTTAGCAAAACCAACCTCGATCACTTCGGCAACCGGAGCAGGGAGAACCATTTCCTCATAATTTCCAATAATTGTATTGGGCGCGTCCCAATAATTTTTGTTTAATGCATTAAATTCTGCTTCACCGTCGTAGATATGAAATATTATATCTTCTTTACTCGTAATTTCAGTAATTCCTTCAACTATTCTTGTTTTCATAAGTTTTGAGTTTAATGGTCATTACTTTTTTCACCGCTATTTCTTTTTATTGAGCTAGAAGCGTTTACTTTAATATCTGTTTCGCTGCTTACTTTCATCTCTTTGGTTGTGGTATGATTTCCTTTTTCAGCGTGGCTTTGAAGATTTCCTTTTATATATTCTACAAAATTTCCAATCACATTAACCATATAATTTGTTCCGACATTTAGTGCATTTATCATCCCAACTCCCACAGATTTATTCATTCCCACCGTTTCTGTAGAATTCATCCCGACATTGGTATTCATATTTTTTCCGGCGGTGATATTCACATCTTCTCCTGCCATTAAATTAATATTCTTCGGCGCCGTAATATCAATATTTCCGTCACCATAGAAAACCGCAATCGTCTGCCCTTTCTGACTTTCCAGGGTCACATCTCCCGTTTCATCATCCATGATCAGACGGTTTCCGATGCGGGAATGAAGCACTTTATAACGATTATCCGCCGTCGCATAACCGCTGACTTCTTTTCCATTATACATCGCTCCCGAAACATATGGCTTTTCGGCATTGTTACTTTCAAAATTTACCAAAACTTCATCACCAATTTCCGGAATTTTATAATCACCTCGCGATGCTCCAGCGTAAGATGTTTTTGTCCTTATCCACGGCGATTTCTCACCCTTCCTTTCCTGCCACTGAAACTGCACTCTCACCCTTCCCATGCCCGAAGGATCATTATTATCAACCACTCTGGCCGATTGCTCCTCACCAAAAGGAACCGCGTCCGAATCCTGATACGGCGCGTTTTCCAGATCCGGAATGCCCACAAATTCATTATAATATTCATTGCCGTCGTGATAATGCTTAAGCTCAATGATGCGGTAGGTTTCCATCGGATTATCATTAATATCGATCAGCTTCGCCAAACCTCCGATTTTCAATAAAGGATCTCTACTTTTCCCTTTAATCATAATTAAATTTTCACGGTTTTCGCGCTCCCTTCTCACCGAATCTTTCAGTTCTCTCGACGTATTATTCGAAATTCCGGTATGATTGTAGAACATTTCAGCTCTCTTTTTATAAACACTTTCCGAAGCATTGATCGCCACCGCCTGAAACGGATTTTCTTTATATTGATGTTGAACAGAATTCGACTGATAATCAATGTTTTCACCCGCCTGAACATCATACGCCGAATAGCTGAAATGCTGTGGCTTGATATTCATTTGAAACTCAACTTCAATTAAGTTCTTGTTTTCCTCCAAATCCAACATATCCTGCACTTTATTGCCAAATAAAAGCTGCTGACCGTTGTAATAAAAATATTCACCAAACCTCGTTGCGAGCCTTTTAATAAACTGATAATCTGACTCTTTGTACTGAACCGTGTATGGAAGCGAATACTCCGTATTGGGATGATGCACCAAAATATGGGCTTCATCGGGATATTCCGAAACGATTTCCTTGATGATCTGCTCCAGCGATTTTCCTTCAAAGCTGCGGCATTTTTTCCCGCTTTCCATCAGCATTGTCGGAGAATATCCGGTGATATAAAGTTCTCCGTAACCATTCTCTTTTCGGTTTCGAATATTGGCGATAATACCCACAAAAACCTGACGGATATTGCCATACCGATGAATATTAATGGTGATGGTTTTGCCTAAAATATTCTTAGAATTTTCCATCACATAGCCTTTGAAGCTATCCAAAGCATCGTCGGGAACGGTGATCGTGAAGGTATCGTGCTCGTTGGTAAACTGGTTCAGCTCAACGGAAAAGGAAGATTTTTCCAAAAAAGGCTTTCCATCCATGCTTAAGGTTGTATAGACAATCGGGTTGGTCGGATCATTCAGAAAATCCTAAAAACTCCGCATCGAAAAGTATTTTTTTATATCATCCGGATGGTTCAGCCTTCCAAAATCGGAGTTATAATATTTTTCGCTGTCTTCTTCGTGATTGTTGTTGTTTTCTTCCATAATAATTGTGCTTTTTTTGGTTAATTTAAATGAACATCTTCCAACAAAGAGTCTCTGTACTTTTGCTTGGTTTTGAAATAAAGATAGGCCTGCTCTAGTACAACTTCCTCTGTTTTAGAATTTAGAATAATTTTTCCTTCATCAGATTCTATATATTTTCCTTTTGGTATTTCGTAAGTAATATCATTGTCGTCTGTGTAAGAAAGGTTGCTTTTCACGTATATGATTTTATTTCCTTCACTGTCATTAAAAATGGACAGACCGCTTTTTTTGTACTTAATGAAATAGGCTCCTGTAAGGTGATCTAAAAGAATCTTAAGCTTTCCGTCTTCAGATTTTACAATATCTTCAGAGTATATCAGGTCAAAAATATTTGTCATGATAAGAAGATGTTGAATGATGAATAGAAAGTTTCGCGTAGGTTGAATGGTTGAGTATCATAATTTTTATCATTTGGTTAATATCCCAAATATAGGAAATATGAGGTGTGGTCGCGAGCTTTGTTTTTGTTTAGCGATGGTAATTCGTTACTTTATAATAAATTGGGAATTGATATTTTGTGATACAAAATATTTAATGTAAAATATTTTGAAATTTTAAATAATCCTGAAGTGATAAATCATGTATAAAAGCAAAAACCACGATAATAAAATCGTGGTTTTGTATAAATGTTGTTGATATTTTTAATCTCTGTTTTTAACTAAAATCCAGCCTGTGAATTTTATCGGTGTTAATTGTTTGTTGGGCTCATTCCAGCCTACTTCATACCAATAACTTCCGGTAGAGATTTTCTTTGTACCAATGGTTCCGTCCCATTTGTAATTGTTGGATTTATCTCCTTGATAAATTTTCGATCCGTATCGATCAAAAATATTGAATACAAGATTCTTTTTTCCAGCCAGAGAAGAATAATCAAGAATATCATTCACGCCATCGCCATTAGGAGTGATTACGTTGATGATGTTTGGATTTGTATAATCTACCGTTACAGGATCACAATTGTAAGAATCTTTTACATATACCGTACCTGTACCTCTCGGAATTTCTGCAAATACATTAGAATCCTGCCAATGAATATTGTCTATTGAATATTGATAAGGTGCCGTTCCTCCGATTGCACTCACCGTAAGATTTGTGGTTGAAATTTCAAGATTTGTAATAACGGGTTGCTCCGCAGGATATACTTTTACGGTTTGTCTTGTGATGCAATCTCCTGTTTTTAGATTTACCCAATAAACACCTACGCCAACATTCGAGATTGATGGAGTCGTAGCGCCCGTGCTCCATTGATATCCGTTGAAATCCGGGCCAGCGTCTAATGTAGTGGTATCTTCCATACAGATTACTTTATCGGTTAAAACTGTAGATTTTACAGGCGGAAGTACTGTCAAAGTAACCTCAGCAATTCTGTAACAGCCTTGTGCATTGGTCACTTTTACATAAGCCACTCCGTTTGGTGCGATGTAGTTCACGGGATCCGGAATTTCATTGGTTCCGTTGTGTGCATCGGTAGGAGAGGGATAATATTTTTTTGTGATTCCGGTTTGTGAAGTTACACTTGCAACAGTAAGGTTGAATACAGCTGTTGCCGGATTCGATTCTATAAAACAAGATCTTAATGCTGCATTGGTAACGATCGGACTTTCAGAAACGGTTAGATTTAAAGTCACTTCTTCACAATCTGTAAATTCAGGATCATTTCCGCAGAATTTATAAACAAATGAATCGGGACCAAAATATCCAAAGTTGGGTGCATAGCTGATTACTCCGTTGGTAGGATCGATCACTGCATTACCATTTGCCGGAGGTGTAATGATAACCACCGATCCCGGAACATAAGACTGGGTAGAGTTTGTAAACTGTGGTACAATTGTTTTTACGCCATCACAAACGGTATCGTTGGTTGTTGTTTCTGTTAAGCAGGTAAATACTTTATAAACAGGAGTTGTAACCGGCGGACAAGTGCCTACCGTAATTTTAACTACATAATTTCCTGATTGTGTTGGAACGTAAGAGTTTGAAGTTGCTCCCGGAATTGGATTATTATTTCGGTACCATTGATAAGATTCAAAACTATCATCTACTTCAAGGATAATTCCTGGAATACAATCTCCGGTTTGCTTAGCAATTACAGGAATTGATGAGAACCCCGCGAAATAACCGCCATACCCTACAACACCACTTCCTCCGGAAATACCTGCCGTTACGGCTTTGGACGAAGTAATCGTCATATTTCCAGTAACATTCGGAACTGAATAAGAAACCCATGATGAAGTTCCCAATACAGGATAAGGGCCTTGTGTGGCAGGAGGAGTTCCGTTGTTTACTGTAACCACGGCGCCCGCTTCTGTAAGGATATTTAATTTAACATTATTGGTGGTTGGCGGAAGGATATTAATCATTCCGATTTCATCAATTTTTCTTGGCAAATAACAATTCAAAGGTGGGATATAATTGAACCCGATGGTTGCATTGCTGGTTGCTACACCTGCAAGAAGCTGATACACATATACATTTTTCGAGGTTTTAATATACATGTTGTAATGATCATTTCCTTGATTAATGTAATTGTTATTGTTGGTTTTGTTTACTCTGTAATATTCACCTTCATTAAGAACGTATACAGGAGTAGTTGCATTATTAATGTAAACTTCCGTTCCGTCTTCGGTGGCAACAATAAGGGCATCTTCCATTTTCTCGTTGATGTTACCATTTCCTTTTACGACTACGAATTCATTTCCAAGTCGATCAACAGGTACAGATTGATCCATCACAATATCAGAACCGTCCCAATATCCTCCCGCAGGATCGATGGCAAATTGTCCGTTAAAGTTTCCATTGGTCACGGAAATAGGTTTGTTCGATTCTATTTTAGCTCCAATAAAACCATCTTTGTTTCCAGTTTTATTACTGATACCTTCAATAATATAAGATTGCCCTTTGTTAAGAGTAAATGTTAGGGTAGGTGTTGTTAACCCTGTGTTTCCATTGGTAAAAACAACTTCAGCAGCATAGTCTGAAACCGTAACGGTTGTGTTGTCTTCCGTTGCTAAAATTCCGGTAGTGAAATTAAGTAGCGGATTGGTTGAGGATACCTGGATATCTTCTATAGGTGAAACAACGGCATAAAATTTTGTTCCGATGCCTGCTTTACCTTTCGAAGTGAGAATCTCGCCGTGACTGCTTACTGAAAACCTGAAGGTCACAAAATAGGGTTTTGCTCCTTTTGTATACAATCCTTTGTTGATCGGGTGAAAAAGATCCGATGTGGCAGAAGTAATCATATTATTAAGCGGAACTGAAAAGGTCTGCGGATTTCCTTTACTGATGGTAACGGTTCCGATGACATTGTTGTTACTGTAGATTTCTACCGGAAAAGGGGTGGTAGAATCTGTTGAAAAATAGAGTGCCTGTTGAGGACTGCTCAGTACTGCAGTTCTTGCTGCCATAGGGGCAAACCAGTGCTCTGTGTCTCTTTGTGCATACAAAGAGAGTGGTATTGATAACAGTATCAATACTAAACTTTGTAAAAGTTTTTTCATAAACGTGGGAATTAAGGATTGCCACAAAAATAATATATTATTTAGAATGAATAGAAAATTATTTCGAAATAATTTTAAAATATTCATAAAAAAGGCAATAAAAAACCACGATTCCAAAAAATCGTGGTTTTAAATATTATTTTACTTTTACTAATCGATATTTTTTACAAGAATCCAACCTGTATATTTTATTGGTGTCTTTTGCTTATTTGGCTCATTCCAAGTAATGTGATACCAGTAAGTGCCTGTAACAATTTTTTTATCGTAATGTCTACCGTCCCAAGTATAATTATTGAATTTATCTCCCGTAAATATCTTGTTACCGTATCTGTCATACACTACGAATACCAGATTATCTTTATAGCCTAATTCTCTATAGTCAATCACATCATTTACATTATCACCGTTCGGAGTGATAGCATTAACTAAATTCGGAACTGTAACTTCTACCGAAATAGGCGTACAGCTGTAAGAATCTTTCACATAGAATGTGTGCTGACCTCTCGACAATCCTGTAAATATATTAGAGTCTTGCCAGTTGGCGATTCCATCTACGGAATATTTATAAGGTGGCGTTCCTCCGTTTACAATTACCGTAGCCGTATTGTTGGTAATTTCAATCTGAGTAATTACAGGGTCCGGTGCTTTTTTAATGTTAACAACCTGAGTAATAAAACATCCGTTTTTACCTAAAATTACAGTATACTGACCAGGGCTTACACCACTGATTCCTGAAGTTGTAGCGCCTGTATTCCATTGGTAAGAATCATATCCAGGGCCTGCGTCAATGTTTGTTCTTGCATCAATACAGATAAACTGATCTACCAATAGAGGTGATTTTTTAATTGGTTTTGCTACCAATGTAATAATTGCGTTTGCTGTACAGCCTTCGTTGGTTGTTACTTTCACGTATACAGTTCCGCTTAAAGACTGATAATGTACAGGATCTGTAATCATATTGGTTCCTGTTGTCAGGTGAGCCATTGTCTTGTAGAATTGTTTTGTCACCAAAGGATAATCTGTAACCGGAGCTGTTGTTAAATCAAACTCAGCATATGGGTTGGTATCGTATTGGCAAGCTTCAATCGTAACATCTTTGATGACGAAAGGAACTACATTTAGATTTAAAGTTACTTCTTCACAGTCTGTGAATTGTGCATTATTTCCGCAGAATTTAAAAACAATTTTATCAGGACCTAAATATCCCGGATTTGGTGTATAAGTGATAACTCCCGTAGAAGTATTAATTGCTGCACTTCCCTTGGTTGGAGCTGTAAGAATTGTTACTGTACTTGCAACCGGAGTTTGTGTAGAGTTTGTAAAGGTAGGAGTAATGATGGTTGTTCCGCAAATTGTAAGTGTTTTAGTCGTTGTCATCAAACAAGTATACACTTTGTAGATTGGCGTTGTTACCGGCGGGCAAGTTCCCATTGTTACTTTTACTGTAAAATCTCCAGATTGTGTAGGAGTATAAGTATTAGTCGTAGCACCCGGAATAGCCACTCCGTTTCTGAACCATTGGTAAGTTTCGTAGCTGTCGTCTACCTCAAGTACAAGACCAGGTACACATTCTCCTGTTTTTTTGGTAATTACAGGAATTGAAGAGAAACCTGCAAAATATCCTCCATATCCTACAGCTCCACTACCTCCAGCGATACCTGCAGTAACAGCTTTAGTAGAAGCTACTGTCATATTTCCTGTCGCATTCGGAACAGAATAAGATACCCAAGCAGTTGTTCCTGTTATAGGGTATGGTCCTTGTGTGGTTGGTAACTGAACATCATTTACAGTAACTGTGGCTCCGGTTTCTGTAATAATGTTTAATTTTACGGTATTTGTAGTTGGAGGTAAAATATTTACCATCGCAATCTCATCAATTTTTCTTGGTAAAAAGCAATTCAAAGGTGGAATATAGTTGAATCCTTCTGTTGCATTGTAGTTTGGAAGACCAGCAAGAAGTTGATATACATATGCATTTTTTGATGTTTTAATACGCATGTTATAATGCCCGTTTCCTTGATCGATATATCTATTGATAAATGTACCGCCTGCTCCTTCGCTTACACGAAACCATTCTCCTTCATTAAGAGTAGCTAAAGGTAAGCCAGAATCGTTTACATAAACTTCTGTATTGTTTTCGGTGGCAACAATTAATGCGTCTTCCACACCATCGGTAATATTACCATTACCTTTTACTAGAGCAAATTCGTTTCCTAATCTATCGGTAGGAACTGATTGATCCATTATAATATCTGTTCCGGAAAAACCTCCCGGAGGTGAGAGAGCAAATTGGCCATTAAAGTTTCCGTTAGTAACGGAGATTGGTTTATCAGCTTCTATTTTTGATCCAATAAAACCTGTTTGATTAGTAGAGGAGGTACCAGGAATTTTTCCTTCAATAATATAAGACTGTCCTCTATTCAGGTTTACTGTCATTGAGGGAGTTGTAGCTCCTGTTGTTCCGTTAGAAAACTGAACTCCAGCAGCGTATCCAGAAACTGTAACTGTTGTATTGTCTTCAGTAGCAATAATTCCGGTTGTGAAATTTAAGTAACTAGAAGAATTTAAGCCTGTAATCGGGCTCGTGACAGCATAAAATTTCTTTCCTAATGCTGCTTTACCTTTAGACGTAAGAATTTCACCATGGCTGCTAACTGAAAATCTGTAGTTTACAAAATATGGCTTTTCTCCATGAGTATAAATTCCTTTATTTACTTTGGTAAACAATTCTCCACTAGCTGATGTTACCATGGTTGTCCCCATCGTAACACCTGGTATAGCAGGGGTCGCGGGAAAGTTAAAGACTTGCGGATCTCCTTTTTTAATGGTTACAGTACCAATGATTACGCTGTTTCCTGATGCGTTATTGGTATAGATGTTTACATCAAATGGGGTAACAGAATCTGTGGAAAAATATAGACCCTGATAAAAGGATATGAGAGCAGATGGATTTGCAGCCATTGGCGCAAACCAGTGGTCTGTATCTCTTTGTGCAAAGAGCGTTTTAGTCGTCAAAAAAACTAATACTAAACTAAGTAGAAATCTTTTCATATGATTGGGAATTAGGATTTCTACAAAAATAGCATAATATTTGAAAAGTTTTTTAAAAAATATAAAGAATCGTGAAAAATTATTCACGATTCTTTATTAATATCCATCCTGAGTATGAAACTGTTAATTTCGTATCCGGCTCTGTCCATTGAAGCACATACCAATAAGTTCCAGTAGGCAAAGTTCTTCCACCTGGCTTTCCGTCCCATGTATAAACGTTTTTTGGAGATTTATAAACAATAGCTCCGTATCTGTCTGAAACCTCAATGTTTACGTTTTCTTTCATTCTTAATTCAGAATAATCCAAAACATCGTTTATTCCGTCTCCGTTGGGTGTAATTGCATTGATGATGTTAATTACTAAAAATTCTTTAATGACAGGAAGACATCCATCAGATCCTAAAACATATACTTGATGAGTTCCTCTTGATAATCCCATAAATACGTTTGAGTTTTGATAATCAATACCATTTAAAGAATATCTGTACGGAGGAGTTCCGCCTGTAACGTGTACCGTTGCTGTATTTCCTGATACTTCAATTTTAGTGATAATAGGAGCCTGAGCCGTATTTACATTTACATGTTGACGATATACGCAGCCGTTCATTCCCAAATCTACATAATAACTTCCTGCACCTGCCAAAATGGTTTGTGTGGTAGCTCCGGTATTCCATTTATAAGAAGTGAAGCCTGTTCCCGCATCTAAAATTACTTTATCATCAGAACAAATTACCTGATCATGAAGCGTGCTCGATTTTCTTGGAGATTTAAAATTAACAGTTAAAGTTCCAATATTCGGACAAGCACTTGCACTTACAAATCGGATGTAATAGATGTTGTTTGAATTAATTGTTTGTGTTGCAGGAATAGCATTTGTCGCATTTTGCGCATTTGCAAGAGAAGTGTAGAAAGTTAATGTTACAGTGGGATCTGTGGTAAATAAATTTTTATAATCATTAAGGTTGATGTTTTCAGAACCGTTCAAGTCGTTATCACAAATATCTGTGGTGGCAGTGTTTGTAATTAAACTGATTTTATTTCCGATGGTGAAATTAATTTGTCCTAAAACAGCCGGGCAATCTCCTGTAGGCGATTCTACTCTTACGTAAACAGTTGTATTGGTATTATAATTCCAGTTGGTTGGGATTGTGTTTGTGTTTCCTGCCGTAGCATCAGCTTGTACTAAATAATATTTTACATTAAAGCTTCCTGCATTATTAACAATTTGTGGAGTTACCGTGGCGAAATTCACAGGAATAATTCCATCAAAATTATCATCACAAATATTTGCGTTAAAATTACTTACATTAATATTCGGCGACGGAGAAGCTGATAACGTGATCTGAGCCACTTTTGAACATCCGTATGTAGAAGTTACATTCGCATAAATAGTTCCTGTAGGCCCTGTATAAGATGCAGGGTTGGTAATTTGACCAGTTAAGTTGGAATTGGTGAAATAATTAACCGTAGCTCCGGGACTTGCGGTAACAACAGCTGAGGTTAAATTATGCGTTCCGTTTCCTGTTGAATTGGTACAAGACAATAATGTAGCATTCGTTACCTGAAGAACATCTGTATTGATGACAATTTTAAAATATTCAAAGGCAAAAGGAGTTCCGTTTCCTTGAATATAATAGATAAATGAATCTGTAGTATTTACAGTCGTAGGATTCGGAGTATACGTAATCTGTCCTGTTGTAGGGTTTACTGTTGCAGTTCCTGAAGTTGGTGCAGAAATAATGCTCGTTAACGAAGGAATAATAGTTTGAGTAGAACTTGTAAAAGCCGGTGTAATCGTTTTTGTTGAACAAGAACCGATTGTATAAGTTGTTGTGGTGATTGGCGGACATAAAGTATAACTATAAATCGCCGTCATCCTTGTTTCACAACTTGTTTTTGTGATTTTACAGGTGTAATCTCCCGCTCCGTATAATTCTGGATTAATCGAATAAGTCGTCGCCCCAGGAATAGCAACTCCGTTGAAATACCATTGATAGGCATCATAGGTATTGTCTACTTCAAGCAAAACTCCGGCATAGCAATCTCCCGTTTTTGTGATCGTAGGAACAGAAGAAAATCCTGCGAAATAACCCCCATATCCTACCGCACCGTTACCTGCCGCAATTCCTGCAGTTACAGGTTTGTTTGATCCGATGGTGATATTTCCTGTTACACTTGGGATAGAGTAGGTAACCCAGTTAGGATTTCCTGTCACTGGCGCGGGTCCTGCGCTTGCCTGAATAGGATTTCCGTTAATGGTGACCGCTGCTCCGGTTTGTGTAATGATATTAAGTCTTGTATTAAAAGTGTCGTTTCCAATTTTATTGATGGAACCAATTTCATTAATTTCTTTAGGTAAAAAACAGCTCAAGGGCGGAATAAAATTCATACCTCCGGTTGCATACACATTTCCTGTAGAAGTTCCTGCAAGGAGCTGATAAACATATACATTATTATTTGCAGAAATACTCATGTTGTAGTTTCCGTTTATCTGGCTGATGTAGTTGGTTCCCTGTACCACGTAATATTGTCCTGCATTTAGCGTAACACTGTTTAAAAGGGTTCCGTTTATGGTAAGTTTGGTGTTATTTACTGTTGCCACTACCACGGCTGCTTCCATTCCTGAGTTGGCTGGGCCGTTTCCTTTCATCATTACAAAGTCTTTACCCAATCTTTCTACAGGAACCGACTGATCCATCAAAACATCTACGTTGGTACTATTAAATGTTGTATAAATGCTGTTGAAATTTCCGTTAGTTACAGAAATGGGCTTGTTGGCTGTAATTTTTGCACCTACTAATCCCGTTAAATTGTTTGAATTAAGATTACTCTGTGCTTCAATAATATATGATTTACCTTTATTGATGGTAAATGTTCTTGAAGGTGCCGAAATACCATCCGAAAAAACAACTCCGGGATTATATCCGGATAAAGTTACGGTTGTATTATCTTCTGTAGCCGTAACTCCGATGGTTGAGTTTACGTAAGGCTTAGCAGTTGTATTGGGAGCCATTCCTACGAAGAAGTTTTTTCCAAGTCCGGCTAATCCTTTAGAAGTAACAAATTCAGCCTGATCAGAAACAGTAAATCTGTAGCTGGCAAAGAATTTTTTATTTCCTTTTACAAATAATCCCATCCCGGTAGAAGTAAATAAGTTGGATGCAGTAGAAGCAATCATCATATTGTTGGGAATGGTTACCTGCATTGGGTTTCCTTTGCTTACCTGAACGGTTGTAAATAAATTGTTATTATTAAAAACCTGAACAGAAAAAGGCGTAGTTTCATTGGTTGAAAGGTATAAGTAACCTTTGGGAGTTCCTTGTAACGAACTTGCCGACATTGGGGCAAACCAGTGTTCTGTATCTAATTGTGCATTAACGATTAAACAAAGAAACGTACAAATAATTAGTAGAAATTTTTTCATGCTTATTAATAAGGGGCTGCAAATATAAGCATTAGTAATCAAAATTTTAAATGAATTTTTCTTTACATATGAATGAATGGAGAAATTGCTAAATATTTAATAATGAGTTAATATTTGTTGCGTTCTCATAATTAAGTGAAATAAAAAAATCCCGATGAAAAAATTTCACCGGGACTATTATTTTTAAAATCTTAAAAGATTACAAACCGATTCTGATGAATCCAGTTACTTTTAGGTCAGCATTTACAGATTTTACATAGTCAGCAACTGAGATAGAGCTGTCTTTGATGAAATCTTGGTGTACCAACGTGTTGTCTTTGTAGAATCTCTGCATTTTACCTTTCAAGATATTGTCGATAATGTTTGCAGGCTTACCTTCTTCTACAAGCTTGTGTCTTTCGATTTCTAATTCTTTATCGATAGTTTCCTGAGAAACAGAAGTTTCGTCAAGAGCGATTGGGTTCATCGCAGCAGCTTGCATAGAAACAGCTTTAGCAGCCTCGTCAGAACCTTCTACTTTAGCAGAAAGAGCAGTGATAGCAGCGATTTTGTTTCCAGCGTGGATGTAAGCTCCTAAGAAAGGACCTTCGATTCTTTCGAATGCACCGATCTCGATTTTCTCACCGATAACACCTGTTTGCTCGATTAATTTTTCAGCAACAGTTAATCCGTGGAAATCTGTAGCCAATAATTCTTCTTTAGTAGCAGCAAAAATAGCCATTTCAGCTAATTCGTAAGCTAGCTCGATGAACGCCTCGTTTTTAGCAACGAAGTCAGTTTCGCAGTTCAAAGAGATGATAGTACCCAAAGTGTTATCTTCGTTTACTCTAGCGATTACAGCACCTTCAGTAGATTCTCTGTCAGCTCTGTTAGCAGCAACTTTTTGTCCTTTTTTTCTAAGGATATCTACTGCTTTTTCGAAGTCTCCTTCAGCTTCAACTAAAGCTTTCTTGCAGTCCATCATACCTGCACCTGTTTGGTTTCTCAATTTTGCTACGTCTGCAGCAGCTGGTGTATAAGACATAATATCTATTATTTTTTTATTGTAAGATTAGTATTAATTTTTAGCTTAATTTTAAAGCGATGCAAAGATAATGATTTTAATGATAAACTAAAAAATGACTTTTTGCGTTATTTGTATATTTAATAAATTTTTAAATGTTTGGTTAATGAAAAAAATATTTCTTCTTCTGTTTTTGTGCATTTTTACCCTTGGCTTTTCTCAAAAAAAGAAAAAAGCGAAATCTAAGGCTGTTGCTGAGAAAGAAACGCTTATTATCTATACAGAGCAGGATGCAGAGAGCACTAAAGAAGCCAGAATTATTGCCGGATTCTTGAAGCAAAACCCGGGTCATGCCAAGACAGATTATTTTAAAAGAAAGTTAATAGAAATTATCATGGCAGATAATTCTCCTGAGGCAAAACCTACTATCACGCCTTTAAGCAAAGGAGAAGTTGCAAAAATGGCTAAAAATGAATCCAAAGTTTCTGGTAACAAAACAATGGCATCTAATACAAAGCTAGCTTCTACTTCTGCAGTGCCAGCAAGAGATGTAAATTATGCAAGTGTAACCAATACGAGTAAAAAATCTGAACCCAGCGAGAAAAATAAAAGAACGGCTGCGATGTTAACGCACATGTTCAACAATGATCCGATGGATAAGGAAGCTTATATAAATATTAAAAACAGATCTAAATGTAATCTGATTGTAAAAATCACCGGAAAAAAATATTATAATCTGGATGTTCCCGCTAAAGGGCAGAATTTTATTTTAATAGATAAAGGAGAATATGTCTTAACAACAATGGTTTGTGATGCCAAATATTCGTCACTGAAAAATATCAATAAAGATATTGAGATTGAATTAAATTTGGCAGAATAATTTTTTTTCTAAATATGGTGAGATATTTTTAAATTGAGTATATTTGGAAAAAATATATAATTTATGAAAAAAATAACATTGTTTTCCTTTGTGATTTTATCTTTAATCTCTTGTTCTAATGATAGTAATAGTTTAATCGAAGAAAAAGAAAGTTTGTCATCAAAAGATGCTAGTACCCAAAAAGTATCAGTGACTAAATCGGTTGTTGAAGCAGAAAGTAAAATTCAACAATTACAAAAAAATCAGTCATTGAATGTAGATTTTCAGGGTAATCGATTGAGATTAACAATGCAAGATGATTGTAATTTAGTTTTATATTATGAGAAACCTGCTTCAAATTTCACTCTCACTTTATGGAAAACAAATACAAACAGACTATTAACTTCCTCGGATATTGCATTAGCATCAGCTCAAACGGATGGAAACTTTGTTGTCTATCAAAAAGCTCCATATGTTTTATCTAATTCTGTTTGGGCTACTAATTCTTATGTTGGAAGTGTATCTAATCCATATATTAAATTACAGTTAGTTAGAGTGAAAAATGAACTTTTTGGGACGCAGAAATACGTTTATAAGTTGTTAATTGAAGGTAATGGTACAGATAGAGTTGTTGTTGCAGAAGGAGATTTAGCTCCGAATATGTAAAATTGCTAAAATGTAAAAAAAAGACTTGTCATTCATTTGACAAGTCTTTTTTTTATCCTTTAAACTGACCCATTGCGATAAATTTATCTTGTCTTTGGGTTTCAAGTTCTTTTCCTGTAAATTTCGAGAACGCTTTAATGTTCTGTAAAATTGAAGTCTTTAAGTTTAAAAACGTTGTTTCGGGGTCGTAATGCGCACCACCAAGTGGTTCCTCTACGATTCCGTCAATGAATTTTTCTCTTAAAGCATCTTTTGGAGTCAAATTCAATGCGTTTGCGGCATCTTCTTTGTGATCCCAGTTTCTCCAAAGAATTGAAGAACAGCTTTCCGGAGCAATTACTGTGTACCAAGTGTTTTCCAACATATACACTTTGTTACCAACACCAATTCCTAATGCACCGCCACTCGCTCCTTCACCGATAATATAAGTGAAAATAGGAGTTTTTAGCATGGTCATTTCGAAAATATTTCTTGCAATTGCTTCACCTTGTCCTCTTTCTTCAGCTTCCAATCCTGGATAAGCTCCCGGTGTATCAACCAAAGTTACCACAGGAATGTTGAATTTCTCAGCAAGCTTCATCAATCTCAGCGCTTTTCTGTATCCTTCAGGATTCGGCATTCCGAATCTTCTGTGTTGTCTTTCTTTAGTTGTTCTTCCTTTCTGAGTTCCGATGATCATTACTTTTTGCCCGTCTAGGGTAGCAATACCGCCAATCATGGCAGGATCATCAGCGAAATTTCTGTCTCCGTGAAGTTCTAAGAAGCTGCCTTTATCTACCATCCCGTTGATATAATCCAATGTATAAGGACGATCCGGATGACGAGATAGTTGTACTCTTTGCCAAGGGGTAAGACTTCCATAGATTTCTTTTTTCTTTTCTATGATTTTATCCTCTATCTGGCTGCATGCTAATTTTACATCAACACCACTTTCTTCTCCTACTAAAGAACAAGTTTGGTATTGATCCATTAATTCTTTTATAGGTAGTTCGAAACTTAAATATTCCATTCTTGAAGTAAATTAAATCTTTCAAATGTATGAAAAATTATGAAAATTTATTAAAAATTATTAACAGCATTGTTTATTCTGGATATAGTTTCCTCTTTTCCAAGGATTTGCATGATGTCCGGGACGTCTGGGCCTTTCAATTCTCCCACCAACGATAAACGCAGTGGCATCATTACTTTACCCATTCCTAAGCCTTTATTTTCGGCGAAATCATGAATGTTTTGCTTTAAATTTTCAGCATTAAATTCAGCATTTTCTAAACCTGATGCAAATTCTCCTAAAATAGCAGATGTTTCATCATTCCAAGCTTTTTTAGATGCTTTTTCATCATAAGAAGTCGGAGCTTCGAAGAAAAACTTTCCATTTTCATAAATATCAATCGGGAAAGTCGCTCTTTCTTTCATCAAATGAATGATTCTTAAAAACTTCTCATCTTCGATTGTGATATTAAGATCAGAATTTTTTAAAATCGAAAGAATTTCTTCATCAGATTTTTGTTGAAGATACTGATGGTTGAACCATTCAGCTTTTTCTTTACTGAATCTTGCACCTGCTTTATGAACTTTATTCAAATCGAATTCTTTTGCCATTTCATCCAACGATAAAATTTCTTTATCATCCGCAGGCGACCAACCTAAAAGTGCCACCATATTGATGAATGCTTCAGGCAAATATCCACTTTCTCTATATCCTTTAGAAACATTTCCGGTTGCCGGATCTTTGAAATTCAAAGGGAAAACCGGGAATCCGAATTTATCGCCGTCTCTTTTGCTTAGCTTTCCTTTACCTTCTGGTTTTAAAATCAAAGAAAGATGTGCAAACTGAGGTGCTTCCCAACCCATTGCTTCATATAATAAAGTGTGCAGACCTAAAGATGGCAACCATTCTTCACCACGAATAACGTGAGAAATTTCCATTTCGTGGTCATCGATGATATTGGCGAAGTGATAAGTTGGCATTCCGTCGTTCTTTACCAAAACTTTATCATCTAAAGTATTTGTGTTTACAGAAGAATTTCCTCTGATAATGTCAACAAGATTCAAAGTTCTGTCAATCGGCATTTTGAATCTTACGACGTATGGCGTTTTTTCATCCAATAACTTTTGAATTTCCTCTTCAGAAAGCGCAAGGCTGTTTCTTAACTGATTTCTTGTTTTGTTATCGTAAGAGAAAACATCGCCTCTTGCCTCGTATTCAGCACGGATAGCGTCTAATTCTTCAGCAGTATCAAAAGCGATATATGCATAATCTGTTTTCAGGATCTGCTCTGTATATCTGTCGTAGATGTCTCTTCTTTCAGATTGTCTGTAAGGGGCAAATTTTCCTCCTTTTTTAGGACTTTCATCAGCAATAATTCCGCACCATTCCAGAGCTTCTTCAATATAATCTTCCGCTCCTTCCACATATCTTGCAGTGTCTGTATCTTCAATTCTCAATACAAATTCACCACCTTGGTTTTTAGCAAAAAGATAGTCATATAATGCGGTTCTTACGCCTCCTAAATGCAAAGGTCCCGTGGGACTTGGAGCAAAACGTACTCTTACTTTGTCCATTTCAATTAAAATTTTGATGCAAAGTTAGGTAAACTAACACAAAAAGATAAATTTATTTGGAACTAATAGGTAAGGTGAAAATTTGTTAAATATAGATTTTAAGAAAAATAAAATTCCGATTAAAATTTGTATCTGATTGAAAAAGAATAACTAGAATAATGTATTTTTGTATGATTTGATTTAACCATGACAAAAATTAAAAAACAAAATAAGTTATCATTTTATATTAAAGGTTTTTCGAGAGGATTATTTCCTGTTCAGCCTTATGAAAAAAAAATAGATAGTCTTTATAAAACGCTTTCAAAGAATGATTTAAATGAGGTTGAAAGAAGGCTGAATTATTATAATAAAATCAATTCTGAAATAAAAGTAGATCATCACGGAACGACAATTCAAGATCTGCTGAAGCCTAAAACGCCTAAAGCATATTATTTTGATACGTACGAATATGCGAGATATTTTCCCAAAGATCTCAAGATAGATTATGCCTTTGGAGATGTGAATACTATTTTAGATTTTCCGATGATTACAAAAAGTCGTCCTATTCATGGAGGAAACGATAATAATATTTTACTGAATCTGGATAAAGCAAGACATTTTGTTTCTCTACAAGATAATCGGAATTTTGATGATAAGAAAAATATAATGATCGGAAGAGCGGCTGTACATCAGGAACACAGAAAAAGGTTCTATGAAAAGTATTTTAATAATCCGATTTGCGACCTAGGGCAAGTAAATAAAAATGGTGGCAATCCGGACTGGATAAAGCCTAAAATTTCCATTGATGAGCATTTAAAAAATAAATTTATTTTAAGTCTTGAAGGAAATGATGTTGCTACCAATCTGAAATGGATTATGTGTTCAAATTCTGTAGCTGTATCACCTCCCTTAAAAATGGAAACTTGGTACATGGAGGGAACTTTGAAACCGAACGAACATTTTATCTGTATTGATGAAAATTATGAAAATCTTGAAGAAAAAATTCAATATTATATAGAACATCCAAATGAAGCGAAAGAAATCATTAAAAATGCCAAGGAATATCGCTCGCAGTTTAATAATAAAAATGTCGAAAATTTAATATCGCTTTTGGTTTTGAAAAAGTATTTTGACTACATTCGCTAAAAAATATCGAATTATGTTAGAAATTGGAGAAAGACCTTGGGGCAAATATTATGTTTTGGCAGACGAGCCAAATTATAAGCTAAAAAGAATTGAAGTAGATCCTGGACAAAAGCTTTCTTATCAATATCACCACAAAAGACAAGAGCAATGGACAATCATTGAAGGGGATGCAACAATTGTTTTAGATGATAAGGAAATTAAACTGGCGTATGGTGAAAGCATCTTTATCCCATTAGGAGCGAAACACAGAATGATGAATCTTTCTGAAAAGCCTGTTGTTTTTATCGAAGTTCAAACCGGAACTTATTTTGGTGAAGATGATATCGTGAGGATTGAGGATGAGTATGATAGAAATTAATTAAGTTAGAGAAATGATAAATACAAATAGCCTTGAAAATACAGATAAATTTTTTTGGCATCGTTATGATTCGATTTATACACAAGAACTTTCCAATTTAGAAAATGTTAAAAAAATTGTAGAGTTCGGAATTTTTAAAGGAGACTCTGTAAGATGGCTAAATCGCGAATATCCTGAAGCCAAAATTTTTGGCGCAGATATTTTACCTGTACAAAGTGAATGGACTATTAATGATGCTATAAGCTATTATCAATTAGATCAGGATAAAGTTTCGGATATTCAAAATTTTCTGAATATTACAGGAAATGAAATTGATTTAATTATCGAGGATGGAAGCCACTTTCCAAAGCATCAGAAGAATTGTTTAGTGGAGGGGATGAATTATTTAAAATCTAATGGTATTTATATTTTAGAAGACATTCATACTTCGCATCCACAACATGACTACTATACAAAAGATGGTAAAAATTATATTTCACCCTTACATCTATTATTGTTTATAGAGCACCATAGAAGTATTGGGGTGGAAATTCATGAGGATAAAATAAAAGAATTGACAAAAAATTCGTTATTTAATTTTAATGAAATTATAAATTTAATAAATACTATAAAAGATATTAAAATTTATAGAAGATCTACATTACCCTTGAAATGTTATAATTGTAATTCATCTGACTATAATTATCATTTATTAAAGTGTAAATGCGGTGCTGATGTATATGCAGAAGCAGATTCTATGACTGCCGTACTTACAAAGAGATAAAATATAAAGAATTAAATTGGGCCGATAAAACATTTATCGGCCTTTTTATTTTAAAATAAACTTTTTAAGTAAAGTTTTATTTTTTTTGTAAACGAAATGTTGAGATATAGTTTTTTTTGTGGATATTTTGTTTTAAATTTTAATAAAAACTCATCAATATCTTTTGCATTGAAAAACTCTATATTCTCCCAAGAAGAGCCAGAAAGAGGGTGAAAGTTTTTATAATTTGTATAATTATTTTTATTTAATGTTTTCCAAATATGAAAAAAGCCTTCTACGTCAAAATCATTTACATGTCCCCAATTATTAACTTTTTGTAGAATCTCTGACTCTGTTCTTGCCCATGATTGATGAATGACATAATAATCTAGAAATAACGTTCTGTCATTTTGAGGCATTCTTGCTTTTGTATATTGTGGTGAGTTGGTAACCATGAAGCAGGTCTCATTGAAAGGCTGTACCACAAAAAAACCATTTTCGTTTTGCTTAAATAGTACAACCCAGTTTATAAGAAAGTTGAATGGTGTTTTTTCTGGTTTTCTAGTGAGGTATGCACATTTCCGTAAAAAATTTGATAGCTTTCGAAAATCGTATGGATATTCATCACTGTCAATTTGAAGATGCCACCCTCCTTTTCCCATGAATTTTCCCATTAAATTTCTTTGCCTTGTTTCTAATTCCATGGGAGTGTGTCCTCCAATATAGAATTCATCGGCGTAAAACCTAATTTTATTTTGTCTATCAATATTCTTTATTTCATCAAATACATATTCAGGAATAGAGATGTCGTTTCCGCTCCAAGTTTTATTGTTTTTATCATAACTTATAACAATGTCATCTGCTTCATCATATACCAATTCTAGAGATTTAAATATAAATTTATAATCGTATGAAAGTAAATAACCAATTTTTATTATTTTGCTCATAAATTTGTTATTTTTTCTATTTCTCGGATTTTTTTATGCAAATTTTCAAGTGAAAAAGGTTGTAGGCCGTCGGCAGATTTTAGCTGTTGCTGCTTCCAAAGATTTTCATTTGTATAAAGTTCAATTGTCTTTTCTGCAAAATCTGTTTCATTATCAGCAAGAACCATATTATCTCCTTTTTCTGAAAGCATTCCTTCTGCTCCGATCGCACTTGTAATTACTGGAAGATAAAATTCAAAAGCTTGTCCTATTTTTCCTTTTACTCCTGCTCCATATCTTAATGGTGCAACCATAATTCTATTTTCTAAAAAATGAGGAACAATATCAGGAACATAACCGTGAAATATAATATTTGGATGATTAATATCTTTTATTTTTTCATTTACATCACCAATAATATTTAATTTAACATCTGGGAGTTTTTTCCATATTAACGGTAGAATTTTATTTGCTAAAAAATAGATAGCATCAATATTAGGATGATGGGTAGAGCCAATAAAAAGTAAATCTTTTCTTTCAGCAAAATCTTTACTGTCCTGGATATTAATTTTTGGATAATGAATGTTAGATATGACAAGTTGTTTTTTACCCATAGCAAAAGTATCCATATATTGTTTCTCTTCTTCAGAAATAGGAATAATCAAATCTGTTTCAAAAGAGGCTTCTTTTTCAAATTTATAAAATATGGAGTAGCTTTTTTTATAAAACGGATTTTTTGGGTCTGAATCTAATGCTCTTTTGAATCTAAGGTGATGTATATCAACCATATCATAGACAGTAAATACTTTAGAGAAGTACTGCTGGATTTTTTTATAATTTTTGATAAAAATATTGGCAGCATAAAACCATGCTATAGTTTTCTTTGCGTCAAATAATCTATAAAATTCTTTTAAATCTGTATAAGGTAAATATTCATAATAAACACATACGCCAAGTCTTTGAAAGTATTCATTATAAGAATTGTCTATTTTATTTCTTTTAGCAATAAAGACAACATTATACCCTTCTTTTTTATAAGCCTTAATAATTTCGGTAAGCCTTAACTCTCCTGAGTTTTTATCATACTCAGGAACTCTATTGTTATAGAAAAAAATATTTTTGTTTTGATTGAGTTCTAAAACTCTTTGTTGTACTGTTTTAGCCTGTATTGCATTAATTTGGTTATTCCATTTTGATTTAAAAAGAGCAAGATTTTTTTCAAAAAGCTTTTCTTTTTCTGTGGGTATATTATCTTTTTTTGCATTGTAAGAAGCACCGTTGAAATGAACTATTTTAGAAAAAGGAGTGTAATAAATATCCTTTTTTTGTTCATATTTAAATCGAAAACATAAATCTGTTTCTTCAAAATAGGCTGGTGCAAATTGTTCATCAAATAAATTTAGATCACCATTATCTGAATGCTTTTTAAAAAGTAGGCTGCATCCTGAACAGTAATCAACTTTGTAGATATAATTAATAATTGGATAATAAGGTTTTCGTTTATCTACAATTTGTGCAATATTACAATCCTTCATAAAAACACTACCAGCTTCTTGTAAACTGCCATCAGCATTCATTAGCATAGAGCCTACTGCTCCTACATTTTCAAAGTTATTGAACACATAAATAAGTTCATCTAAAAAGCCTTTATGCACAATGGTATCGTTATTTAATAAATAGATAAATTTACCACTAGAGTGTTCTATACCTTTATTACAGCTTTTTAAGAAACCTAAATTTGTAGGATTTTTGATGATTGTAATATTTTCAATCGTTGAAAAATCATAAGATTCAGAGCTATTGTCGTCTATTAATATGATTTCAAAATCAATTTCGGGAAGATTTTCAAAAATAGATTTTAAGCAATTCCAAGTATAATTTTCTTGATTATAAAAAGGGATGATTATTGAAATCAACGGAGATTCTGATTTAGGGAATTTCAAGGTTTCTCGTTCCAAAGTAGGAATTAGTGATATTTTAGAAAAGCTTTCATCTAGTTTTTTAATTCGATTAACTTTTCTTACAACATATTTAAGTTCTCGCCAAAGTCCCATTTTTAATCAATTTTTATATAGGGTTTATTATCAAATATATAATTTATCCAGTTGCTAAAAGAATATTTTTTGTAAATATCAGGATCAATATCAGTATATTCTAATTTTAAAAAATTATGAATTTCTTCAGAATTTTGATTTTTCCAAATAAGTATATTGTTTGGATGGTAAAAATCGTAATTTTCTATAGCTGGATTATTTGTTATCAATTTCTTTTTAAAGCAAATAGATTCAAATACTCGAAAAGATAAGCCATTATGAATATTGGTATTTTGAAACTCTAAAAGGTATTTTGATCTTTGAATTTCATTTATCATTTCTGAATACTTCACTGAGGATTCTAAGACTTTAATTTTTGATCGTTTAATCTTTTCAGGAATATTGCTTTTTTTATAAACAATTTGAATGTTTGTATTAATATTTTGTTGTTCAAAAAAAGATGTTATTGAAATTATTTCATCAATTCTATTTTCCAAATAGCTTCCCAAAAAGAAAATTTCTTCTCGCTCTTTCTCATCTATATTTTCAAAATTGTCAATATAAAAATTTGTAGTATAATGTAGATTATGATAATCACTTTGATAATTATCATAGTCTTCTTTTTCAAAAACAAAAAAACGATCGAATAATTTTATGTAATCTAAGATTTTGGGATAACGTTTAAAGCCATCCCATTGATATGCAGTAAAAACTTTTGTTTTCTGCTTTAAAAGTTCTAATGATTCTTGAGAAAAATAATCAGGTCGAATTACTAATGTATATTCAAAATCAAATTTTATATATTTTAATTTTTCTACAAGCTCTTCAGAATGTCTGTTTATTCTTAATTGAGATTTAAAATTTTTATTGTTGAGAAAAAACTTCTGAATGAAATTAGTTAATTTTTCATTAAAGTTTTTATATTGAAATTTCTTGTCAGATAGAACCAATAATTCAACTATGTAATCATTTGCTTCTAGATTTTTAACAATACTTTCATATAAACTAAAATGATATGGCATTAATAATGCTATCTTTTTTTCCATCCAGCAATTTTAAACAAAAATAATAAATATATATTTGTAAAAAAAATATGAAAAAGAAAGTATTAATCGACCTTGAACGTCTTAGATATCCAAATTCAGGTATTGCAAATGTATTTCGAAACCTTGCAAAAGGTTTAATTGAAACCAATTCTAAATTTGAAATCGCTTATTTTGGAAACAGAGAGCAGCTTGAAAAGATTTGTTCCATACCAAAGTGTATCTTTTGGAATAAGACACATAAATTTTTCGAAAGATTTAGTACGCAGTTCGATTTAATTCATGTTAGCCATCAGCTATCATCTTACTTTCATAGAAACTATAAAAATACTCTTAAAATTGTAACGCTTCATGATCTGAATTTTTTACATGAAAACCTTACTGAATCTAAAAAAAGAAAGATGTTGGGTAAAGTAAAAAACAATGTAAAAAATGCTGATTATATCGTTTGTATATCTGAATATGCAAAGCAGGATTTAATTAAAAATAAAGGGCTTTTCACGTTTAATAAGCTTAAAGATATTGTGGTGATTCACAATGGAATTCAGTTGCCGGAAGATAAGCAGTATGACTTGGGAAAATATTCCTTTTTAAAAGATAAAAAATATATCCTGAATATTGGTGTGCTTTTTAATAAGAAGAACCAGTTGACTTTAGTTGAAATGCTGCCTTATATTGATAAAGATTTGGTTTTGATTGCGTCTGATGAAAAGCAACCTTATGCCGATGAGGTAAGAAAAAGGATTAAAGAACTAAATTTAGAAAACAGAATTCATTTTTTAAAGAATGTTTCTGAGGAAGAAAAGTATGCTATTATTCAAAATTGTGAAACCATGTGTCATCCTTCCATTGCAGAAGGGTTTGGTATTCCACCAATAGAAGCTATGGCATTTGGCAAGCCTGTCTTTCTTTCAAAGTATACCAGTCTTCCCGAAATTGGAGGCAATAAAGCGTTTTATTTTGATAGTTTTGAACCGAAAGCTATGAGTAGCATTTTTCATGAAAAAATGACTCTTTACAACAGCAATAAGGAAGTGATGAGTGAGGATATAAAAAATTGGACAAAGCAATATAGCTATACTGCAATGTCCAACAATTATCTTAAGTTTTACGAAAAAATTCTGCAACAGAATTAATTCTTATATTCTAATACCGTTTTTTCAATAATTTTTACACAATCCAATAATTGCTCTTCAGTAATTACCAAAGGTGGTGCCAATCTGATAATATTTCCGTGAGTTGGTTTTGCCAATAGCCCATTTTCTTTTAATTGTAAACAGATATTCCATGCGGTAGAGCTGTCCGGAGTATCATTGATCAAGATAGCATTTAACAATCCTTTTCCTCTTACTTTGGTAATCAGACTTGTTTTTTCGATCAATTTTTCAATTTCGTTTCTGAATAATTGACCTAATTCTTCCGCTCTTTCAGAAAGTTTTTCTTCTTCAACAACATCTAAAGCTGCAACTGCCACTGCACAAGCAATCGGGTTACCTCCGAAAGTAGAGCCATGCTGTCCCGGCTTAATCACATTCATGATTTCATTGTTTGCTAAAACTGCTGAAACAGGATACATTCCACCAGAAAGAGCCTTTCCTAAAATTAAAATATCAGGCTGAACATCTTCGTGATGGCAGGCAATTAATTTTCCGGTTCTTGCAATACCTGTTTGAACTTCATCTGCAATGAAAAGAACATTGTGTTTTTTACATAGTTCAGAAGCGTTTTTAAGGAAGTTTTCATCCGGAACATATACTCCGGCTTCTCCTTGAATAGGTTCAACTAAAAATGCTGCAATATTACCTGCTTCATTTTTTAAAACTTCTTCTAAAGCATTGATATTGTTATATGGAATTTTGATAAATCCAGGAGTGAAAGGTCCGTAATTTTGATTGGCATCAGGATCATTCGAGAAAGAAACAATGGTTGTTGTTCTTCCATGGAAATTATTTTCACAAACGATAATTTTTGCTGCGTTTTCTGAAATTCCTTTTATTTCATAGCTCCATTTTCGGGCTAATTTTACTGCAGTTTCCACGGCTTCAGCACCGGAATTCATGGGTAAAACCTTATCAAATCCGAATAGAGTAGTGATCTTTTGTTCGTATTCTCCTAATTTCGAGTTGTAAAATGCTCTTGAAGTTAAAGCTAATTTTTTAGCCTGCTCCACTAAAGCATCTACAATTTTAGGATGAGAATGTCCTTGGTTTACAGCAGAATACGCTGAAAGAAAATCATAATATCTTTTGCCTTCTACATCCCAAACAAAAACGCCTTCTCCTTTGTCTAAAACAACAGGAAGAGGGTGATAGTTGTGAGCTCCATGTTTGTCTTCAAGGTCAATAAAATACTGTGAGTTTTTTGCTGTTTCTACTGTTGACATATATTTTGGTTTTTGACAAAGTTAAACATTATAAACGACATTTATCAACAGAAATCTTATCCTTTAAATAAGGTTTGTTTGATAGTTAATTGAATATTTATCAAGGGTAATTGGGTATCTTGTTTAATTTAATTATTGATTAAAGTGATAATATCTTTTCGAATCAACTTTGTCAAAGTTCTGAACTTTGACAAAGTTTTAAAAACAAAAAACTGCCTCAAAAAGAGACAGTTCCAAGTTTTTATTTTAAAATAATCTTAGTGATTATCGTATTTTCTATCCATAACAAAATCCTCCATGAATTTCGTGGTATAGTTTCCTGAAAGATAATCTTCATTATCCATCAGTTGTCTGTGGAAAGGAATGGTAGTTTTTACACCTTCAATATAGAATTCTTCCAAAGCTCTTCTCATTTTTGCAATCGCTTCTTCACGAGTTTGAGCCGTCGTGATCAGTTTAGCAATCATTGAGTCATAGTTAGAAGGGATCGTATATCCTGCATAAACGTGAGTGTCTACTCTTACTCCGTGCCCGCCAGGGATATTCAATCCTGTAATTTTTCCCGGAGATGGTCTGAAATCAGCATAAGGATCTTCCGCGTTGATTCTACATTCAATTGAATGCAATTTCGGATAATAATTAATTCCTGAAATTGGAGTTCCTGCAGCCAAAAGAATTTGCTCTCTGATCAAGTCATAATCAATAACCTGCTCAGTGATAGGGTGTTCTACCTGAATTCTCGTATTCATTTCCATGAAATAGAAATTTCTGTGCTTGTCAACAAGGAATTCAATCGTACCAACACCTTCATATCCAATGAATTCTGCTGCTTTTACAGCCGCTTCACCCATTTTTTCACGAAGTTCGTCAGTCATGAAAGGAGAAGGAGTTTCTTCCGTCAGTTTCTGATTTCTTCTCTGAACTGAACAGTCTCTTTCAGAAAGGTGACAAGCTTTACCAAATTGGTCTCCTGCAACCTGAATTTCGATGTGTCTAGGCTCTTCAATCAATTTTTCCATGTACATCCCTCCGTTTCCGAAGGCAGCCACAGCTTCCTGAATTGCAGATTCCCAGTGGTCTTTAAGGTCTTCAGCTTTCCAAACAGCTCTCATTCCTTTTCCACCACCACCGGCAGTTGCTTTAATCATTACAGGATATCCTGTTTCTTCAGCAACTTTTACAGCGTGTTCGTAAGATTCAATCAAACCGTCAGAACCAGGTACACAAGGTACTCCGGCAGCTTTCATCGTAGCTTTAGCATTTGCTTTATCTCCCATTTTCTCAATTTGCTCAGGAGAAGCACCGATGAATTTGATGCCGTTTTTCTCACAAATTCTTGAGAAGTTGGCATTTTCAGATAAGAATCCGTAACCTGGGTGAATCGCGTCTGCATTTGTAATTTCTGCAGCAGCAATAATGTTAGGGATTTTCAGGTATGAGTCTTTACTCATTGCAGGACCAATACAAACAGCCTCGTCAGCAAATCTTACATGAAGACTATCTTTGTCGGCAGTAGAGTATACCGCAACAGTTTTGATTCCCATTTCTTTACAAGTACGTAAGATACGCATTGCAATCTCGCCACGATTGGCAATTAATATTTTTTTGAACATCTTCTTCAATTTGAAAATTAGATAATTTGAAAATTAGATAATGCGGTGATGTGACGATGGGAATGGGATAAAATCAAAGCTGGTAAACTTCCAGCATCCAACTTCCCGCTTCCATCTTTTAACATCTAATGTCTAACATCTAACCTCTAAATTAAGATGGATCTACTAAGAATAAAGGTTGATCATATTCTACCGGAGTAGCATCATCCACTAAAATCTTAACGATTTTTCCGCTTACTTCAGAATCAATTTGGTTGAATAATTTCATTGCTTCAATTACACAAACTACTTTCCCTACAGAAACTTCGTCACCTACGTTTACGAATACATCTTTATCTGGAGATGGTTTTCTGTAGAAAGTTCCGATCATTGGAGATTTAATCGTGATATATTTGCTGTCGTCAGATGCAGCTTCAGCTTTTTCAGCAGGTGCAGCAGCAGGAGTTGCTACAGGTGCAGGAGCAGCCACTTGCTGAGGAGCAGTGTGGTAAACTGCAGGTTGAGCATAAGCAACTTCGCTTCCAGCTAATGGAGTTTTAATAGTGATTTCGAAATCTTTAGTTTTGTATTTCACCTCAGAAACCTCTGCTTTAGATACAAACTTGATAAGATTTTGTATGTCTTTAATGTCCATAAATTTGATATTTGATTTTTTTCAAAGATACCAAAAAAACGTAAAAAACAACAAAAAACCGCCAAATTTTATCAAAATTGGGCGGTTTTTGTATTAAAATGAGGCTTTTTCAGCGAAAAGCGACTCTTAGTTTTCTTCAGTAGTTGCTACTTCTTTTTCCAATACTACTTTACCTCTGTAGTAAAGTTTTCCTTCATGCCAGTGAGCTCTGTGGTATAGGTGAAGCTCTCCTGTTGCTGAATCTTTTGCCAATTGAGGAACTACAGCTTTATAGTGAGTTCTTCTCTTATCTCTTCTTGTAGACGACTGTCTTCTCTTTGGATGTGCCATTTTGTAATAACTTTTTTAATTGATGAGCGATGAGATTCATCATCCCATCATTAAACTATTTAATTTTTATTCTTTAAATTTTTTAAAGCGTCCCATCTTGGGTCACTTTCTTGTTCTTCCTCTTCTTCATGTTCTTTTGCACTGAATTGATCTAAAATTGCCAGATCTTCATCACTTATATTCGGTGAAATTTTTTTCATCGGAATAGAAAGTGCTACGTTTTCGTAAATAAGCTGAGAGATATTAAAGGCATGGTCGCTAGTTGGGATTGTGATCACATCTTCTTCGCTGTCATCATATTCTTCACCAAATTTCACCAAAACTTTAATCTCGTTTTCAATAGGATGGTCGAAATTGTCGTTTGTAATATCACAAACCAATTCCACTGTCCCGCTTACTTTGATCTCAAATTCTAAAAAAGTAGAGTGTTTGTCTAATAAAACATCCACTGCGATTCTAGGATTTGTAAATTCCTGTTCAGTGTCAAATAATTGAAAGAACTCTTTATCTATCTCAAACTTGAACTCGTGCTTGCCGGTTTTCAATCCGGAAAAGCTTACGTCGTAGTTTCTTAACTTGTCCATAAAATGAGTGTGCAAAAATATGCAATTTTTTTATAATAACAAATAAATTTTCCAACAAATTAATTTAAAATTTGTTTCAAAGGTTTAAGCCTCAGTTTCCTCAGGAAGATCCTCATCAATTCCGTTATCCATCGCCATTTTTCTTGGCTGTAGACGGTTTTGCATCAGTTCTTTATATTCCTCTCTATTCTTAAAAACTTTAATGGCTGTGAAGATCGATTCCATAAAACTCTGCGCATCTGCCACATTTTTCCCTGCAATATCATAAGCAACACCGTGATCCGGCGAAGTTCTGATAAATGGTAAACCTGCGGTATAATTCACTCCTTCTTCATACGCTAACGTCTTGAAAGGTGCTAAACCTTGATCGTGATACATCGCTAAAACGGCATCGAAGCTTTTGTATTTGTTCGGCTGAAAAAAGCTGTCTGCAGGAAACGGACCGAAAGTCAGGATTCCATTGTCTGAAAGCTCTCTGATCGCTGGTTCAATGATTTCTATTTCTTCAGTTCCGATTACGCCGCCGTCTCCTGAGTGAGGATTCAATCCTAAAACGGCAATTTTAGGTTTAGAAATATTAAAATCTTCGATCAGCGTCTGGTTAAGCATTCTGATCTGTTTTTTTATTTTTTCTTTTGAAATATTTTCAGCAACTTTTGAAATTGGAATATGGTGCGTAGAAACAGCAACCTTCAAATCTTCAGTTACCAGAAACATCAATCCTTTTTTGTTGAATTTTTCTTCAAAATATCCTGTGTGGCCAGTGTGTTTAAAGCCCATCTTTACCATTTCATCTTTATTGATAGGCGCTGTTACGATCACATCAATATCTCCTTTAATTAAAGCTTCGGTAGCCGCTTCCAGAGAATCGATCGCCATTTTGGTAGATTCTTCGGTAGGTTTTCCTAATTCTACATTCACATTGTCTTTCACAAGGTTTACCATATTCAGTTTTCCTGTCTGTGCCTGTGAAGGTTCGTTGATGTAATTGAAATTCAGATTTAATTTAAAAATATTTTTCTGATAGGTAAATAATTTTCCCGAACCAAAAATTACCGGAGTGAAAAAATCCGTGATGGTTTTGTCTGTCAGGCATTTCATAATGATCTCAGGGCCGATGCCGTTGAAATCGCCGATTGAAATTCCTACTCGTACTTTATGGTTTTTTGGGCTCATTTTGATTATCTTTGAAGATTATAATTTTACAAATTTAGCAAAAAATAATATGTTCACAGGAATTATTGAAGCAGTTGGGGTTATTGAGAAAATTGAAGAAAACGGAAGTAATATAGATTTTACCCTTACATGTCCTTTTACTAATGAATTAAAGATAGATCAAAGCCTTGCACATAACGGTTGTTGTTTAACGGTGGTGAAAATTGAAGGAGATCAATATGTAGTTACCGCTATTAACGAAACTCTTGAAAAAACGAATCTTGGAAAATGGGAAGTAGGTTCTGTAGTAAATCTTGAACGTTGCATGAAAATGGACGGCAGATTAGACGGGCACATCGTACAAGGTCACGTAGATAAAACCGGAGAAGTGGTAAGCATCGAAAATAAAGACGGAAGCTATTTCATTACCATTAAATATGAAGATAATGGAAGTTTTGTAACGGTTCCTCAAGGTTCTATTACGGTAAACGGAATCAGTTTAACAGTTGCAAAAAGTGAGGACACTCAGTTTTCCGTAGCAATTATTCCTTATACTTGGGAATTTACCAACATGAAACATTTAAAATCAGGAGATAAGGTAAATCTTGAATTTGATATAATTGGTAAGTATATTGCTAGGTTAATTAATAAACAGAATGTCAATTAATATTTACAAAGGATATAGCTTAAGAAACCGGGTTTTTTTCGGTTTCTTATTGGTATGTCTTCTAAGTGTTGCTGCTTCTTCGCTGGTGCCGTACTTTGTTCTGAGGAATAATTCTTTGGAGCAGAGCCGTATCGACATGCAGGATAAGACCAATGCCGTAATGGGCTATTTGGATTATGCTGTGAGTAGAACATTGGTGCAGACGGATGACCTTGCTAAGGTTTTAAGTAATAAAATTCTTGAAATTGCGGATATTAATCAACATGATATTGTTATTTATGATTTAAAAGGAAATTATTTAATCTCAAACAGAGATCCTAATCTGATTGAGCAGAAAACTATTCCGATTAGCATTGTTAATAAAATTCTGTCTACGGATGCGCGAGTAGATATTCGTGGCTACGATCAGGCTAAGGATGCGGTTTTCACTTCATCCTATATTTTACTGAGAAATAATGTGCTTGAACCTATCGGAATTGTGTATATTCCTCTATATCACAATGAATCTGCTTACCTTGAAGTACTTCATAAATATGTAAAATATATTCTTTTAGTCGATCTTTTTTTAATTCTTTTCAGTATTTGGTTGAGTTGGGTTACGTCTAATAATTTAGCGAAAACCATTACTAAATTTTCTGATATGATTACGCGTATTACTTTGTTTGAAAACGAAATGCGTCCTATCAGATATTATAAAAATGATGAATTAAATGCTTTGGCGAGAGCTTATAACCGAATGATTCTTCAGATTCAGGATCAAAAGGAAAGACTTCGTTTTAAAGCATCGGAAGAAGCTTGGAGAGAAATGGCAAAACAAGTGGCTCACGAGGTGAAAAACCCTTTGACACCAATGAAACTGACCATTCAGAATTTTGAAAGAAAATTTGATCCAGAAGATCCAAATATCAGAGAAAGAGTAAAACAAATGAGCAAAACAATGGTCGATCAGATTGATTTGATTGCTACCGTTGCTTCAGCTTTTTCAGAATTTGCGAAACTGCCTGAAAAAAATAATGAAGTCATTAATCTGAATACTGAAGTGGAAGATATTCTGCGTGTTTTCAATGATGACAGTATTTTCATGCATTCCAACAAAAATAATATTATGATCACGATGGATAGGATTTACCTTTCCAGAATCATTACCAATCTCGTAACGAATGCTAAACAGGCGGTGAGTGATGAGCGAAAATTGATCATTAATGTAGATGTAGAACAGCATCAGAGAAGGGTGATGATTTCTGTACAGGATAATGGAATCGGGATTCCTGAAAATATGTACGAACGAATTTTCGAACCTAATTTTACCTCAAAAAATAGCGGAATGGGACTTGGTTTATCGATGGTCAGAAAGATGATTGAAGATTATAAAGGTGAAATTACCGTGAAATCTGAGGTTGGCAAAGGCTCTACATTCACCATTACTTTACCTACGAATTTATAGTGAAACCTTTTCAATTTAAACAGTTTGAAATTCAACAGTCAAAAGACGTCTTCCGCGTGGGAACAGACGGTGTTTTGCTGGGCGCTTTGGCAAATGTGAGTGAAGCTTCGAATATTCTTGAAGTTGGAACAGGTACGGGCTTAATTTCATTGATGCTGGCTCAAAGAAATTCTCAGGCAGAGTTTTTAGGAATTGATATCAATGAAGAAGCGGTTAATTTTACAAAAACTAATTTTCAAAATTCGCCTTTTTCCTCACGGTTGAAAAATATTCATTATGATTTTAAATATTTCGAAACAGAGGAAAAATTTGATTTAATTGTTTCAAATCCACCATATTTTGAATCTTCAGATTCTGAAAAGGATAAGATTGCACGACAAACAGTTGAGTTGAATTTCAGGCAATTGATTTCACAATCTTCAACCTTGCTTACCGAAAACGGAATTTTTTCAGTTATAATTCCCATTGAAGCAGGAAGTGATTTTATTGAAATTGCTGCTGAAAATCAATTATTTTTAATAAAAAGAATCAATATTAAAGGCATTGAAAACTCAAAAGCAAAAAGATTGATTCTTGAATTTTCTAAAACGGAAAAAGAATTACAGGAGTCTGAGTTTGTGATAGAAAAAAGTCCGAGACAATACTCGGACCAATATCTTGAACTCACCAAAGAGTTTCATGTTTTTCGTAAATAAAATATATTTCTAAACCAAGGAGTTAAGAATATTAAGTTGTTACGATTTTAAAACTTAAAAATCTATTTGATTTTTTTTCTTAACAAAACTTAACTTCTTAAATGTTCTTAATGGTTAAATTATTTATTCAAATAATTCTGCTGTATCAAGTACAGAAACTTTCCCATCCTCACATCTGATTGCTTCGCCAGGGAAGTTTTGGATCATGTGATAATCATGTGTTGCCATTACCACAGCAGCTCCGTTTTCTAGGGCAACCTGCTTTAGCAACGTCATAATTTCGTTGGACGTTTCAGGGTCAAGATTTCCGGTAGGCTCATCCGCTAAAATAAGATCCGGATGATTTAATAAAGCTCTTGCAATCGCCACACGCTGCTGTTCTCCACCAGAAAGCTCGTGAGGCATTTTGTGCTTCTTGCTCTTCATATTTACGCTTCCTAAAACCTCGTTGATGCGGTCTTCCATTTTTGTTTTGTCATTCCAGCCTGTGGCTTCAAGTACGAATTTCAGATTCTTTTCAACCGTTCTGTCAGAAAGCAACTGGAAATCCTGGAAAACGATTCCTAATTTTCTTCTCAGGTTCGGAATATCAGAAGTCCTCAATTTAGCCAAATCAAAACCTACCACTGCTCCGTGTCCTGAAGCTAATGGAATATGCCCGTACAAAGTTTTTAACAATGAACTTTTTCCGGAACCTGTTTTTCCGATAAGATAGCAAAATCTTCCTTTTTTAATGTTCAAATTAACATCAGAAAGAACAGTGAAGTTTTTTTGTGCGATTTTCGCGTGTTGCAAACTTATAATATTATCTCCGGAGATATTGGTATGTGGCATAAATTCGATTTTATAAGGCTTTTTCTGGAATATTTTTTCAGATTTTAAAAATAGAAAAAAGAAACGTAAGAACCTTAGATTTTAGGAAATTTTAACAACAAAAAATGCTCGAAAAATTTCTTTTCAAGCATGATTTGTATATGATAATAGAGTTATTATCTCTTAGCGCGTGCAGCACTTACAGTTAAACTCTTTCTGCCTTTAGCTCTTCTCGCAGCCAAAACTCTTCTTCCATTTGGCGTAGACATTCTTTCTCTGAAACCGTGTTTGTTTCTTCTTTTTCTCTCTGATGGCTGGAATGTTCTTTTACTCATTACTATATGTTTAAATCGTAATTATTCTATTAATTTTCAGGTTGCAAAGATATGGAATTTTTTAGAAGTTGCAAATATTCCTAAGTTTTTTTTGAAAATATTTGCAGTGCTTTTTAATGGATTACTTATAAACCTCCGCTGTAAAACGAATTCCTATTATATTTAAATAATAATATTAATGATTTATTTAAAAGCTCTATCTTTGGAAACTCAAAATTAAAGAAAAAATTAAACATAATGATGTTTACACCAGCAGAACTTTTAGAAATCAATACATTACTTATTCCAGAAAATAAAATAGTAATTCTTACTCATTATAATCCGGATGGCGATGCTATTGGTTCCAGTTTGGGGCTGAAACATTATTTAAAGGCAAAAGGAATTCACGCTGAAGTTGTGGTTCCAAACGATTTTCCGAAGTTTTTGAAATGGATGCCGGAATCTAAAAAAGCCATTATTGGTGAGTACAAAAGAAAAATTGCATTCGATTTGATCAATGAAGCGGATGTTATTTTCTGTTTAGATTTCAATTCTCCTTCAAGAATTGGTTTGTTGGGAGATTGGCTGACGAAAGCTGCAGCTAAAAAAATCCTTATCGATCATCACCAACAGCCGGAACAGTTTGATTTTGTCTATTCAGATACCGTTATTCCTGCGACCTGTCAGATGATTTATCATTTTATCGAAGCGATGGGTGATCAGGATTTAGTGAATAAAGATATTGCAGAATGTCTTTATACCGGAATTATGACGGATACCGGTGGTTTCCGTTTCCGTTCTACCAGTGCAACGACCCACCGGATTATTGCGAATTTAATTGAAAAAGGAGCAGATCCTGCAATGATTACTTCCAATACCTGGGATACGAATACAGTTTCCAGACTTCATTTATTAGCCTTGATTTTAGGAAGAATTGAAGTGGTAAAAGATGGTACGGTTGCTGTTTTATATCTTACCAGAGAAGAATTGAAGGAATATGGCTTCCAGAAAGGAGATACCGAAGGTTTTGTCAATTACGGACTGAGTATTCTTGGGGTAAAAATGTCCGCATTTTTCATGGAAGATTTGTATGAAGATTTTATTAAAATTTCTTTCAGAAGTAAAGATGATATGGATGTGAACCAGTTTTCAAGAAAATATTTCAATGGAGGAGGGCACATCAACGCAGCAGGCGGAAAATCCAATGATTCTTTGTTGAATACGCTTGAAATCTTTAAAGAAAAAATAGAAGGAGAAAATTTGTAGTAAAATAGATGATTGTTGATGGTTTTTCGTCTTTTTTCTGCCATTCTGAATGAAATGAAGAATCTTAAAACCCTCTCACTCTCTCAACCCTTTCGAATATCCTTTCTCCTCCAATTCACGACAGGTATATTCATAGACTTCGTGAAACATAATATCCAGCGATTTTTTGTTGAATAAACTGAATTTCGTCATTTTAGGCGGATCCAGAAAAATATCACAATGTTTTACTTTAGAATAAACCGATTTGGCGATGGCTAGGTGTAAAATTCGGTCAAATTCTTTCAGCAAACTCATGCTTTGAAGGCTGTCGTAACTTATAGAATTAACGTGTGAAGCAATTAAAAAATCACATTTGTCAATGATAGGTTCGATCGGAAGGTTGTCTAAAACGCCACCGTCAACATATATTTTCTCGCCCATTTTCACGGGCGGAAGTACAAAAGGAACACTTGATGATGCTAATAAGGGAACGAATAATTCTCCTTCGGAAAAAAAATCAACAATGCCATGCGTCATTTCGGTAGCGGCAACATACACAGGAAGTTTTAAAATGCTGAAATCATCTTCTGGAAAATGATCTTTAAACAATTTTAAAATAAAATTAGAGCTGAAAATTCCGTTCTTAGAAAGTCTTAGGTATGATCTCGAAAAAAAGGTGGTTTGTCTTACGATATCCATCATTTCATCCGGCGTTTTTCCGAAAGAATAAAATGCAGCAACAATAGATCCTGCACTGGTTCCTGAGATAATCTGGGGCTTCAGATCGTATTCTTCCAAAGCTTTTAAAACTGCAATATGGGCTATTCCGCGCATTCCTCCGCCCGAAAGTGTCAGGCCGATGATCGGTTTCTTTTTTGTGAAATTGAAAATACCCATCAAAAATATTAAGCTTTACTAAGATACAAGATTTTTTTGACAAGTATTTATTAAGGTTCGTCACATTCAGCATCAATTTTTATAAATAGAGATTCGAATTGTTTATTCATTTTTTCATCATGTTCAGGACGTTGTATTTCGTCATTGGCGCAATTTCCCCATCCAAAAACAATCAGATCCAAAATAGCATAATCTTTTTTGTATGATGAATTCAGGCGGCTTTCAAACTCGTCCATGATTCTTTGCGGATCACCGTTTTTCTTGCTCATTTGCTCACGCATTTTTCTCCATTCCTCAATAATTTCATTGTCACCGGAATTTAAAACGCGTGCAAAATGACTACAGCTTTTAAATTTAGAATTCAATAAAACAGAAGGGTCAGAATAAGCCATAATTTTGATCTTATCCAGTTCATATTCCTGAACCAAAGCTTGAGCTGTTTGGGTTTTAACATTCTGCCAATAAGGGGTGTTTACAACTTTCAGGTTTTCGATCAAAGCTTTTTTTTCTGCAAAATCTTTATCAAGCTTAGCAAGAAGCTGGTTTTTATCTCTTCTTACCTGTTGAAGATCTTCCAGTTTAAAAACAGCAGGATCATTCAGAGAAACACCACCTAGTTCAAACCAAAGTTTATACGTATTCTGAATTTCGTCTTTTGAATATTTATTAGCATCAAAATAACCTTTATTTGTGCATAATTCTGTTTCGAAATTAAAGACTTCTTTCTTAACTTCTTTTGTCTGAAGACTATCTTTTGCCTGAGTTTCGGTATTGGTAATAGAATCGTTTGCAGGATTTTTGCTGGCGATTTTGTTCTCTTTTTTACAATTAATCAAGCAAAATAGAAGAACTGAAAATAAGTAAATTCTCATAAAAATATTTTATAATACAAGGTGTTTTGGTAAGTTGTGAAGGAGCTCGGTATTAATGATCGCGGTGCAAATACCCGGTTTTTCCCAATGCCCGTTGTGGCCGCAATCCAGAACGTAGGATTTTATATTGGTTCTGTCCGGAAGATTTTTGATAAGCAATTCGGTTTTTACGGCGTTGTCATGTTTTCCGGCAATGACTAAAATTTTGGCTTCCAGATTTTCAAGAACGTGTTTTTTATCGGTTCTCTCCACCATTCCTTTTACGGAAGCTAATGCTCCAAGATTGTTTGTGGAAAGTGCCGTTTGCAAAGCGATTTCGATTTTTCCTTCCAAAATATCTTTTTCATTGGGGTTAAAAAGATTCGGAACACCGGCTTTTGCATAATGGGCAAACGCATCCTGTATAATTCGGTAACTTTTAATGCGCTGTGCTTTTTTCTCGGCATCATCCGGAAAATAGGTTGAGAAAAATAAAGTTAAACTTTTAAGATATTCAGGATATTTTTCAGCAAAACCTAAAGAAATATAACCACCCATGGAATGCCCTAATAAATGAATTTTTTTAAGATTCTGACTGTCCAGTACCTTTTTTACTTCTTCGGCTACCAATTCCATCGTCTGTACTTCAGCAATAATTTCAGATTGACCATGCCCTGGAAGATCAATCTTTAGCAGAGTGAAATTTTCAGACAAATGAGGTTCCATATCGCTCCAGATAGAACTATTTTCCATGAAGCCATGAAGTAGCACTAAAGTCTCTTTTCCGTTTCCTTTTTTCTCAAAATGTAGCATGATCTTACTTATTAAAAGTGAATGTCAATATAATCAACAAATCCTGAACCATTCACCATATCCTGAAGTCTCCACGTTTTTCCGCCATCTTTCGACATAAAAGTTTTGGTTCCCTTTCTGGTGTAAGCTTTTCCATTGTCGTTATCGGCAATACTTTGAGTAATTTCTCCTGTGAAATTCAAATGTTTGTCTGAAACTACGGCTGCAAAACCTTTAATTGTAACGTTATTTTTACCAGATTTTATATCTCCCGAGATCGTATAATGATCTCTTTCGCCATCAATTTTATCAAATTTTACCGATCCTGAATATTTAGGCGAACTGTCATTCTGATACGTAAACTTATGGGTTCCGTTGAAATCTTTAAAACGATTTACGCTATTTTTTGCTTTAATACTGTCATTGATTTTTGTTCTCGCAGCATTAATAGAATCAACAACTGCTGTGCTGTCTGTCGACTGTGTTTCTTTTTTTGAACACGAAATAATTAAAGTAGCTAAAGCTATTACGGTTAAGAAGTTTTTCATCAAAAAATAAAATTTTATCTCAAATGTAAACAAAAAAGAGCATTTTGAAAATGCCCTTTTGTATTATTTGGTTAATTCTTCGTAAACTTTCTTTTCCCACGGCTTGATGTCGGTAATTCCGTAGCGTTCTTTCTTGGAGATCGCGATATTATCCAGCACGTCTACAAAGTTCTTATAATTGGCATCATCGGTCGGTTTTATGATGATGGTAAAGTTTTCCTTTTTCGGAGCATTATTATAAGCTTTCGCGATGATCTTTGTTATTTTTATGCCTCCAAAATCGGTTTCTTTCAGGTTTCTTTTATTTAAATCTTCGGCATCACTTTGATGATAGAAAACTCTGTCGTTTTTTCCTAAAATAAAAGTGACTTGGTTTCTTTTATCAATAAAATTTTTAGGATTGTGGATCGGATCTCTTGATTTTGCAGGTAATCCCAAATCCATTACATTCGGTTTTGTAAAATTGGTGGTAAACATAAAAAAAGTGATTAATAAAAACCCTAAATCTACCATGGGAGTCATATCTACACGTATCGGTTTTTTACGTTGTTTGCTGCCTCCCTGTTTTTCTTGTGCAATTACTTCAGCCATAACTTTGATGTTTTTTAATGTTAAACAATTACTCTAGTGTTGAATATCGATGAGTATTGATCTGTAATGATTGATACAAAGCTAATACCTGAAACGGCTGTTTTTTGTCTGGGAAATAGGCGATACCCTTTTAATTTATAAATTTATTTCTTTTTTATTTAATATAAAGTATTGATTAATATTTAATTATGATTTGTGTTTTATTAATGTTGTAGAAACTCAAGTTGACGCGTCAATTTATAAATTCAAACGTTTGACAATAGATAATTTTAAATTTAAGCTTTTAAAAAACAAAAAACTCATGCCTTTCGACATGAGTTTTATAATATTATTTTGAAGTTTTTATTTATTCTTTTTGTAATAATTTACTCCGCATTCTAAGAATTTCTTGAAATCCTCTTTCGGCATATATCCTGAAACCGGAGTGTTGATCACTTTTCCGTCCGGTGTTACCAATACATAATGCGGTTGAGAATTATTATTGAAATTAACCTGTTGGAATAAGCTCCATCGGTCACCGATTGTTTTTACTTTTTTCACTTGTCCGTCACCCAGATCAATTTTTGTTTTTTGGTCTTCAGGAAGTTCTTCTTTGTCATCAACATATAAAGATGCTAAAACAATGTCATTTTGAAGAATCGGTAAAATATCCGGCTCACTCCAAACAAATTCCTCCATTTTTCTACAGTTTTCACAACCGTAACCAGTGAAGTCAATCAAGATCGGTTTGTCTTCTTTTTTAGCCAATTCAATCGCTTTGAAAAAATCATGTTCAGGATGCATTCCCAGAATTCCATCTTTTTCATCATGGAAATAGCTCACATTTAAAGGAGGTAAGATTCCGCTTAATAATTGCAATTTCGGACGTTCAGAAGGAATTAATCCCTGAACCAAATAAATTACAAATCCGAATCCTAAAACTCCCAAAATCTTTCTTGTGATAGAAATTTTTGGTTTCTTATCATCGTGCGGGAATCTGATTAATCCAAATAAATATAATGCTAAACCTAACGCCACGATAATCCAAACTGCGATGAAAAGTTCTCTTTTTAATAAGAATGTTTTAGAAACTAAGTCTGCTTTTGATAAGAATTTTAAGGCTAAAGCCAATTCCACAAAACCTAAAACCACTTTCACGGTGTTCATCCAGCCTCCCGATTTTGGAAGACTTTGCAATGCTTGTGGGAATAAAGCCAATAATCCGAAAATAATCGCCCAAGCCAATCCGAAACCTGCCAGAGCAAAGGTCAGTAACATTGGAACGTTTGTAGAACCTGTTACGGCACTTCCCAATAAACTTCCCAAAATTGGTCCTGTACATGAGAAAGAAACGATTACCAAAGTCAACGCCATGAAGAAAATTCCGATGATTCCACCAGCTTCTTCCGCTTTTGAAGATTTGTTCGCAATTGAGCTTGGCAAAGTAATATCGTAATATCCGAAGAAACTTCCTGCGAAGAAAATGAATATGATGAAGAAGGCGATGTTCAGCCAAACGCTCGTTGAAATTTCGTTGAAAATATTTCCTGCAATCCCATCAATAATATGGAAAGGAACACTTAATAAAACGAAAATTAAAAAGATGAAAAATCCGTAGATCATGGCATCTCTTTTACCTTTTGCTTTGTTTTTACTTCCTTTGGTAAAGAACGAAACCGTTAACGGAATCATTGGGAACACACACGGCGTCAACAATGCAATTAATCCTCCGATAAATCCTAAGAACAAATAAGTCCAATAATTTTCGTCCACTTTTGTCGAAGCAGTTCCGCAATCTGTTAAAGGTTTTTGGAAATCAATCGACTCAATTTTTAATTGTTTCGGATCTAATTTCGAAGCTTCTGTTACCGTAACTTCACCTTTTGCCGGATTTTCAACAGCCGTTTCTGTCGTTGCCGGAGCAGCTACAGAATCTTTTGAAGGTTCTGCTTTTTCGTCCGTTTTAGCTTCTTCAGTTGCGCCTTTTGGCGTAACCTGTTTGTTGAATTCTAAGGTATTCGGAGCTAAACAAACGCGATCATCACAAGTCTGATACGTAATTTCTGCAACTACATCAGCAGGTTTTGTTCCGTCTTTTAGCTTAAATTTTTGCTTGAATCCTGCTGAATTGGAATAAAAAACGATCTTTCCACCAAAAGCTTCAGAAAATTCTTCATGTTTTTTTCCAACTTCCACGAATTTTCCAATCAGTTCAATATTTTTTCCGGAAACTTTATATTCCGTCGGAATTCCCGTATCTTCAGGAATGTCTCTGGAATAAATATGCCAACCGCTTTCCATCGTAGCATTCAACACGGCTTCGTATTGATTGTTTCCTAATTCGTTGATTGTAAATTTAAATTTTACAGGATTTTTGATTTGTGCATTAATTCCTGTCGCTAAAAACAACAGAATCAATAAAAACCAGTTTCTAAATTTCATTTTACTTTTCATTAAAAATTTTGAGAATTTTATTCGTCTTCTCATCCCTTGCATATTTTCTATCTTGCCTGAAAGGTATTATTCCTAGGACAGAATTTTCACGATCAGTTAATATCCAGATTTTTTGCCTCGCTAAAATAGATATTTTTTCGTCCCTAAAAAACTTAGAAACTTTCTTTTTCCCCGAAAACCCGGCGGGATAAAATTCATCGCCATCCTGTTGTCTTCTTAATCGCAGCGGGAAGCTGATTTTTTCAGCATCAAAGTTCCAATCGAAGTTTTTATTGATTTCTTCAATGTCGCTGATTATATTTTCGAGATTAATGACGATTTGGTTTTCCAAAAAGTCAAATTTTTCAATTACAATAATTTCCTCGTTCGATTTTTTTTCAACATGATCCAACTTCCAGCTTCCATCCTCCGTCTTCCCGCTTATAATCAATTCATCATAATTTACCGTCAGTTGATACTCTTTTGAAAAAAAATGACTTCCGTTTTCAGCTTTAAAAATTTTCGAAATTTCTTCTTCTTGGTTAAAACCGTACTTTTTCAACAATTCAAACTTTACAAAATCACTTTCCTGATTGAGCTTTTGTTTTGATAGAATTTTATGGTCATTGTTAAATATCGTCAGCCGATTTTCTATTTCCAAGATTTGTTTTTGAACAAAATCTTTGGTCTGATTCAGATAAGAGGCGCTTTTTTTGAAGTTTTCAAGAAAATTATTATTCGTCTCCAATAGTTTAGGAACGATCTCAAGCCTGATTTTATTTCTTAAGTAATCACTTTTTTTATTGGAAAGATCTTCGCGGTAGTCAATGTTTTTTTCTCTCGCATAATCGTAGATCTCATCTTTTGTGAAATCTAAAAGGGGTCTCAAAATATGGTTGTCATTGGATGGGATTCCGCTCAACCCAGTTATTCCTGATGCTTTTGAAAGATTAATGATAAATGTTTCCAGCTGATCATTCAAATGATGAGCGGTGACCAAAAATTCTAGATTTTGCTTTTCCTGAATCTTTTTAAAGAAATGATAGCGCAATTCTCTTGCCCAAAGCTGAATAGAATTTTCCGGTTTTTGATCTTTTTCTGAAACTTGGTATAGGTGAAATTTGATGTTATTCTTTTCACAGAATTTCTTAACGACCTTCTGATCGAGTTCAGAATCTTCACCACGAAGTTTGTAATTGATATGTGCTATTTCGAATGTATAGCCGAAATTACTGAATAATTCAGCTAAAACCATGGAATCAGCACCTCCGCTCACGGCCAAAAGGTAAGTCTGATTTTCTGGAGAATCTACCAATTTTTTTAATCGGTTTTTGAAGTCTGTGTTTGTCAACATCTATGTTGAGGATTTCTTTTATGCAAAGATAATTCATATAATTAAAATGAATTTTCTACCTTTGGTTCGTCTAAAAATGATTATTTATGAAAATTTTTAAAATCTTAGCAGTTTCTGCAATGGTGTTAGGAATGACATCTTGTATTAGCAAAAAGCAATACGACGCATTGAGCTCAAATTACAAGCAATGTATTGAAAACGTGGGGGAAAGACAGAGAGAGATTCAGGATTTAAAATCTCAAAATTCTGCTTTGACGAGTGAGAATAATTTACTAAAAAGCCAGCATGATGCTTTAAAATCATCTTTGGATGCTTGTTTATCAAATTCAGGAAAAAGTTCTGCAAATATTGATAAATTGGTAGGAGAGATCAATGCCTCAAACTCTTACATCAAGCAATTGATTTCTAATAATGCTAAAAATGATAGTTTAAACCTGGCATTATCAAACAAACTGAAAAGATCTTTGGATAATGTAACAGATGAAGATGTACAGGTGAAGGTATTAAAAGGTGTGGTAATGATTTCATTATCAGATAAAATGCTTTACAAAACAGGAGATTATAACATTTTGCCAGCGGCTCAGGAAGTGTTGGGTAAAGTGGCTAAAGTAATCAACGATTACGATAAATATTCTGTATTGATCGAAGGTAACACAGATAATGCAGCATTAAATTCTTCAAGCTTACCAAGAGACAACTGGGATCTTTCTGCATTGAGAGGTACTGCGGTTGCTAAAATCTTACAGACTCAGTTTGGTGTAGACCCGGCGAGAATTACAGCCGGTGGTCGTTCAGAATACAATCCAAAAGCGACAAACATGAGTGTTTCCGGAAGAGCTGAAAACAGAAGAACAGAAATCATTATTATGCCTAAACTGGATGAGTTTATGAAATTGATGGATATTGCTCCTAAGAAATAAGTTTAAAACTGTTTACAAATAAATAAATCCCGAATTGCTTCGGGATTTTTCTTTTTCATCAAATTAGTTCTTCTTTTTTCAATAATGAAATAATTTTCCGTAAAAATGAATTGGATATTTCGTCATTAGTTTTTTTAGAGGATAAAACCTTTACATCTTTTGATTGTGGTGATTCCTGTTTAATAATTCGTTTTTTCATCGCTTATTATTTTTACCCTCAAGTGTGTGTTTCAATTCCTTATTGCAAATGTACCACAGTTTTGAATGGTAAACCATCCGTATTTTTACGGTAATTGATATGGGGTTTTCCCGAATTTGATTATATTTAAGTAAATTTGAATAACAAAAACTTTGTAGAATGAGCTTTTTTGAAGAAAAAAATCCTGAAATGGATAGGTATCTGGAAAATCAGGCGTCTTCCGAACCTGAAATTCTGAAAAAACTAAGAAGAGAGACTTACCAGAAAACAACGCAGCCTCATATGATTTCCGGATATCAGCAAGGAAGGCTATTAACGATGGTCTCCCAGATGATACAGCCGAAAAATATTCTTGAAATCGGAACTTTTACGGGATATGCTACACTTTGTCTTACGGCAGGTTTAGCAAAAGACGGAAAAATTACAACGTTGGATGTAAATGAAGATTTAGCCTATTTACCAAGAAAATATTTTGCAGAAAGTGAATATTCAAGCCAAATTGATTTTAAACTTCAGGATGCGAAAGAATTTTTAAGAAATACCGATGAAATTTTCGACTTAGTTTTCATTGATGCAGATAAGGAAAATTACGCTGAATATTTTAAATTAATCAAACCAAGAACAAAGTCAGGATCGGTAGTGATGTTCGATAATGTTCTTTGGTACGGAAAAGTTTTGGAAGAAAATCCTAAACAGAAATCGACGCAAATAATCAAGGAATTAAATGATTCCGTGGCAAAAGATGATGATTTTGAAAATCTTATTTTACCTTTGCGTGATGGTGTAAATTTTTTACGCAGAAAATAGAATAAGGCTGAGGTTAAGGTTAAGATTTATTGCAAAATTTATCAGCCTTAACCTCAATCTAAACCTTTAATATAAATTAATGAATAAAGGAATTTGTATTGTTACAGTAGCGCCTGTGCGTGCAGAAGGATCTGACCGTGCGGAAATCGTTACCGAAATATTGTTTGGAGAAAGTGCAGATATTTTGGAAGTAAATAAAAACTGGACCAGGATAAAAATGCACTACGATGGCTATGAAGGATGGATGGATACGAAACAATTAAAGCCTGTAACAGACGAAGATTTAGCAAAACGAAAAGTAACTGTTGTGACGGAAGATTTTACTTCTGTTCTGATGAATGACGGAAAAACCTTACTTTCGATGGGTTCGGAGGTAGAATTTCCTGTTGTGGCATCCAGAAGAAGTCATGATGTGAGAGAAAGTATTGCTTTAACGGCTAAAGAATTCCTTAATGTTCCTTATTTATGGGGCGGAAAAAGTTTTTTTGCAATCGACTGCTCTGGTCTTACACAGTTGGTTTATAAAATTCATGGGATCAAATTGCCAAGAGATACTTCGCAGCAAGTGGAAGTGGGCGAATCTTTAACTTTTGTTGAAGAAAGTCAGCTGGGTGATTTGGCATTTTTCGAAAATCCGGAGGGTAAAATTATCCATGTTGGTATTATGCTGGAAAATCAGAAAATTATTCACGCTTCAGGAAAAGTAAGAATCGATACGCTGGACTCTACAGGTATTTTCAATAAAGAACTCAATAAGCATACTCACAAGCTAAGAGTCATCAAAAGTATTATAAAATAAAAATCGGGTTTGAAGTTTTTCTACAATATATTTATCAGTCTTTTGATTTTTGGAATGAAGGTTTTTTCTTTATTCAATGAGAAAACGAAAAAGGGAGTTGAGGGGCGAAAAAAGTCTTTAGAAAAAGTAAAATCAGCATTAAAAAAATCTGATAAGGTAATCTGGATGCACGCCGCAAGCTTAGGCGAATATGAGCAGGGGTTATCGGTCTTAGAGCAGTTAAAACAAAGGTTTTCTACTCATAAAATTCTTGTCACATTTTTTTCTCCATCCGGCTACGAAAATGTAATTAAGAAGCAAAATATTGCAGATGTTGTTTGCTATTTGCCTTTCGATAAAAAGAAAAGAATTAAAGAATTTACTTCTCATTTTTCTACTGAACTATTTTTTACGGTGAAGTATGATTACTGGTATAATCTTTTGGAAGAGCTTAAAAATCAGGATGTAAAAACGTATGTGATCTCCGCTTTGTTTTATGAAAGACAAGCGTTCTTTACGTCATACGGAAAATGGTTTGTAAAGCAATTACAGCAAAATATTGATTGGTTTTTTCATCAGACGCAGATGTCTTATGTTTTAGCAAAAAGTGTAGGTTTGGAAAATGCTTCTGTAACGGGAGATACAAGATTTGATCGTGTAAAGCAATTGAGTGAAAGAGATAATTCTGTAGATTTTGTAGAAGAATTTATCGGTGAAAATCAAACTATTGTTTTTGGAAGTTCTTGGCAGGCTGAAGATAAAATAGCAGAGGAGATTTCGGAGAAAAATCAATTTGTGAAACTTATTATTGCGCCTCATGATTTGAAAAGGGTTCAGAATTTAAAGCTGATGTTTCCGGATGCAATTTTGTACAGTGAGATTAATCATTCTTTGCTGGCCGATTCGCAATCGAATGTCTTGATTATTGATAGTATAGGCTTGCTTTCAAAATTATATTCTTACGCAGATATTGCCGTTGTTGGCGGTGGTTTTCATGACGCTGGACTTCACAATATTTTAGAAGCAGCTACATTTGGTGTTCCTGTGATTTTCGGAAATAAATACAGAAAAAATCCTGAAGCAGATGAATTAATTGCTTTAGAGGGCGGAAAATCTTTTGATAATGAAAGTTTAGCGGCTAGTTTTGCGTTATTTCTTCTTGATGATGAAGAAACGCTTCATTCAATGTCTGAAAATGCTCAGAAATTTGTTGATGCTAAGTCCAATTCTACTGCGTTGATTATCGAAAAGATTTTATCTTAAAAATCCCTGACTTTTAATGTCTTTAATGATCGATTCAATATCATCAGGAATTCTGTCAGAAGTCAGCCAATTAAAATCTAAACCATTATTGATACAAAGTTTTTGTAAATAATGATTTTCCTGAATTTTATCGTGAAGCTTATCTAAATATTCATCAATTTCTATCCAATAATCTTCATCTAGTTTTTTAGTTAAGATTAAAGCTTTGAAAACTTTATTGATAAGGTAAATATATAATTTGTACACATTATCAAAACGTTGTGTTCTCAAATCTTCATTGTAATCAAGAATTTTATTGATCATTAATAAGTTTAAAGAAATATCTCCAAATTTATCTGTGGTAATCTTTACGTGCTCGGTAATCTCCGCGCTCAGCTTTCGGATAATTCCCAGAAAATATTGTTGATTTCCGATGTATTTTGAAGCCAAAAGAACTTTCTCGCCAATGATTTCTTCCATTGCATCTCTTTTGTTGTCGGTAGTTTCCGGATCAATTAATTCGAAATACAATTTTTTAGACAAAAGCTTGTCTTTCTTCAGCAATCTGAAAATAAGACGGTCTTTTTCTATGGATGAAAAATTACTCAGTGCTGCTTTAAATTCTTTAGAATATTCCATTAATTAAATATTTTTGAATATTTCAGGAAACCGTTCATTGCCCAATTGGCAGTGTAATATAAAGATTTTATTGTTGAAAATCCCATAAAATCTTTATACACCAAATATTGATCAACAATAATATTTTTTTTCTTTCTCGAAACGCTGTTTTCGCGCATTCTGTATTTTGCCAATGTCTTTTTTACAGGGTGACCTTCAGGGATTTCTTTCAATAAATTCAGCCACATGACGTGATCTTCGCGTTTACTTTTTACAGGAAAGAAAAATTTTCCAACTCTTTTGGTATCATACATCGTTGAAACCGGAGCCAGCCTGCACGTTTTAAGCAAATTAGAAAAAGTAACGATTTTATCTGCCATGAAATCCTTTAAAATAGGTTCCATCGTATGCTCATCACATCTCGAATAGTTGCTGTAAACCAACTCTACGTTATGTTCTTCCATATAATCGGTCATGGTTTCCAGATATTCGGGATACCAAAGGTCGTCAGAATCTAAGAAGGCAATATATCTTCCCTGCGCTCTTTCAAGACTTTTATTACGGGCATTTCCGGCGCCGCCGTTTACTTCCAAAGCCTCCAGTTTTATTCTTGGATCATTGTATTTTCGGATGATTTCAACGGTGTTATCTTTAGACAAATCATCGGTAATCAGCCATTCCCAGTTTTCGTAGGTTTGCTTAAGTACAGATTGTATAGTCTCCTCGATGAATTCTGCAGAGTTATAACAAGGCGTGATAATGGAAACGAGATCTTTCATTTGTGATGTAAAATTATAAAAATTTCTTTTCGTATAAATGCCAAGAAGCAATTCCTACTCCGATCACTACCAACATACAGATAATGCCCATGAAATAAGGATTGTAATCTGTAAATAATCCCAACGTTGCAAAAACCCTGATGATCGGGAAGTGGAAAATGTAAATTCCGTAGGTGAAATCTCCATACTTTCCGAAGTGGTTTAAAAATTTGAAAGAGTAGGCGATATACAGAACAATAATGCTGATCATAATAGGCGAGAACAGTTTAATTTTTAAAATTAAATCAATCCAAACCGTTACAAAAGCAATGACAAAAAGAATATTTTTATGTTGAATGAATTTTTCAAAATTAAAGTAAACCAGCATTCCGCCAATAAAATAGCATAGCGCGCCCGGAATTTGTCTTGATAATTCTACTTTTCCGATGTGTTCAAAATAATTCAGATAAGCTAAAGAAAGAAAATAGAAGATAATCAAGCTGATATTTCGGTATTTATTATTCTTTCCAAAAAATAAAAATAAAACAGGGACTAAAAAATAAAAGCACATTTCGATTTTCAATGTCCAAAGTGCTCCGTTTACAGCTCCATTTCCAAACACTCCGGGAAGGTTGGGTGCCATAAAATTCATAAATACAGAATTCCATAGAAAATATTTATGCGTTTGCGAGCTGCTGAAATATTCGGCAAAAGAAACGGTGCTTACCAGACTTAAAAGTACAGTACAAAGAACCACCACCAGCCAGTAACCGGGAAGAATCCTTTTAAGCCTTTTCATGATGTATTTTTTCAAAGTGCTCGTTCTTTCGTAGCTGCGGGCAATCAAAAAACCACTTACGATGAAGAACGCAAAAACAGCGACTTCTACAGGGCTGTGTTTTAGAAATTCTAAATCTGCAGAAGCACTCAGATAGCCTAAATGACCAACAAAAACGATGAAAGCGAGGAGAACACGGATAAAATCAAAATTATTTTTCGCGATGTCTTGCATTTGTATATTTTTAACAAAAATAGTTTTTTATTTTGAAGTTTGTGTTAAGCCTACGTAAGCAAAGGTGTTTTGTGATGATTTACAGGATTAAATTTTTTTTTAACCATATAAATTTTTTGAATATCTTTGAAAATGTAAATTTCAGCAAGGTTTTTTACAAAAAATGATTAAATAAAGTAAAAAAATTATAATTTTAAGGCCTGAAAAATTTGATATGAAGAAATTAGCATTACTATTTGCAGGAGTATCGTTATTAGCAATGAGCGGATGTAAAGACGATGTAACTGAGCAAGTGTTTCCATTGGTAGGGAAGTGGCAGCCGATAAAAGAGGTAAGAACAGTAGTGGAAACGGGAGAAGATCCTTATTCTGATACTATTGATTATACAGACTGCCAGAAATCTTCAAGATGGGATTTCTTCGAAGCAGGAAACGGAAAAAGAACGGACAGAGAAGAGGTAGGCGGAGCTTGTAGTGCAGTTGCAGATTATAATTTTTCATATACTTATGATAAGAGTTCTACACAATTTGAAATAAAATATCAGGGAATTGTAGAATCTGAAAAAGGTAAAGTAACGCGTTTGGATGCCAATACATTGAATCTTACGTTTGAAGATACGTCGGAGCCAGGTGTATATGAGTCTACAACCATTACGTATACAAGAATCCCGCAATAATTTTCAGCAAAGAATTAAATGCAAAATAAATATAAAGATCTCATCTTCGAATGAGATTTTTTTGTTAGTATCTTTATGATAATTAATTATAAATTCAATTTCCATTTCTTTTAAAATTATTAAATTTGTGAAAATTAGAATTAGATTTAATCATAAAATTAAATCTGATATCTAAAGTCTAACATCTAACATCTATTATATAAAGTGTTTTACGATCATCAGCAGATAGAAAAAAAGTGGCAGAAATACTGGGAAGACAACCAAACGTACAAGACTTCCAATAACACAGACAAACCGAAATTTTATGTTCTCGATATGTTTCCGTATCCTTCAGGGGCAGGGCTTCACGTAGGTCACCCGCTGGGATATATTGCTTCCGATATTTATGCGAGATATAAAAGACATCAAGGTTTTAATGTGCTCCACCCGGTTGGTTATGACAGTTTCGGGCTTCCTGCTGAACAGTACGCCATTCAGACAGGGCAACATCCTGCGATTACGACTGAGCAAAACATTAATAGATACGAAGAGCAATTAAGAAAAATTGGTTTCTCTTTCGACTGGAGCAGAGAACTAAGAACTTCTGACGCATCTTATTATAAATGGACCCAATGGATTTTCATTGAATTGTTCCACTCATGGTATAATAAGGATACAGATAAAGCTGAATCTATTTCTACTTTAATTAAACATTTCGAAGAAAAAGGAACGGAAGGTTTAAACGCCAATCAAAACGATGAATTACATTTCACGGCAGAAGAATGGAAATCTGCTTCTGAAATTGATAAAGAAGATATCCTTTTAAATTACCGTTTAGCGTACAGAGCAGAAACAACGGTAAACTGGTGTCCTGCTTTAGGAACCGTGTTGGCTAACGACGAAATAAAAGACGGAAAATCCGAAAGAGGAGGTTTCCCTGTTTTCCAAAAGAAAATGATGCAGTGGAGCATGAGAATTTCTGCTTACTCTGAAAGATTATTGCAAGGTCTGAAAACTTTAGACTGGCCACAACCGTTGAAAGATTCTCAGGAATACTGGATCGGAAAATCTCAGGGAGCACAAGTGAAATTTGATGTTGATGGTCATAACGAAATTGTTGAGGTATTCACCACAAGACCTGATACAATCTTCGGGGCAACTTTCATGGTATTGGCTCCTGAAAATCCTTTAGTGGAAACCATTACAACAGCCGAACAAAAAGCTGAAGTAGAAAATTATATTGAAGAAACTTCTAAAAAATCTGAAAGAGACAGAATGTCTGACGTGAAAAACGTTTCAGGTGCTTTCACAGGAAGTTACGCGATCAACCCTTTCAGCAATGAAAAGATGCCGATCTATATTTCAGATTATGTGTTGATGGGGTACGGAACGGGTGCTGTAATGGCGGTTCCTGCACATGATGAGCGTGATCATAGATTTGCGAAGAAATTTAATTTAGAAATTAAAAAAGTAGTTGAGACGGACGAAGACGTTCAGGAAGCTTCTTTTGATTCTAAAACAAGTGTGTGTGTAAATTCTGATTTCTTAAACGGATTAAGTTATGATGAAGCGAAAGCTTTGGTAATTTCAGCGGTTGAAAAAAGAGGAATCGGGCACGGAACGACAAACTACAGACAGCGTGATGCCATTTTCTCAAGACAAAGATATTGGGGCGAGCCGGTTCCTATCTATTATAAGGATGGAATGCCATACACGTTACCAAATGCTGCATTGCCTTTGGAACTTCCTGAAGTTGAAAAATATTTGCCGACTGAAGACGGAGATCCGCCATTAGGAAATGCAAAAACTTTTGCTTGGGACGAAGTGAACCAAAAAGTTGTAGATACTCATTTAATTGACGAAAAAAGTATTTTCCCGCTAGAATTATCTACCATGCCGGGTTGGGCAGGGAGTTCTTGGTATTTCCTAAGATATATGGATCCTAATGATCAGGAAGCTTTCGTTAAAAAAGAACTGGCAGATTATTGGGGACAAGTAGATTTATACATCGGTGGTAGCGAGCACGCAACCGGTCACTTATTGTATTCTCGTTTCTGGAATATGTTCTTAAAGGATAGAGAATTTATCACTCATGACGAACCTTTCCAAAAGTTGATTAACCAAGGAATGATTTTGGGGATGAGTGCTTTTGTATATAGAATTGATGGTACAAATCAATATGTATCTAAAAATTTAGCAAAAGATTATACAACTCAAGCAATTCACGTTGATGTATCTTTATTAAAAGGAACTTCTGATGAGTTGGATACTGAAGCGTTCAAAGCTTGGAGACCAGATTATGCAGATGCTGAATTTATTTTAGAAGACGGAAAGTATATCACAGGTCGTGAAGTAGAAAAAATGTCTAAGTCTAAATACAATGTGGTAAATCCTGATGACATCTGTAATGAATATGGAGCAGACGGTTTAAGATTGTATGAAATGTTCTTAGGTCCATTGGAGCAATCTAAGCCTTGGAACACGCAAGGTCTAAGCGGAGTGTATGGTTTCCTTAAAAAATTCTGGAATCTGTATTTCAATGGAGAAACTTTTGAAGTTTCAGACGAAGAGCCTACAAAAGCTGAATATAAAGTTTTGCATACATTAATAAAGAAGGTAGTTTATGATATCGAAAACTTCTCTTTCAATACGTCTGTATCTTCATTTATGATCGCTGTAAATGAATTACAAAAAATAAAATGTAACAAACGCAATATTTTAGAACCTCTTGCCGTTATCATTTCTCCTTATGCGCCGCACATTTGTGAAGAGCTTTGGAGTTTATTAGGGAATAAAGAATCTATCGAATTCGAAAAATTCCCTGTGTTGAACGAGGATTACCTTGTGGAAGATGAAATTGAATATCCGGTGAGTGTAAATGGTAGAATGAAGTTCAAAATTTCACTTTCCGCTCAACTTTCGGCGAAGGAGGTGGAAGATTTGGTGATTCAAAGCGAAAAAATCCAGCAGATTTTGGAAGGAAAAACTCCTAAAAAAATCATTGTGGTGCATCACCGAATTGTGAATATAGTAATTTAAAAAAAAATTAACATTGGGAAATTAAAAAAAATGAAGGGTGAAATTTTTTAATTTTTTAACGTAAATGTTAAAATTGAGAAAAATTTCTAATTTTTTGAAAAATAATTATAATATCTAAATCGTATTAAAATTTCTTTATCAAAAAAAACTAAAATGTTTATTTAAGACTCTTGCATTTTAATTAATTTTGCCTTTAATTTACACCCTGTAAAATTTTAAAACAATATAATTTAGTTAAATATGGAAATGAATGTTTCAAAAAATGATGAGCAAGTAGTTGCTAGAAAAGCAGGAGGTCTTAATCCAGCTGTTATTATTCCTATTCTATTTTTAATAGGAGTTGCTATTTATTTATTCGTTCTTGGTAACCCAGGAAATTTCAAAGATGCAGAAAAACTAGGCGGTGGTTCTGTTGCTTTCTCAAGTGTTGAAGGAAAAGACATTCACCCAGAGTCGTTTTTAGGTATTATTTACAAAGGAGGGGTTATCGTACCTATCTTGATTACTTTCATGATTACTGTAATCGTTTTCTCTTTTGAAAGATATTTCGTTCTTGGTAAAGCTGCAGGAAAAGGAAACCTAGACAACTTCGTAGTACAAGTAAGAAGCTTGTTGAACAACAACAAAATCGACGAAGCTTTAGAAGAGTGCGACAGACAACAAGGTTCTGTAGGTAACGTAGTGAAAGAAGGTCTTACTACTTACAAAGCGCTTTCTCACGATACTACTTTAAATAAAGAGCAAAAAATGGTAGCGCTTAACAAAGCTATCGAAGAAGCTACAACTCTTGAAATGCCAATGCTAGAGAAAAACATGATGATTCTTTCTACATTAGGTACTGTTGCAACATTAGTAGCACTATTAGGAACGGTAATCGGGATGATTAAAGCATTCTTCGCGTTAGGTTCTGGAGGTGGTACTCCTGATGCTGCTGCACTTTCTACTGGTATCTCTGAGGCTTTGATTAACACGGCATTAGGTATTGGTACTTCAGCTATCGCTATCATCCTTTATAACTTCTTTACTTCTAAAATCGACGGATTAACTTATAAGATCGACGAGATCGCAATGAGCATCCAGCAGTCTTTCGCTGAATTCAACTAAGAATTTTAGCAAGGAATTTGTATAAGTAAAAAGAAGTTTAATTAAAAATCATTAATAATAATGGCGAGAGTCAAACCAAAAAGACATGGAGTAGTGACGGATATGACGGCAATGTGTGACGTTGCGTTCCTACTACTTACGTTCTTTATCTTGACCACTCAGTTTAAAAAACCTGACGTGGAGCAGATTAAACCGCCATCTTCAATATCAGAGAAGTTACTTCCTGATGCAAGTTTGATGACTATCAACGCTACGCCGGACGGAAAATTTTATTTCCAGCCAGTAGAAAATGCATCTGAGAGATTGCAGCTTTTAGACAATATGGGTAGAAAGTATGGTATTACTTTTGACAATAACGAAAAAGCTTCATTCCAGAAAGTACAAGCGATCGGCGTTCCTATGAACCAGCTGAAAAGCTATCTTGATTTGTCAGATGAAGAGCAGAAAAATTTTAAGAGTCCTACAGGGATTCCTATGGATAGTACAAATAAGCAGTTAGTAGACTGGGTACAACAAAGTTTAAGCGTAAATCCTGATTACAAATTAGCAATAAAGGGTGACGTTACTACTGAGTATCCAAAAGTTAAAAGCCTATTTGAGGGTTTAAGAGATATCGATTTTCTTAAATTTTGGTTGATTACATCACAAGAAGGTAAACCTTAATATCATTTAGAAATGGCAGAAGTACAAGTACAGGAAAAAGGCGGGAAAGGCGGCAAGGTTCGATCCAAGAAGCAGAATACCCGCGTAGATATGACTCCGATGGTGGACTTAGGGTTTCTTTTGATTACCTTCTTTATGTTTACAACCACATTCTCTAAACCGAATGTAATGGATTTGGGTCTTCCGGCAAAACCGAAAGATGAAAAACAAAAACCACCTCCAACAGAAATTAAACTTTCTAACTCGATCTCTTTATTATTAGGTAAAGACAACAGAATTTTCTGGCACCAACAAGATAATACATCTTTAACAGATCAGAACCTGAACGAAACTAACTTCGACAGAGAAGGGATTAGAAAAGTAATTGAGCAGGCAAAAGCAAACGCGGCTGATAAAACTAAGTTTACTGTTATTATCAAACCGACTGACGATGCTGTATATAAAAACTTTGTGGATATTCTTGACGAAATGGCAATTACAAAGAGCGAACAGTACGGGGTTACCGACTTGAAGCCTTGGGAAAAAGCTATTTACGATAAGAAAGTTGGTAATTCAGGAGCTCCGGCTGCTGCACCAGCTGCAAAGTAATTTAACCATAAAATTGTATATCTATGGCAGATGAAAATGTATACAATTCTAATCTAACTTTAGATGAGATTGTATTTGAAAATAGAAACAAGGAGTATGGTGCATACGATCTTAGACATCAGTATCCAAGATTACTGACAAAATCTTTTATCGTTGGAACAGCATTATTCCTAATTGCGGCTTTGTCTCCGTTCATTTATCTTACCATTAAAAGACTTACTGAACCACCTAAGCAAGAAGTGAAGGCAGATTTGGTAGAAATTCTTCAGGAAGATAAAATTATTGAGCAGCCAAAAGAAGAAGAACCACCTCCACCACCTCCACCTCCAAAAGAGGAAGAAAAAATCGAGGTTATTCAGAACGTGGTTCCTGAGCCTGTGAAAGCTCCAAAAATTGAGACTCCACCACCACCAATTTCTAAGCAATTAGAAACCACAACTGGTTTGGTAGCTCAGGAAGGTGTAAAAGCTCCGGCTTATACGCCACCACCGCCACCACCATCTACAGGTACTAAAGCTTCAACAGCTGAAGTTAAACCTCAGGTGAGTGATACTCAGGTGTATACGGAGGTAGAGCAAACTGCGGAATTCCCAGGAGGTATTAACTCTTTCAGAAAGAAAGTAGGTGATAACTTCGACGGATCTGCGATGAATGGTGACGAGGGTACGGTAAAAACAGAAATCACTTTCGTAGTTGAAAGGGATGGAAGTATTACTGACGTGAAGGCTAGCGGAGGAAACTCTGACTTCAACTCGGAAGCTATCAGAACAATTAAGTCTATTAAAAATAAATGGACTCCTGCAAAAATCAATGGTCAATCTGTTCGTTACCGATTTAGATTACCTTTAACTATGAATTTTGAAGGATAATTTATCTTTAAATAATAATTAAAAAAGAGAAGCTTATGCTTCTCTTTTTATTTTTTTTGGTATTTTTGTTACATGATGTTCAATTGGTTATCCCTTGTTACGGGATTATTTTATATCGTTTTAGGAATTGTAGTTATTATTTATAAATTCTTTTTTACAATTCTAGAACCTGCAGTAGCCTATGGATTAGGCGCACTTCTAATACTTTACGGAGTATTCAGAATCTATAGAGCTATTTCAAAAATTAAAAATTCTGGTGATGAAAAATAGTGTTAAACTAATAATGCTGCTTTTCATTAGTATGATTGCTATTAATTGCAAGCAGGAAGATAAATCTCCGTCTTATCATAAAGGTGATTTAACCATTCTTACGGATGAATCTTTTAAAAGTGTAACTGAAGCATTAGCAGAAGGTTATATGATTAATTATCCTGAAACGAAAATTAAGGTCGTAACAAAGAAAGAAGATCTAGGTTTTCTTGATCTTTTACAAGATAAAGCGAGAATTGCGGTGATGTCTAAGGAGCTTAATCCTGAAGAAATCAAAGCCTATGAAGAACAAGTAGATCTTAAATTTTTACCCGCGAAATTTGCTGCTGATGCGGTGATTTTTATCGTTCCTAAAGATTCTCCAAAGAATTCTATTACGATGGATGAAATTAAGAACGGGTTGGCATCGGAAAACAAAGAATTTATCTTTGACGGAGCAAACTCTAGTAACTTGAACTTCGTTGCTCAAAAACTAGGAAAAGAGCCAAAAGATTTAAAATTCTCTGTACTTCCGGGAAGTAAAAATATCATTGAAGAATTAAATAAATTTCCTGGTAAAATTGGAGTTATTGGTTTGAATACCTTCAGCAGACCTTATGATAAAACTTCTGAACAGCTGAGAGATTTAGTTAAAATTTTACCTGTTGAGAATAAAGGAGTATTGTATAATCCGGATTCTACCGGATTAAGAGAAATGAAATATCCGTTTACGCGTGTATTGTATTTTTTAACAAATGAAGGAAACTTTAACATCGCCAACGGATTTATCAGATATTCATGTACTCAATTGGGGCAAATGATTGTACAGAAGGAAGGCTTGCAGCCTTACAATATTTACAGAAGAGAAGTGCAAATGCGTTAAAAAGTATTAAATAAACTTTTTACCCGAAATAAATACACTATTTTGGTCTGAAAATTGTGTTTACAGTAATTCGAAATTTAGATTAGAAAATATAAAATGAAAGATATAATGAATATGAATGTAAAGAAGATTGCTTTTGGAGCAGCCGTGGTATTTTTTGCCAACTTTGCCTCTGCGCAAACGTTACAAGATGGTATTAACAGCATTGACAGCGACAAGTTTGCTCAAGCAAAAACTAATTTTACTAATATGATTGCTACGGCTCCTACGGCTGAAAATTATTTCTATTTAGGAAATACTTTCTTAAAGCAGGGCGAGCCTGATTTTGCTTCGGCTACTGAAAACTTTAACAAAGGTATTGCTGCAGACGGTAAAAGTTACCTAAACAAAATTGGTTTGGCTGCAGTGAAGTTAGGAAAAGGTGACAAATCTGCAATTGCTGAAATTCAAAAGATTGTAACAGATTCAAGAGAGAAAGATGCAGAAGTACTTTTCAGAGCGGCAGAAGCATTAACTTTATTTGAAAATAATAACTCTCCAGACCTTGCTATTCAGTTCTTGAACAAAGCAATCGAGAGAGCGTCTAAAAAAGAAGTCCCTGCATACTACTACTATACTTTAGGAGATGCATACAGATTGAAGAGAATTCCTGGTGATGCGATGACAGCTTATGACAAAGCGTTACCATTAGCTAAAAACAAAGCTTCTGTCTATACAAGAATCGGTACTTTGTGGATGGCTGCTCAACAATGGCAGCAAGCTAAAACAAGTATAGAAAAGGCAATTGCTACAGATGCTACGTATGCACCGGCATATAAGGCGTTAGCCGCTTATGATATTAAGTATCAGCAAAATGCTAAAGCGACTCAGGATTTGATCAACTATACAAAATATGCTGACGAAGATCCGTACACTCAGTTGGAAATTGCTAAATTATATTTCACAAACGAAGATTATGCTAATTCTAAAACAGTTTTAGATAAAATTTTTGATAAAGTACAAGACCCGATTAAGTTCAAGTTAAGAGCTTATCAATTATATGCTGAAGGAAAATATTCTGAAGCAAAACAAGCAATGGATACTTTCGTTTCTCAGGCAGAAAAATCAAGAGTTCAGCCTGCTGACCAAGGTTTACAAGGTCTAATTGCTGCTGGTTTGGCTAAAACTGAAACAGATGCTGCTAAAAAATCTGCTTTAACAACAGAATCTCAACAAAAGATTGCTATCGCTAAAGCGGCTAAAGACGAAACAATGAAGTGGGATCTTGAATTGGCAAACATCTCTGGAGGTGGTGCTGTTTCTCAGTCTTCTGTTGATGCAGGACCTACAAACCCTACGATTGAAGGGTTGAAGCAAAAAGTGGCTGCTAATGCGCAAGATTCAGATTCTTTATTCAAATTAGCAACAGCGTATCAGGATGCTAAAAACTGGAACGGAGCTATCCTTACATGGCAGAAAATGATTGCTCTTTTACCAGATTGGGCGCCTGCATATTACAGCCAAGGGTATTCTTATCAACAAGCGGGTAACAATGATGCAGCTAAAATTGCTTACGAAAAATTCATCAGCACAGTAAAACCTGCTGATCAGGAAGCAAACAAGCAGACTTTAGCATATGCTTACTTTGCAGTAGCTTATATGAGCAAAGACTCTGATGTTGCTAAAACTAAAGATTATCTTGCGAAATCTTTACAGTTAGATCCAACTTATCAGGATGCTGTAAAATTAAATGCAGAGATCAACAAGTAATTTAAAATTTAAATTATAGATATAAAAACTTCCCATTCGTAATGTTTGGGGAGTTTTTGTTTTAATGACTATATTTGAAAGTACGAATGTTGTAAGAGTAATTCTTAAGCGTTCTGTCTTACAAATTAAAGAATCAAACAAAAAATGAAAACAGATATACTTGCTTTTGGTGCTCATCCGGATGATGTGGAATTAGGATGTGGGGGGACAATTGCGAAATTAGTTTCTGAAGGAAAGATTTGCGCAATCGTAGATCTTACAAGAGGAGAATTGGGAACCAGAGGTACAGATGAAACCAGAAGAATAGAAGCAGCAGATTCTGCAAAGATCTTAGGAGTGGCTGCCAGAGAGAACTTGGCAATGAAGGATGGCTTTTTGGAAAACTCAGAAGAATATCAAATGAGGATCGTAAAAATGGTTCGTAAATACAGGCCAGAAATCGTCTTAGCGAATGCAATTGATGATAGACATCCAGATCACGCAAAAGGAGCGAAATTAGTATCGGATGCGTGCTTTTTGTCTGGACTGAGAAAAATTGAAACCGTTTTGGACGGAGAAAATCAGGAAGTGTGGAGACCCAAGCATATTTTCCATTATATTCAGTGGAAAGATATCAAACCGGAATTCGTAATCGACATCTCAAATCACTTAGATAAAAAAATTGAAGCGTGCATGGCTTTCAAAACTCAGTTTTATGATCCAACTTCTAAGGAACCAGAGACGCCAATTACGTCAAAAGACTTTTATGAGAGCTTAACGTACCGCGCACAGGATTTAGGAAGATTATCGGGAGTGACTTATGCTGAGGGCTTTACGTCTGAAAAGTTAATTTCTTTGAAAAATTTTGATGGAATAGTTTGGTAATTAAAAAATCTTACCTATATTTGCAGCACGAAAAACGGTGATTGTAGCTCAGTTGGTTAGAGCGTCGGATTGTGGTTCCGAAGGTCGTGGGTTCGAGACCCATCATTCACCCAAGAAAAGTACACTTTTTAAAAGTGTACTTTTTTATTTTATAATATTTCTACATTCCATTTTACATCGTATTATCTTCTAAATACAACATTTTATATAATGAAATTTCGGGTGTATTTAATCTCAGGCTTGGTAATGGGGATTTTTCTAACATAAATTATGTGTTTTCAAGTTTTTGTGTCATTTACCAATACATGTTAATAAAACACTATTTAGTGTTCAAATTTTCATTAATTGTTTGATACTCCATAAAGAAAGTATATTTTTGCAGTCCACAATATGAAAAATCATCATGATGATCTGTTGTTACTAAAAACTGAAAAACAATTAAACCATGAAACTGAAAAAAAATACCCTCAATTTATTCTTTTAATTCATCACCACTATTCATTTCCTAAAACTTAAGTAAATCTTCAAAAACCCTTTAAATAGGTAGATTAGATAATAAACACACTTTGTCTGATTAATTTATTTTGGCTGGATAACTTTTACCGATATTGAAGAAACTTCGAATATTCTATAGTAATGATTTAGTGTGATTTTGTCGACCAGAAACTTTAAAAATTTATAATGAATTAATTTAATTTTAAAGAGTCTTAATTATAGATGGAGTTCAGAAACCATTCAAACGAAGCGGAACCGAAAAGCTAAACGAGTAGGAAACATTTAAAACTAAGCATTAAAAATCATGAAAAAATTCTATTTTTTATTCTTAATCCTCAGTTCAATTTCTACATTTGCACAGTATAGTTACACAACGTACAATACTTCAAATTCAGGAGTAGGAAGCAATTATATTGCTGATATTAAGACTGATGCCAATGGTCTGTTATGGCTGGCGACTTATAACGGGGTTTCAACCTTCAACGGAACTACTTTTACCAATTACAATACTTCCAATTCCGGTATTGCGTCTAATTCAATTATAAAAATCCAAATTGATGGTTTGGGCAGAAAATGGATTGCATCTCAACTGAATGGAATCATCATGTATAACGGTACCACTTGGGTTAATTATACAACTTCCAATTCAGGATTGCCGACGAATACAATCAACGATATAGCTATTGACGGACAAAATAACCTGTGGATTGCAACAGATTCAGGACTTACAAAATTTAATGGTACTACCTGGAGTACTTATACCTCTGCAACGAATTTAAATTCTGTGGCAACTGACACTAATAATGGAGTTTGGGTGACAAATGATGGTGTATTGTATAAATTTAACGGAACAGATTTCGATTTTGTAGCGCAGGGAACTCAAAAAATATTGAGAATTGCCAACAATACAGTGTATGTGAAAGGTTATGATAGTTTAATTACGCTAACGACAAGCGGTACTAATCTTACTTTTATCTATCAAAGTACTTCTTGCCTTGCAGGATACAATCTTAATGCCTTGGACGTTGACACTAACAACAAAGTATGGATTGGGTTTAATGGGTCAGGTTTGCAAAACTTTACGGATTGCACTACCTATACTAAAACAAATACCAATTCTGGCTTGCCAGATGATTATTTTAGTGCAGTTAAGACACAATCTTCAGGAACGATCTGGCTGGGAACATTGCAGCTTGGTTTAGTGAAGATGTCGCCAAGTACTGTTCAAACAGGTTGTTTTCAAAAGATAGATGCAGGTAGTTTGCATAGTGTAGCTATAAAAACAGACGGAACATTGTGGACGTGGGGTAATAATTATTCAGGAGAATTAGGACATGGTACAAACACCAGTACATCAACCCCAAAACAAGTAGGAACCGGTAACAACTGGAAAGAAATTGTTGGCGGAAGCAGCCACACAATTGCTCAAAAAACAGATGGAACTCTTTGGGCATGGGGAGCAAATTCAGGCCAGTTGGGTAATGGTACAAATACAGCACAAAATACCCCCGTGCAAGTAGGAACTGCTAATGACTGGAAAGTTTTTGATACCGGAATGTATCACACGGTAGCTATAAAAAATAACGGAACCCTATGGGCATGGGGACTTAACCCTTATGGGCAGTTAGGTACAGGCAATACAACGGGCAGTTTAGTGCCTATTCAAATAGGAACTGCTAATAATTGGTTAGCTGTTCAATGCGGGCAGGATTTCACCATTGCATTAAAAACAGATGGAACACTTTGGGCATGGGGAAGCAACTATTATGGTGTTATTGGAGATGCTACCAATACCAATAGGCTGGTACCTACCCAAGTAGGAACTGCTAGCAACTGGCAAACGCTTGGTGTCGGAGGGCTTCATGCTACTGCATTAAAAACAGACGGAACACTTTGGGCATGGGGTTATAATGCTAATGGACAGCTTGGAGATGGAACAACAGTAAATAAAAATATTCCGACACAAATCGGAACAGCTACTAACTGGCAGACGATTGCTGCTGGAGGAAATCATACCCTTGCTATAAAATCCAACGGAACACTTTGGGCATGGGGAAGAAATCAATATGGACAATTAGGAAACGGAATTACAACTAACAGTAACGTTCCTTTACAAATAGGCAATCTTACGAACTGGAAAAATATTGTTGGTGGAATATCACATACCTTTGCATTAAAAAGTGATGGAACTATTAATACTTGGGGATTAAATTTATATGGTCAATTAGGTGATGGTTCTACTGTTGATAAAAATATTCCTACAGCTATTGCCTGCCCAACTTTAGGGGTTAATGACTTTGCAACGCCGAACAATACCCTACAGGTTTATCCAAACCCGGTTAATGATAAGCTGATGATTTCGCTTGATCAGAAGATATCTTTGGTATCGGTTTATAACCTATTAGGTCAGGAAGTATTGAGCAAAACAATAAATGCTAATGAAGGAACATTAGATCTTTCTGGTCTTGCATCAGGAGTTTATTTGGTTAAAGTCAATTCAAATGATTCGACTAAGACAATAAAAGTCATTAAAAAATAAATAGATTAAAATTAAATCAATGAATTGCTAACACGCAATCTGATTTTTGACTATTATTTACCAATCAAAGTACACTTGTAAAAAGTGTACTTTTTTATTTTATACCTTCCAGAAAATTTATTTCTCAACCTAATTTCAGGATATTCTCCTAAGTTTTTCCAAACAATTTCAATTGAACCTCACTATTTTGGAATTGTAATATTTAAATTTTAAGCATTATAAAGACTCTACAGAAATACAGGTACTTCTGTTATTCAAATTAGTTCTACTAAATTTTACATTTAATAGAAAATATACTTTATATTTGCTCACTTATAAAAAATTTAGAACTAAATAATCATTACAAACTTTTATTAAAATGAGGAAGAAAATTACCCTATCCTTACTTTTGATGCTTTTTCTCATAGCATCAAAGATTTCTGCTCAGTGCACAACGGGGACCCAATATCCCGCCGGGATTCATCAGGCTACGGGAGCCGCCGGCACAAGCACGATCAATACTGATGCAAGAACTGGCCAATATGCCAGTGTACATGTTGAACCATCAAGGTATTATACTTTTACGTCATCGGTATCTACGGATTATTTGACCATTACCAATGATACTGGTACACAAGTGCTTGCTTCTGGGGTTACACCCGTAAGTTTTGTTTCAGCTTATAATCAGGCTGTTCGGTATTACCTACATCAAAATGCACAATGCCAAACTACGGATCAGTTTGCAAGAACAAGAAAAGTAACGTGGGTTACGGCTCAAGCGTGTTTAGATGTGACACCAACAGGTGTTTCGAATATTACACCTATATCATGTACACTTAATTATACTACGCCTTCCGTTGCACCTGCTTTTGGCTACCAAGCTTATGTGAGTACTTCATCTGCTACGCCTGGTGCATCAGTACAGACAAGTTCTTCGAGTACAAATTCGATGTTGGTTACCAATCTAAATCCGGATACTACTTATCACTATTGGCTTCGTTCTAGATGTGATTATCAATATGGAGCTTGGATTTATGGAGGAACTTTTACAACGATTTCATCATTGCTTTGTAATAGTGCCTATTATGGCATTTATCCTTCAGCTACCGTTACACCAAACTGTAATGGAAATGATGATTTTTTTGCTACTGATGTAAAAAATGGTAGTTTTTCTAATATAGCTGTTGTTCCAAACACTCAGTATCAATTTAAAACCAATTATGGAACCGATTTTATTACCATTACTAATGCTTTAGGAACTGTTGTTCTGGCAAGTGGTACAACACCTGTAAATTGGAATTCGGGCTCTACTTCCGGCGTGGTTCGTTTTTATTCTCATGACAATGCCCAATGTGGTTATGGCACTTCTACAGGAAGTTCGCGTAATAAATATGTAAATTGTATTACAACATCTGTTACTTGCCTGCCTCCGTCTAATTTTGCGGTGGGAAACATTACGTCCAATTCTATAAGAATGTCTTGGGCAGCTCCAAATAATGTACCAAGTAGTGGCTATGAAATGTATATCATTACTACAAATACAGCTCCAACAATAAATAGTACAGCTACACATACCAGTACAACTACAACTAAAGATATTAATGGTTTAACAGCGGGTGTTACCTATTATTATTGGGTTCGATCTAATTGTGGTAATGAAAAAAGCAGCTGGGCTTCGGGTGGCTCTTTCACAATGAATCAATCATTAAGTTGTAATGGAGCTATTTATGGTTTATATCCAGATGCTACATTTACGCCTTCATGCACTGGTAGTGCAGAGACAATTACTTCTAGTGCTTTTGCAAGTCAATATTCTAATGTAAACATCACTGCCAACCAACAATATATTTTCTCTTCTTCTGTGGGTACCGATTTTATAACGATTACCAATAGTGCAGGAACTTCAGTTTTAGCAAGTGGGCAAACACCATTAAGCTGGTCTTCGGGTACAAATACAGGTGGGATACGTTATTATTTACATAGTAATTCTAATTGTGGATCACAAAACACAAACAGAACTAAATATATTCAATGTGCAGCAACTACAAGTTGTGGATTACCTTCACAATTATCAGTTTCTAATATTACATCAAATTCTTGCAGACTGAACTGGACCGCACCAGCAACAGCACCAACTAATTATGATATTTATGTAATTACAAGTAATACTGCACCTACAAGCACAACAACACCTTCTGGAACAACTGCATCGGCAGCGGTAGGAGCATTATTGAATGGAATTTCGGCAGCGACAACTTATTATTATTGGATAAGATCTAACTGTAATGGAACAAAAAGTGCTTGGGTTTATGGTGGAAGTTTTAATACACTTGCTGCTTTAACTTGTAACGGCGCAACGTATGGTTTATATCCAAGTGCTACTTTTACCCCAACTTGTACGGGTAGTCCGCAGCAAATTGTTGCCGATGCTTATGCTGGTGAATATTCAAACGTAAATGTAGTTGCTAATACACAATATACTTTTTTTAGTTCGAATTCATCAGACTATATTACAGTAACCAACGCTTTAGGAAATACGGTTCTAGCATCAGGTACCACGCCTCTAAACTGGGTTTCGGGTACTTATTCAGGCGTTGTTAGATATCATATAAATACCAATGCTTCTTGCGGTACACAAAATACAACTAGAGTAAGATATATTCAATGTATGGGGCTGGCTTCTTGTGGAGCTCCTAGTAATTTAACAGTATCCAATATAACTTCAAACTCTTGCAGACTTGCTTGGTCTCCGCCAGCGACTGCTCCTTCTGATTATGAGGTATATTTCTCTACAGTAAATTCAGCACCGGGAAGTGGAACAGTTGCAAATTACTCAACAGCTGCTACTGCAATAGCTTCATTAAATCCACTAAGCCCTTCAACTACTTATTATTATTGGGTTCGTTCTAATTGTAATGGATCAAAAAGTGACTGGGTTTCTGGAGGAAGTTTTACAACCATTGCCGCATTAGCTTGTAATGGTGCATCATTTGGTTTGTATCCTTTAGCTACTTTTACCCCTGCTTGTACAGGAAATACAGAACAAATTGTAAGCAATGCTTATGCTGGTGAATATTCTAACGTGAATATAGTAGCAAACAGACAATATACTTTTACAAGTTCTGTAGCAACTGATTATATTACTATCACAAATGCAGATGGAACAACAGTTTTTGCTAGTGGATTAACACCATTAGTATGGAGCTCAAATTCAACATCTGGAGTTATTAGATACTATTTACATGCAAACGCTAACTGTGGAGCGCAAGGAACGTCAAGAACCCGTTCAATAAAATGTGAGAACATTACAGCTTGTAATCCGCCTTCTCAATTTTGGAGTAATGATATTACTTTAACATCAGCTACTATAAGTTGGACACCTTCATCATCGGCACCTAATGGTGGCTATGTGTATACTTACGGAACGAATCCTAACCAGGGAACTACAACCGGAAATACATCAACTACCAATGCCAATTTATCAAATTTATCGCCTAATACAACTTATTACTGGTGGGTTGCTGCCAATTGTGCTTCTGGTTTAAGTACTTGGACTTTAGGAGGTTCATTTACTACCCTTCCTGTAGGTTGTTGGAAAACAGTATCTACAGGTATGAGTCATTCGCTTGGTATAAAATCAGACGGAACACTTTGGGCGTGGGGTGGAAATGATTTCGGACAATTAGGTGATGGAACATCCACTAATAGAACACTTCCAGTGCAAATTGGAACAGCAAATGACTGGCAAAGTGTGAGCGCAGGGACATTTCATAGTATGGCTATTAAAAACAATGGAACACTTTGGGGATGGGGACTTAACGGAAATAGCCGATTAGGTGACGGAACAACTAACGGTCGAATCTTCCCTGCTCTAGTAAATTCAGATACGAACTGGAAGAGCGTTTCTGCTGGAGATACAAATACAGCAGCCATAAAAACCGACGGAACGCTTTGGGCTTGGGGCTATAATGGGTACGCTCAATTGGGAGATGGATCAACCAACAACCGATCGACTCCTTATCAAATAGGAACAGCTACTAACTGGCGTAGTGTTGATCTAGGATCGGTACATGCGCTGGCTATTAAAACTGATGGAACACTTTGGGCATGGGGTACCAATTCCTACGGTCAGGTAGGAGACGGTACTACAGGTACTAGATTTAATCCTTTACAAATAGGAACCGATACAGATTGGAAAGATGCTTCTGCAGGAGGTTTTCATTCAGTGGGGTTAAAAACTAACGGAATACTTTTCACTTGGGGAAATAATTTGTATGGACAGCTTGGTGATGGCACGAATACTTCTAAATCAGCACCTAATGCAGTGTATGATGGTGTTAAAAGTATTAGTGCTGGTTCTGATCATACTGTAGGAACGTCATCTTATGGAAATATGTGGTATTGCGGTAGCAATGTGTATGGCCAATTAGGCGATGGAACAACCACTAGTAGAAATACCATTTCAATGACCAATGCTAACAATTATCAAATGGCTATAACCGGATTTCATCATACTTTATTATTAAATAATGAAAGTAATATTTCTGGTGCTGGTTTAAATGGATCAGGACAATTAGGCAATGGCTCAACAACAAATAGCTCTTCATGGGTATCTATTGCATGCCCTGTAAGTAGCCTAATGGTTGATGAAGTTAAATCTTCAGCAGATAATTTAAAAGTTTTCCCAAATCCTGTAAATGATATTTTAAATGTATCTTCTGATAAAAAGATTGTCTCGGTAACAGTATTCAGTGCTGCAGGACAATTGATTTTTACGAAAGTAATCAATGATAAAAAAACATCGATTGATGTTTCGAATTTAATATCAGGAGTTTATATGTTAAATATAGATTCAGGTGACAAAAATGTGAAAACAGTGAAGGTAATTAAAAAATAGATCAGGCTATTTGTTAAATATTTTGATTTTCAATTTATTACATATTAAATAAAAAACAACCTTCGGGTTGTTTTTTTGTTTTTGCAAATCAGGTATTTCGGTTGTGCTGATAAAAAAAATTAAACAGGCTTCTTGTAATCAAAATTAGAATCCGTTCCCCAGTCATAGTTATACTTGACGAAGATCATCAATTTTTCTCCCTATTTTATTTTTGAAGCTATTTCCCGCTTTTCGTTGCAATCTTTTTTTTCAAAAAAGGTTTTCCACTGCAATCGGGGCTAGGAATTTTGTTTATGATTAAAAATACCGGAAAAATACCTAAGAAGACGGCAAAAAATATTTCCCTATTTTTAAAATCACAATCTCAAAATATGGAAATAAAGGTTACTGTAAAGCAACTCGGCAGGAAACATCCTGTTCTTTCAGAGCAAATTCTCAATATTGCGCATCATGAAAATACCATTTCATTAGAACATCTTTTAAAGCTGGTTGTTCAGCAGCAGGTAGACGCATTTAATGCAAAATCCTTTGAATTAGAAGATGAAGATTATACCAAAATTCCACAGGATAATTATTTAAATATCTTAACCGATACCGGAAAAGTAGGTTTCGGAAGTATTTATAACGAAAAAAGAGCCAATCTGGAAAAGGCTCAGGAAAACGCAATTCAGGCTTTTGAAGACGGAATGTTTGCTGTTTTTTATAATGACGAGCAGCTTGAAAACCTTTCTCAAACAATCGATCTGAGCTTACAACATACTTTTACCTTCATCCGACTTACATTTCTGGCAGGAAGCTATTGGTAAGTTAGGCGGGAAGATGGGAATGGAAGCTGGAAGTAATGAAAACCATCCTAGCAATAGTGTTACAAAACTTCCAGATTCCAACCTCCTACTTCCAGCCTAAAAATCTTCCATCCAAAAAAATCTTCAAAACATACTAAATCACACTAACAATGGAAATCAGTGAAAAACTAAAATCGAAGAAAATTGTCGATTACCACAAGAATCTGAAAAAAGACCTGAAAGAACAGGCTGAAAAGGGGTTGATCTCCAAGCTATTTTCAAAATCAAAACTGAAAAAAGAAGTTGCAGAATTAGGATTGCTTCTCCTTGGCAAGAACGATTATTACGAAGAAATTACGCTAGGTTCTTCACAAGCCGATAAAATTAAAGAACATATCAAAAGTAATATCTGGGAAGACAAAGATTATTACGAGCTATTGGTTTATTTCTTTGGCGATAAAGCCGAACTGGTAAAATATGCATGGAATAAAATGCCTTTCAAAATGTATCAGACAGGCTACGAACGCCGCTCGTTCCGTGCTCCGAATAATGAAAGGTTCACTTTGCTCAATCAGGTGAATTTAATAAGAACGTTGCTGGAGCTTCCCAGTATTTATAATTATGGTTCGGGATATCAGTCTTACGAACTTTCCTTGGAAGAGCAGATTATTTATGATACGCAGGTTTCCAATAATGCAAGCCAGTTTTATATTTGGTCGGCAGCGATTGATACCGGAAATAAAGAAATTTATCAGTTGATTGAGGATATTATTTTCAACAAACATCCGGAAGGAAAAGTTTCGCGAAATATTATTCATGCTTTGCTGAACAGCGAGCAAAAACAATGTTGGGAGCTTGTGGAAAAACTTTTGTTGGCAGCACAAAGGCAGGAAGGTCTTCGACAAACCATTTTAGAAGCTTTAGATGAAACAAATACGCAGGCTTTACAATACACGTTAAATGTTATCGAAGAAAATAAGCTGACCCGTTTTTCATCCGTTGTAAGAGCCATCGGCACATGGACTGGGCTTGGCTGGGAGTCTGAAAAAGAATCTGTAGTGAAAAATATTGTTTCGTTGGCGAATCTCTATTTCAATAACCCAGATAAGATTTCAGAAGCGGTAAAAAGCAAAAATAATAACGAAGTTTATATGGCGCTTTGGGTGCAGGGCGTTTGGGATGTAGAGCAAACGGTTCCTTATCTGCATGACCTGTTAGATAAAGGAAGTATAGAAAAGAAATGTCTGGCGATAAAATTTGCCATCGAAACCAGAGATCCTTATATCCAGATGCCGCTTTTTTATAAAGCTGTTCTGAATGGCGATCTACAAGTGCTGGCATTTACTGGCCAAGCTTTAAGCTCGTTGTTAAGTGTCAATGTAAAATCAAAATTCTATATCAATAATCCGGATTATCCTGATTTCTTTGAAAAGCTGCATGAGTTAACTCAAAAAATAGAGGTCAAAGAAAAGAAATTTGAAGGAAAAGTATTCTCTTGGCAGAATGCAGTATTCAGGAAGAGTGATTTATATGCCTCAATGTTTTATTTGGTAGGCGAGGATAGTGAAAAGCTGGATTTGGTACTTTCGTATTTCGATCAGTTTGAACTTGCTTTGCGTGAACAGTTAACGAGAAACCTTCTGGGCGATTTCTACTGTTATTCATATTCCTATAATTTTGAGAAAAAGAAAAAAGAAGTAACGCCTTTCCAGAAAGAGTTTGCCTTTAAAATCGTTAAAGACCGCGGAGAATCTTTAGTGGCTTCAGGAATCAACGTTTTGCAGCAAAATCCTTTGACTAAGGAAGAAGCCATGACTTTCTATGATTTGTTTAAAAGAAAAGGCGGAAACCTTCGTAAAAAGCTGATTGAGCTGATGATGAAGCAGGAAGATGAGGTTGTCACGCCTTTAGTAGACGAACTGATGACCAAGGGTGATGTAGAGCAGAGAACGGCTTCTTTGGATATCATGCTTCAGCTTCAAAAAAGTAAAAGAGCTTCAGCACAAATTGGGCAATGGCTTCAGCAATATTCGGAGAGAACAAAAATTTCTGAGCGGGAACAAGGCTTATTGGATCAGCTGAATCCTTCTGAAGATAAAGAAATTCTTTCTGCTGAAAATGGTTTCGGTTTTTACGATCCTACGGTAAAATCAGCTTATGAATTGCCGAAAGTAGATACTGATTCTGTTTATGCGAGGGCAACAAAAACTGATAAATATGGTTTTACACAATCGCAGACTCATATTAAAAATGAACTAAAGAAGCTCAATGATCTTTTCCTAAAAAATAAAGATTTTGAATACGAAACAGAAGACTGGAATGGTTCTTTTACAAAAGAATTACTAGGCAACAGCTTCCGCCCGATCAAAAGAAATACCGATGGATTTACGGGTGAACAGTTATTTGAAAACTATCCTCTGCATGAAGTTTGGGAGCAGTGGTATAAAGAATCCGGATTGCAGCCGCAGGATTTGTTTTTACTAACATTTGTGGATAACTGTGACCGTAAAAAATTCAGAGATTTTCTTGAAAATTATGTTTTCTATCATAAAGATGTAATCCCGAATCCTCTGAAAAATCATTATTACTGGAATAATCCGATCAAAAATATTCTGGATTCTTTGAAATACAAATTCAGGTTTGAAGAAGAGAATGATTTTCTGATCGATGCCAGCGCGACTTTATTTGCTAATCTTCCTGAAGATGTTATCAATTTTAAAGCTAAACAAAATGAATATTACTACGGTCGCGGCGGAAATGGATGGCAGCAACAGGGCTTTTTTACTGTGTTTTTACAGGCTATTCCAACTAAAAAATTATCAGACGAACAGTTTGTAAAAGTCTGGAATCTTCACCGATGGATGCAGTTCAACGGTTTGGAAGAAAACATTCAGTTTACGGTTCCGCATCTGTATTTATTCTGCAAAGCGTATGAACTGAATTTAATTACAAAAGATGAATTATACGAAGGAATTTTCACGGCAGAATCCGCCATCAGAGATCTTACGACAACGAAATTCTATCATCACAGCGAAAAATATTTAGAAACATTCCCTTTCCTGAAACCAATCGTTGAGGAAATTCAAAATAAATTTTTAGATATTGAATTAATTCGTGGTGATGCAGGAACTTCGGTTTCTCATTTTGTTCAGGATTTCCAGTCGATTTATGGTGCGGAACGTTTTGTACAAATTTTAAAAGGTTTTGGCAAGGCGAATTTATATGCCAATTATATTTACAGCTACAGCAGCGAAAGCATGACCAAGCAAAAGCTGTTCTCTTATCTTTTATCCAACTGTTATCCTCGCGAAACAGATACTCAGGAAGCATTCAACGAAATGGTGAAAAAAGAAAAGATTGCAGAACTTCGTTTGATTCAGGCAGCAGTTTATGCTCCGCAATGGCAGAAATTCATCAGTAATTATTTAGGGTGGAAAGGATTGGATTCTGCGATCTGGTGGATGCACGCCCATACAAAAACAGGAACATATGAAGCGCAGAATTCCGGATTGGAAAGTGAAGTGGCTAAATATTCTTCCGTAGATGTTCAGGAGTTTAAAGATGGGGCAGTAGATAAAGACTGGTTTACAAAAGCCTATAAAGAATTAGGAAGAGCACGTTGGGAGATGCTGTATGATTCTGCAAAATATATTTCAGACGGAAACGGGCACCGCAGAGCAAGATTGTATTCTGATACTTTAACGGGAAGTTTGAAGATAAAAGAAGTGACGGCAAAAGTGAAAGATAAGCGTGATCAGGATTATCTGCGCGTGTACGGCTTGGTTCCTTTAAGCAAAACAAACCCTGAAAAAGATGTACTAAACCGTTACGAATATATTCAGCAATTTAAAAAAGAAAGTAAAGAATTTGGCTCTATGAAGCAGGCGAGTGAAGCTCTGGCAATTCGTGTGGCGTTGGAAAATCTTGCTCGAAATGCAGGGTATCCTGATCCAATCCGTCTGACTTGGGCGATGGAAACTAAGCAAATTCAAAATTTATTGTCTAAAGATACGCAGGTTACGATTGACGGAGTTACTGTAGGTTTGATTATCGAAGACGATGGAAAGGCAGAATTGGTAGTTTTCAGAGATGATAAACAGCTAAAATCAATTCCTCCGAAGATTAAAAAAGATAAAGCGATTGTGGAATTAGGAAACAATCGAAAAATTATGCGCGAGCAATGGAGTCGTTCCAGAAAAGGTCTTGAAGAAGCGATGATTCGTGGGGATGAGTTTCTGTATGCTGAAATCCAGAATTTGTTTGAACATCCGGTGATTGTAAAACACCTGGAGAAACTGGTATATATTTCAGATGACAATAAGATCGGATTTTTCCATGATGGAAATTTAGTGGATGCTCAAGGCGAAATTCATGAATTAAACGAAAATAATACCTTAAGAATTGCGCATTGTGTAGATTTGCATCAACATTCGGTTTGGAGCGATTTCCAACATTATTGTTTTAAAGAAAAACTGGTGCAGCCATTTAAGCAAATATTCAGAGAATTGTATGTTCCGACACTGGATGAGTTGCAGGAAAAATCGGTTTCCAGACGTTATGCGGGTCATCAAGTTCAGCCAAAACAGGCATTGGCATTGCTGAAAACGAGAGGCTGGAAAGTAGATTATGAAGAAGGCTTGCAAAAGGTGTATCATAAAGAAGGTTTTCAGGTGAAATTATATGCCATGGCAGATTGGTTCTCGCCGGCAGATGTGGAAAGCCCGACGCTTGAAACCATAGAATTCCATTCGTTGAAAGATTATAAAAATATTCCTTTTGAAGAGATCAATCCTAGATTATTCTCTGAAGTGATGAGGGATATTGATCTGGTGGTTTCTGTGGCGCACGTGGGTGAAGTAGATCCGGAAGCGAGCCATTCATCAATCGAAATGAGAGCGGTCTTAATGAAAGAAACAGCAAGATTGTTTAAACTCGATAATATTAAAATTGAAGGTTCTCACATTTTAGTAAAAGGTCAAATGGCGGAATACAGCGTTCATTTGGGAAGTGCGGTGGTGCATCAGGTTCCGGGGAAATATCTGTCTATTTTACCAGTTCATTCGCAGCACAGAGGAAGATTGTTCTTACCTTTTGCGGATGATGATCCGAAATCTGCTGAGGTTTTGTCTAAAGTTTTATTGCTGGCCAAAGACAACGAAATACAGGATCCTACGATACTTTCTCAAATTAAGAGAGAATTTGTGTGAGATTAGGTGGGAAGATGGAAGAAAGGAAGCTGGAAGTTTATTGTGGTTATCTATGAAAGTTCTATCATCTTAAATGTTAAGACCTGATTATACCTCCTGCCTCAGGCCTCCATCCTCCCTCCAAAAAACAAAAACGGTGCACTTTCAATAGTGTACCGTTTTGTTATAATAAGTGAATTTTTCAGTTTTTGAAGATAAAAAAAGCACCCTTTTTCAGATGCTTGTGTTTTTAGAATTATTCTTTTTTTAAACTTCGTCGTCAGAATCTATTGTGTAAGATTTGCTTTTGAAGTCTTTGTCATGTTTTTCTGATATTACATCCTCACCCTTTTCGTTAATGATGAAATCTGTGGACTCATTAAACATCTCCTGAAAACTTTTAAAATCTTCCTTGTAAAGGTAAATTTTGTGCTTCTCGAATGTAGCTTCTCCATTCTCTCCGAAATTTTTCTTACTTTCTGTAATCGTAAGATAATAATCTCCTGCTTTTGTCTCGCGCACATCAAAGAAATAAGTTCTTCTCCCTGCTTTTAACACCTTTGTGAAAATTTCATTTTCATGGCGCTCCTTGTATTCACTCATTGTTAGATATTTTTTAATCTTGTTAAGAACAAATATAAAAGTTTTCTTTTAATCACAAAATTTTTTTTATGATTTATTTAACAATTGAGAATAAAAGGGCTAAGCAGTTACAGAATTGCTAATTTCACTAAGGTTGATGATTTTATCTGCTCTTTGAGCACTAGACTCTCTGTGTGTGATGATTATGGAACTTGCATTCTTGATTTTTCTATCGATATTTTCCAGAATATTCTGTTCCGTTTCGGTGTCTAAAGCAGATAGGGAATCATCAAAAATAATGATGTTGGGGTTCTTAATTAGGGCTCTGGCGATGCAGATTCTCTGTTTCTGACCTCCCGAAAGCATCACCCCACGCTCACCAACGAGTGTTTTATACTGTTCTTTAAACTCAACAATATTTTTATCAACATCGGCAATTTTAGCATATTCTACCACTCTTTCATGAGACGGATTATCGATGGCAAAACCAATATTGTTTTCAATGGAGTCTGAGAAGAGGTAACTTTCCTGAGGAATATAGCCAATGAAATTTCTGTAGTTTTCTAAATTATGATCTTTAAGGTTTTTTCCGTCGATTAAAATTTCACCTTCCGTAGGATCGATCAAACGGCAAAGAAGCAAGGCAATCGTTGATTTTCCACTTCCGGTTTTTCCCATGATGGCTAAAGATTCTCCGGCATTTATTTTAAAACTTAAATTATGAAGCGCTCTGATGCCTGTATTCGGATACACGTATGAAACGTTTCTGAATTCAATTTCACCTTTAATCGTATAATTTTCAAAATTTTTATTTACGATCTCAGATTTTTTATCCATAAATTCATTAATTCTCTGCATGGATGCTTCCGCTCTCTGATTAACAGAAGTTACCCAACCCACCATAGAGAAAGGGAAAATCAGGGTGTTGATATACATGAAGAAATCGGCAATCTTACCGATGCTTAATTCTCCGGCGATATATTTTTGTCCGCCGATCCAGATAATTGCAACATTCAGCAAACCGATTACAAATAAAATAATGGTAAAGAAATACGCTTCTGTTTTTGCTAAATCTAATGCCTTATTCTGATAATCGGTAACCTTTACGCCATAATTTTTCTCGATATATTTCTCTCTGGCAAAATATTTTACCACACGAATTCCCGAAAAGCTATCCTGTACAAAAGTGGAAATAGCAGACTGGCTTTTCTGCATGATCTTCGACTTTTTATTGATAATTGAACTTACCTTATAAATGGCATACGATAAGATCGGAAGTGGCAACAACGTCCAGGCTGTCATCGACGCGTCGGTTTTTACCATATAAATTGCTGTGATAATCACCAAAACAATCAAATTGGCAACATACATTACTCCGGGACCAAGGTACATTCTTACGGCAACCACGTCTTCGCTTAATCGGTTCATTAAATCTCCAATCGTTGTTTGCTTATAATCCGTTAAAGAAAGATCCTGATAATGTCTGTAGATTTTATTTTTCAGTTCATATTCAATTCTTCTGGATGCAACGATAATGGTTTGTCGCATCATAAAGGTGAAAAATCCCGTCAGTAAAGAGCAGCCGACAATAATGGCAACGTAGATCAATACTTGTTTATTGAAGCCAAGATTTCCGTTTTTTGTAAGTTCGTCGACAGATTTTCCTACAAACTGAACTTTATATATGTTGAAAAAATTACTGGCAATGATGAATAATACCCCCCAAAATAATAATATTTTGTGCTTTAAAAAATAAGGGTTTAAGGTTTTAAGCGCTTTCATATAGTTTTACAAAATTACGAAAATGTGATCAGATTACGAATTTCATCAATTTTAAATTTTGTATCTTTGCAGCCATTAAAAAGCTCTTTGAATGTTAGGAAGACGACAAATCCGTGAAAAAGTAGTACAGACTGTGTATTCTTATTACCAGAATCCTGTAAAGTTTGATGTTTTAGAGAAAAACATGTTTGCCGGAATAGAGAAAATCTATCATCTCTATATCTACCAGCTAAACTTCTTGGTTTCTCTTAAAGAATTGGCTGAACACCAAATTGAGATTGGAAAGAATAAGTATATTAAAAGTGATGCTGATGTAAACCCCAATCAGAAATTCATCAACAATCAGGTATTAATTAAGCTTGAAGAAAACCCTGAGAGATTATTTTTTACTGGACAGCACAAGCAGTTGAAATGGGATTTGCATGATGATCTGTTGGTGAAAACCTTCCAGAGAATGACAGCCGGGAAACGTTATCAGGATTTCATGAAAGAAGAAGGTTATTCTTTTGAAGCTGACCAAAAATTTATAGGAAAATTATTTTTGAGATATATTGCTGAGAATGACGATTTCCATGATTATCTTGGTGATAAAGAACTTTCTTGGTATGACGATATTCACATCGCGAATTCAATGGTTCAAAAAACAATCGGTTTCCTGAAAGAAGATGAAGAAAGCAGAACTTTAATTAAAATGATTAAAGATGAAGAAGATAAAACTTTCGCAATGAAACTTCTTAGAAATACCCTAGATAGCTGGGAAACTAACGAAAAAAAGCTTGCTGAAAGATTAGAAAACTGGGATCTGGAAAGAGTTTCTTTAATGGATAAAGTAATCTTATCAACAGCGATCGCGGAGCTGGACAACTTCCGTTTTACCCCTTCAAGAGTTATTATTAATGAATATATTGAGGTTGCTAAAGTATTTGCAACAGACCGTTCGAATATCTTCATCAACGGTATTTTAGATAAATATTGTAAAGATTTAAATAGAATATAAATATTTTAAATATGAAAAAGACGTTATCAATTATCGCCTTATCTATCATAGGCTTTGGTTTAGTTTCTTGTAAAAAAGAAAACACAGAAGCTCAGGCTGCTGATGCTGTAGCTACAGATTCTACGGCTGCAACTGCAACTGCAACTCCTGCTGATTCTGCTGTGGCTCCTGTATCTGCTGATGCAACGGCTGCTGCTCCGGTTTCTAACCAGCCATCTACTTCAATCGCGCTTTCTGAAAGCAACTTCGATTTTGGAAATATCAAAAAAGGAGACAAAGTAGAGCACGTATATGAAGTAACAAATACGGGAACAAATCCTTTGGTAATTTCTGAAGTAAAGCCCGGATGTGGATGTACTGCTCCTGACTTCACGAAAGATCCAATTTTACCAGGTAAAAAAGGAAAAATTACTTTGCATTTTGATTCTTCAAATTTCGACGGAAACGTAAGCAAATTTGCTGATGTATATGCGAATGTAGAAAAAGCGCCTATTAAATTAACATTCACTGCGAATATTCAACCATAATATCATGAGCCAGTTATCAATATTTTTACAGGCAACTCCGGGAGGATCTTCATCTCCTATGATGTTGATCATGATGGGTGTGATGTTTGTTGGGTTTTATTTCTTGATGATAAGACCTCAGCAAAAAAAAGCAAAGCAGGAGAAAAACTTTCAGGAAAACTTAAAAGTAGGAACTAGAGTGGTGCTTACTTCAGGTCTTCACGGAAGAATTGCTCAGGTTCAGGAAGATGGTTTCGTAATTGAAACATTATCCGGAAAATTGAAATTCGAAAAAGCAGCTATTTCAAGAGAATTTACAGAAGCCCGTTTTGGAGATAAAGCTAAAGCTACTGAAAAAACGGCAGATAAGCCTGCAGATAAAAAAGAAATCGAAGAGAAAAACTAATTTTTTTCTTTTTTGAAAATATTTCGTTTCGGCGGGGTGAGCAAAGCTCACCCCGCCGAAACTTTTTATAATCTATACTAACTTAATTTTAGCAGTATTTGTAATATTCAAGTTTGTCATTTTGTATCTTGGTTATTACTTCAACTAAGATTATCATTTTACATAAAAAAAATAAAGGGTTTCGGCGGGCTCAGCCTGACAATGCTAATACTATTCGTCATTATTATGCACTGTCAGGCTGAGCCCGTCGAAGCCTTCCAAAGTAACTTAAAATCCATTATTACTATTGTTCATTAGTGAAAAACATTAGTGAAATTCGTGTTAAAAAAATATCTTTGCCCTATGAATCAAAACACAAACAAAACCGTACTCATTTTAGGCGCCAATTCCGATGTAGCCAAGCAAGCCATCAAGCAATATATTCAAAAAGGATTTTCAGTGATTGCAGCTTCCCGAAATACACAATCTTTAGACGAATTTGTTCAGAAAAATAATTTTAGTTCAAAAGTGACGATTCTGTCATTTGATTCTGTTGATTTTGATTCACACCAAAAATTTTACGATCAACTTTCTGTAAAACCTCATATCGTTGTTTACGCTGCCGGATTTTTAGTTGATAATGAAAAAGCATTGACTGACTTTAAAGGAACTCAACAAATGATGTTGGTGAATTATATGGGAGCTGTTTCTATTTTGAATATTATTGCAACCGATATAAACAATAAAAATTTAGAAAGAATCATCGGGCTATCTTCTCTTTCGGGAGTAAGAGGTCGAAAAAGTAATTTCGTTTACGGAAGTACAAAGGCAGCTTTTACAACATATTTGGCTGGTTTAAGACAGGAATTGGCTTCAAGAGACATAAAAGTAAATGCTTTGGTAATCGGCTATATTCGAACAAAAATAAATGAAGGATTGCAATTGAATGAATCTTTGATTATGGAACCTGATTACGTTGCAAAATTCATCGTTAATGCGGGAAATTCTTTTACTATTGTTCCGAATTTCAAATGGAAGATGATTTATTTAATCTTAAAAATGTTGCCGGAGAGTTTGGTGGCGAAGTTGCCATAATTATTTTTGTTGCTTAGAACGGTTTTGAAGGTAATTTAATAAAATATCATAATCTGAATTATCGAATTCAGTTTTAGTAAAAACAAAATTTAAGCTACCTTTTAACATTTGTACGATAAGATAATCATCCACAAATTTATAGCTAGTTTTCTCCCAAATTGAACTAAATGTATTAAAAGTACTTTTAATTTCTAAAGAAGTTTCATTTAAAATAATACAAACAGTTTGATCAGTAATGTTTTTAAAATCTTTGATATTTTCTTCGATTATTTTATAGGTTTTCTTTTTAGAAAGTGTATATTGATAAATCAACAGAAAAATATATCCAATATAAAGAAATCCAATATACTTAAAAATATAAGGTATTGCATTTTGATCAAATCCCTTTAATGGTAGAAAACCAATAGTTAAAAAAATAACAGCATACATTACTGCTTTTTTTACTTCAGTAAAATTTTTTTTCCAAACATATTTAAAAAAGAATTTTTGGTTTTCCCTTTCTATATTTTCATTAAAAAGAAATTTGATAATTGTATTTTCGTTCATGGTTATTAGTATGGATAAATTTTTCGTCCAAAAATATTGAATTTCCTCAATATTCAGCGATACTTCCAATATAAAAAAAGCGGAGAAAAATCTCCGCTTCAAATTTATACTTTTAAATTCAATTGTAATTCCAATTCATCAAGCTGTTCATCAGCAATCGATGATGGCGCATCGATCATCACATCACGTCCCGAATTATTTTTCGGGAATGCGATATAATCTCTGATCACTTCGTTTCCGTCTAAAATAGCTACTAAGCGGTCAAATCCGAAAGCCAAGCCACCGTGAGGCGGGGCTCCGTATTTAAAGGCGTTCATCAGGAATCCGAACTGCGCTTCAGCTTCTTCTTTTGAGAATCCTAGCAAATCAAACATTTTAGACTGAAGATCTTTATCAAAAATTCTGATAGAACCTCCACCGATTTCGTTTCCGTTCAAAACCATATCGTAAGCGTTTGCTCTTGCTTTTCCAGGATCTGTCTCTAATAAATGAATATCTTCAGGCTTTGGAGAGGTGAAAGGGTGGTGCATCGCATGGTAACGTCCGCTTTCTTCATCAAACTCCAATAACGGGAAGTCAACTACCCAAAGTGGTGCAAATACGTCTCCTTTTCTCAATCCTAAACGGTTTCCAAGCTCCATTCTCAAAGCAGAAAGCTGAGTTCTTACTTTGTGCTCGTTTCCGGAAAGAATCAGCATTAAATCGCCTTCTTTTGCTCCAAATTTTTCGATGATTTTGGCTAAATCTTCCTCGTTGTAGAATTTATTCACAGAAGAGGTTTTCACCCCATCATTCTGGAATTTAGCCCAAACGATTCCTGAAGCGCCGATTTGAGGTCTTTTTACCCAATCAACAAGCTCGTCGATTTGTTTTCTTGTATAATCTGCACATCCTTCAACATTGATTCCGACAACCAATTCTGCGTCATCAAATATTTTGAAATCTTTTCCTTTTACTAAATCATTAAGTTCTACGAACTCCATTCCGAAACGAATATCTGGTTTGTCGTTTCCGTATTTCTGCATTGCATCAGCAAACGTCATTCTTGGGAAAGTTCCGAATTCCTGACCTGTAATATCTTTAATTAATGTCTTCGTCATTCCTTCAAAAACATTCATCACATCTTCCTGCTCTACGAAAGCCATTTCGCAATCGATTTGTGTGAATTCCGGCTGTCTGTCAGCTCTCAAATCTTCATCACGGAAACATTTCACGATCTGGAAATATTTATCCATTCCACCCACCATCAACAATTGTTTGAAAGTCTGCGGAGACTGTGGCAATGCGTAAAATTGTCCAGGATTCATTCTGCTTGGAACCACGAAATCTCTTGCTCCTTCTGGAGTAGATTTAATTAAAACCGGAGTTTCAACCTCAATAAAACCTTCGTCTGAAAGATAGTTTCTTACTTTCTGTGCCATTTTGTGACGGAAGATCAATTTATCTTTTACAGGATTTCTTCTGATATCCAAGTAACGGTATTTCATTCTTAGTTCTTCACCACCATCCGTTTCATCTTCGATGGTGAAAGGCGGAAGCTGAGATTCATTAAGAACCGTTAATTTTTCAACTAAAATTTCAATTTCTCCTGTTGGAATATTGGGGTTTTTGCTTACTCTTTCAATTACTTTTCCTGTAACCTGAATCACAAATTCTCGTCCCAATTTTTTTGCATTTTCCATCAATTCCGCTGTAGAACGGTCCTGGTCGAAAACCAACTGAGTAATTCCGTAACGATCTCGAAGATCTATCCAAATCATAAATCCTTTATCACGAATGGTTTGTACCCATCCTGAAAGTGTAACTTCTTCATTAAGATGTTGAAGAGATAATTCTCCGTTTGTGTGCGATCGAAACATAATTGTTTGTTTAAAGTTCAATGTTTAAGGTTCAATAGTTTAAACCTTTAATTTTCGTGTGCAAAGATAATATTTTTGCAGATTTTAGACATAAAAAAACTTCCGAGTAAGGAAGTTTTTGATATAATGAGATTTAAATTATTTTAAAACTGTTGCAAATTCAGGATGTTTATATTTTGCTGAAAAATCTTTTGCAGTTTCTCCTTTACTGTTTTTAGCATTTTTATTGGCTCCTTTTTTCAATAAAATTTTTCCCATTTCAGTTTTTCCATATCTCGCGGCAACCATTAATGGAGTTTGATGATCACATTCTTTGTTTACATCTGCTCCGTTATTCAAAAGATAATTGAAAATATTGTTTTTCTCGTATTTTATACTGTATGCCAAAAGATTATAGCTGCTTTCTTTTACAGCGATACATTTATTGTAATCTTCTTTTGGAAAGGCAGTCTTAAAAGATTCTACATTGTCAGATTGAAAAGCAATCCTTTGTTCTTTAGAAATTTGCTGAGCAAAAAGGAAGTTGGCAAAAAGGCAAAATCCGAATACTAAACTTGTAGATATTATTTTTTTCATAAAAATTTAACTTTATAAGAATATACAAAGCTAAATTATTTTTTTGATAGATCTTGCGAAGTTTTCATAAGATTTGAATTTAAATTTTAGAAATAATGAGAATTTTCCGCTAAAATGATAACACGAGAATTAAGAATTAAAATTTTGCATATCTCATTACTTGAATACTTTATAAAAATTTTAACAGCTTTTCTAAGCTTTCTTCAAATGATATTTTTTAAATTCGTGATAACAACAAACATTATTTACTATGGGAAAAGGAGACAAAAAATCAAGAAGAGGAAAGATCAACAACGGAAGTTACGGTAAAAGAAGACCGAGAAAAACTTCAAAATCCTTTGAAACTTCAGAAGACAAATCGAAGAAGTAAACTATCAAAAATAAAAAGACCGAAGAACAATTTCTCCGGTCTTTTTTATACAAAATTAAATTATTTATTTTCCAAAAATTCCTCCCAACAAATCGCCTAGCCCACCGCTTTGTTGTTTTGAGTTTCCATTTCCAGCATTGTGTCCTCCAAGCACATTTCCCAGAATATCATTCAAAGGATTGCCTGAAGATTGAGAATTTCCACCGCCTAAAACGCTTCCTAAAATATCATTTAAGGGGCTTGATTGTGGTTCTTGAGCCTGATTTGAAGCATTTCCAAGAATTCCGCCTAACAAATCACCTAAACCTCCGGCGCCAACATTATTCTGTTGTTTTTCTTTACCAATATATCCCATAATCACGGGAGCAAGCATCGCCAATATCGGGCCGATTTTATCTATGGAAATTCCTGTGTTTTGAGAAAGTTGGTTTTCTACATTTTGCTTATCATTTCCAAAAACATGGCTCAAAATAGAATTTCCTTCATCCTGTCTTGCATCAGCTTGCGAAACATCATCTAAAATGCTTCCATCATGATCTTTATCTAATGCATTATTCAGTGCTTCTGCTTCTTTAGTATCCTGAGATTTTTTTCTGAGATAAGAAATAATCAAAGGTGCAGCCACTGCCAATAAAGCGATAATTTGATTTCTGCTAATACCAAATTTACTTTCAGCCTGATCAGCAACCTGATTGCCTGTATTTCCTGTAAGTAAGTCGATTAAACTCATAGTTTTGTGTTTGTTTAATTGTTAATCAACCAAAGTTATCAAAAAATATTCCTGAATAATTTTTTTTAATCAAAAAGTAATCTTAAAGTTTATATGTTACTTTAAGATGTTGATTTTATAAGTATTAATTTTTTAAAATCGGAACGTTAGAACATGCTTCCCCAAACATCAAAGATTTCACGATCGGTTGCAATTGTTCTACCAATTCGATATAAGCATTATTTGGAATTTCTTTATCTGAACAGCCTTTTACCAAAACTCTTTTTCCAATCATTTCATCAAAATCATAACTTTGAATGGCCTGATGCATCAGGATAACTTCCAAATCTTCTTTATTTCCAAAAACGATCTTTTTAGTAGCATCCGTAAGTTTAGCCGTAATCAGAAAATACGCCCAAAGTGGAACAATGGCATCTGCCGAATTGTAAATATAAACGTAGCTGTCTCTGTATTCTTCAACGTCGATAGCCGCTACTTTTTCACGAAAATCTTTTTCTTTCAAAATCATTTCCATGAAAAGAAAATCTTTAAGATCGATTCCTTTTCTAGCGCCTTTCGGAAGGAGTGTTGCAAGGTCGAAGTTGATTAAACCGCTCTCCGCAACTTTATTTCGGATTTCAAATTCTTCTGACATTTTTTATCATTATCTTTGAACAAATTTACAAATTAAGATTCAACAAACGATTAATTTGTTCTCTATTCCCGTCATAGAAACCTCCCATAACTTAGGTCTTTGTAGGGATAAAAATAAAAGATTTCAGAAGAAATGAAATATTACATTATTGCAGGCGAGGCTTCCGGAGATTTACACGGAAGCAATTTGATGAAAGCTTTAAAAGAGAAAGATCCCCGCTCAGAATTCAGATTTTGGGGTGGCGATCTGATGAAAGCGCAGGGCGGAACCTTGGTGAAACATTACCGTGATTTAGCTTTCATGGGTTTTTTGGAAGTAGCCATGAATCTGCGAACAATTTTGAATAATATTAAGTTTTGCAAGGAAGATATAAAAAATCATCAACCTGATGTTTTGATTTTGGTAGATTATCCGGGATTCAATTTAAGGATTGCAAAATTTGCTAAAGAATTGGGAATAAAGGTAATTTATTACATTTCTCCACAGCTGTGGGCTTGGAAAGAGGGTCGAGTAGAGATCATTAAAAAATATGTGGACGAAATGATGGTCATTCTTCCATTTGAGGAAGATTTCTATAAAAAACATGGGGTTCATTCGCATTTTGTGGGACATCCTTTGTTGGATGCTATTTCAACTTTACAGGATATTAGTGTTGAAAATTTTAAAGCAGAACATCAATTAAACGAAAAAGAAATCATTGCACTTTTACCGGGATCCAGAGCACAGGAAGTGGAAAAAATGCTTGAAATTATGCTTTCTGTTCGTCCTTATTTTAAAGAATATCAATTTGTTATTGCCGGAGCGCCAAGTCTTCCGAAAGAGTTTTATCAGAAGTATGTAGATGATAATGTGCATTTTGTCTCTAATAAAACTTATGATTTGCTGAGATGTTCAAAAGCAGCTTTGGTGACTTCAGGAACAGCAACTTTAGAAACTGCTTTGTTGAATATTCCGGAAGTAGTTTGTTATCGTGGAAGTAAAATTTCTTATGCGATTGCTAAAAGATTGGTTAAAAATATCAAGTATATTTCTTTGGTAAATTTAATTATGGATCGGGAAGTGGTGAAAGAATTGATTCAGAATGATTTGAATACAAATAATCTGGTTGAAGAATTAAAGAAAATTCTCGAAACTGATAAAAGATCTCAAGTTTTGGCAGATTATGAATTATTGAGAGAAAAACTGGGCGGAAAAGGAGCCAGCGAAAATGCGGCTGAGGTGATTTTAAAAGTTTAAAATATTTATAATAATGATATGAACCGTGGAATAATATTCCGCGGTTTTTCTTTTTTAGAATGAATTTAAGTTACTTTAATAAGTTTCAATTCGCTGATTTGTGAAATTTTATCTCATTCATTATTTTTGGGTAACACAAATTTTGAAATTGAATAAACAGCCGCTTTTAATTCTTGTAATCTGCTTTATCCTTGGAATATTTTTTCAGGATCAATTTTCTTTGGATGAAAATTTTATCTATTGGATTATTGGCTTTTGTGGATTAATTTTAATTTCTACATTCTTCAAATCTTTCTTTTTTCATAAAGCAAAACCGTATTTACTAGGTTCAATGTTCTTCGGAATCGGAGTTGTGCTACATTTTTTCAATTCATTTTCTGCACAAAATATTTCGGTTGCTAAAAATGAAACCATTGTTTTCAAAATTTCTAAAAAATTGAATTCTAATGAGAAAAATAGAAAATATGAAGCGGAAATTCAGGTAGGAAAAGAAAATTTCAATGCAATAATTTATATTCCTAAAAGTGAAAGAGAATTAGATTTCGATCATTATTATAAATCAGTAGCATATATTTCAAAACCAAAATCTCCAAAATATGATTTTCAGTTTGATTATTCCAAATATCTTCAAAGAAAAAATATTGAATATCAATGTTATATCAACGATGAGGTTTTTTCTGCTGAAAGAAACGACTTAAGTTTAAATGAAAAATTTTCACAAGAAAGACTGAAAGTTCTTCAAAATATTGACAAAACAAAAATGTCGGCTCAAACTAGAGAATTTTTAAAAGGAATTATTCTCGCCGACCGAACCGAAATAGATTCACAAACGGTTCAGGATTTTAATAAATCCGGATTAGTGCATTTTCTGGCAATCTCAGGAACGCATATCGTTGTGATTTTTGGATTATTCTACTTTTTACTGATTAAAATTTTACCACTGAAGTTGCGAAAGTATGCCATTATTTCAAGCTTAATTTTCATCTGGTTGTTTACCATTTTCATTGGTTTTGGAAGTTCGGTTGTGCGTTCCAGCATTATGTTGAGTGTCTATTTTACCTCTGTCTTGCTTCAAAGAAAACCAGATTTGCTGCATTCTTTGTCGTTATCGGCTTTTATCATTTTAATTTTTGATACTCAGCAGCTTTTTGATGTTGGTTTTCAACTGAGTTTTTTAGCAGTTCTTGGAATTTTCTGGCTGAATCAACCGATTTTAAATTATTTACCAAAGCAGAATAATTGGTTTAAAAAATTAATTTTCAACACGATCTCAATTTCTATTTCAGCGCAGTTGGCGACGCTTCCGTTGGTTTTGTATTATTTTCATCAGTTTTCGTTTATTTCGATTGCTGCTAACTTTTTCATTGTTCCGTTTTCGGAAGTCATTATTGTGTTTTCATTTTTAATGACGGCTTTGATTGCTTTTAATCTTGATTTTGGCTTTTTAAATATTGTTTATGATTTCATTATTCAGATCTTACTGAAGATCATCCACTGGTTTGCGGACTTCGAAAATTTGTTTTTTGAGAATATTTCCATGAATTTGTTTGAGGTATTTTCGCTCTTCGCAATCGTTTACATGTTGAGTTTTGCCATATTAAAATTAAATCTTAAAAATTCTGCGAGATTGATAATGACCATTTTTGGTTTTCTTTTGTTGCGAACAGGTTTTAATTTTTATGAAAACAAAAAGACGGAAATTTTAGTCCATGATTTTAACAAACACGTTATATTTTCTGTGAAAAAAGGTGACGAAGCTTGCTTTTGGATTAACGAAGATTCAGACAAAGAGAAGATTACGAAATTCATTATTGCTCCGTATGCCGCTTCAAGACGTTTGAATAAAACAGAAGTGAAAACTTTTCCTACGGATACCGAAAAGATTGTTTTTAATGGTGAAATTTATCATGTCAAATAATTGTTAAAATTTTTGTTTTTCCTTTATTTATAACCTTTTAAATTCTTATTTAGAAAGATTACAAACTGACTAATTGTGAGATTTCTCACTTTTTGATATTGTTAACATTTCTTAATTTTGTGGAAATTCAAATTTAAACTTATATGGCAGGTTTAACGAGTTCTACGATAGGTAGAAAATATGCTATGGCATTATCAGCTCTATTTTTGCTGATTTTTCTTATACTGCATTTGACGACCAATTTGTTATCAGTCCTGAACCGCGATGCTTTCAATACAGCATCAGATTTTATGGGCTATAATCCTTTTGTGCAGTTCTTAATGCAGCCTGTTCTTGGTTTTGCAGTTATTTTCCATTTCATTATGGGATTTGTGTTGGAAATTAAGAACAATAAAGCGCGTCCTGTAAAGTACGCTGCAAACAACGCTTCTGCGAATTCTTCATGGATGTCTAGAAATATGATTATTTCTGGTGCTGTTGTTTTGGCTTTCTTGGCGCTTCACTTGTATGATTTCTGGTTACACGAGATCACTTACAAGTATGTGGAGGGAATCGCTCCTGACGCAGAACGTTTCTGGCCGGAACTTCACGAGAAGTTTGCAGATCTTTGGAGAGTGGCTATTTATGTAATTGCTTTTGTTTTATTGGGATTACACTTGGCTCACGGTTTCCAGTCTTCATTCCAGTCAATTGGGGCGAGACATCCAAAATATACTCCGGTAATTAAAGCTGTTGGAAAATGGTATTCTATCCTTATTCCTGCAGGGTTTATTTTTATCGCAATTTATCACTTTGTAACTCAATAATATCAATATACTAATATGAGTAAATTAGATTCAAAAATTCCGGCGGGTCCTTTAAAGGATAAGTGGAAAAATCATAAAGACCATATGAACCTTGTTGCACCAAACAACAGAGATAAGATTGATATTATTGTTGTTGGTACAGGTTTGGCAGGTGGTTCTGCTGCTGCAACTTTGGCAGAGCAGGGATATAATGTAAAAGCATTTTGCTATCAGGATTCTCCAAGAAGAGCGCACTCTATTGCGGCTCAAGGGGGTATCAATGCAGCTAAAAATTATCAGGGAGACGGAGATTCTACATACAGATTGTTCTATGACACAATTAAAGGGGGTGACTATAGAGCGAGAGAGGCAAACGTTTACAGATTAGCTGAAGTTTCTGCAAATATTATCGACCAATGTGTTGCTCAAGGTGTTCCTTTCGGACGTGAGTACGGAGGTCAGTTAGATAACCGTTCATTTGGTGGGGTTCAGGTGAAAAGAACTTTTTATGCTAAAGGACAAACAGGTCAACAGTTATTACTAGGTGCATACTCTGCAATGAGCCGTCAGATCGGTAAAGGGAGAATTAAGATGTACAACCGTCACGAAATGATGGAGTTGGTAATTGTAGACGGAAAAGCAAGAGGGATTATCGCAAGGAACTTGGTGACAGGTGAAATCGAAAGACATTCTGCTCACGCTGTAGTTATTGCTTCAGGAGGTTACGGAAACGTATATTTCCTTTCTACAAACGCAATGGGATCAAACGTTTCTGCAGCTTGGAAAATCCACAAAAAAGGAGCGTATTTCGCAAACCCTTGCTACGTACAGATTCACCCGACTTGTATTCCGGTTCACGGAACACAGCAGTCTAAATTAACTTTGATGTCTGAATCTCTTAGAAACTCAGGAAGAATCTGGGTTCCTAAGAAAATTGAAGATTCAGTAGCGATCAGAGAGGGTAAATTAAGACCTGAAAATATTAAAGAAGAAGATAGAGATTATTATTTAGAAAGAAGATATCCTGCATTCGGAAACTTGGTGCCTAGAGACGTTGCGTCCAGAGCGGGTAAAGAAAGATGTGATGCCGGTTACGGAATCGAAAATAATGATACTAAAGAGGGAGTTTACTTAGATTTCTCTACAGAGATCATCAAAAAAGGTAAAGAAGCCGCTATCGAAAAACATATTCACAATCCTACAGATCAGCAGATCTATGATTTAGGGAAAGCTTGGGTTGAGGAAAAATACGGTAACTTATTCGTAATGTACGAGAAAATTACTGCTGATGATCCTTACAAAACGCCAATGAAGATTTATCCTGCAGTACACTACACAATGGGGGGTGTTTGGGTTGATTATAACTTACAGTCTACGATCCCTGGATGTTTCGTAATCGGTGAAGCTAACTTCTCAGATCACGGAGCCAACAGATTGGGAGCTTCTGCGTTGATGCAAGGTTTGGCAGACGGATATTTCGTGCTTCCTTATACGATCGCAGATTACCTTTCTGCAGACATTAGAACAGGCGCGATTCCTACGAATTCTGTGGATTTTGACAAAGCTGAAAAAGAAATTAAAGATAAAGTACAATTCTTCTTAAATAATAAAGGAACTCATTCCGTTGATTATTTTCACAAAAAATTAGGACACATTATGTGGAATAAAGTGGGAATGGGAAGAACTCCAGAAGGGTTGAGAGAAGCGATTGCTGAAATTGCTCAGGTGAAAAAAGAATTCTGGGCAGACGTGAAAGTGCCTGGAGATGCAGACGGAATGAACACTGAGCTTGAGAAAGCGTTCAGAGTGGCAGATTTTATCGAGCTTGGACAATTAATGGCTATCGATGCTTTACACAGAAACGAATCTTGTGGAGGACACTTCAGAGAAGACCATGCAACTCCGGAAGGGGAAGCAGAAAGAGATGATGTTAACTTTAAATATGTTGGAGCTTGGGAATATCAAACTGATGATATCACCACAGAAGTTCTGCACAAAGAAGACTTGATCTACGAAAACATTGAAGTTAAAGCAAGAAGTTACAAATAATCTCCAACCTATAAATAAATAATTATGAGTGCAAAAAAAGGCCTTCATCTTACCCTAAAAATTTGGAGACAAAAAAATAGCAAAACTAAAGGTCAGTTCGAGACCTACAAAATATCAGATGTTTCTACAGATTCTTCTTTCTTAGAAATGTTAGATATTTTGAATGAAAATATCATTAACGAAGGAAAAGAACCTATCGCTTTCGACCACGACTGTCGCGAAGGAATCTGCGGTATGTGTTCTCTTTATATCAACGGTAGAGCGCACGGTCCTGATACTGGTATCACGACTTGCCAGCTTCACATGAGAATGTTCAAAGACGGTGAAACAATCGTTATTGAACCTTGGAGAAGTGCTGCTTTCCCTGTTATTAAAGACTTAATGGTAGACAGAAGCGCATTCGACAGAGTAATGGCTGCAGGTGGCTTCATTTCGGTGAACACTTCAGGAAATACTTTGGATGCTAATGCCATTCCTGTTCCTAAAGAAGATGCAGACAAAGCAATGGATGCTGCGGCTTGTATCGGATGTGGAGCTTGTGTTGCGACATGTAAAAACGGTTCTGCAATGTTATTTGTGGGAGCTAAAGTTTCTCAGTATGCTCTTTTACCTCAAGGTAGAGTAGAAGCGAAGAGAAGAGTTCTGAACATGGTGAAAGCGATGGACGAAGAAGGATTCGGTAACTGTTCAAACACAGGCGCTTGTGAAGTAGAATGTCCGAAAGGAATTTCTCTTGAAAACATCGCGAGAATGAACAGAGAATACATGGCAGCTCTTGCTGACAGAGGATAAAACCTGTTTTAAATAAATAAAAAAATCGTCTCCTCACCGGATGGCGATTTTTTTTAGTTAAATCTTTCATAAAAGTACTATTTAGTTGCTTTTAGTTTAGTTAAAAACTTATTTTTGCGTAATTATAAAATTCAAAATGAAAAAATATCTTTTATTGTTTATCATCGCGATTTTTGCGATGTCTTGCTCTAAAAAAGTTGAAGTAAAAGGAAAAATCACGGGAGGTTCTCCGTTGGAGAGAATAGAATTCATCGAAGCTTCAGGGGTGGCTACATTACCTTTGGCGAATATCGGAATGAAAAACGACGGAACGTTTGCAGGAAGCTTTGAAGCTCCTAAAAACGGGATGTACGTAATCTCTTATGGTGGAAAACAAAATTTAATTTATTTAAAAGCTGGTCAGAACCTTGAAATTTCCGGAAACGGAGCTACATTCCCTTCGGAATATGTAATTACAGGTGATGCCAAAAAGAATAATGATTTCTTTACAGCTACTCAAAAATATCTTGCTGATTATGCTCAGAAGGTAAACATGAACGATCTGATGACGAAAGACGAAGCTACATTCGTAAAAGGAATTCAGAAGGTGGAGACTGATATTAATAAAAATATCGACGAAAACGCTAAAAAATTCAGTCCGGATAGCGAAGTTATCAAGTGGAAGCAAAATGATATTAAAAGCACATTGCTTTCTATCATGGGACAATACGAAATGATGAAAAAGCAGATGTCTGGAAATCCATCTTTCAAAGTAGCTAAAGTTTTTACAGATTACGAAAACAAGCTTCAGGAAAATAAGGATGAAATGGTAAAAGAAAATCCTGCGTACAGAAGCTACCTTTTATCAAAAATGAGCCCTGATTTCCAAAAATATGCGGAAGCAAAAAGCAAAGGGAAAACAGATATCACAACTTCTGAATTATTCAGCCAGTTCTTAAAAGAGAAAAAAGAAGTTTCTCAGCTAACGAAAGATTATCTTTTGGCTTTTGTAATGGCTCAGTCTGATATTCACCCGGGTACTCCTGCGAAGACGATGGACAAGGTGAAAAAAATCATCGATGAAGATATTAAAGATGCAACGATTAAAAAAGATTTAGTTCAGATTCAATTAGCAGTAAACGGATTGAAAATTGGTGAAGTTGCTCCGGATGCATCATTAGTGAAGCAAGACGGAAAAGCTTACAAGCTTTCTGAAAACAAAGGAAAACCTTATATGATCGCATTCTATGCATCTTGGAATCCTTATATCGGTGAAGCTACAGTTCCAATTTTGAAAGAAGTGGTGAACTTTTACAAATCTAAAATGAACTTTGTTTTTGTAAATGTAGATGATACGAAAGATCAGTTTATCAAAACAAGCAACTCTTTATTAAAAGGTATTGCAGGAACAAATGTTTATGCAGAAGGAGGTTTAAACTCTGATATCGCTAAAAAATATGGAGTATATGCTTTTAAATTGCCAAACTTCATTATCGTAGATAAAGACGGTAAAGTGGCTTCAAGATCTTTTGTGAATCTTGGTGAGCAGGAATTGGTAGAGATCTTAGATAAGCAAACAGGTCTTTCTGCTCCTAAAGTTGCTCCACAAGCACAAATGCAGCCAGGATTGAATATTGATCCTTCTGCGGCTCAGCAAGCTCCACAGCCTGCAAATCCGCAACCGGCTCCAACAAAATAATTTATATTGAATATAGATAGAAACCTTATCTTCGGATAAGGTTTTTTTTATTGTATTTTTGCAAGCTGAAACAGAAGTGTTTCGATTAGAAAAACAGAAATTTTTAGAATGGGTAGGAAGAATAATAAGAAAAATTTAATTCTTGAAAATATAAAGCTCTTAAACGCAGGGGCTAAAGGTGTTGCGATCGGAAGAACGGAAGAAGGAAAAGCGGTGATGGTTTCTGGAGCGATCCCAGGTGATATTGTGAATGTAAGGGTGAAAAAAGCAAAGTCTAAATATTTTGAAGGCGAGGCTGTGGAAGTGATTGAAAAATCTCCTTACAGAGTAGAGCCGGAATGTATTCACTTTGGTGTTTGTGGTGGTTGCAAATGGCAGAATATGAGCTATGAAAAGCAATTGGCATTCAAACAGGAAGAGGTTTATAACAATATTAAAAGAATTGGCGGAATTGAAGATTTTGAAACCGTTCCGATTTTAGGTTCTGAAGAGCAGTATTTTTACAGAAATAAAATGGAATTTTCTTTTTCCAATGCCCGTTGGCTGACTCAGTATGAGATCAGTTCAGAAGAAAATTTCGGAAGTAAAGATGCCCTTGGATTCCATATTCCGGGAATGTGGAGCAAAATTCTTGATCTTAAAGAATGTTTCCTTCAGGAAGATCCTTCCAATGCTATCAGATTAGCTGTTAAGAATTATGCAGTAAATGAAGGACTGGACTTTTTTGATGTTAAAAATCATGACGGTTTTTTAAGAACTTTAATGATGAGACAAAACTCTAAAGGGGAGTGGATGGTTCTTTTCCAGTTGTATAGAGAAGAAAAAGAAAACAGAGAAAAGCTTTTCGAATTTGTTCTGGAGAAATTTCCACAAATTAAAACGTTGGTATATGCCATCAATCCTAAACCAAATGATTCTATCTATGATTTGGATGTAAATGTTTATTTTGGTGATGGATTTTTAATGGAGGAAATGGATGGATTGAAGTTCAAAATAGGACCGAAATCTTTCTTTCAGACCAATTATAAACAAGCATTAGAATTGTACAGAAAAACCCTTGAATTTGCCGATTTAAAAGGTGATGAAGTGGTTTATGATTTATATACCGGAACAGGAACGATTGCCCAGTACGTAGCAAGAAATGCGAAGCAGGTTATAGGTATAGAGTCTGTTCAGGAAGCTATTGATGCAGCTATCGAACATGCTGAACTGAATGGTCTTACGAATACAACGTTCTATTGTGGTGATATGAAAAATGTTTTCAATGATGAATTCCTTGAAAATCATCCGAAAGCAGATGTTTTAATTACCGACCCGCCAAGAGACGGTATGCACCAGAAAGTGGTTGAGCAGATTTTAAAATTATCACCGGAAAAAGTGGTGTATGTAAGCTGTAATTCTGCGACTCAGGCGAGAGATTTAGCCTTAATGAAAGATCATTATACCGTTGTTAAAATCTTGCCGGTAGATATGTTCCCACAAACGCACCACGTTGAAAATATCGCGTTGTTGATTAAAAAATAATTTAATTAAATTTGAATTTCAAATTTTAATATGAAGTACTTTAAATTTTTCCTGATGATCGGTTTTCTCAGCATGCTTGTGTCATGCGGAGGCGACGATGATATTTGTGAAAGTGGCGAAGGAACACCCCGAATGAAGGTTTCCTTTAAAAGAGGAGATAAAGAAACCACATTGGATTCTATTTATGTGGCGGTAGACTACGGTTCGGGTAAAGTTCAGCTGGGCGGAACCAAAACGGCCACTTCACGCCTGGTTCCTTTAAGAGTGGATGATTCTCCTTATACCGATGTGTATTTTAGACTCACCAATAAAGGGCAGGAGTCTCATGTTAAAGTTAGTTACACCACCAAATCTACTTACGTATCTCCGGGATGTGGAGTGAAAAAGGATTACGAAAATTTAAGTTCAGAATTAATAACTGCTACGCCGGTTTTATCGGTAGAAACCGCACAAAATTTTATAGAGAATGAAGACAAGACTAATCTATACCTTATTTTTGAGTCTTTGTAGCTTGCTGAGTTTCGCTCAGAACAAGAAAGAGGAAGCAGAAAAAGAGAAATGGAAGTATAAACCCAATTTCATGGTTGGTGCGGATGCTCTGAATCTGGGAGTTTCATTCTTTTCAGACAGAATGCTATATCAGGGATTTATATCTTCACAAATAAATAGAAATGTGCATGCGGTAATTGATGCCGGTTTTGAGAAGAATATCTACCAGAAAAATGGCTATGATGCGAAGGTAAATGGTCCGTTTTTAAAGCTAGGTGCTTTTTATATGTTGGCTAAAGATACAGAGAACGAATTCAATGGTTTTTATGCTGGTGGAAAAGTAGCCGGATCATTTTATAGTCAGGAATATATGTCGGTTCCGGTGCGTGGTTATGGAGGAAGTAATGCTTCGGTTTCATATCCGTCTTCAACCCAATCATCGTATTGGATCGAAGGAACAATTGGTGGTAGAGTGCAGCTATTCGAATCTAATTTTTATATAGATGTAAATCTTCAGCCTAAATATATGGTTTTCACTACAAAACAGGATGATATTCAACCCATGATCGTCCCGGGCTTTGGAAGAAGTTCGTCAAAGTTTAATATGGGATTTGCATGGAATTTGGCGTATAAGTTTTAACGAATACGCGGTGTAGGTCTCTTTTTAATTATACCATTATTAAGTACATTATATAATGCCTCCAATTCTTTTGGGGGCATTCCTGCATCAAAAGAAGAAGATTTGTATTGCTTTCCATCCACTGAAATAATAATAGATGAAGCTAAAGCTCTGTCTGAAAATCTGCCAGTAGTAGGCGATTCGTAAGTTGAGATTTTTTCTAAGTCAATTAAAGAAGCTTCCTTATCAATGTTTTGCCATTGTTCAGACGTGATTGATGAAGTAGTAATTTCGCCATTCACTGAAACAGTTTTGGAAAATGGAGTGAAGGTTATCAACTTGTTTGTTCCTCTTGTTTGTTCTGTGATCTGTATTTTTTCTATTTTTGAATTTTTTGAAGTTATATTTGTGTTATTTGTTTGTTTTTCTTTATTCTGTTGAGAAATACATTTTAAGTTTAATAACATTAAAAAGGATAGAGTGAATAGCAGTTTGATTTTCATTTTGCTTTGTTCTAAATATTTAGCTTTTTAATTAATAATTAATTAAAAATTGTGCCAAATGTGATATATTTGCAAAATTAAATAAATTTATAGAATGCGAAAATTTACTATTTCAAAGACTCTATTTTTATTACCAATATTATGCGTAGGTATTTTTAATGCTCAAGTTCAAAAAGGTAATAAAATTATTAAAAAAGAGTTTAAGTTTGCTAAAAAATCGGCAGGGGAGCTTGCGAAGACGGAGGGTTTTGATAGGTGCTCTACTGTAGAATATGAAAACTATTTGAGATCAAAAAACCCTAAAAGGTTGACAGATGCACAATTTGAAGCATGGCTAGCTCCTTTGGTAGAAAGAACTAAAGCTAATAAATCTCAAAATGGAAATATAATTACGATTCCTGTTGTTGTTCACGTAATTCATAGTGGACAAAATGTTGGTGTAGCACCAAATATCGTTGACGAGCAAGTAATGTCTCAGATTACGGTTATGAATAATGATTACCGAAAAATATTAAATTCTCCTGGATATAATACAAATCCGGTAGGGGCAGATACTCAGATTCAATTTGTATTGGCTAAAGTAGATCCGAACGGAAATCCTACAAATGGTATTGATAGAGTAAATCTTTGCCAAGATAGTTGGTCTCAGTATGATATAGATGACTATGTGAAACCTACAACAATCTGGGATCCTACTCAATATATGAATATGTGGAGTGTAAATTTTGCTGATGCTTCATTGTTAGGATATGCTCAATTTCCTTCAAATTCTACATTAGCAGGTTTGGATCCAGATATGGGAGATGCAAATACAGATGGTGTAGTGGCAAACTTTGCTACGTTTGGAAGTAGTGATTATAATACAAATAATAACTTCTTACTTTCTGCTCCTTATGATAAAGGTAGAACAATGACCCATGAAGTGGGACACTATTTAGGATTAAGACATATTTGGGGAGATGCATTATGTGGTGATGATTATTGTGCAGACACTCCTGTACATAGAACTTCTAACGGAGGATGTCCTACGCATCCAAGACCTAATATATGTGGAACAACAGACGAAATGTTTGAAAACTATATGGATTATACTAATGATGCATGTATGAATATTTTCACAAATGATCAAAAAACAAGAATTACGACTGTAATGAATAACTCTCCTAGAAGAATGGAGTTGAAAACGTCATTGGCAGATCAACCTATTCCTTTATTTGCTAATGATGCTGAAATTAAATTTGATGGAGGGTGTGCTTCTGGAAATTGTGGGGGGGGAGTAATTCGTCTATCATTATATAATAGAGGTACAAGTACACTTACTGCTGCTACAATTTCTTATTCAGTTAATGGAGCAGCTGCTCAAACTTATAGCTGGACGGGTAGTTTAGCCCAAGATAAATATAGTGTTATTTCTATTCCGGTAAGTAATTTAACACCAACATCTCCTGTAACGGCTTCTATTAGTTCTGTAAATGGAGGAGCTGATCAAAGAACTACAAATAATACGGTGAGTGGCAATTATAATAAACCAACAGCTCCTGAATATTTTGCGGGTGCAACTACAGTTACATTTAAACTTCAAAGGGATTACTTTGGCTCAGAGACAATGTGGACGCTAAAAAATAGTGCTGGACAAGTTGTAAAATATGGTGGACCATATGCTGATGTAGAAGATGCGGATGAAGATACTCCTCTACCACCACTTATTACTCAAACATGGACATTGCCATTAGATTGTTATGTATTTACAATTTCTGATGCTTATGGCGATGGCTTAGATTATGGTGGTTATGTAGATTTATCTACTAATGGGGTTACAATTTATCATGCTGATACAGATATTGCAAGTTATGGAACTAAAGCTTTTACAAACCAAGTTTTAGCGGCAAATGAAGTATTTAAAAAAGACAATTTCAGCATCTATCCAAACCCAGTATCAGATATCTTGAATGTAACTAAAGTTTCAAACAAAGCTACTTACGAAATTCATAATACAGTAGGTCAGATTGTTAAAAAAGGAACTATTGATAATAATAAAGTAAATGTTGCTGAATTATTGAAAGGAAACTATATTATCTCTATAAAGGATAATAATATTTCAGAAAGTTTTAAGTTTATTAAAAAGTAATTAAGCTGAAATAAAAAACAAAAACCCCATGGTAATCATACTATGGGGTTTTTGTTTTACTTACCTTTTTGAAGTTTTTATTTAATATTTTTTTTGTTTAGAAACTTTTTTTTAAATAAAATACTTTTTTATAAAAACATATTTAATGGTAATACGATATGTTAATTTGATTAAGATCAATTATTTTACAGTCACCACCTGATAATTTTAATTTATTTTAAAATAAGTTAATTATTTCTTGTGATTTATTAAATACATGTTTATTTTTGGGATCAAATTTTTATCATATGAAAAAAATAATTACTGCCTTATTTTGTAGTTTGATAGGAGGCTCTGCTGTAGCACAATGGACTCCCACTACATTTGACAGACAAAAAGAAAAATTTTCTCATGTGCGCCAATATTATAAGTTGGATTTAGGAAAGATCCGAGAGCAACTTAAAAATGCACAAGAAACAGGTCCAAACGCTAAACCTGTAGAAATATCTTTACCTACATTACATGGGAAGGTAGAGAAATTTGCGGTTTATAGTTTCCCTGTTGTTGTAAAATCATTGGCGGAACAATATCAATTAGGTTCTTATGTGGGAGTTGGGATTGATGATCCTACAAAGTTTTTACGTTTTTCAGTAGCTCCAAATGATTTTCAATCTATGATTATCAAGGATGGAGAGTATGAATTTATTGAGCCACAAGATGCGGCTAAAACAGTTTATGGAGTACATCCTAAAACACAAGGAAATAAAAACGGATTTGCTTGTTCTACAAATGAGTCTCCAGAAGCTGTAAAACAGATTAATGGTTTGTTAGATAATGGTAAGTCATTTACTAATCAACCAACCAATTTTGCTAAAACTTCTGATAAGAAGTACAGAACAATGAGATTGGTAATGTCGGTTACAGGAGAGTATACGCAATATCATGGTGGAACCAAGGCAGGAGCATTAGCGGCAATTAATGCTACAATTACTCGTGTCAACGGTGTTTTTGAAAAAGATTTTGCATTACATCTTAATTTACAGGATTACGATAACGTAATTTTTACGGATGCAGCTACTGATCCTTATACTGATGCAGTACTACCTTCTCCACAAGTTGGAGGTGCGGCGGGAGCTTGGAATCTTGAATTACAAAATACATTAACCAATATGGTTGGAAATACCAACTATGACGTTGGTCACTTATTCGGTGCTACCGGTGGAGGAGGTAACGCGGGGTGTATTGGGTGTGTTTGTGTAGATCCTACTACAAATGTTCCTAAAGGAAAAGGTTCTGGATATACTTCCCCAGCTAATGGTGTTCCTCAAGGTGATACCTTTGATATTGATTATGTAGCTCACGAGCTTGGTCACCAATTGGGAGCAAACCATACATTTTCACAAAGTTTAGAGCCATACTTAGTAAACGTTGAACCAGGTTCAGGATCCACTATTATGGGATATGCAGGTATTACGGGTGCTAATACTGATGTTCAGGCAAATTCTGATTCTTACTTTCATAATGTAAGTATCAGACAGGTTCAAGCAAATTTAATTGCTAAAACTTGTGACGTTGAGACATCAATAAATAATAATCCGCCAGTAATTGATGCTTTGCCAACTTACACAATTCCAAAAGGGACAGCATTTGTTTTAACAGCGAATGCAACGGATCCTGAAAATGATCCTTTAACTTATACTTGGGAACAGGTTAATAGTGGGGAAATAGTTAATAACTCTACCACTGCGCAGGCTATTAATAAGAATAATATCGGAACAACAACTTACGGTGCTTCATTTAGATCATTTACTCCTACTACAAGCCCTACAAGATATTTTCCTAAATTATCTTCTGTTTTAGCTGGAGTTTTAGATAATTCAAACAATGGATGGGAATCTGTTTCTAAAGTTGCCAGATCTAGTAAATTTGCGGTAACTGTAAGAGATAACAATCCAGATATCATGCAACGTCAGACTCAATATGCTGAGCAAACAATTACTGTGGGTAATGATGGTCCTTTCCAACTTACTGTACCATCATATCTTGATTATTCTGCTCCTGTTAATATTACGTGGGATGTTGCAAATACAACGGCTTCACCATATAGTGTTGCTAACGTAAAAATTGATTACACGACAGATCCTACCGGAGCTTCATGGACGACTCTTGTTGCTTCAACACCAAATGATGGTTCAGAAGGTATTACTTTGCCTGCATCAACAAACGGGCAGAATATTAAAATAAGAATTTCTTCCATAGGAAATGTATTTTATGCTGTAAAAGCAGTAAATGTTACAGTATTTGCTACTTGTGGCGAAGCTGCTAAAGAGGTTACAACTACTAATATTACACAAAGTAGTGCAACTGCAAACTGGCCACCAGTTGTAGGAGCGACATCGTATGTTATTCGTTATAAGAAGCTTACAGATGCTACTTGGCAACAAATTACATCTAGTACAAACACAGCTTTCTTAAATAGCTTAGCGGATGGTACTGCTTATGAAGTTCAAGTAGCTGCTGTATGTTCTGGTACTACAGGAACTTTCTCTCCTTCTGCAAACTTTACAACATTAACTCTTGGAACTTATTGTGCAGTTTCTTCAGGTACTGCTGCTGATGATCATATTGCAAATGTTGCAATTGCAAATATTAGCAATACATCGTCTGCAAGTACTTATACTAGCTATGTTGCTAATTCTGCATTGCAAATTAATCTAGTTGCAGGTAGTACTAATACCCTTACGGTAACAAAAGGTTGGTTAAGTGGTACCACACCATACCCTATGGCTACATCAGCATGGATTGATTTCAATAGAAACGGAACGTTTGAAGATTCTGAAAGAATTCTGACTTCAACTGCTACTACTGCAAATCCTGTATCTACGACATTTACACTTCCTGCAAATGCAGTTACAGGTCTAGGACTTAGAATGCGTGTAGGAGCTCTATATACAAGCACATCAGGTTCTTATATCGGTACAGCTTGTGGAGTATATACAGGTGCCTATGGAGAATTTGAAGACTATAATGTTGTAATTGCTCCTCTTGTTTTAGCAACAAATGATGTTAAGAAAAAAGACAACTTTGGAATCTATCCAAATCCGGCATCTGATATCTTGAATGTAACTAAAGTTTCAAACAAAGCTACTTACGAAATTCATAATACAGTAGGTCAGATTGTTAAAAAAGGAACTATTGATAATAATAAAGTAAATGTAACTGAACTATTGAAAGGAAACTATATTATCTCTGTAAAGGATAATAATATTTCAGAAAGCTTTAAATTTATTAAAAAGTAATAAACTACTTTAAATACTGATGAATCCTCAAGTTTTACTTGAGGATTTTTTTTATTTTCAATCATAAAAAAGAAAATTATATTCATTTCGCAAAAAAAATAAAACGTTTGTTAAATTGATATTAAAAAATGATTAGATTTGTATTGTTAATATAATATTGAGAAAATTATGAAGAAAACCTTTACTTCTTTCTTTCTCCTTTTATTGTTTGCGCTCACACATGCACAGTGGAGCCCCAAAACATATAGCGGAGAGAGAATTAGAGGGAGTTCTGAGATTAAGAACTATTACTCTCTAGACATTCCTTTACTAAAGTCTCAATTGGCAAAAGCACAAGAAACGGGAAAAAATGCAAAACCTGTTACCATCTCTTTGCCAACTTTGGATGGGAAAATCGAAAAATTTGCCGTTTACAGCTTTCCAGTTGTAGTAAAATCGCTGGCAGATGAATATCAATTAGGATCTTATATAGGAGTCGGGATCGATGATCCGGGTAAATATTTAAGATTTAGTTTAGCGCCGAATGATTTTCAGTCGATGATTATCAAAGATGGCAAGTACGAATTCTTAGAACCAGTCGACAAAGACAAAACAGTTTACGGTGTGCATCCGAAAACTGATAAAAGCAATGAAGGCTTTTTGTGTTCTATGAATGAAAGCGCTTTATCTAAAGAAGAGATAAATAGGCTTTATGACAGTGGCAAATCATTTGCAAAAAATCCGACTGATTTTGCGAAGACTTCTGATAAGAAGTACAGAACAATGAGGTTGGCAATGTCTGTAACAGGGGAATACACTCAATATTTTGGGGGAACTGTTGCAGGAGCTTTAACTGCAATTAATGCTACCTTAACAAGAGTAAATGGTGTATTCGAAAAAGATTTTGCTTTACACTTAAATTTACAAAATTATCCTGCGGTAATCTATACGAATGCTGCAACAGATCCTTATTCTAATGCAGCAGCAGGTGTTGCAGGTGCTTGGAATAATGAATTACAACAAACGCTTACTGCGAACGTAGGAAATGCTAATTATGACATTGGTCACCTTTTCGGAGCTTCCGGAGGTGGTGGTAATGCAGGATGTATTGGTTGCGTTTGTATAAACCCAACAAGTAGCACTTCTAATCAAAAAGGTTCAGGATTTACTTCTCCTGCGGACGGTATTCCGCAAGGAGATAATTTTGATATTGATTACGTAGCTCACGAAATTGGGCATCAGCTTGGTGCAAACCATACTTTTTCTCACGGTTTGGAAACGGCTGGCGTAAATCAAGAGCCTGGTTCGGGATCGACAATTATGGGATATGCAGGAATTACAGGGGCTAACACAGATGTTCAACCACACTCTGATCCTTATTTCCATATTGCGAGTATCAAACAGGTTCAAGCAAATCTTATCAGTAAAACTTGTGATGTAGAAACTACAATCACAAACAATCCGCCGGTAATCGCGGCTTTACCTACATATAATATTCCGAAAGGAACTGCATTTGTATTAACAGCTTCAGCAACGGATGCTGAAAATGACCCCATGACTTATACTTGGGAAGAGGTAGATAATGCGAGTGTTACGATTAATAAAAATAATTTAGGAAATACAACTACAGGGGCTACTTTCAGATCGTTGTCACCAACTACAAGCCCTACAAGATATTTCCCAAGATTATCATCAGTATTAGCTGGTGTTTTAAATAATACAAACAATTTATGGGAAGCAGTTTCTACAGTAGCTAGAACAACTAAGTTTACAGTTACGGTAAGAGATAACAACCCAGTTCCTGAACAACAACAAACTCAATCTGCTGATCAGACGATTGTTGTTGGAAGTGACGGACCATTTAAAGTAAATACAACTACTGTATATAATAACGGCCCAACCAACGTTTCTTGGGATGTGGTGAATACTACTGCAGCTCCATATAACGTTGCTAATGTTAAAGTTGATTATACTTTAGATAACGGTGCTACTTGGACTACCCTTATTGCAAGTACTCCAAACGATGGTAGTGAGGCACTTAATTTTGGTGCTTTAACATTGGGAGCTACAGTTAAAATCAGAGTAAGTGCTGTTGGAAACGTATTTTATGCGGTGAGCACTGCTACTGTTGCTACTTTGGCAGCTTGTACAGGGGCAGCACCTACAAATATTGTTGTTTCTGGTATTACTCAAACTCAGGCAACTGTAACTTGGACGGCTCTTGCAAACGCTACTTACATGGTAAGATATCGCCCTGTAGGTTCAACGGCTTGGGTTGAAGTTGCTGCACCAGTAAACACAATCTTACTTACTTCTTTAACGGATAGTACTCAGTATGAAGTTCAGGTTGCAGTTATTTGTTCAGGTACTCAAGGAGCTTGGTCTGCTTCGGTGAACTTTACGACACTTGGGCTTAATTACTGTACAATGACCTCAAGTAACTTTGCTTCAGAATATATTTCGAATGTAACAGTTACTCCTACAGGAGCTGCGGCAATGAGTAATGACTCTGCAGGTTCTACTTATACAGATTATACTACAACGCCAAGTGCTTTAGTTAATTTAATTATTGGTTCTACTGGTAATACGGTTTCTGTATCTAAATTCTTCCCTGGAGGCTTTACTTATAGTGAGGCAGTAGGTGTTTGGATCGACTTTAACAGAAACGGAGTTTTTGAAGCTACAGAACAGGTAATGACTTCTCCTGCTAGTACAACTACTCCTGTTACCGCTACATTTGCTGTACCTGCAGGTGCATACAATGGTCCTGCAACTACAAGAATGAGAGTAGTAATGAAATATTCTACTCCAGCTGTAATGTGTACAAGCTTCGGAGATGGGGAGGTAGAAGATTATGCGGTGAAACTTATTCAGCCGATTCCTTGTACTTCGAATGCTCCTCTTAACCTTACAATTTCTAACATTACCGCTACATCAGCTTATGTAATGTGGGATCCTGCTACGGGAGCTACTTATGTATTAGAATATAGAAAAGTAGGAGATCCTACTTGGCAAAGTGTTCCTTTAACAGTGAATGCTTATAATATTCCGAATTTAACAGAGTCTACTCAATATGAAGTAAGAGTAGCGTATGTATGTTCTGGAACTACAGGTACATTTACAAGCCCTGTTCAGTTCTCAACACCGGCAGTAAATTACTGTACTGTGACTGGAACAAGTAGTAACGGATACATTTCAAATGTTACCATTTCGCCTACCAACTCATACGTAATGAGTAACAACACAACGGCAAACGGATATACAGATTATTCTGCTGATCCTACAAAATTAATAACATTAGTTCGTAGTACAGCAAATAACAATATCTCTATAAGCAAATCTTGGACAGGTACTTCTACAAGTTTAGCTGTTGGAACTTGGATTGACTTTAACAGAAATGGTATTTTTGAAACAAGTGAAAGAGTTATTAGTACTACAGCAAGTACTACAACACCTATTACGGCTACATTTACAGTACCAGCAACATCTTACAACGGGCCTCTTACACTTAGAATGAGAGTAATTGTTTCAACATCTACAATTACAAACCCTTGTACGAATGTAACCAATGGAGAGGTTGAGGATTATGCGGTGAAAATTGTAGACCTTCAGCCTTGTTCTTCGGCAGCACCTTCTCCTATAACAGTTTCTAATGTAACTGGGGCAACCGCTTTAGTTTCTTGGTTAAACTCTACGGGAGCAACGTATGCATTAAGATATAAAGCAGTGGCTGCTACAGTTTGGACTACGGTAAACCCTGCAACGAATCCATATACTATCACTAACCTAAATGGTCAGACTCAGTATGAAGTTCAGGTTGCTACTATTTGTGGTGGTACGCAAGGACCTTGGTCTACTTCAGTAACTTTCACTACACCTATTTTAACGTATTGTAGTTCTGGAACAAGCTCCGTGTCTGGTGGTTATATCAGCAATGTGACGATGACGTCTACGAACTCTATTCCTATGACGAATAACTCAGGGCCAAGCACCTATACAGATTATTCTAATGACAATACGAAATTGATCACAATGGTACGTGGAACTACAGGAAACGTACTTTCTGTAGGAAGAACATTTACGAATTCAGATACGTTCTCTACCAATGTTTGGATCGATTTCAATGGTGATGGAGTATTTAATAATGCTGCAGTAGGAACTGCAGGAGGAGAAAGAGTAATGAACTTAGGTTACTCTCAGACAAGTCCTCTTACTGCTACTTTTACGGTTCCGGCGAATGCTTATATCGGAACTAATAAAGTTAAAATGCGTGTAGTTGTATATTACCTTACACCTACAGACGCTTGTTCAGTACTTACAAGTAACGGAGAAGTTGAAGATTATGCTGTGAAGTTTGTAGACTTACAGCCTTGTTCTACAACGGCACCGTCTCCACTTGTTATCTCAAATATTACTGCTGCTACAGCTACTGTTTCTTGGCTTCCAACTACTGGTGCTACATATCTTTTAAGATACAGAAAAGTAGGTGATGTAGCTTGGATAAATACTATTAACCCTGTACCAGCTCCTGGAAACACTTATACAATTAGTGGTCTTGCAGAGCAAACTCAATATGAAGTACAAGTAGCATCAAAATGTGGTACTACTACAGGATCTTACTCACCGTCTACTACATTTACAACAACACCAATCAGTTATTGTAATATGACGGGAACAGGAACTAATGATCACATTGCAAACGTGACGGTTACTCCTGTGAGCCAAGGTCTTCCTGCGATGACGAATACTTCAGTTCAGACAAATTATATTAACTATGCTTCTACACCTTCAGCACTTGTTAATTTGGAAATTGGATCTTCTAATAACCAGATTTCAGTAACGAAAGGTTGGACAGGAGCTACACAAAGTGACGCGGTATCTGTTTGGATTGATTTCAACAGAAACGGTACTTTTGAAACTTCAGAGCTTATTCTGAATTCTGCAGCAAGTACTACTGCTACAGTAAACGGAACTTTTGCTGTACCTGCAGGAGCTTACAACGGTGCATTAACGACTACAATGAGAGTTGTACTAAGACGTACAAGTGCTCCTGTAATGTGTCAGAATCCGGCGAATGGTGAAGTGGAAGATTATGCAGTGAAATTAAGACCTTGTGCTACTACGGTACCTACAAACCTTACAATTTCTGCAATTACGCATAACTCTGCTACAGTAAACTGGACGGCTGCTACGAATAACATTACATTCTTAGTACAGTACAGACCGGTAGGTACTACAACTTGGACTTCTGTAACAGTGTCTACTATTCTTGGAAACATGCCTTTACAGTTAACTGGTCTTAATCCTGCTACAGCGTATGAAGTACAGGTGGCGGCAGTTTGTAACGGTGCTCCGGGAGTGTTTACACCAATCAAGAATTTCTCTACAAGATGTGATCCTACGCCGCCAAATGTTACAATTAGTAATATTACAACAAACTCGGCATTGATAACTTGGGCTCCACTTGTAGGAAATGCTACCTATGTAATGAGATACAGAAAAGTAGGTGCTGCAACTTGGGAACCAAACATCAACTTGCCAAACCCTCCGGCTAATACATACACGCTTCCTGGTTTAGATCCTTATACAACTTATGAGGTACAGATTGCAAATATGTGTAACGGTGAAACAACGTTGAATCCGTGGTCTAATCCTAAAGTATTTACTACGGAAAGAACTTGCCAGTTGCCTCCTCCGGGATTAACAATCACAAACATTACTCCAACAACAGCTGTAGTAGTTTGGGATCCTTTCCCAGGTGCAACTTATATCTTGAGATATAGAAAAGTAGGTATTCCGAGCTGGACGAATGTTCCTTCTTCAACGAATACAGTAACATTAACCAACTTGGTAGAATTAACGAAATATGAGTTACAGGTGGTAAATGTATGTAGCGGAACTCCGGGAACATACACACCTCCTTACTATTTCACTACGCCTACTGTGGTTTATTGTCAAATGCAGTCTGCTAGCGGAACAGCAAATTATATCTCAAATGTAACAGTGAAGCCGAATGGTAAGCCTGAGATGATTAATGAATCTAATGCTTCCAACTATTCAGACTTTACAGGAAATCCTAAGACATTTATTGAATTAATTCAAGGTTCTACAGGAAACGAAATCTCAATTGCTAAAAAATTATCAGGAACGAATAGTGATTCTGGTATCGCAGTTTGGATCGATTTCGACAGAAGCGGAACTTTCGATATCAATGAAAGAATTCTTGCGGTAGCTCCGAATCAGACAACACCAATCACCGGAACGTTCAACGTACCTGCTGATGCCTTTGTAAGCTTAACAGACTACAAATATGTTGTGATGAGAGTAGCATTGCAAAAAGGAGGAATTCCTGTGAATTGTACGAGCTTCCAGGCTGGTGAAGTTGAAGATTACACGGTAAGAATTTCTAAAACTCCGGTTGCTAATGCAACAAACCAAACGGATATTATGATTTATCCAAACCCTGTAAGTACAATATTACATGTTAAGAATATTAGCAAGAGAGCAACTTACAAGCTTTACAACGCTGCAGGTCAATTAGTATCAAGCGGTACTATTCTAAACAATAATATTGATGTTAGCAAGCTAATAAATGGAGTCTATGTGATAGACATTGAGGATGCTCAAGGTACTGCACAGAAGAAATTTATTAAACAATAAACGTTATTTATATTAATTATTCAAATCAGTCCTCAGAAATGGGGGCTGATTTTTTTGATTTAAAAACTTATTTAAATTTCAATTTTGCAGAATTATTATTTTAAGCGAAACGAAGTGAAGTCGAAAAATCTTAAATATTTCAATAAAACTATTCATACTCATAGAAATCGGTGGGCTTCATGTTCAAAATTTAACATTCAACAGAAGCATTGTTTAAACATAAAAAAACTCGTTAGAGCAATTTCTAACGAGTTTTATTTTTTATTCGATATCGAAGATGATTTTCTCGGTTTGATCCTTTAAATCTTCTAAATTCGTATTGTTATAGATAATACAGTTCGCAAGCCTTACCTTTTCTTTTTCGGGCATTTGCTTCTCCATGACGGCTTCTACTTCGCGGTAGGTTTTCCCGTCTCTATCCATCACCCTTTTTGCTCTGATATTATCTTCGGCAGTAACGAGAATAGATTTGTAACATTGCCTGTTGAGTTTTAATTCAAACAGCAAAGCAGTTTCTTTAAAAACCAAATACTTTGTTTGCCTTTTCACCCAATCTTCAAAATCAATCCGAACGGCGGGATGAATAATTTCATTTAAACTTTGCAGTAAATCTTTATCATTAAAAACCTTTTCAGCTACAAATTTTCTGTTGTAAAGACCATTTTCATCATAAGCCTCATCACCTAGAAGCGCTTTGATTTTTAGCTTTAAATCATCGTTGTCATTTACAATATCCTTTGCTCTGTCATCCGAATAATACACCGGAAATCCGAACTCTTCAATGAATTTTGCAACCGTTGTTTTTCCCGAACCGATTCCGCCAGTTAAACCAATAATTTTGGGAGCAGATAACGGATCAGGTTCTGCTTTTTGAATTTCTGAATGTAATTCTTCCATACTTAAAAATTAATATCCAAAAACATCATTAAAAGTAAACGTCTCATCCAATCTCACCCCTTTTTCAGTCATTTTAAGACTTGCCAATTCGTTGTGAGCATCGTGTTCAAAGAACAACAAATATTCGTTATCTACACATTGTTTCAGAAATTTCCCTTTTTCCTCCAATGTTAAAAGCGGACGAGTATCATATCCCATCACATAAACCTGCGGAATATGTCCCGCTGTAGGAATTAAATCTGCTGCAAAAACAATCGTTTTATCTTGATATTGAAGAACCGGAAGCATTTGTTTTTCGGTATGTCCGTCAACGAAAATTACATCCATTTTCAAATCCGGAGCAAAGCCGTAATTTCCTGTTGTCGGAAGCGGCAAAAAGTTCAGTTGCCCACTCTCCTGAATAGGAAGAATGTTTTCCTTTAAGAAGCTTGCTTTTTCTCTAGCGTTCGGCTCTGTTGCCCATTGCCAATGGTTTTCATTCGTCCAGAACTGTGCATTCTTGAATGCTGGTCTGTAACCTGTTTTGTCATCATTCCATTCAATCGCGCCACCACAGTGATCAAAGTGAAGATGAGTCAAGAAAACATCGGTGATATCTTCTCTTACAAAACCGTATTTTTTTAAGTTTTTGTCTAAATTATCATCTCCCCAAAGCGAATAATGCCCAAAGAATTTGTCATCTTGTTTGTTTCCAAGACCACAATCAATTAAAATTAATTTTTTTCCGTCTTCCACCAAAAGAGAACGGGTTCCCAGTTCGATTAGATTTTTTTCGTCTGCAGGATTTGTTTTTTCCCACAAACTCTTTGGGACGACTCCGAACATGGCGCCGCCATCCAGTTTAAATTTTCCACATTGTATTGGATATAATTTCATATAATATTAAGTTTTTTATAATGTATTGTTTATTAATTTTCTTAATCTAAATAAACAAAGTTTATTTCTTATTTAAGTATAAAGTTCTTTAAATCTTAACTTCTTAATGTTTAAAATGAAAAGTATCAAAAGTAAAATTGCTTTTACAAACTTTTAAATAGCTAATTTTTCAAAACTAACATCTTTTGTACCTTTTGTGGTAAAAAAAAAACGACTTTATTTTTTCAATAGTTTCATTTTTTCGGCAATTCGTTTTCCGTTTTCATCACCATTTTCAAGATTTGAAATAATGTTTTGGAAATCGTTTTCCTTTCTGTTTTGAGATAGTTTTTGCTTAATAAAAATTTCAGTCGGAATGATTTTTAAACCAAAAGCACCTTTCATTTCCTTTTCTACAAATTCCTTTCCCATATCTTTCACCATCATCGGACATTGCTGAAAATTTTCGTATTTCGAAGTTAATTTATCTAAATGATTGTACAATTCATCGTGATTCATCAACTCAACTTTTCCATAAATCTGCACGGCTTCATAATTCCATGTTGAAACATTAATATGATCGTACCAACTACTCGAAATATAAGTATGTGCTCCCAAAAAATCACAAAGAACTTCATCTTCATTTTTAAGAGTTTTCGCTTGCGGATTGGCTCTGGAAATATGAGTTTCAATATAAATATTCTCCGGATCATCTTCATTCAACATCATCATAGCATGTGTCGCTCTGATTTTATCCACAGAAGAAATTAATAAAGCAAAAGAATTCTCTCTGATGATTTCTTTCAACAAATTGTAATCTTCACTTTTGTATAATTTAAGAACGAACATATTTTCAATAAACTTTAAACTTAAAACAAAGAACCTGGAACCTTAAAAAAGTTCTCCCGGATTTCTAGGAACTGCAATATTCAAATGTTTATACGCTTTTTCCGTCACTTCACGACCTCTCGGCGTTCTGATGATAAACCCTTCCTGAATTAAAAACGGTTCATAAACTTCTTCCAACGTTTCAGGATTTTCTGCTATTGATGTCGCCAAAGCCGAAATTCCTACAGGTTTTCCTTTAAAATTTTCAATCATGACACGCATGATTTTATTATCCATTTCATCTAAACCAAATTCGTCAACATTTAATGAATTTAAAGCATATTTTGTAATCTCAATTTCAATTTCTCCATTTCCTTTAATTTCGGCAAAATCACGAACTCTTCTCAAAAGAGCATTCGCAATTCTCGGAGTTCCACGGCTTCTTCTTGCAATTTCAATCGCTGCATCTTCGTAAATTTTCACACCCAAAACTCTGGCACTTCGGATGATAATCATCGACAATAATTCAATAGTATAATATTCTAATCTGCTTTGAATACCAAATCTTGCCAACATCGGTTTTGTCAACATTCCGCTTCTGGTAGTTGCTCCAACCAAAGTGAAAGGATTTAAACCAATCTGAACGCTTCTCGCGTTCGGACCCGTTTCCAGCATAATATCGATTTTATAATCTTCCATTGCAGAATACAGATATTCTTCCACAACAGGCGAAAGTCGGTGAATTTCATCAATGAAAAGTACATCGTTTTCTTCCAGATTGGTCAATAAACCTGCTAAACTTCCGGGTTTATCCAAAACGGGACCCGACGTAATCTTACAGTTTACACCCAATTCATTCGCGATAATATTGGCTAAAGTTGTTTTCCCCAGACCGGGAGGGCCATGTAAAAGTACATGATCGAGCGCACCACCACGTCTTTTGGCAGCCGTTACAAAAACCTCAAGATTTTCTAAGGTTTTTCGTTGTCCGGCAAAATCTTTAAAGCTCTGCGGACGAATCTGTTCTTCCTGCGCAAGCTCTTCACGGGAATAATTGTCTTTGTCTGGATGTAAAAAATCAGGCATTAATTCAATTTCATTTACCGTAAAGATAGGAAAATTGAGGTTAAGATTGGGATTGTGATAATGGAAAAATTAAGATTTGAGAACAAGAGATATTTTAAGTATTTTTGAGAGAGAAAAACAAGAAAAAAATTTTTTTGATCATTTCTACGCTGAGATTCCTACGGAATGACAAACTTTATGCAGATTTTTTGTCATGCTGAAAGCATCTAAGCAAAGTAAAATCAAAATTATTGATCTGAACTTTAGCTTTAAACTAAATAAATGAAACTTATAGGTCCTTTCAAGCAGGTCGTAACCCTTGCCAATCTTCCGTTAAGAGGAAAACTTTCTGACGAACAACTAGAAATCATTATAGATGGTGGAATTTTAATTAATGAAAATAAAATTCAAAAAGTCGGAAATTTCGAAACATTAAAATCCGAAAATCAAAATATAGAAATTGAAACGATCGAAGGTGAACAAATCGTTCTTCCGGCTTTCGTAGATTCTCACACTCATATCTGTTTTGGTGGAAACAGAGCGAATGATTTTGCGATGCGTAATGCAGGAAAGACCTATCTTGAAATTGCCGAAAGTGGAGGCGGAATCTGGAGTTCGGTTCAGCATACAAGAAGCGCTTCGGAGGAAGAATTATTAAAAACTTTATTGGAAAGAATCGATTTTTTAGTTTCTCTTGGAATTACTACGATTGAAGTAAAAAGTGGTTACGGATTAGACGTAGAAAACGAATTGAAAATGCTTCGAATCATTAAAAAATCTCAGGAACAAACAAAAGCGACTTTGGTTGCTACCTGTCTATCTGCTCATTTGAAGCCAAGAGATTTCGAGGGAAGCAACGAAGAATATTTACAGTATATTTTAAAGGAAATTTTACCGAAAGTAAAAGAAGAAAATTTGGCGAAGCGTGTTGATATTTTCATTGAAAAGTCAGCATTTCAGCCGGAAGAAAGTAAAGAATTCTTACTTAAAACTAAAGAATTAGGTTTTGAAAGTACCGTTCACGCAGACCAATTCACACCGGGAAGTTCAAGGATTGCAGTTGAGGTTGGAGCAAAATCTGCTGACCATTTAGAAGCTACAATTGACGAAGATATTGAGTTTTTAGCAAAATCAAACACAGTGGCGACGGCGCTTCCGGGTGCGAGTTTAGGATTGGGCGAAAAGTTTACTCCCGCAAGAAAATTGTTGGATGCTGGTGCAATTTTAGCCATCGCAAGTGACTGGAATCCGGGTTCTGCACCGATGGGAAATTTAATTACTCAGGCTTCAATTTTAGCGACTTTTGAAAAATTAACAACAGCAGAAGTTTTGGCTGGAATGACTTTCCGTTCAGCTTTTGCGCTTGGTTTGGAAGACAGAGGAAGATTAACAGAAGGTTTGAAAGCAGATTTTGTTACTTTTAAAACGAATAATTTCCAGAATGTTCTTTATAATCAGGGGAGTTTGAAGGCGCAGAGTGTTTATATTGATGGAGTTAGAATTTAAAATTTATATGATAACTGAATTTAGATGCTTTCAGCATGACAATCTGTACGGTCCAATATAGCGCAATATTTGTCATGCTGAAAGCATCTAAACACGTACTTTAACACAAATGATAAAAAATGCACGAATTAAATGAAGGAATCTATAAATTTTATGTTTACATCTTAACCAATAAAAACAGAACAGTTTTGTATACGGGAGTTACTGGAAATTTACATCAAAGATTATATCAGCATGTAAATAAAATTAATCCTTATAGCTTTACTGCAAAATATAATACTTGCTTCTTGATTTATTATGAAAGATTTGGATGGATACAACAAGCACAAGCAATAGAAAGAGAAAAGGAAATAAAACTTTTAAAACGAGATAAAAAAATTGAGCTTATAAGAAGCATAAATCCTAATTTAGAATTTTTTAATCATCTTTTTGAATATATTGGTTGAGATGCTTTCAGCATGACAACTATACACACAAATTAAAACCTATTAATGATGAACACTATTTGGCAAGGAAGATTAGACGGAGAAGAACTTCTTTTCCACAGAATATTTCAGAGAGTAAGGGAGGAAAGCAATTACGATTCGATTTCAACTAACGATTTCGTTTTGCATGGCTTTGCCGTGGATGAAGGTGTTAGAAGGAATAAAGGTCGACAAGGAGCAAAAGATGCTCCAGATATTATCCGTAAAAATATGGCTAATTTCCCGGTGATTCGTCCGAATTTCTCCTTGTTGGATTTTGGAAATGTCACTTGTGAAGATGGAAATCTGGAAAATACTCAGAATCAGCTTGCCAAAAATGTTTCAAAAGTTTTATTAAAAGGCGGAAAGTCGATGGTTTTGGGTGGCGGACATGAAGTGACTTACGCTCATTATTTAGGAGTAAAAACTGCTTTTCCCGAACAGAAAATAGGAATTATAAATATTGATGCTCATTTCGATAACAGGCAACCCGAAAACGGAGTAGGAGCAAGCTCAGGAACCGGTTTTTGGCAAATTGCTCAGGAAGGTGAAATTCATTCACTTCATATTGGGATTCAACGAAATTCAAATACCTTGAAATTATTTGATACCGCTCATCAATATGGAATGAAGTATATTCTTGCCGACGAACTTTTCTTTGAAAATCTTTCATCGATCTATCAACGAATTAATGAATTGCTGGAAAATGTTGATTATGTGTATTTAACGATTTGTATGGATGTTTTTAACGCTTCCATTGCGCCGGGAGTTTCCGCTTCTGCGTATAATGGGATCTTTGCAGATGCGACATTTATGCATTTTTACAGACATATTTTAAAAAGTGAAAAACTTTTGGCTTTGGATGTTGCTGAAGTTAATCCGAGTTATGATATTCAGGATCGAACGGCGAGACTGGCTGCAACGCTTATGAATGAATGGTTTATGGTTTAATATAGAAAGCCTTAACTTTGCGATAGAGAAAATCATTATTTTATTTCATTTAAAGGAACTAATTTTGTTGCTCTCAAAATGCTTTTACATAAAAGGCATTAATAAATTCAATCTTTTTTGAGTTTAAAACAGAAATTACATTATGGAACAATCAATTGAAAATAAACTTATCAAAGCAGATAAGGCATTTTCAGAATGGAGAAAAGTACCATTCGAAGACAAACAAAAACTCATTGCAAAAGCAGCCGAAATTTTAAAAACAAATGCTGAAAAATTTGGTACAATCATTACTCAGGAAATGAATAAACCTATTTCAGAATCGATTGCTGAGGTAGAAAAATGCGCTTTAATGATGAATTATTATGCAGATGCTGAGAATATTTTAAAACCTGAAAAAATTGACTCCGAGTTTTCGTATTCTGAAGTTCATTATGTTCCAAAAGGTGTAATTCTTGGAGTAATGCCTTGGAATTTTCCTTTCTGGCAAGTGCTTAGATTTGCAGTTCCTGCGATGTTAGCGGGAAATACCATTGTTTTAAAACATGCTTCTATCTGTTTCGGAAGCGGAAATGCTATTGAAAAAGTATTATTGGAAGCTGGTTTTCCTGAAGGAATTTTCCAGAATCTTGAGGTAGGACATCAGGCGGTAAAAGAAATTCTTGAGCATGATGCCGTAAAAGGTGTAAGTCTTACTGGAAGCGGAAAAGCAGGTGGGGAAGTAGCTTCAATTGCTGGTTTAAATATCAAAAAATCGTTGCTTGAATTAGGCGGAAGTGATGGTTTTATCATTTTTGATGATGCTAATTTAGATGAAGCAGCAAAAGCAGGGGCAAAATCCAGACTTCAAAATTGTGGACAAACTTGTACTGCTGCGAAAAGATTTATCATTGATGAAAAAATTGAAGATGAATTTTTACCAAAATTTATTGAAGAATTTAAAAAATACGAGATTGGAGATCCTTTAAATAAGGAAACGAAACTAGCCGGAATGGCAAGACCTGATCTTGCAGATGAATTGGAAGCTCAGTTTAACAGAGCATTAGAAAATGGCGCTGAAATTATTATTCCGTTGGAAAGAGTTTCTGATAATGAATTTAAACCGGGCCTAATTCGCGTACAGGAAGGAAATCCTATTCTACAGGAAGAACTTTTCGGACCGTTGGGAATGGTGATGATCGCTAAAAGTGATGAAGAAGCATTGCAAATGGCGAATGATATTCCTTTCGGACTTTCAAATTCTGTTTGGACGGCGAATAAAGATCGTCAGTTGTTCTTTATTGATAATCTTGAATCCGGAACGGTGAATATCAACAGAATGACGAGTTCTGACCCTCGTTTCCCATTCGGTGGATCAAAGGCTTCAGGTTACGGAACAGAGCTTTCTTTATTAGCTTTAAAAGAGTTTGTAACGGCAAGAACTATCGTAGGAAATTTTTAGAGGAAAGGAGGCTGTAAGAGGGGGGATGGAAGTTTACAAAGAGATTGCATAATGGACATCTAACTTCCAAATTTGTTCCTCCAGCTTCAAAACTTATAAAACAAAAAACTCACGAAAATTATTCGTGAGTTTTTTGTTTTTATGCGAAATGACTCGTTAATTAAACGGTTGTCAATCTCAATGTATTTGTTTTTCCACCTTCGTAAGACGGAGTAGCATTGATGTTGATTACAAAGTCTCCAGATTCGATAAATCCGTAGTTGTGTGTCAACATATTAACCTGGATAATAGTTTCGTCAGTAGATTTGTTCATATCATAATAATATGCGTGAACACCCCAAAGAAGGTTCAACATGTTGATCACTCTTTTGTTACCGCTGTAAACAATGATGTGAGAATCTGGTCTGTGAGCTGACAACTGGAAAGCCGTATAACCAGAACTTGTTAAAGTAACGATAGCAGAAACGTTAGTTGTTTTAGCAATTCTTACCGCAGCAAGACATACTCTGTTGGTGATGAATCTTTCATCAATACAGTCGAAGTCTTTTTCAATTGGTTCGTTTTTGTGTTGGTAAAAATGTGTCATCTCGATGTTTTTCACAATTTTAGCCATGTTTTCCACAACCTGAACTGGGTATCTACCTACAGAAGTTTCTCCTGAAAGCATTACCGCATCAGCACCATCCAATACAGAGTTGGCAACGTCATTTACTTCCGCTCTTGTAGGCGTTAAGCTGTTGATCATTGTTTCCATCATCTGAGTCGCAATAATTACTGGCTTAGAATAATATCTCGCTTTCTCTACCAATGTTTTTTGGATAGCAGGAACTTCTTCCATCGGAACTTCCACACCTAGGTCACCACGAGCAACCATTAATCCGTCACATTCCATTAAGATTTCATCGATATTTTTTACCCCTTCAGGCTTTTCAATTTTCGCGATGATCGGAGTTTTGAATTTACCGTTTGGATGCTTAGCAATTAATTCTTTCAAATCAATAATATCCTGAGCGTGACGCACGAAAGAAAGTGCTATCCAGTCCACCTCCTGATCTAGCATGAAGTTGGCATCCTGAATATCCTTTTCCGTTAATGCAGGAAGAGAAACGTTTGTATTAGGAAGGTTTACCCCTTTTTTAGAACTTAGAGGTCCCCCTTGAATTGTTTTTGCTTTTACAGTATCTACATCATTAGTTTCAGTAACTTCTAAAACCAATTTACCATCGTCAATAAGAATTCTTTCACCAACTTTCACATCTTGTGGAAATTGCTGATAAGTCATATAAACTTTTGTAGAATCACCTTCTATTTTCTCATTGGTAAAAGTAAGGATGTCACCTGGATTCAGGTAAGAACCTTCTTTTACAACCCCTACTCTTAGTTTCGGCCCTTGTAGGTCTCCCAAAATACCCACCGAATAACCATATTCCTTATTAAGTTCTCTGATTATTTCAATATTTGATCGAACTAAGTCGTAATCTGCATGTGAAAAATTGATTCTGAAAATGTCAACACCTGCTTTCATTAGCCCTAACATTACTTCCTTCGACGATGACGCCGGTCCAAGTGTCGCGATAATTTTTGTCTTCTTTAAATACTTATTCATAATACTGGATAATTTGATAAAGTTCCTCTTCAGAACCTAATGTATAATCTTGAATTGGAAACACAAGATTTTCAGGGAGCAAAATTACGGAAAAATCAGGAAACTGTTCCGAACTATGCAAAATATATTGCACATCTACCTGATTATTTAATAAAAATTTAATGTTATCTTCTCCTGAGAATAGCTCAGTCTGTTGTTTTTTTTGCTTACTTTCCGAAGATTTGTTTGAAATGAAAGTAAAGCAAGTCTTTGTAAACTTGTGGTAGGCCTCGAATCTTGAAAAATAGTAATCATAAAACGCCCCATGAAAAACGATATCTTGTTTTCTGGAAAATTTGAGGTCGTTGTTTTGATTTATTTTGTAGAAAAACTCATGATCGGGTATATGTTTTGCTAATCTTACCAATCCTATGGCAATATCTTCAAATTCTATATCGTCTAGATCATAAAGTTTTTGGATTTCCAAGTATGTTTTCTTTTTTGTTTAAAATATAAAATGCCCTTTGTGCTGCTTTTTCTTCTGCCTTTTTCTTGGAAGTCTCGGTGGCGTTGGCAATTTTTTCATCTCCCAGCCATACATGACATCGGAAGGTTATTGCCTTGTTCACCTGGATTTCCTCACAAGTTTCATACTTTATATTTAGCTTTTTCTTCTGGCTCCATTCGAGTAGAAGACCTTTGTAGCTTACAATTTTGTTTTCAAGCTTATTAATTTCGCTTGGCGTGAGCAATCTTTCCAGAATGATCTTTTTACAGGTATCATAGTGGAAGTCTAAATACACGGCGCCAATGAGTGCCTCAAATAAATTTCCGGAGATATTTTCGCCTAATGCCACAGATGCCTGTTTTTGCAACAGATCCGTAAGCTTTAGATCTTCTCCTAGTTTATTAAGATTTTTCCTATTAACAATCTTAGATTTCATCTGCGTCAGATATCCTTCATTAGCCTGAGGATAAGTCTGGAACAAATGACAAGAGATAATTGTACCCAAAACAGAATCTCCTAAAAATTCAAGCCTTTCGTAATTACTGTTATCCTGATTTTTAGAAGAATTTTTTAAAGAAAAAGCTTCGCGGTAAAGAGCTACATTCTGCACCTCAGTTCCCAGCATTTTATTTAATGCCATACTTAGGTTATAGTCTCTCTCTGTAAGCTGTCTTTTTCTTTTTTTGAGAAGGAATTTAGAAAAGTATTTCTGTAACTCCATTCAGTAAATTTAGATTTTCTTAAATAGAACGCAAGCGTTATGACCACCAAACCCAAAAGTATTACTCATGGCTACTTTTACATCTTTCTTCACAGCATCGTTGAACGTAAAGTTCAGTCTGCTGTCGATATTTTCATCATCAGTAAAATGGTTAATGGTAGGAGGAACAATACCATGAATAATAGTTCCCAACGCAGCAATAGCTTCAATCACTCCGGCTGCACCCAAAAGGTGACCTGTCATTGATTTTGTAGAATTGATCTGAATGTCGAAAGCGTGCTCTCCTAATAATTTTGAAATCGCGTTAGATTCTGCAATATCTCCTAATGGAGTAGACGTACCATGCATATTGATGTGATCTACTTCATCAGCAGTTAATCCTGCATCTTCCAGGCAATTTTTCATTACCAAGTAAGCTCCTAAACCTTCAGGATGAGGCGCTGTCATGTGATGTGCATCAGCACTCATACCGCCACCTTTTAATTCTGCATAGATTGTAGCACCGCGTTTTACCGCGTGCTCATATTCTTCAAGGATGATACATCCTGCTCCTTCGCCTAATACAAAGCCATCTCTGTCTTTATCGAAAGGTCTTGAAGCTGTTTTAGGATCATCATTTCTTGTAGAAAGTGCCATCATTGCATTGAATCCACCGACACCACTTGCTGTAACGGCTGCCTCAGAGCCTCCGCACACAATTACGTCTGCTTTTCCTAGTTGGATCAGCATTTTGGAATCAATTATAGCATTTGCTGAAGATGCGCATGCAGAAACAGTTGTGTAATTCGGTCCGTGGAAACCATATTCAATAGAAATATGTCCAGGAGTGATGTCCGCAATCATTTTAGGAATAAAGAAAGGGTTAAATCTCGGAATATCCGTATTTGCCCAACCTAAAACTTCAGTTTCAAAAGTCTCTAAACCTCCGATTCCGGAACCCCAGATTACTCCAACTCTGTTTTTATCTACATTGTCTTCAATAATTCCTGAGTGGGAAACTGCTTCTCTAGCAGCTACCAACCCAAGTTGTGTGTTTCTATCCATTTTTTTAGCCTCTTTCTTATCGAAATGGTCTAAAGGATTGAAACCCTTCACCTCGCAAGCGAATTTCGTTTTAAAGTTTGTGGCATCAAAAAGAGTAATCGGAGCGGCACCGCTCTCACCTTTTAGAAGATTTTCCCAGTATTCTTTTGCATTATTTCCAATCGGCGTTATTGCTCCAAAACCGGTTACAACTACTCTTTTTAATTCCATAAACTTTTTTTAATTTCTTTTTGTTGAAGAATATTATTTATTTACTACTTCTTCGATATAAGCGATAGCGTGTCCTACAGTAGTAATTTTTTCTGCTTGATCATCAGGGATTTGAATGTTAAATTCTTTTTCGAATTCCATGATAAGTTCAACTGTATCCAAAGAGTCTGCTCCTAAATCGTTAGTGAAGCTAGCTTCTGGAGTTACTTCTGTTTCTTCAACGTCAAGCTTATCAGCGATGATAGCTTTTACTCTTGATGCAATGTCTGACATAGTAAATTATTTTTTTAATTGTTAGATGGTGCAAATATATAAAATTCTTTACGATAAAACATTTTTTTACTCTTTTTTGTGGCGCGTAGGTATGTATTTTATAATATTTGAGGGTATTATTTTAGTTTTCAGGAGTTTATATTTTAACATTTAATGCAAAGGTTTCAGTTTAACTAAAATTAAATTTTTCTTAAACCCGATACTATATATAGTAAGAATTGAGTTTCAAAGAAAATGACTTTTTAAACAAAGTAAAGTTGAGCTTTTTAACAAACCAAAGAGGTGTGAAATTGATGGAAATTTGTATCAACAAAATTCAATAATAAAAAAAATGAAAAAAGTTTGGTTTATCACAGGAAGTTCAAAAGGTTTAGGTAAAAATCTTGTTGAAGCAGTTTTAGCAAAAGGAGATTACGTTGTGGCAACCGCAAGAAATTCTCAGCAGTTAAATGATTTGGTTGAAAAATATCCGGAACAGATTCTTGCGTTGGAACTGGATGTTCAGAACAAAGAACAGATTTATTCAACAGTAGAAAAAGCAGTGGATTATTTTGGAAGAATCGATGTATTGGTGAATAACGCAGGTTTCGGAATTACTGGAGCGGCAGAAGCTTTTACCAATGAGCAAGTCAGAAATCAGTTGGAAGTTAATTTATATGCGCCGATTGAAGTAACGAGAGCGGTTTTGCCTTATATGAGAAAACAACGTTCGGGAAATATTTTACAGATCAGTTCTGTTGGCGGTAGAGTAGGGAATGCGGGACTTTCTATTTATCAGGCGGCAAAATTTGGTCTTTCGGGATTTTCAGAATCATTAAGCAAAGAAGTTGCACCTCTCGGAATTAAAGTGACGTGCATTGAACCCGGTGGTTTCCGTACAGAATGGGCAGGTTCTTCGATGAGTTTTGCTAAAGATATTGAAGGATACGAATTAACCGTTGGAGGAATTAAAGAACATTTAACTTCAGGAAAATTTTTACCGATGGGTGATCCTGCAAAAGCGGCGAAAGTAATGATTGATGTTGTGGAAAACGAAAATCCTCCTTTGCATTTGGTTTTAGGTAGTGAAGCGGCGTCGATTTTGAGAGCAACCGACGAACAGAGAAAGGCAGAATTTGAAAAATGGCTGGATGTGACGATTTCTACCGATCATGATGAAGCGGTGAGTATGTTTGAAAGTGAATACGGTAAACAATATTTGGCTCACAAAGGTATTAGTTTAAAGTAAAAAGGTAAAAAAGCCAAGTTGATTGATGATAAAATAAGTTTTTATTTTTCAATCAGTTGTTCTTTGGTCTTATATTGAGTTATTTTAATTAATTGATGAGGCTGTAAAAAATGCAGTCTCATTTTCTTATTTTTGTATGAAATGAAATCTAAAAGAGAAGATTTTGGCAATATCGTTTATTCCTGTTATACGCAACTGAGCCGACAGGGAGAGCATTTTGTGTCGGATCATGTGCTGAGTTATCAAATTGCCGGAGACTTGGTTTTGAACGACGGTTTTCATGATTATTCAGCCAAAGATGGTTCTATCCGTTTTTTGAGGAGAAATCAGTTGTTGAAATTTATCAAGCAACCACCTCCGAATGGAGAATTTCAATCTTTGTCCATTTATCTCGATCAACAAACGTTAAAAGACTTTAGTGTTGAATATAATTTGATCTCCGAAAAAAAAGAGCATCATAAACCGTTGTGGTTATTGCATGAAAGTTCGGAGCTTCAAAATTATATGCATTCCTTATTAATATATCAAAATTCAGGAAAACTTTCAGATCCTCGTTTGGTTGATCTAAAAATAAAAGAAGCGCTGATTTTATTGCTTCAGGAAGATCCAGAATTAAAAAATATTTTGTTTGATTTTAATGAACCCGGCAAAATTGATATTGAAGCATTTATGAATAAAAACTTTCATTTTAATGTTAATTTAGATCGGTTTGCTTATTTAACGGGAAGAAGTTTAGCAACATTCAAGCGTGATTTTGAAAAGATTTTCGGAAGCACACCCGGAAAATGGTTGCTCAGAAAAAGATTGCAGGAGGCGCATTATTTAATTTTAGAAAAAGGAAAAATGGCTTCTGACATTTATCTTGATTTAGGGTTTGAAGATCTTTCTCATTTTTCATTTGCTTTTAAAAAACATTTTGGTGCATCGCCAAGTAAAATAATTTAGTTATAATAAAAAAATGAAGTTGAAATTTGTAGGTATAGCCTTATTGATGGGCTGTAATATGCTGTTTGCGCAGTCGAAAGGGAAAGTGATAAAAGTAAAAGACGGAGACACGGTCGTGGTCTTGTTGGGAAATAATCATCAGGAAACATTAAGATTAGCGGAAGTTGATTGCCCTGAAAATAGTCAGGCTTTTGGTAAAAATGCTAAACAATTTACCAGTTCGCAGGTTTTCGGTAAAAAAGTTACTTTTTATAGAATGAATAAAGATCGATACAAGCGTACGGTTGCTAAAATATTCTATGACAACGATAAATATCTGTCTGCCGAAATTATAAAAGCTGGTTTGGGATGGTGGTATTTTAAAGCATCCAAAGATTTAGATTTAAAAAATTATGAACTCATCGCCAGAAATAAAAAGATAGGACTTTGGTCTGATAAACGAGCAATTTCACCCTGGGAATTTAGAAGCAATAAGAAAAAGAAAAAAGAGATTTTGTAATTTACAAAACCTCTTTTGTGGAGTTGGAGGGTGTACTATGTGTTCAATTTTGAAAATCTATTTCTGCATGATGTAAGTTATGATTTGGCTGTTTTTCAATGTGTTTGTTAGTGTTTTTCATGTTGAGCTTATTGATGTAATTTGATTTGAATTTTAATAGTTTGTAATTTACCGTACAAAAATAATACATTTGTATGACAAAATGTACGGCTATAATGGCAACACTAAATTTCCTTTATCGATCTACTAGAGAAAACTCGAATCTAAATATCAGATTACTGTTTAGGCATAATTCAAATGATTATGTTATTGGGGCAAAAACTTTATTAAAAGTTAGTAAAGTTTATTGGGAAAAGCAGCATAATCAGAAAAGACCAAAAAATATTGATGTGGCTAATCGTCAATTAGAGGTTAAAAGTGAGATGAATAATATTGAAAATTTTATTTTATCAGCTTTTGACAAAATTGTTCCGGAATTAGTAAACAAAAACTGGCTACAGAATCAGATTGATTTATATTATAACAAAGAGCCTGAAAAAAACCTTATACCAACAGAACTTGTTAAGTTTATAGATTATTATAACGAGGAAAGGAAAAGTGAAATTACACTTTCGTCTATAAAAAAACATAAAGTTGTCAAACATAAATTGGAGCGATATGAGAAAGCTTTTCAGAAAATAGTTTTGATTTCGGATATTGATGAAAACTTCAAAGCTGAATTTGTTGAATATTGTAAATCTGAAAATTACGCATTAGGAACAATTCAAAGAGATTTAGTATTTATTAAAACCTTCTGTAACTATGCATATGAGAAAGGGCTAGATGTAAGCCGGAATCTTAATAAGTTAAGAATTAAGGTGAAAACAGAAATTAAGCATCCATATCTTTCTTTTGATGAACTTAAAGAAATTGAAAAAAAAGAGTTTAATGAAAGCTTAGACAATGTAAAGGATTGGTTAATTATTTCTTGTTATACAGGGCAAAGAATATCCGATTTCATGAATTTTTCTTCTAAAATGATTAGAGAAGAGAAAGGAAATAAATTGCTTGAATTTAAGCAAAAGAAAACGGGAAAACTAATGACTATTCCCCTGCATTCAAAAGTGTTGGCAATATTAGAAAAAAGGAATGGTGATTTTCCTAAAGCTATCTCCGATCAGAAATATAATGAAATGTTAAAGATTGTTTGTAAAGAATCTGGTATAACGGAAAAAATAAGTGGGAGTAAAAAAATGGAGATTGAACCGGATACGGGCATTTATAGAAAAGAAGAGGGATTATTTGAAAAATGGGAACTAATTGCTTCGCATGTGGGAAGAAGGTCTTTTGCATCTAATTTTTATGGAAAAATACCAACAAATTACCTTATTTATATTACGGGACATAGTACAGAAACAATGTTCTTAAATTACATTGGTAAGAGTAATAAAGATTTAGCACTTGAAATTACTAATTACTTTAATTAAACTATCTTAGAATGCGAATCAATAAGAATAATGAGCCTATTTACTTAGAAATAATATTAAGTGCTTATTTATATCATCGACATGAACTTAAGGATTTTTTTATAAGCCAGATTAAAGTTATCCAGAATAATTATTTTGTGAAAGAAATTAATATGCAGTTCAATTTTTTGAATGAAATAAAAATTCTTGAAAATTATATCATTAAAAAAACTGAAGTTGAAAAAAGCAATTTTGAAAGTGAAGATGCAATATATTTGGTTGAATATGAGTATGACAAAGTTACATACCATCTTCTATTAGAAAATTTTTATGTCATTAAAAAAGAGTTATTAAATGCATTGTTTCATTACCAGACTATAAATGAAAAGCAAGAAAAATGGTTCTATGTAGTCTTAGAATATGCTACTGGAGAATTTAGTAATTATAATAAGAGCAATTTGAATGCATCAAAAATTGCAAAAATTATAAAAGAAAAATATGAACTCGTAGATAATATTCCTCTAAATTATATTTCTGAAATAAGATATAATTTAGGGAATTCCAAGAACTATTTACAAGATAAAAATAAGGTTAAGGAAGTCTACAATTATTGTATAGCTAACAAAGATACAGTGAATATGACTGATGAATTTATAAAAATCTATTCAAACTTTCAATAACTACATTATTGTATAAAGTTTTATGAAAATGAATTATTCTCAAAAAATACCAGTATTGTGATAGTAGCAATGTAGTATATTGAATTTTGTCTAAAAAAAATATGGACAAGTCAATTATTCTACAAAGCATAGACAAAGTAACTCTTTCAGAAATTATTACAGAATCTGTAAGGGTTGAACTACAAAACCTTACTCAATCTTTAAATCCTAAAAGCCAAGATGAACTTTTGACTCGGGCTGAAGTATGTGAAATGCTAAAGATTGATGCCTCTACATTATGGCACTGGACAAATCAAGGGAAAATAAAAGCATATGGTATTGCTAACCGTAGATACTATAAAAAAAGTGAAATTCTTGATAGTCTTGTGGTGAAAAAAAGTAAGAAGTAATTATAACCTACAAGCTAATGGATGGTATTAGTGGAATTAGACATGGTATTTCAGATGATTGGAGTTCTGATGTTAATATAGGTTTGATGGGACGCTTTTATACTGCAACTGGGGTCATTGATGATAAAAATTTTAGTACAAAATATAAAGGACTGAGTTTATCGTTAAAGAAAAACGCCTCATCTATAATTTATGGCTTTCGAGGTTCTCTATGCAAGTTTTTTACTGATGGGAAAACGAATGCAATTGATTTTACACGATTGGATTTATTACAGACAATTGAAAAATTAAAAAAAGAATTATATGTAGATCCGGAAAAGACGGAAATACGAAGTTTTGAATATTGTGTAATTATAAAATGCCCATTTAATGTTGATTATCTTAAAAACTCAATTTTAACTCACAAACGTAAAAATTATTCTCTACTAACTGAGAAAGGAAAGGAATTCGGATTTATTTTCAAACATCAACGTTATCATTTTAAAATTTATTTTAAAGATTTTCAGGAGAAGAAAGAATGGAGCAATCGTTTAAAAATCGAAGTTGCAATAAAGAAAATGATTTTTGTTGATGGTCTCGGGATTAAGAATCTTTCGGATCTAACTAAAGAATTAGTTTGGGAAAAGCTTTCAGAATTGCTTTTTAAATTATGGAATGAAATTGTTTTTGTTGAAAAAGATAATTATGCTATCGAGAAGATGCGACCTCATGAAAAAACGAAATTTCAGTGTTTTCTTAATAGTAATTATTGGAGTAATTTAGAGCTGCTAAATGATAAGAATTTTTATAAGGCAAAGCAAAGGCTAGAAGTTTTAAATACAAAATATTTGATTAGAGAATCAGGAAAAGATATTATATCCAAACTTCTTAAAGAAAAATGTTTAGAGCTAATTAAAAGTGGCGAGAAATTAACCTGTTTTGAAAAGTTTATCGAGAAAGATGATAAGCGAGTTTTTAACCATTTAGATAATAGGTTTATTTCTACCCTAAATTTAAATAAAGAAAAGAATAAAATAGTAAGACCGTGTAAGAATATATTTTGTCAAAATGAATTAACTAGTATAAGAAGAAATGTTATGTATTGTACTAACGAATGCAGAATTGATTATTATAAAACGTTAAGTCGAATCAAAAAAAAGCTGTTTGGTTATGCAACTAAAAAATAGAGACTTGTAAAGGCAATTTAAAAGACACTGTAATGTCTATTAATAGGCTGTTTATTTAAATCGACAAATACTTTCTGCATTAAAAATATTACTATAGTAAGGGTGTCTTTACAAGATTGCTTAATTTAATAAGACTTTTTATTGATAAATCATTTCGGGTGATAAAAAGCTATGCTAATGTATATTTATAAAGGATTTATATTGTGTTCTAAATTTTTGTAGCCCGAAAAGAAACACTATAGTAAGGAAGCCGAAATCAAATATTAATTTTTGACTTGGATTCAGTAGCAAAATGTAATCACATATTAGTGCTATCAGAAAAATCATTAAATTTGAAACATTAATTTTACGATAACACAAGCGTAAGCTATCATTGCGGTTACAGAAAACTCGGAATCTTCTAAACAACCAACATTTGATAGACTTACGCCCGTGTCCTTATATGGGCGTGGGCGAAGTCTTTCTGGTTGTTGGGCATCCGAGTGCCTCTGTAACAGATTGGCTTTTGTCTCACGCCTTTTATGTTGTGATAATATACTACTTTGAGACGAGTAGAATAATTTTCAAAATTTATGAAAAGTATTTTGCTAAGATTTCTTTATCTCTTATACGGTTTCCCATAAGGATATTCATTGTCAAATATTTTTATTTGCCCAATAAGTACAAAACTATTTTTAACAATAATTATAATTAATATGAATTCAAAAAAATACTATATAGTATTATTGTTTATTGCAATTTCTAATAATGTTTTTTCGCAGGATGTAACCTCAATTCAAACACTCCCACCAAAGGAATCAATAGAAAAATTTACAGTAGATAAAGAGCAAGAATTAACAGATTTTTTAGTAGTTTCCTGTGAAGGTAAAACTAAAGAAGAATTGTATAAAAAATCTATAGAGTGGATAAATAAAACATTTAATAAACCAAGTGAAGTTATAAAAGCACAAGTTGAAAATGATTATATAAGGTTTCAAGGTGTCAGTAAAAATGAATATTGTTATCATAATTTGGTCACAATGTGTAGTGATATAAAATACGAAATTGAAGTTTCTGTCAAAGATGGAAAATATAAGTTTGACGTTTTAGATTTACAAAAAGGGGATAAAGATAAATATGGAATTATCAATTGGGGCGATGCTAAGTTTAAAAAAAGTTGGATGTATTTTAAAGGCAACGGGGAAGTGCGAAAAATGTATGCAGAAACAATGCCTAAAATAGCAAACTATTTCAATGTATTGAACCAAAGCCTTTATGATTATATTTATTCTCAAAACGAAGCGGCAAAAAAGAACAACTGGTAATTAATGATGAGGTTTAACATATTAGAGAGTAAATTTTTACTCTCTTTTTTTGTGAATGAATGGTAAATAAGCGGATATTTGTAAACCAATTAAGATATATACATATCGTAGAGGTTATAAGCATATTAAATTATAAGTAAAATGTTATCACAAGATATAAAAAATAAAGTTCAATCTTTATGGGATAGATTATGGGCAGGAGGTCTTTCAAATCCAATTGAAGCTATAGACCAAATATCATATCTTCTATTTATGAAAAGACTTGAAAATTTCAAAGCGAATTTAGAGGATCAATATAAATGGAGTATTTATAATGAGTATTTGGGGAATAATTTGTTAAATCATGTAAAAGAAGTGGTTTTTAATTATATAAAAAATGATTTAGCTTCCTCTAATGATGCTTACGCAATAGCAATGAGTGATGCTGTTTTTAAATTTAAAAGTCCAGCATTACTTCGAGATGCCATGAATTATATTAATGATATTTATGTCTTAATAGATAACGAGATAAAGCATAAGAATAATGACTTTCAAGATATTCAAGGTGATGTGTATGAGCACTTATTATTACAAACTAATGAAGCAGGTAAAAATGGACAGTTTAGAACGCCTAGACATATAATTTACTTAATGGCTAATTTATTAGATTTGGATGTTGACGGTAAAATTTGTGATATTACATCGGGATCTGGAGGATTTCTTGTAGGAGCATATCAATACTTGCTTACTAAATATTCAAAAAGAATAACAAATGATGAAGATGGTCTTCCTCGGGGTTTAGATGGTGAAAATCTGAGTGAAAATCAGCGAAAAAAATTAAAAGAACAAACTTTTTTTGGCTTTGATATAGATCAAACAATGGTTAGGATTGGGGTAATGAATTTAATGATGCACGGAATTGAAAAGCCAAATATCGTATATACAGATTCGCTATCCGAAGATTATGAGAGCATTGAATTACTAAGGATGGAAAAGAAAAAGTTGGATGATATAAAAAGTAAATCGATTCAAGGTCTTTATAAATATATATTGGCAAATCCTCCGTTTACTGGAAAAGTTGATAGCATAAGAATAAGTCAAAATTTGGATAGAGTTTATCCCCCGCAATTTGATAAGGAAGAAAATAGAAAAAATATAACTGTACAGTCAGAATTGTTATTCCTTGAAAGAATTATTTATATGCTTGAAGAAGGAGGGCGTGCGGCTGTAATTGTTCCGGAAGGTGTTCTGTTTAATTCTGGAAAGTCTCATAAAGCTATCCGAAAGCTTTTACTAACGGATTGTACTTTAGAAGGGCTTATTTCATTACCAAGTGGTGTTTTTCTCCCTTATACAGGGGTGAAAACATCTATTTTGCTTTTTTCTAAAAGAAAATATAGGAATAAAGAGGATGATTTACAATCAGTAAAGGTTTGGTTTTATGGAATGGAATCTGATGGCTATTCTTTAGACAATGCAAGAAAAAGAACCATTGATTTTCCCTTAAAGGATACACTTGAGGGATGGAAAAATAAGAAACATGAAGATCAGTCAAATCTTGAACTAAATCATTTTGAAATCCCAATTGAAAAAATCATAGAAAATGATTTTGAATTGAATTTTAATTTATATAAGGAGTACTTATATAAACCTCAAGAGTTTGAAAGAAAAGATGCTCTTTTAGAAAAATTGAAAGAAATAGAGGCTTCTATTTCAGAACAATTAAAACAATTAGATAAATTGTAATATGGAATTTGTCGAATATACAATTGGTGAATTAGCGAAATCAATCCGCACAGGAACAACACCGACAAAAACTAATGAAAAGTTTTTTGACGGAGATATTTTATGGATTACACCTTCAGATTTTAAGGGACAAATGACTATCAAAGAAGCCGAATTAACAATTTCTAAATTAGCTGTAGAGTCTAGAAAAGCTTTTTTATTTAATAAAGACACTGTTTTAATAACTACTATCGGAGAAATTGGTAAGGTGACAATAAATAGGTTTCCTATTGCGTCCAACCAACAAATTACTGGGGTTGAACTTCATCAAGGAATAATATTACCTGAGTTGTTTTACTATTGGGTGAAGTTAAATAAAGGGCTATTAGAATTTAAAGCTAATAAGGCAATTATTTCAATCCTTACTAATAAACATCTAAGAAAAGTAAAAGTTGTTTTTCCAAAGAGTTTAACGGATCAACAAAAGATAGTTTCTGAACTTAATCAATTACAAGATGTAATTGATTTGAAAATTAAAGCTGTAGAAATTATTGAAAAACTTAAAAAAACTTACTTTTTAGAATACTTTTTGGAGAACCCACAATCTAAGGAATGGAAGTATATTAGAATTGATGAAACTAGGGCTGTTAAAAATACAAAATATGGACTGACAGAAAAACCAAATTCAGATATGGATGGATATCCTGTTGTAAGGATGAATAATATTACTTATAACGGAGACATTAATCTTTCCAATTTGAAATATGTTACAATAACAAAAGAAGAGTTTGAATCTAGTCAAATTCAAGATAGAGAAGTACTTTTTAATAGAACAAATAGTCCTGATCTTGTAGGTAAAGTAGCTGTATGGGATAAAGGGCTAGGTTATACTTATGCAGGATATTTATTCAGAATAATATTAGATGAAGAAATATTAAATCCATATTACTTTAGTGGTTTCTTTAATTCTTCATTTGGTAAATATGTATTAAGAAATAAAGCTCGAATTTCAGGTAACTTAGCTAATATTAGTGTTTCAAATCTATTAAAGCAGAAAATTCTTGTGGCTCCTTTGGACTTACAAAGAAAATATGAGAATATTTGTAATACTTTGAATTCAATGAAGGAAAGGTTACAAGTTTCCTTAAATATATTTCAACAATTATTTGAGTCCCATCTTCAAAAGTCTTTTCTCTTTGAAGATACTTCTGAATTGAGAAATGAAACTTATGATGAATCAGAAATTTTTGAAGAACTGTTGATGACTTTCAAATTTGAAGAATTGAAGGACAAAAATAGACTGAACATATTATTAAAATGGATTGAAGAGAATAAGTTTTCAGATTTTGAAAAGTATGATGTTGCTTTTAAGCACCTTTTGTTATTATTAGAGAAAGGGGTAGTTGAGCAAAAAAGCATTAGAGGTAAAATAAAACTAAGGGTATCAGAATGAAACTACTAAAATTGGAAATCAATTCAAATTATGGCAGTATAAAGAAAGGTTTTAAGCTTTCTTTCAGAGATGAATTGGGGGAATTTCTTGAACCTAAAATTCTCAGTAAGGAATGGAATAACTTTCATCCATTTTGTTTTGCTGGGTTGAATGGTAGTGGAAAATCAAATGTTCTCGAAGCTTTAGCAAATATTTTTTACCATATAGAGAGTTGTGCAAATGTGAATCAACCACAAGTTTTCGTGGATAATTTCGACGAAAAAGATTGTAAACCTGATGCCTTTCTATTGCAATATTATATTTTAAAGGAGAAAGGTGCAAAGCCAAGTATTGAAAATTTTACGTTAGTAACTATTCAAAAAAAAGTTGGGAAGCAACCAGAAGTTAATCATCAACCATATCCTTTTAATGGTGAAAAAATTAAAGTCTCTGTTGTAGCTCAAAAGAATGGCAAGATACAGGCGGAAGCTAAAAAGTATCTTCCGGATTTGGTTATTGGTTATTCTTCAGGTGAGAATGAGATATTAAGTATTCCGTTTTTAAAAACTCGCTTGGTACATTTTGATGAGTATTTAGAAGCATTAAATGAAAATTTAAAATATAATGAGCCAGAGAGTAGCTTAATCTATATTGATTATGAAATGAGTCAGGCGGTTTTACTTTCTAATTATATCTTTCAAGGAGATTCCGTGTTAGAACCATTAAAAACTGAACTAGGAATAAAGAGTATTAAACGCTTTAGAATGAATATCAATAAGCATTTAGAGGGAAGTAATAATATTATTGATAGGTATTCAGAAACACTTAATAAATTTAAGAAATGTTGCACATCTTATTACGAAAATGACAAAAATCTTACGTTAGATTTTTGTGTCAACTCTGAAACTAAAAAGGCATTTGATATAAACTTTAAAAATGGAATATTTGAGCTTTTCAGATCTTTCCAAATTCTGTATACTTTAAATTACCGGACTGTTGATAATACAATTAAATCTGATGTATATCAATCTAAGGGATATTATACTGATGGAAAGGTACCACGACCAGCACCTGAAGAAACTGTATTTCACTTCTTAGATTACTATATTGAAAAAGAGAATATTGTAACCAAAGAGATTTCGCATCTATTAATGAAAAACCTGTCTGATGGAGAACAACAATTTTTACATACATTAGGGATTTGTTTAATGCTTAAAGATAAATCAGCGATTTTGTTATTAGATGAACCCGAAACTCATTTCAATCCTGATTGGCGTTCAAAATTTATTAGAACTTTACAAAGAAGTTTGTATGCTAGTAAAGCAAGAAATATAATGAAAGATATATTAATAACATCTCATTCGCCCTTTATAATATCAGATTGCTTTCCAGATAAAGTTATAGTGTTTAATAAAGGTGAAAATCCTAAAAATGCTCAAAAAATGAGTTTTAGGACATATGGAACTTCTACAGATTTAATTATGGAAAATTTATTTAATAAAAGTTTTACAATAGGGGAGAAGTCTAGAAGTGAGATTGAAGATTTACTTAAAGAAATTGAGGATGAAAAATCTTTAACAAGTAAAGAGGTTACGAAATATAAAAATAAAGTTTCTCACTTAGGAGATTCAATGGAAAAAATATTATTATTTGCAAAATTAAATGAATTAGAAATAGAATAATGCTCAAAGCTTATAAACCAGTTAATTACAAGATAAAGGATATTCATAAACTAATTGAATTTTTAGTTACAGAGGTTTGGTGTAAGGCTGATAGGAAATTACCTAAAACTAGGCTGAATGCAGAACTCAAATCTATTTATGAAAATAGTGATTATGAATGGTTTAAAGATTCTGTGGACAAAATATATATATTATTTAAAGATAAATCTTTTAGTCAAGCAGATAAGGATAATTTTCATAGAGTTTTCATTAATAACAATGAGATTGAAAAATTATGTAATGGAACAAATAGTCCTATTTATGCAAAAGATTTTAATCCTATCATCAAAGATGCAATTGTTGAATTCTTTTCACAGTTATATACAAAATTTTTAGGTTGGAAAGTTATTAAGGATAATTATGGAACTAAAAAAGGGTATTATGATATACTTGTGTCAAGAACTAATCATTTTAAAGAATGTCCTTGTTGTGGATATGGTGATTTGAAAACTTGGTTTTCTGAAAGTAGGTCTGCTTTTGACCACTACTTACCAATTAAACATTACCCCTTATCTTCAATCAATTTTGATAATTTAGCACCTATATGTGATGAATGTAACGGAAGAGGTGTGAAAGGTGAAAAAGATATTCTATTTAAAGGAAGGAAGAAAGCTTTTTATCCATTTAGTAAAACACACTCACCTATAAACGTTAGTGTTGATTTTGATACATCAATAATATCGTTTATTGTAAGCGAAATAAATGATGAGAAATTTGATAAAAATTCATTCAGAATTGGTTTTAGTATCTCTTCTCCAGAAGTTAATTCATGGAATAAAATTTATAAAATTGATTCTCGCTATAAGGGTAAATTAGCCGACAATAAATGCGGTTGGTTTAGAAAAGTAAAAAAACAATTCGAATTAGAATATTTAAAAAATAAAAAATATAGTGCTGTTGATGCTTTTGAGCATATAATTAAACTTGATGACGAAGACCACCTGTCGCTCCTAAAAATACCCTATCTAACTAAATTAAAAAGTTTTAAATCTTTAGTAAAAGCAGTTGAAGAAGTTTCTGGTAGTTCTACTATCAAAAAAGTGCGAAAATAATTGTACCGTACAATAACAATACATTTTTCAAAAATTAAAAAGCCTAAATAATTATATATTAGTTATTTAGGCTTTTGTTTTGTGGAGTTGGAGGGATTCGAACCCTCGTCCAAACAAGCAATACATAAGCTTTCTACATGCTTATTCTACTATTGATTTTCGACCGGAGGCAGAGAGTAGACACCCAACTTCCGGCTTATCTTCTGAGGTTTTCGAGTTTTAGCCAAAGCATCTAAAACCTTATTTCCGCATTCCTATATCCCAGGATCAAACGCCGCAGAACAGAGCATTTGTGGAATATCTTGCTCCCTTACTAAAGTCTTCGGGGAAACGCTTGATCTACTATACTTCGATATTAAGCTGCAAGAGCGAACTCTTCGTTGCCAGTTAAAATTTTGTAGCAAGGGATTAAAGAGATCGCGCTACGGTTCTCTGCATGCTTACTTACCCATTGACCTTGCTGTCGAAACCAGTCAACCCCATAAATAAAGTGAATGCAAAGATAAGACTTTTGTTTAAATATGATTAATATTGATGATAGCTTTTTTTGATATTAATTATTTCTGAGAGCTTAATTCAATTCATATCAATAAAAAAGTGCCGAAAATAATCTCGACACTTTTAATAGTTAATCTCTGTTTTTCAATAATATCCAGCCATTTAGCATGATTGTCTTTTTGGTAACAGGGTCTTCCCATGATAATTTATACCAATAAGTGCCTGTTGGGGCTTCTCTTCCAATATATTTTCCGTCCCAAATGGTGTTTTTAGCACTCGCTTTGAAGATTTTTTTTCCGTATCGGTCAAAAATGCTTCCTGTAAAATTTTTGTATTTGCTTAATGGAGTGAAATCAAGTACATCATTTATTCCATCACCATTTGGCGTGATCGCATTTGATAGAACAAAAGTGTAGTATTCTGTATAAGCATCACATAAAATACCTCTGTTTCTTACTCTTATAGGATATTGAGTGTTTTTTAAAACATTAGTAAATACATTTGAAGCTTGCCATATCACTCCATTGTCAATTGAATATTCTAATGGAAGAGGGCTGTTATTCTTAGCTTTAATCGTTAAAGAATTATTATTGTAAACAATTTCTAAAATTTCGGGAACAATAGTGTATGAAACTTTTGCACTGAAAGTTTTAGAACAGAAACCATTACTAATAGTCACAGAATAGGTTCCTGCCGCGGTCGGGTGAATAACCTGTGTAATTTCTCCTGTACTCCAAGAATAAGTATAACTCGGCCCAGATAGAGCGGTTCCTGCATCTAAATTGGCTTTGTGTCCTTCACAAATTTCAGTATCCTGTAAAATGGATGTGATTTCTGGTACAACGTTGATCGTTATGGTTGTAGGGGCTGATGATATACAACCGTTTGCCCCAGTTCCTGTTACGGAATAGGTTGTGGTCGTTAATGGGGTTACAGTCTGTGTGTTTCCTGACCCTGATAATCCTGCCCAAACATAGTTTACCGCTCCGGATGCTGTAATGATTGCAGATTCTCCTTTACAGATGGTCATTTTAGAGCTTGTAAGAATTATGGTGGGTGGAGAAGTATTTTTTACAACATTTACACTCGCTTGTTTTACACATCCGTTCGGTGTTGCACTTGTGATTTTTAAAGTATAAGTTCCTCCGTTATTTACAGTCGGAGTTAAAGTATTGGCTCCCGAAACAATATTTCCGCCTCCTGAAGCTGTCCATAAATAAGTTGCTCCCGTTTGATATATAGATGAGGTTGCATCCAGCGTAATCTGAGGATTTGTACATGTAATTTGCGCCGGACTGGCAATATTCACAACAATTAAAGGATCCATTGTTACCGTTACAGATTTTTGATATTGACATCCTAAAGACGTTGTTACGGCTACTGTATACGTTCCCGGAGATATTATGGTTGCTGTGGCGCCCGTTGTTCCGTTCGACCATGAAAAAGTATTTCCGGTTCCTTGGGCGGTAGCAGTGAGAATAGTGGATGAATTTTCACAGAACGTCAAATTTCCTGTTATCTGAAGATTAGGGTCAACCCCGTTTACCACCGTGAAACTCGCTGTACTACTTGTACATGTACCATTGTTATTGGTTAAAGTGTAGGTTCCGGCAGTCGTAACGGTAATAGATTGTGTTGTTGCCCCGGTAGACCATATATTTCCTGTTGAGACATTAGATGTTAAAGTTACCCCATTACCATTGCAGATCGCTGGTCCTGAAGCGGTGATTGTAGGAGCTGCATTGGTGTTAATCATTAATTGCAATTGTGCGACTTTCGAACAAGTCGCTGATTTAACTTTCACATAAATCGTTGCGTTTCCAGAAGTATAGGCTGTTGGGTTATTAATTGTGTTTGCATTTCCCGCTACCGCATCAGCTTGATTCAAATAATAATCAAACGTCACGCCTGAAGTCGTACTAATGCTAGGCTGTGCGGAAGTAAGGTTAAATACTGCCGTCGAAGAATTCGAACATTGGCTTAAACTCGCATTTTGTACCACTGGAACCACGCCCTGTGTCACCGTGATAGATTTTTGATATTCACAGTTTGCTGGTGTTTTCACTGTCACTGTATATGTTCCCGCTGTTGAAACTGAGATTGTATTTCCTGTAGAACCATTTGACCAAGTGTAAACATTTCCCGTTCCGGCTGCAGAAGCTGTTAATTGAGTTGGGGTATCACATAATATCGTATTTCCTGCAATTTGTACATTCGGATTGCTTTCCGCTGTAATGGTGATACTTGCCGGAACCGTTGCGCAACCTGCACTATTATTGGTTACAGTATATGTTCCGGGCGAAGTTACATTAATTGATTGCGTTGTTGCTCCGTTCGACCACGTGTTTCCTGTGGCTTGACTTGATGTCAATGTTACGTTTCCGCCAAAACAAATCGTGTTTGAAGAACTTGTAATGCTTACCGTTCCAGATTGGGTAATGTTTAATTGCAATTGCGCCACTTTCGCACATGTCGCCGATTTTACTCTTACATAAATCGTCGTATTCCCAGAAGTATAGGCGGTTGGATTATTAATTGTGTTTGAATTTCCCGCCACCGCATCTGCTTGATTCAAATAAAAATCAAACGTCACGCCTGAAGTCGTACTAATGCTAGGCTGTGCGGAAGTAAGGTTAAATACTGCCGTCGAAGAATTCGAACATTGGCTTAAACTTGCATTTTGTACCACTGGAACCACGCCCTGCGTTACCGTGATAGATTTTTGATATTCACAGTTTGCTGGTGTTTTCACCGTCACGGTATATGTTCCCGCTGTTGAAACTGAAATTGTATTTCCGGTAGAACCGTTTGACCAAGTGTAAGTATTTCCTGTTCCAGAAGCAGAGGCTGTTAATTGAGTAGGAGATTCACATAAGACGGTATTTCCTGTAATTTGAACATTAGGATTACTTTCTGCAGTAATCGTGATGCTTGCCGGAGCACTTGTACATCCACCGTTAGTATTAGTCACTGTATACGTTCCGGGCGTTGTCACGGTGATGGATGGCGTTGTAGCACCTGTAGACCAAGTGTTTCCTGTTGCTTGACTTGATGTTAAGGTGACGTTTCCGCCAAAACAGATAGTATTTGAGGAACTTGTAATCGTAGGAGAAGAAAGGGTAGTAGTGTTAAGTTGTATTTGAGCTTCAGTGTCACATAGGGTAGAAGTAGGATCTTTTATGATGACCTTTATTGTTGTATTTGTTGAGTATTGAAAATTAGTGGGATTACTTATAGGTGTTGAGCTTCCCAATATATAGTAAGTAAAGATATAATTGGCTGGATTGCTAACCAATTGAGAATTAAAGGATGTTAAGTCTACCGTTGCGCTAGAAGAAGCATTTACGCATTTTGTTGCCGTAATAGTATTTTGTAAAAGAGATACTTTATCCACATAAATTTTTGCATTTTTAATTGAATGTCGTGATGTTGCACCACCTGTTGAAGCTGAAAAACCAAAATATCCCTGTGTCATATTTACCGCTCCTCCAGAGGGCTGAAAAGATTGGCTTACGATCTGCTGGTTATCTATTTTTACCGTAATAATCCAATTGGCTGCATTGGCAGGATCAATTTCTCCGTTCACTTCTACATGACGATAATTTCCGGTAATAAAAGGAATGGTAGATAAAAGATCATTAGAATGATAGGTACTTCCTGCCGTATTATTCATTTCTATATTGGAGCTCACATTATTTGTGCCATATAGTATATGAACTTTACTCATTAATGACTCTGTGTAATTATTATAAGTATCAAAGCCTATCATAAGACCTTCTGCATTATTTGGAATTCCTAAGCCCCCTCCTGAAATGTACGAAGTCGGTGGATTCGTAATATACCAAAAGGCAAGTCCGTCACCCTTTCCATAGGTAGGATCTGCGGCACCATCAATTCTGAAATCAAATTCTACTTTCCATTTATTACAGTATTTAAGATTGATAGGCGCATTCAGTTTAATACCTCCTGAGGTATTGTTCTGATTGGGGGTAAGTTGAATAAAGTCCCCGTTGATGCTAGCGGAAGAAACCAATCCCCAGCCGGTAGCATTTACAGGATTCCCTGAAAGTTGATAGGTTTGTGAAAAAAGGTTGCCGCATAGTGATACTAATATGGCAACAATAAATAAATATTGCTTTTTCATTACATGTGTTTTGCGCAAATGTAATGAAAATATTGAATAGGTTGGTATAGAATTTATTCAATTTTAAATCCTCATTTTTAATTTTTTAGCATTTGTCGCAGAATAATTTTGTGTTTTAATAAAAAAGTTTTATTTTTGCAATCCAAAATGAGATGTAATATATGTTAATAATTCCAGTAAAAGACGGAGAGTCTATCGACAGAGCATTAAAAAAATATAAAAGAAAATTTGATAAAACGGGTACAGTTCGTCAATTAAGAGCTAGACAAGCGTTTATCAAGCCTTCTGTAACTTTAAGACAAGCTAGATTAAAAGCTGCTCACAAGCAAAGAAATCTTAGCAAAGAAGAACAGGCTTAAGAAAAATTTTCTTAAACACATACTAAGTTCACTCTTTAAATAGTTATATTTGAAGAGTGAATTTTTGTTTTTATACATTGATGATATTTAAAGTGATAATTTACTACATAATACCAAATCACCGAGATTTTTGTTAAGCAGAGCGCCTTTGTGAGTCTTAAAACCAAATAGGAGTAAAAAGAAAACTTAGTGTTCTTTATGTTGAAATAATTCATACACAAAATAATATTCAAAAAAATAACATGTTGAACAAATTTTTAGAATATTTACAATTCGAAAAGAGGTATTCTCCTCACACCATTACAAGCTATAAAAAAGATCTTGAAGATTTTTCTCATTTCTATCTTAAAACAGAATCCTCAGAAGATATTTCTAAAGCAGATAAAAAAATCATCCGAAACTTTATTGTTGAACTCAGTGAAAATAATATTTCTAAAAGAAGTATTAATAGAAAATTATCATCACTTCGCAGTTTTTATCTCTTCCTTTTGAAAATTGGTGAAATAAAAGTTTCTCCCGCTGAAAGTATTTCATCATTGAAATTTTATCCGGAAAGGCAAGTTCCTATGTCTACAGACGAGATGCAAGTGCTTGAACAAAAGGTTTTTACTCAAATCACAGATGTGCTGGAAAAATGTATTGTTGAGGTTCTCTACCAAACAGGAATTCGAAAAGGAGAGCTTTGTGGTATGATGTTTGAGAATGTAAATATAGACGAAAATGAAATAAAAATAATAGGGAAGGGAAATAAACAAAGAATGATTCCCATTTCCGCAGATTTATCAAATTTGCTGAAAAGCTATTTAGAAATACGCCAGCCGCAAACAGAATATAAATCATATTTTTTTGTAAATAAGAAAGGGAAAAAACTCACCGAAAAATTTGTTTATGTGGTAGTTAATAAGTACCTTAGTATTATAACAACAAAAGAAAAAAGAAGTCCTCACATCCTGCGCCATAGCTTTGCTACACACGTTTTGGATAATGGGGCGGAGATCTCCAAAGTAAAAAAAATATTAGGTCATTCCAGCCTTGCAAGTACTCAAGTCTATACGAATGCTAATATCGAACAATTGAAAAAAGTGTTTAATCAGGCTCATCCAAGAGCATCAAAAAATGACGAATTATGAAGATCACAGTACAATCAATTGGTTTAACTCCTCACGAACCACTAGAATCACACATTGACAAAAAAGTAAGCAAACTCGATACGTTTTATGATAAAATTCACGAGTGTAAAGTGTTTTTAAAAGTAGAAAATAATGCCGATAAAGCCAATAAAACTGCCGAGCTTATTTTGGCGGTTCCGGGAGATGATATAGTAGTAAAAAAGACTACGACAAGTTTTGAAGAAAGTTTAGACCTATGCGTTGATACTGCTAAAAAGCTATTAATCAAGAAAAAAGAAATGGCGTAGTAAAAAAAGTTAAAAAAAGTTATTGAAAAATTTGAGAATTCAAAAAAACCGTTCTATATTTGCACTCGCAAAAAGGGAACAGCGTTCTTTTGAATTCTTTTTGATTTAAATGCTTCCATAGCTCAGTTGGCCAGAGCACGTGATTTGTAATCTCGGGGTCGTGGGTTCGAATCCCTCTGGAAGCTCATTTTAAATATAAAAAACCTGGGGAGATTCCAGAGTGGCTAAATGGGACTGACTGTAACTCAGTTGCTTCGGCTTCGTAGGTTCGAATCCTGCTCTCCCCACAGTTTTTTTTATAAAAAAAGTCTTGCAGGTTTCAAGAATTCTTCTTAGATTTGCAAACCGTTAACCAACAGTTTTGGAAAACAAAATTGCGGAAGTAGCTCAGTTGGTAGAGCGTCAGCCTTCCAAGCTGAATGTCGCGAGTTCGACCCTCGTCTTCCGCTCAATAAAAATACTTGAAAAAGTATTTTTTTAACTACTGAAAAGCTCAGAGTAGAATTTTCTCAAAAGCTTGCAGTCTAAATATTAAAATGCTTCCATAGCTCAGTTGGCCAGAGCACGTGATTTGTAATCTCGGGGTCGTGGGTTCGAATCCCTCTGGAAGCTCTATTTTAATATACTATGTTTGGGGAGATTCCAGAGTGGCTAAATGGGACTGACTGTAACTCAGTTGCTTCGGCTTCGTAGGTTCGAATCCTGCTCTCCCCACATTTTATATTAAAAAAACTTGCATAACTAAAAGGTTTTCCCTAAGTTTGCAAAGCGTTTACCAACAGTTTTGGAAAACAAAATTGCGGAAGTAGCTCAGTTGGTAGAGCGTCAGCCTTCCAAGCTGAATGTCGCGAGTTCGACCCTCGTCTTCCGCTCAAAAAAAATCATGCTATACAGTATGATTTTTTTGCTTAATGCCGACTTAGCTCAGCGGTAGAGTGCTTCCTTGGTAAGGAAGAGGTCACGGGTTCAAGTCCCGTAGTTGGCTCTCAAAAAATCCCGAATAAATCGGGATTTTTTATTTTCTCACTTTTTCAAATTTATATTTGTTACTTCAGTTTCATAAAGTTGTTTAATTTATAATAGACAATAAAGAATTTATTCCTTAAATTTTATTTTCTCTTCAGAATTTTCTCTTCTCTAATTATTTTTTCTTTAAACACGTGATTGAATAAACCCATTCTTAATTCCTTCAATTAAAAAATTATCTGCTTCGTTATCATTTCAAAATCATAAAAAATTCTTTACATTCGTATAAAATAATTTTCGATGAATATTCTTTTATTGGAAGATGATTTGATTCTTTCTGCGGAGCTTTGCAAGTTTTTAGAATCAAATAGTTTTACCTGCGATAAAATTTATGATGGAGAAACATTTCTTCGTCAGATTAAAAATAGTACTTACGATTTGTATCTGCTCGATATCAACGTACCAAAAATAAACGGACTGGATGTTTGCCAGACCATTCGTTCTTTCGATAAAAATACGCCGATCATCATCATTTCTGCGTACGGAGATCTTTCGGATAAAAAAGATGCCTTTACAAGACTGGCAGATGATTATTTGGTAAAACCTTTTCAGTTTGAAGAGTTATTATTGCGCATCAACTCATTATTGAGAAGAAAAACGCCATCGGAAACCACAGATCAGGATATTGTACGAGTTGATGATTTAATTGTGAATAAAACCGAACAGAAAGTGTATCGCGGAGGAAATGAAATCAATCTTACTCTGAAAGAATTTCAATTATTGGTTTATTTGGCAGAAGCACAAGGAAGAACGGTTTCTAAACAGCAGATCACAGAACACGTTTGGGAACATAATTTCAATACGAATACAAATACGGTAGAAGTGTATATTAATTTCCTGAGAAAGAAAATTGATAAAGATTTTAAAGTGAAATTAATCCACACTCGTTCCGGATTCGGGTATTATTTAAGTCCGTTATAAAAGAATGTCTTTAAAAAGAAGGATTGCACTTACGCTTAGCATTGCTTTTTCATTACTTTTTGGTATTGTAATGGCGGTGATTTATATGTCTTTTAACGATTTCAGAAAAGATGAATTTAAAGAAAGATTCAGACAAAGGCTTGAATTTACTTCCCATTTCATTGCGAAGTCAAAAGATTTTGAAGAAGAAGCGCCTATCTTTTTTAATGAAAATTCAGATAACATTCTTTTAAATGAAACCATTTTAATTTTTAATGCTGAAAAAGAATTAATTTACAGTACCATTAAAGATCGAAATGTAACCTGGGACACTTCTTTGCTAAAGGAATTAGACGAAAAAAAAATAGTTTATTCTGAAAAAACGGTTCCCGAAATTTACGCGGCTCTTAGAAATATCAATGGAGAAAATTATTATATTCTCACAAGTGCTTATGATACCAACGGAAACTCGAAGCTTTCTTATCTTAAATATCTATTGATTACGGCTTATGTGATGAGCACGCTTCTTATCGGGTTTCTCAGTTATTATGTAATGGGACAGTTTTTGAAGCCGCTGGAAGATCTTAATGTGGAAATTTCAGAAGTAACAGCACATAAACTTACCACGAAAATTCCCGTTCAGGAATCGAATGACGAGATTAATGTTTTGGCGCAGTCTTTTAATACGATGATTACAAGGCTTGACGATGTTTTTCAATCTCAGAAAGACTTTACGGCAAGTGCTTCACATGAAATTAGAACTCCGATTACCCGAATGGCTTTTCAGCTGGAAAATCTCATTAAATTTGAACAGCATTCTCCCGAAACATTAGCTTCTTTAAAGCAAATTCAGCGAGATGTGTATCAGCTTTCGGATCTTACGAATTCACTTTTACTTTTGACAAAATTTGATAAAGAAAATATTCAGAGCATTTATGAAGAAGTAAGAATCGATGAAGTGATTTTTGAATCTTTTGAAGCGGTTGAAAAAAGCTATCCTAAATTAAGAATGAGCTTTCTTATCTCCGAAGATACTTCCGAAGATGCTCTTCTTACGCTAAAAGGGGTTCAGTCTCTTTTGGATATTGTTTTTATTAATTTGCTTAAAAACGCCGCGGTTTACTCAGACGATACGGAAGTAGATGTAATAATTAAAGAAACAAGTGAACATCTTATTGTAGATGTAATTTCTCATGGCAGCACCATCTCCGAAGAAGAACAGGAAAAGTTATTCGATGCTTTTAAAAGAGGAAAAAATTCTCAGAATATTTCAGGTTCCGGACTTGGCTTAAGAATTGTGAAGAGAATTTTAGAATATCATGGCGCAAAAATTACGTATACTTCTCCTGCAGATTTGTTGAATAAATTCAGTGTAATTTTCAATAAATAAACAATTTAGTTCCAAACTATCCTTTACATTCAGTTTTGCAATCGTTTTTTGTTAAACCGATCATTAATTTTCATTTAAAAATTTCAATAGATTGAGATTTGATATTTATTTTAAATAAAAAAATAATATTCAAAAGATCAATATTTATCGAGAAATTTAATTTTTTTTTAAGCATTCTTTAAGAGCATTTTAATAGCATAAAAGCATTTTTGTAAATTAAAAAGAAAAAAATGAACAAAATTGCAGGGGTATTTATCGTCATTTCCTCATTCGTGGCGGCCCAACAGCAAATGTCTCTTTTGGATTGTGAAGAAGCCTTTCAGAAGAATAATTTACAACTGCTTGCCGAACAGTACAACATCAATATGGCCGATGCAGATGTTTTGCAGGCCAAGATTTGGGAACTTCCACAACTGAGCGGCCAAATCAACGCTTATAATCCGGAAGACAAAAAAGTTTTTGATGTAGGCCACGCAAAAGGCGCACAGATAACACAACTGATTTACATGGGCGGCAAAAAGAAAAATGAAATTGCTTTTGCCAAATCTAACAAGGAGCTTGCCCAGCTTCAGTTTTCTCAACTTCTTGTGGATCTTCGATCTGAGCTTCGTTCCACATATTTTAACCTTTACTACGAAAAATTAAAACTTGAAAATACCGACAGGCAACTTGGGTATATGAATGATCTTTTGGCAGCATATAAGGTACAGTCTGCCAAAGGAAATGTTTCTCTGAAAGATGAAGTTAGATTGCAAACCCTTGTTATTCAGTTGAATAATGATAAGATAGGAATTAACAAAGATATTTTAGAACTTCAACAAAGCCTTCAGGTACTAACAGGAGTCACCGATGATATTGAGCCACAACTTTCGGAAGCTGAAGCAAAGGAAACTTTAGCATTACAGCCTTTCGGTGATGATGCTGAACTAAAAAAGAAAGCAATAGAAAATAATGCAGATTATCAATATAATTTAAAATTGATTGATAACAGCAAATTGTACGCTCAGTGGCAAAAATCTCTTAATGTTCCGGATTTGAATGTAGGAGCCGGATGGGATCAAAACGGAGGAACGTTTAAGAACGAGGTCAATTTAATGGTTGGGATTCCGTTGCCTTTATGGAAATCAAATAAGGGAAATGTGGAAAAAGCCAATTTCGCCATTCAGCAGAATCAAAAAAATGCAGATTTTCAAAGGCTTAATCTTGAAACAAAAGTTCAGGCAGCTTATAAAACCTGGAAATCTCAATACGATCAGCTTACCCAAATAAAATCTAACGATCTGAATAATATGGAACTGGTCTATAACGGAATGCTTACAAATTTCCGAAAAGGGAATGTGAGCCTTATTGAATTTGCCGATTTCATGGATAGCTACCGAGAAGCTGCCCTTCAGATATACGACATGAAAAACGAAATTATGCAATCTGCAGAACAATTAAATCAACTAGTACAAACGAAAATCTTCTATTAAACATGAAAAATTATATAATTCCAATAATGGTGGCTCTGTCTGTCTTATCTTGCTCAAAGAAAGAAGAAGATGCAAAACCACAGGCCAAAAAAGGTTTTGAATTAAGCAGCACCATGCTGAAATCAATAGATTTAGCAAAGGTTGAAAAAAAATATATAGAAGATGATTACAATTTTTACGGAAAAATTTCTGCCGATAAAAATAGTTATATCGATGTGTATCCGTTGGTAGGAGGAAATGTTTTAAGCGTAAATGCCGAATTGGGAGATTATGTGAAGAAAGGTCAGGTATTAGCAACTATCAGAAGTACGGAATTGGCGGAAGTGCAAAAAGATGTGAGCGATGCAAGGACAGATTTGGTTGTTGCGCAAAATAATCTTCGTGTTGCCAAAGAATTGTATGAAGGAAAATTAAATACCGAAAGAGATGTGCTGGAAGCCAAAAGCCAATTGCAGAAGGCTCAGGATCAAATGCAGAGAGCAAGTGCGGTGAGTACGGTTTATAATGTTAAAAAGGGAAATATTTACAGTGTGGTAGCACCCATTAGCGGATATATCGTTCAGAAAAACATCAATAAAGATATGCAGCTGAGAAGTGATAGGAGCGAAAATATCTTCGATGTTGCCAATACAACCAACGTTTGGGCAATTATGAACGTGAATGAATCTGATATTGATAAAATCAGTCTTGGAATGAAAGCTCAGGTTTCCACCTTATCTTATCCGGATAAAGTTTTTGATGGTAAAATTGATAAAATATTTAAAATTATCGATCCGGAAACCAATGCGATGCAGGCGAGAGTGGTGTTGGATAATCAAAACGGATTGTTGATTCCTGAAAGTAAAGCTACCATAAAAGTAACCAATTCTGAAAATGTGAAGGCACTTACGGTTCCTTCTAAAGCAGTGATTTTTGATGACAATAAAACTTTTGTGGTGATCTACAACTCCCCGGCAGATGTAAAGGTGAGAGAAATAAAGGTCTTAAAGCAAGTGGGAGATACCACCTACATTGAAGATGGTTTGTCTGAAGGCGAGCAAGTGATTACCAATAACCAATTATTGATCTATCGTTCTTTGAATAGTTAAAATTTTATTTAAACCATAAAGATTTTGATTAAGAAGTTAAACATTCAAATCTTATAACATTCGTTTACGAATTCCTTTAATTCTTAACTCTTTAAATATCCTTAATGGTTCAAAAATGAGAATTCTTTGTTAAGTGAAACGCCTTTGTGAACTTAAAAGCATAAAGTTTGTTAAAAAAAATCTTTGTGCCCTTTGCGTTAAAAAACAATAGAAAAAACAAATTCAACGGCTTTTTTAGGTCATCAAAAAATCTATCATGAATAAATTCATTAAAAATATAATTGCTTTCTCGTTAAAAAACAAAGCATTTACCTTTATTTGGGTGGCGATTTTGGCGGTTGTAGGATTTATTAGCTTCAAAAATATGCCTATTGAAGCTTTTCCCGACGTTACCAATACCCAGATTGTCATCATTACCCAATGGAACGGGCGAAGCGCTGAAGAAGTAGAGCGTTTCGTGACCACGCCCATTGAGTTAGCTATGAGTCCGGTTCAGAAGAAAACCAGTGTGCGAAGTACCACGATGTTTGGGCTTTCCATTGTTAAAATTCTTTTTGATGATGGGGTGGACGACACTTTTGCCAGAAATCAGGTCAATAACCAATTACGAACTGTCAGCCTTCCTGATGAAGTAGATCCCGAAGTGCAGCCACCCTACGGACCCACCGGAGAGATCTTCCGATATACTTTGCAGAGTAAAACAAAAGATTCCAGAGAATTATTAACCCTGCAGAACTGGGTGGTCGATCGTGCGTTGAGAGGCGTTCCTGGAGTTGCCGATATCAACGTTTTCGGAGGTCAGGATAAAGTTTTTGAATTAAGTATCGATCCGAGAGCGTTGGATAAATACAATTTAACGCCGCTTCAGGTGTACGATGCAGTCGGAAAAAGTAACTTAAATGTTGGTGGGGATGTTATCGAGAAAAACGGACAGGCGTACGTGGTTCGTGGTATTGGCTTGGTAAAATCCATCAGCGATATTGAAAATATTACGATTCATAACGATAACGGAAACCCAATCTTAGTAAAAAATGTGGCTCAGGTACACGAAGGTGAAAGACCAAGAGTAGGGCAGGCGGGATTAAACAATCAGGATGATACCGTTGAAGGTATTGTCGTGATGAGAAAAGGCGAAAACCCTCGTGAAGTTTTGGTAAATGTTAAGGCTAAAATTAAAGAGCTTAACGAAAAGATTCTTCCGAAAGATGTAAAAATGGTTACTTTCTATGATCGTGATAATTTAATGGATTTCACGACGGAGACCGTAATGCATAATTTATTAGAAGGAATTATCTTAGTTACGGTAATCGTTTTGATCTTCATGGCAGACTGGCGAACAACGCTGATTGTTTCCATCATCATTCCGCTATCCTTATTATTTGCATTTTTATGTTTGAAAATGGCAGGGATGAGTGCCAATTTATTGTCTCTGGGAGCGGTAGACTTTGGTATCATCATCGATGGCGCCGTCGTAATGGTGGAAGGGCTCTTTGTAATGCTCGACCACAAAGCGATTAAGTACGGACAGGAAAAGTTCAACAAAATGGCAAAAGGAGGCTGGATCAAGCAAACGGGAACTGGTCTTGGTAAAGCGATTTTCTTTTCAAAATTAATTATCATTACTTCGTTAATTCCGATTTTCTCGTTCCAAAAAGTAGAAGGGAAAATGTTCTCACCATTGGCATTTACCTTAGGATTTGCATTAATGGGCGCGTTGATCTTTACTTTAACTTTGGTTCCGGTGCTTTCGCACATCCTATTAAATAAGAATGTTAAAGAAAAAAATAATCCTTTCGTTAATTTCTGGGACAGAATTGTGTTGAAAGGTTTCAATTTTACATTCAAACATAAAAGATTAAGCTTAATAGTTTCTTTGGCTTTCCTTGGAGTGACTTTATTTTCAGGAAAATTCTTAGGAACGGAATTTTTACCACAATTAAATGAAGGTTCACTTTGGATTACCGCAGAAATGCCGATGAGTTCTTCATTAAAAGAATCTTTGAAAACGGCAAATCTTCTTAAAAAAGATATTATGAGCTTTTCAGAAGTTACCGATGTGTTAGCTCAAACCGGTCGAAGTAATGACGGAACCGACCCGAACGGATTTGGATTTGTTCAGTTTGCGGTAAATCTTCAGCCTAAAGATCAATGGAAACGAAAGATTACTTATGAAGAATTGATTGAAGAAATTGATAAAAAACTGAGAACCTATCAGGGAATCACATTCAATTATTCTCAGCCGATTTCCGATAATGTAGCGGAAGCAGTAGCAGGTTTCAAGGCAGAAAACGGAATTAAAATTTATGGAGATAATCTCCAGACTTTAGATATTCTTGCTGAAAAAGTTTTGAAAGAAGTAAAAGATGTTAAAGGTGTAAAAGATGCAGGAATCATTAAAAATATCGGTCAGCCGGAGGTAAATGTAGTTTGGGATAGAGATAAAATGGCGGCTTATGGGGTGATGCCGGAAGATGCACAAACGGTTCTTGAAATGGCTTTCGGAGGAAAAACTGCTTCTGAAATGTATGATGGAGAAAGAAAATTCCCGATTAGACTTCGTTATTCTCAGGAGTATAGAAAAGATGAGAACGATATTGCTTCATTGATGGTTCCTACGCAAGATGGCACGCAAATTCCTTTGAGAGAGATCGGAAGCATTGTAAAAGATAACGGAGCGGCGTTTATTTATCGTGATGATATTAAAAGGTATATCGGAATTAAATTCTCAATTCGTGACCGAGATTTAGGAAGTACGATTGCGGATGCTCAAAAAGCAGTTTCAAAATTAGATCTTCCGGATGGGTACTCTATCGGATGGACGGGTCAGTTTGAAAATCAGCAGAGAGCTTCAAAACGTTTGGCACAAGTTGTTCCCATCAGTATTTTAGGAATTTTCTTCCTTTTATTTATCCTTTTCGGAAACATGAAAGACTCTCTTTTGGTTTTGGCGAATGTGCCGTTTGCTTTAATTGGAGGAATCATCGCTTTACACGTTACCGGAATTAACTTCGGAATTTCTGCCGGAGTGGGAATGATCGCCCTTCTCGGAATTTGTATTCAGAACGGGGTAATTCTTATTACGGAGTTCCATCAAAACGTCAAGAACGGACAAAGTTTAGATGAAGCGATATTGCATGGAGTGAAATCAAGAACGCGTCCTGTTATTATGACTGCATTAATGGCTTCCATTGGTCTGATGCCGGCGGCGTTGTCTACAGGTATCGGTTCTGAATCTCAAAAGCCATTGGCTATTGTGATTATCGGAGGATTAATTACTGCAACGGTACTTACATTATTAATTTTTCCGATTATCTTCTGGATCTTCAACAGAACCAAGAAATCGCAGCAAATTTAATTATTCTTTCATTTTATATATTAAAGAATCGCGGAAAACTCTGTTTTCCGCGATTCTCCATTATTGAATAAAATACTATGAGTTTAAAATCCTAATCCCACGGCAAAAGCTTTTACATTATTGGGGTAGTCAGAAACCGAAGTTGCAGTTCCTGTTGTTGTATTAATGGTATAAAGTTTTGTGGCTGAGCCTACAGAAGCTATCAAATAGGCTTTCTGGCTCATACTTCCGATATCAAAACCATTCGCAGAAGTAATATTGATACCTAAAGAGCCTGTCTCTACCAAAGTTCCATTGTTAGGAGGGTTTTGTTGATACAATTTATCGGAATTATGATCAATCACAAATAATGTTGTGCTTGTTGTTCCTGCAAAATTATTGGTGTAAGCTGCTGCACTTAGCATAGCTCCCACAGGATTTATTGCTGAGTCTACTGCTGTAATTCCTCCTGTAATAGGATCTAAACGAAGATTTTGTCCGCTATTGCTTACAATGCGTATCTTATCAACCGAGGGATTAAAATCAAACCCAAAATCTGTTCCGGAAAGCAATGTCGAGAAAGGAGAGGATCCCACGGCAGTCGCGACTCCCGTTCCTAAATTGATGGTGTATAGTCTGCTGGAACTTCCCAAAGCATATAACTGTCCGTTCACAGGACGGAAATCTATTCCTAATATATTCTCACCGCTCTGTAATCCTGCTACTGTTTTAGAAATGGGCATTGGATTATTTGGATTAAATATTTGAAGATTATTAGAATTATCAATAGCGTATGCCACAGGTTCTGTAGGAATCGCCAGATCGATAATTGCTTGTTGAAGAGATCCGATGTGGGTTGTTTTTCCATTATTTAAATCTAATAAATGCAGTTTATCATTTAATGCTAATAAAGCTACACTGTTGTCGTGTTTAATATCAAAAGCAGCTTGCCCGCTAAAATTAGCTCCAAGGTTTCCCACTTCTACCAAAATTCCGTTGTTTGGAGGATCTTGTTTAAATAATTTTCCTAATGCAGGATCTATATCATACAATATTGTTGTGGAAGCCCCTGCTTTGCTATTGGTATAAGCAACTCCGGTAATGGATGGACTTCCTGTTCCGTTTATATTGGTATCAGTTCCTGCAATTGCTCCTGTTTCGGGGTGCAAACGAAGATTTTGCCCGGTATTACTTACCATACGTATTCTATCAACCGTAGGGTTGAAGTCGATAGATGCTATCGTTCCCGAAATCGAAGGTGAAAATGCTGTGGAACTTACTGCTCTTGCCGAAGCATTAGAGGTATTAATTATATAAAGCTTACTCGCATTTGATAGTGCATATAGCTCTCCGGTAGCAGGCCTGAAATCAATACTTAATAATTTTTCTCCAGAAGAGACTCCCGTAACTGCTGTTTTAGTAGCAAACATTTTTGGATTGTTCGAGTTGAAATACACCAGCTCATTCATTGAAGTTAGTCCGTAAACCATGAGATCTGGCCCCTGAATCATATTATCTGGCATATTATAATCATCAGAATCATTGCACGAAAGAAATGCGGTAAAGACAAATAATCCCATACAGATGTGTAATAGTTTTCTCATAATATTTATTTTATTGGTTGTTCATATATGTACGAGATCAGAATTGTTTTGGATTTCTAACAGTTAATAATTATTCAGAAATCTTTTAACTGGCTATTGTATTAACAGCTAATGACATAGTTTGTATTTTTCATAAAAGGTTTTACAAAGATTTTCTTAATCAAGAAATTTGTGTAAATTTGCAGTCTCAATACTTGAAATATGCGGTTTGTACTTCATGGAATATAAATATTGAAACTTTTTTTTAATAAAAAGGTTTTGGTATGTAAAAATTCATTATATTTGCACACCGAAAATTTGAAAAACAATAAATAAATAATTTATAAATCATGGCAAAGGAAACGTTTAATCGTAACAAACCACACTTGAACATTGGTACTATTGGTCACGTTGACCATGGTAAAACTACTCTTACAGCTGCTATTTCTGCTGTATTAGCTAGCAAAGGTCTTGCTGAGAAAAAAGACTTCTCTGCAATTGACTCTGCTCCAGAAGAAAAAGAAAGAGGTATCACTATCAATACTGCTCACATCGAATACGAAACTGAAAAGAGACATTATGCTCACGTTGACTGTCCAGGTCACGCCGACTATGTTAAGAACATGGTAACTGGTGCTGCTCAGATGGATGGAGCTATCGTAGTATGTGCTGCAACTGATGGACCAATGCCTCAAACAAGAGAACACATTCTACTTTGCCGTCAGGTAAACGTACCTAGAATCGTTGTTTTCATGAATAAAGTTGACATGGTAGATGATGCTGAGTTATTAGAGCTTGTTGAAATGGAGCTTAGAGACTTATTATCTACTTACGAATTTGACGGAGATAACTCTCCAGTAATCCAAGGTTCAGCTCTTGGTGCACTTACTGCTGCTACAGAAGGTAATTCTGATGACAAGTGGTTCAAAACTGTTGAAGAATTGATGGATGCTGTTGATACTTGGATCGAAGAGCCAGTAAGAGATACAGATAAGCCATTCTTGATGCCAATCGAAGACGTATTCTCTATTACAGGTAGAGGTACTGTAGCAACTGGTAGAATCGAAGCTGGTGTTATCAACACTGGAGATCCAGTAGATATCGTTGGTATGGGTGAAGAAAAATTAACTTCTACTATTACAGGGGTTGAAATGTTCAGAAAAATCCTAGACAGAGGTGAAGCTGGTGATAACGTAGGTCTATTGTTGAGAGGTATTGAAAAAACTGACATCAAGAGAGGTATGGTAATCGCTAAGAAAGATTCTGTGAAGCCACACAAAAAATTCAAAGCATCTGTTTATATCCTTTCTAAAGAAGAAGGTGGACGTCACACTCCATTCCACAACAAGTACCGTCCTCAGTTCTACGTAAGAACTACTGACGTTACAGGTGAGATCTTCTTACCAGAAGGTGTAGAAATGGTAATGCCTGGTGATAACTTAGAGATCACTGTAGAATTGTTACAACCAATCGCTCTTAACGAGGGTCTTAGATTCGCGATCAGAGAAGGAGGTAGAACAGTTGGTTCAGGTCAGGTAACTGAAATCTTAGACTAATCATCTTAAAATAAATAAGCTTCCGAAAGGAAACTCTCGGAAGCTTTTAACTACGGGCATCGTCCAATGGTAGGATACCGGTCTCCAAAACCGTTGATCAGGGTTCGAATCCTTGTGCCCGTGCAAATAACAATTATGAGTTCATTTATCGATTTTTTAAAAGGTTCTTATAACGAATTCAGACATAAAGTTGAATGGCCGAAGTGGGCTGATTTGCAATCTTCTACAATTGTAGTAACAGTTGCAACAGTTATTTTGGCACTATTTACCTTTGGAGTTGACGAATTGTTTTCAAAAGCAATAAGCAACATAATAGGAATACTAATCAACTTGTTCAATTAATAATAAAAGTATTTTCCCATAATGAGCGAATTGAAATGGTATGTGCTGAAAGCAATCAGCGGACAGGAAAATAAAGTGAAAAACTATATTGAGACAGAAATCAAACGTTTAGGGTTTGAGCAGTACGTTACTCAGGTGGTTATTCCTATGGAAAAGGTAATTCAAATTAGAAACGGAAAAAAAGTTCCTAAAGAAAGACCTTACTATCCTGGATACTTAATGATTGAAGCTGATCTTATGGGGGAGATTCCACACGTTGTTAAGAACATTCCTGGAGTTATATCTTTCTTAAGTTTAACGAAAGGAGGTGATCCTGTTCCAATGAGAAAGTCTGAAGTAAACAGAATGCTTGGAAGAATGGATGAGTTATCAGAATTTGCTAGTGATGTTGAAATCCCTTACGTAGTTGGTGAAAACGTTAAAGTAATTGACGGACCATTCAACGGGTTCAACGGAACTGTCGAGAAAATTCTTGAAGATAAAAAGAAAATTGAAGTATCAGTTCTTATCTTCGGTAGAAAAACTCCTATGGAACTTAGCTATATGCAGGTTGAAAAAGTTTAATAAGTTTAAAACTTAAATATATTAAAGATCGCTTTTTAAGCGGTCTTTTTTTATTTCTATAAGCTAGAACTTTATACTTTCATGCAAAAGCATATAATTGTATCAAATTTTTTTGCTTCGAATGCGCTTAATGATCTTTAATTGTAGTATTTTTTTAGTTAAAATTTATTTTCAGTATAATTATTTATGTTAATGAAAATTTATCTTTAGTTAATTTACTATTAAATAATTTTTTCTTTTTTCTAAGTAATATTTTAATATATCAATTATTTGTGATAATTAACACGATCATAATATCTCTTAAAAGAGATTTAAGTTATTATTTTACATCGTAATACTGGAGCGGCTTAGATTGCTATCAACAAATTGTGAAATAAATATTTGAATATTATTTACCATTCTCTGTAAATTTGTAAAAAATACATGGAATATGGAAAAAAAATTATTGGTAGCCGTTTCAATGGCTTTTTCAAGTTTATTTTGCGCACAAGTTGGGATTTTCACACCAAGCCCACAGGGAGTATTTCACATTGATGGTGGAAAGGATAATCCAACAAAGGATGCTCCTTCGGCAAGTCAACAAGCAAACGATTTTATTTTAACCGCACAGAAAGGGATAGGTACAGGTACAATTAGTATGGGATTAGGAACCACAGCTCCTACACAGAGAATTGATGTGGTAAATGGAACTATCAGATTAAGAACAGTAGCAAGTAGTGTTGGTAATTCTAGCGATAGATTGTTGGTAGCAGATTCAAATGGGGTAATAAAAGTAGCGGGAGGTGATGCGTATTCTGTAGAAAATTCTGGTAACAGAGTATTAGATGCTCAAGGTGGTGCATCAATTAATGCATCTTCAGATTGGAGCGATAATGATTTTACTACATTAACATTAAATGAAGCATATGATCCTACAAACGCTTACAATCCTTCAACCGGAGTTTTTACAGTACAAACAGACGGTCTTTACACAATGTACGGAGTAACAGGTTTTAATACACCAAAAGACGGGTCGGGTGTATTTGACGGAACTTCGGGAACTGCATTTACAGCTTTGTTTGTAGATGGTGCCCGAGTTGCAACCAATCATAACGTTATTTACAGAGGAGCAAAAAATCCTAGTTCAGATCCTACAAGAGCAAATCTTTTCTTCTTAGTAAGTAATGCTACGATCTGGTTGAAGGCAGGGCAGAAGGTGACGCTTCAATTTATGACGTATGGTACTTCTAATATGGTAGGTAATTTAAGTGATCTTCAGATTAGTAAAGACTACTCTCACTTAATTATCAATAAGATATTATAATTTTTTTTCAAAGGTGTGAAATTGTGGCTTCCTTATATCTTCGGATATAAGGAAGTTTTTTTATAATCTTTCTAAAAATCAATTATTTCCGTTTGGTATTTGAAAAATATTTCATACTTTTGCAAACCAAAAAGTAGGTTTATTGTTATGTGAGTGCATAACCTACTGAATAATAAATGCTTCCAAACTCATTAATTATTCAAATTTAAAAAACAAACAATGGCTAAAAAAGTCTTTAAAATGGTAAAGCTTCAGGTGAAAGGTGGCGCAGCTAACCCTTCTCCACCAGTAGGTCCAGCATTGGGTTCTGCGGGTGTGAACATCATGGAGTTTTGTAAGCAATTTAACGGAAGAACTCAAGATAAGCCAGGACAAGTTTTACCTGTAGTAATTACAGTATACGAAGACAAATCTTTTGAATTCGTTATTAAAACTCCTCCTGCAGCAATCCAGTTGATGGATGCGGCTAAGATCAAGGGTGGTTCTGGAGAACCTAATAGAAACAAAGTAGGTGCTGTATCTTGGGCTCAGGTTCAAAAGATCGCTGAAGACAAGATGACTGACCTTAACTGCTTTACATTAGATTCTGCTGTTTCTATGGTAGCAGGTACTGCAAGATCTATGGGATTAAGAGTAACAGGAACTAAACCAACTTTTAACGCTTAATACTTAAAGAAGAAATGGCAAAATTAACTAAAAAGCAAAAGGAAGCTTTAAGCAAAGTAGAAAAAGGAAGAATCTATAACCTTGAAGAAGGTTCAGCTCTTGTAAAAGAAGTAAACACTGCAAAGTTTGATGCTTCTGTAGACATCGCTGTAAGATTAGGGGTAGATCCTAGAAAAGCAAACCAAATGGTAAGAGGTGTTGTATCTCTTCCTCACGGAACTGGTAAAGATGTTAAAGTTTTGGCTTTAGTAACTCCAGATAAAGAAGCAGAAGCTAAAGAAGCTGGTGCTGACTATGTAGGTCTTGACGAATATTTACAAAAAATCAAAGACGGTTGGACGGATGTTGACGTTATCGTTACCATGCCAGCTGTTATGGGTAAATTAGGACCATTAGGTAGAGTATTAGGACCAAGAGGTCTTATGCCAAACCCTAAATCAGGTACTGTAACTATGGAAATTGGTAAAGCAGTAACTGAAGTAAAAGCTGGTAAAATTGACTTTAAAGTAGACAAATACGGTATTATCCACGCTGGTATTGGTAAAGTATCTTTCGATGCTGCTAAAATCAAGGAGAATGCTCAGGAATTGATCTCTACTTTGATCAAAATGAAGCCAACTGCTGCTAAAGGTACTTATGTGAAGTCTATCTATTTATCTTCTACAATGAGTCCTGGTATTGCAATCGATACTAAATCTGTTAACTAATATTAAATCCTTAAGACAATGACAAAAGACCAAAAAGTTGTAGCGATACAAGAGATCAAAGACTTGCTTCAGGATGCTAAAGTAGTATATGTTGCAGATCTAGAAGGATTGAATGCTGGTAAAGCTTCAGACTTCAGAAGACAAGCTTTCAAGCAAAATATCAAAGTAAAAGTTGTAAAAAATACACTTTTACAAAAAGCAATGGAGCAAATCGAAGGAGTAGATTACTCTGAGATGTTCCAGTCTTTCAAAGGAAATTCAGCGATTATGATTTCTGAGACTGCAAACGCTCCTGCTAAATTAATCAAAGATTTCAGAAAGAAAGATGAGAAGCCGGCATTGAAGTCTGCTTTCGTTCAGGAAACTTTCTATATTGGTGACAATAACCTAGAGGCGTTGGCAAACATCAAGTCTAGAGAAGAAATGATCGGTGAAATCATCGGATTACTTCAGTCTCCAATCCAGAGAGTTGTTTCTGCTCTTCAAAACAAGCCTGAGACAGTAGAAGCTAAAGCTGAAGAAGCTGCACCTGCAGTAGAAGAAGCTTCTGCTACTGAAACTCCGGAAACTCCAGCTGCTGAAGGAGAAGCTCCAGCTGCTGAATAATTTACACTCAAAAAATAATCAATAATCAACAAAAACATTACAACAATGTCAGATTTAAAAAATTTAGCTGAAACGCTAGTAAACTTAACAGTAAAAGACGTAAACGAATTAGCAACTATCCTTAAGGATGAGTACGGAATTGAGCCAGCTGCTGCTGCTGTAGTTGTTGCTGCAGGTGGTGGTGAAGCTGCTGAAGAAAAGACTGAATTCGACGTAATTCTTAAGTCTGCAGGTGCTTCTAAATTAGCTATCGTTAAATTAGTAAAAGATTTAACTGGTGCTGGTCTTAAAGAAGCTAAAGATATCGTAGACGGAGCTCCTTCTGCAATTAAAGAAGGTGTTTCTAAAGACGAAGCTGAAGCTCTTAAGAAGCAATTAGAAGAAGCTGGTGCTGAAGTAGAATTGAAATAATTCTAGGTTTACCTAAAATATAAGACCTGAGTATTTTTACTCAGGTTTTTTTGTGCCTTAAAGATGAAAATAGGGACTGTTTTTAATTTTGTAGAACAGAAATAGTTCTTATAGTAATCAAACTTAAACCTCACAGGTTTTTAAAACCTGTGAGGTTTTGATCAGTTTTAAAACTAGAGAAGAGAATTGATAAAATCTCTGTGGTCTTTGATAAGTGGGACGGCTTTGTGCTTTGTGTTAAATTTAAATATGTTACACTTCTTTAAGTATTCTCATTTGTTGAAGGAGAATTTTTTAAAGAGCAAAAATAGTTAATATTCAAAAAAAATATTAAATAGTATTTCTCCGATCAATAAAGACTTTCTTATGATTAGGAAACTGCAAGTCAATATTTTATTACTGCAACTATTGTAAATATGAATAAATTTTTGTAATTTTGCTCCTCTTTTGGCGCGAAAAATTGTATATAAACCTGTAAAATATTAGAAATCAACTCTTTCATCAGAATGAAAGGGCTTTCTTGTATACGGACGTTATTACGATCCTTGCCTCAAAAGTAATAAAAATATTTTGCATTACGCTGTGAAAAGATATACCAGTGTTGCAATATAGGAATAAGATTCTGTGAATCAAGTAGAAAAATTAAAGGCTATTCTTAATAGCGCCAAACATTATAAGGTCTTTAGTTGTTTCTCCGTCGCAGTTTTATTATTTCTGATATTTTTTTAATCAAAATATTTTTTAACCCTTTCTTAAAAGTTTTATGAGTAAAACACCAGCAACAACCAGGGTAAACCAGAGAGTTAACTTCTCTTCGGCGAAAGGAAAAATTATCACTCCAGACTTTTTGGATATCCAAATTGAGTCTTTCAGTGAGTTTTTTCAGCTAGATACCCTTCCGGAAGACAGAACAGACGAAGGTTTGTATAAGACTTTCCAGGAAAATTTCCCGATTACCGATTCTAGAAACCAATTCGTATTGGAATTCTTAGATTATTTGGTAGATTCTCCACGTTATTCAATCGATGAGTGTGTGGAAAGAGGATTGACGTATTCAGTGCCTCTAAAAGCTAGACTTAAATTGTATTGTACAGATCCTGAGCACGAGGATTTCCAAACGGTAGTTCAGGATGTATATTTAGGACCTGTTCCTTACATGACTCCGTCTGGTTCATTTATCATTAATGGAGCAGAGCGTGTTATTGTAACTCAGTTACACAGATCTCCGGGTGTATTCTTCGGACAGACTTACCACGCAAACGGAACTAAACTTTATTATTCAAGAATTATCCCTTTCAAAGGATCTTGGATGGAATTTACGACAGATATCAACAGCGTAATGTACGCGTATATCGATCGTAAGAAAAAATTACCATTAACGACTTTATTAAGAGCGATCGGGTATGAATCTGATAAGGATATCCTTCAGATCTTCGACCTTGCTGAAGAAGTGAAAGTTTCTAAAGCTGCCCTTAAAAAAGTGGAAGGAAGAACATTGGCTGCGAGAGTATTGAACACTTGGTTCGAGGATTTCGTAGACGAAGATACCGGTGAAGTTGTTTCTATCGAAAGAAACGAAATCATCTTGGATAGAGAAACAATTCTTGAAAAAGAACATTTAGATCTAATCTTAGATGCTGGTGTGAAATCTATCTTGATTCACAAAGAAAACAGCAATGAATTCTCTATCATCCAGAATACATTACAGAAAGACCCTACGAACTCTGAGAAAGAAGCAGTAGAGTACATCTATCGTCAGTTAAGAAATGCAGATCCGCCAGATGAGGAAACTGCAAGAGGAATTATCGAAAAATTATTCTTCTCTGAGCAAAGATATTCATTAGGTGAAGTTGGACGTTACAGACTAAACAAAAAGTTAGGTCTTAACATCCCGACTACAACTGAGGTTCTTACAAAAGAAGATATCATTGCAATCGTAAGACACTTGATCGAATTAGTAAACTCTAAAGCAGAGGTTGATGATATCGATCACTTATCAAACAGAAGAATTAAAACTGTTGGTGAGCAATTGGCAGGACAATTCGGTGTAGGTCTTTCAAGAATTGCAAGAACTATTAAGGAGAGAATGAACGTTAGAGATAACGAAATCTTTACTCCGCTTGACCTTGTTAATGCTAAAACTTTAACATCAGTAATCAACTCGTTCTTTGGTACCAACCAGCTTTCTCAGTTCATGGATCAAACCAACCCACTATCAGAGATCACGCACAAGCGTAGACTTTCTGCACTAGGGCCTGGTGGTTTATCGAGAGAAAGAGCAGGTTTCGAGGTTCGTGACGTTCACCATACGCACTACGGAAGAATTTGCCCGATTGAAACTCCGGAAGGACCAAACATCGGTTTGATTTCATCTTTGGGTATTTATGCTAAAATCAACAGACTAGGTTTCATCGAAACTCCGTACAGAAAAGTAGAAGAAGGTAAGATTGATCTTGCTGCAGATCCTATCTACTTAAATGCTGAGGACGAAGAAGATAAAGTAATTGCTCAGGCAAACGTTGAATTGAGCGATAACGGTGATTTCTTAACAGACAGAATTATTGCAAGATTGGATGGTGACTACCCGGTAGTTGAGCCATCTCAGGTTAACCTAATCGACGTTGCACCAAACCAGATTTCTGGTATTTCAGCTTCATTGATTCCTTTCTTGGAGCATGATGATGCGAACCGTGCATTGATGGGATCGAACATGATGCGTCAGGCGGTTCCTCTATTGAAGCCACAAGCTCCAATCGTAGGTACAGGTCTGGAACAGCAGGTTGCAAGAGATTCAAGAATTTTGATCAATGCTGAAGGTACAGGTACTGTAGAGTACGTAGATGCTGACAGAATTGTGATTAAATATGAAAGAAGCGAAGACGAAGATTTAGTACAATTCGAGTCTGCTACTAAAACATATAAATTAACTAAGTTCAGAAAAACTAACCAGAGTACAACAATTACCCTAAGACCAAACGTAAGAGTAGGTGATATAGTGGAAAAAGGACAGGTGCTTTGCGACGGTTATGCTACTGAAAAAGGAGAATTAGCTCTTGGTAGAAACTTAGTGGTTGCGTTCATGCCTTGGAAGGGTTACAACTTCGAGGATGCGATCGTAATCAACGAAAAAGTTGTACGTGAAGACTGGTTTACTTCAATTCACGTAGATGAATATTCTCTTGAAGTTCGTGATACTAAATTAGGTATGGAAGAGCTTACAGCAGATATTCCAAACGTTTCTGAAGAGGCTACTAAAGATCTTGACGAGAACGGTATGATCAGAATCGGTGCTGAAGTGAAGCCTGGAGATATCATGATTGGTAAAATTACTCCAAAAGGTGAATCTGACCCGACTCCTGAAGAAAAACTTCTTAGAGCAATCTTCGGTGACAAAGCTGGTGATGTAAAGGATGCTTCATTGAAAGCAGACTCTTCATTAAGAGGTGTTGTTATCAACAAAAAATTGTTCTCAAGAAATATTAAAGATAAAAAGAAGAGAACTGAAGAAAAACTTAAACTTGAAGAGATTGAAAACACTTACAAGGCTAAGTTTGATGATTTAAGAAATACTTTAATTGAAAAATTAAATATTCTTGTTAGCGGTAAAACTTCTCAGGGAGTTACCAATGACTTAGATGAAGAAATCATCAGCAAAGGTGTGAAATTCACTCACAAATTATTGACTTCAGTTGAAGATTATGTTAACGTAAGCGGCTCTGACTGGACCGTTGACAATGACAAGAATGAATTAATCAAACAATTAATTCACAACTACAAAATCAAATTCAACGATATTCAAGGGGTTAAAAACCGTGAGAAGTTTGCACTTTCAATCGGAGACGAATTACCAGCAGGTATCATGAAGTTGGCTAAAGTTTACATCGCTAAGAAACGTAAACTGAACGTAGGAGATAAAATGGCGGGTCGTCACGGTAACAAAGGTATCGTTTCAAGAATCGTTCGTGAAGAAGATATGCCATTCCTTGAAGACGGAACACCGGTAGATATCGTATTGAATCCACTAGGGGTACCTTCTCGTATGAACATCGGTCAGATCTATGAAACAGTGCTTGGATGGGCTGGTCAGAAATTAGGATTGAAGTTCGCTACACCTATCTTCGACGGAGCTAGCTTAGATCAGATTACTGAATATACTGAAAAAGCAGGAGTTCCTAAATTCGGTCACACTCACCTTTATGATGGTGGTACCGGAGAAAGATTTACTCAGGCTGCAACAGTAGGGGTAATCTATATGTTGAAACTAGGTCACATGGTTGATGACAAAATGCACGCACGTTCTATTGGTCCTTACTCATTGATTACTCAACAGCCGTTAGGAGGTAAAGCTCAGTTCGGAGGTCAGAGATTCGGAGAGATGGAGGTTTGGGCACTTGAAGCATTCGGTGCATCGAATATCCTAAGAGAAATCTTGACTGTGAAGTCGGATGACGTGATTGGTAGAGCGAAAACTTATGAAGCAATTGCTAAAGGTGAATCTATGCCTGAACCAGGTATCCCGGAATCATTCAATGTATTACTTCACGAGTTACAAGGTCTTGGATTAGACGTAAGATTGGAGGAGTAAATTAAGATTTAATTATAAAAATTAAAGTATTAATTAACTCCGAGATATAAGAGCGAAAGTAATTTTAAATCTTTCAATCTTTAATCTTTTAATCAAAAATAAAATTATGTCAAATAAAAATAAATCAAGTAGATTTAATAAAATAACCATCGGTTTAGCTTCACCGGAGTCTATTTTACAAGACTCAAGAGGGGAGGTTCTTAAGCCGGAAACTATTAACTACAGAACGCATAAGCCTGAAAGAGACGGTTTGTTCTGTGAAAAGATCTTCGGTCCTGTAAAGGATTACGAATGTGCTTGTGGTAAATACAAGAGAATTCGTTACAAAGGGATCGTTTGTGACCGTTGTGGTGTAGAAGTTACGGAGAAAAAAGTAAGAAGAGAGAGAATTGGGCACATCAACCTTGTTGTTCCTATCGCTCACATCTGGTATTTCCGTTCTTTACCGAACAAAATCGGTTACCTTTTAGGAATTCCTTCTAAGAAATTAGATATGATCATCTACTACGAAAGATATGTAGTGATTCAACAGGGTATTGCTAAGAAATTAGACGGTTCTGATTTCGAAAACATGGAGTTCTTAACTGAAGAAGAGTACCTAGATATCATGGAAACTCTTCCTATCGAGAACCAATATCTTGACGATTCTGATCCAAACAAATTCATCGCTAAAATGGGTGCTGAAGCTGTTGAGGAATTATTAAAAAGAATCGACCTTGATGCATTGTCTTTCGATTTAAGACACAAAGCTCACAACGAAGGTTCAAAACAAAGAAGAACTGAAGCTCTAAAAAGATTGAACGTTGTAGAAGCATTGAGAGGTGCTAATACAAGAATGATCAACAGACCGGAGTGGATGATCATGCGTGTACTTCCAGTTATCCCACCAGAACTAAGACCATTGGTTCCGTTGGATGGTGGACGTTTCGCTACTTCCGATTTGAATGACCTTTATAGAAGAGTAATTATAAGAAACAACCGTTTGAAGAGATTATTGGAGATCAAAGCTCCTGAAGTAATCTTGAGAAACGAGAAGCGTATGCTTCAGGAATCAGTAGATTCATTATTCGATAATACAAGAAAATCTTCTGCAGTAAAATCTGAATCAAACAGACCATTGAAATCACTTTCTGATTCATTGAAAGGTAAGCAAGGTCGTTTCCGTCAGAACTTATTAGGTAAAAGGGTAGATTACTCTGCGCGTTCGGTAATTGTTGTAGGTCCAAACTTACAGCTTCACGAGTGTGGTATTCCTAAAGATATGGCTGCGGAACTTTACAAACCATTCATCATTAGAAAACTAATCGAGAGAGGTATTGTAAAAACAGTAAAATCTGCAAAGAGAATTATTGATAGAAAAGAACCTGTAGTATATGATATCCTAGAAAACGTGATGAAAGGTCACCCTGTTCTATTGAACAGAGCACCTACGCTTCACAGACTGGGTATCCAGGCTTTCCAACCTAAGATGATCGAAGGTAAGGCAATCCAGCTACACCCATTAGTAACAACGGCATTCAACGCCGATTTCGACGGTGACCAGATGGCGGTACACTTACCGTTAGGTCCTGAAGCGATCCTTGAAGCTCAGTTATTGATGCTTGGTTCTCAAAACATCTTGAACCCTGCAAACGGTTCTCCAATTACGGTACCTTCTCAGGACATGGTTCTTGGTCTTTATTTCATGACTAAAGAATTGAGCTCTACAGAAGATATGAAAGTAAAAGGTGAAGGTCTTGCATTCTATTCTCCTGAAGAAGCGGAAATCGCTTATGCTGAAGGTAGAGTATCTTTAAATGCTAAAGTAAGATGTAGACTTCCTGTAAAAGAAAACGGAGAAATCGTTACAAGATTGATCGAAACTTCTGTAGGTAGAATTTTGTTCAACCAAATTGTACCTAAACAAGTAGGATATATTAATGAACTTCTTACTAAGAAATCATTAAGAAACGTTATCGGTAAAATCCTTGATGATACAGATTTCCCTACAACTGTGAAGTTCTTGGATGCAATGAAGGATTTAGGTTATTCAAACGCATTCAAAGGAGGTCTTTCTTTCTCATTAGGAGACATCGTGGTTCCTGTTGAGAAAAAGCAAATGATTGCTTCATCTATTGAAACAGTAGACGAAATTAGAGCTAACTATAACATGGGTCTAATTACCGATACTGAACGTTATAACCAGGTAATCGACGTTTGGACGAATACCAACGCTGGATTAACTGAAATGATCATGAGCAGAATGAAAGTTGACCAAGGCGGATTTAACTCTGTATACATGATGCTTGACTCTGGGGCGAGGGGTTCTAAGGAACAGATCCGTCAGTTATCAGGGATGAGAGGTTTGATGGCGAAACCGCAGAAAGCTGGTTCTACCGGTGCGGAGATCATCGAAAACCCGATCCTTGCAAACTTTAAGGAAGGTCTTTCCATCTTAGAATACTTTATCTCTACCCACGGTGCTCGTAAAGGTCTTGCGGATACCGCTCTTAAGACTGCCGATGCTGGTTACTTAACGAGAAGATTGGTAGACGTTGCACAGGACGTTATCGTTACAGAAGATGACTGTGGAACTCTAAGAGGTACTGAAGTTACTGCACTTAAGAAAAATGACGAGATCGTTGAAAAAATCTCTGAAAGAATCTTAGGTAGAGTTTCTCTTCATAATATTTATGATCCGGAAAGTGATGAATTAATCGCTGAGGCTGACCAAGTAATTACTGAGCAATTAGCTAAGAAAATTGAAGCAGCAGGATTAGAAGCTGTGGAAGTACGTTCACCATTGACTTGTGAGGCTAAAAAAGGTATCTGTGCGAAATGTTACGGTAGAAACTTAGCAACAGGTAAGATGATCCACATGGGTGAAGCAGTAGGTGTTATCGGTGCACAGTCAATTGGGGAACCGGGAACTCAGCTTACGTTGAGAACCTTCCACCAAGGGGGTACTGCAGGTAACGTTTCTGAAAACCCATCAATTGTTGCAAGAAGAGATGGTATCGTAGAAATGGACGAAGTAAGAACAATTACTTCTGAAGATGAAAACGGTAATACAGCTGAGGTTGTAGTATCTCGTTCAACAGAATTCAGATTAGTTGCTGATAATGAGTCTAGAACTCCATTAATGGTAGCTAACGTACCTTACGGATCTATATTATCTGTAAAACCAGGTGATAAAGTAAGTAAAGGTGATACAATCTGTAGATGGGATCCGTATAACGCGGTTATCATTGCAGAAACTTCAGGTAAGGTAGAATACGAGGATATTATCCAAGGTATTTCATTCCAACTTGAAATTGACGAACAAACAGGATTCGAAGAGAAAGTAATCTCTGAATCTAGAAATAAGAAAGCCGTACCTACCTTGAAGGTGGTAGATTCTAAAGGTGTTGAGCAGAAAGCATACAACTTACCGGTAGGAGCCCACTTAATGGTAAACGATGGTGAAAAAATTAAAGCTGGTAAAGTTTTAATCAAGATCCCAAGAAAATCTGCAAAAGCAGGGGATATCACCGGAGGTCTTCCGAGAGTTACCGAATTATTCGAAGCAAGAAACCCTTCAAACCCAGCGGTTGTTACTGAAATTGACGGGGTAGTTTCTTACGGAAAAATTAAGAGAGGTAACCGTGAATTGATCGTTGAGGCTAAAACTGGTGAAAGAAAAATTTATTTAGTTAAATTATCAAACCAGATCTTGGTACAGGAGAATGACTTCGTAAGAGCTGGTTCGCCACTTTCTGACGGTTCAATCACTCCAGACGATATCTTAAGAATTAAAGGTCCAACGGCGGTTCAGGAATACTTGGTAAACGAGATTCAGGAAGTTTACCGTCTACAAGGGGTAAAAATCGACGACAAGCACTTCGAAATCATCGTAAGACAGATGATGACAAAAGTATCTATCGTGGATGGAGGTGATACTCAATTCCTTGAAGGAGCTCTTGAGCACAAGTATGACTTCTTAGAAGAAAACAACAGAGTATTTGGTCTTAAAGTAGTTGTAGAAGCTGGTGATTCTAAAATCTTCCAGCCAGGTCAGATGATCACTGCAAGAGAATTAAGAGACGAAAACTCTAAACTGAAGCGTGAAGATCAAACATTAGTTCAAGTAAGAGAAGCTTTACCGGCTACAGCAACACCTGTACTTCAAGGTATTACAAGAGCGGCTCTTCAAACTAAATCATTCATGTCTGCGGCATCGTTCCAGGAAACGACTAAGGTTCTAAACGAAGCGGCTGTTGCAGGTAAGATTGATGATCTGAACGGTCTTAAAGAAAATGTAATTGTAGGACACAGAATCCCTGCAGGTACAGGTCTTAAAGAATATCAGAACGTAATCGTAGGTTCTAAGAAAGAATTCGAAGATCTTAACTAAAATTAATGATTCGGAAATTTGAGGTTTGAATTTATTTTTATATTTTCACAACCTCAAAATTTCGAATAAAAAAAATATTTTATAACAATGGACAACAATCAAAATCCACAAGACGGGAACATCAACATCGAATTGAACGAAATGGTAGCTGCTGGAGTTTATGCTAACCTTGCTTTAGTAAACCACTCTCCATCTGAATTCGTTGTAGACTTCATCCAATTAATGCCGGGTGTACAACAAGCGAAAGTAAGATCAAGAATCATTCTTGCTCCTCTTCACGCTAAGAGAGTACTTACTGCTCTTCAACAAAACATCACTAACTACGAGCAACAATTTGGTGAAATCAAAGAAGTTGAGCCTTTCGTATTAGGAGGAAACAACGTACAAGCTTAAGATTTTCTTAATCATACATAAGAATGCCTCAATTTTATTGGGGCATTTTTTTATTGCCAAATTTCTTATTACCTTTAAATTTCGTCCACAAACTCCCCACATTACCCTAAAAACTCTCAAACTCTACAACCCTCAAACTCTCTATATTCCTCTCACTCAACAATCCTCAAAATCCATATTTATTGTTAAATATCTTTAATAGATTAAAAAAATATACGACGGATTCTTCAATTGTATATATTTGCTTTTGGATATGAATAACGATATGATAAACAACCAATTTATTCTTAATAAATTTGGGTTTTTGGGTAGTGACTTTTCTAGCGAACTCCAAAAGCATGCGATTATAACGAGTATAAAAGCAAAAACTGAAATCATCAGAGAAGGGCAGAAGAACAAATATGTTCCTTTTTTGATCAAAGGTTCCATAAAAGTCTATTCTTTGAATGACGGTCGAGAACTAATCTACTATTACATCAGACCCAATGACAGCTGTCTGATGACTTTTTCTTCCATTTTTACAGATTATACCAGTAGAGTGTACGCCATTGCAGAAGACGAATCTGAAGTGATGTTAATTCCCGTTTCTGTCGTTCATGAATGGTTGATAAAATATCCGGAGATCAATCGTGTTTTCTACAGCGAATACGACAAGCGTTTTTCAGATGTCATGAATATGGTAAATGATGCCGTTTTCCACAGACTGGATAAAAGAGTGTTGAATTATATCAAACAGCAAATTAACATCACCGGAAACAATCCCATTAAGCTTACTCACAAAGAAATTGCCAACAATTTGGGAACTTCAAGGGAAGTTGTGAGCCGAGTTTTAAAAAAAATTGAAAATGAAGGCGAAATTTTACAAAGCAAAGAAGGCATCAGGATCCCTGAAAATGAAAATGTTAGACGCGTATAATTTATATTGTTTTAATTAATTTAATATTATGATTGATAAAAACAATTTCATTGGTGACTTTTATCACACACTTTTGAATTCATAACGCAATAAGTTTGTCATACGAATAATTAAACAAAGATTTGTATGACAAAAACTTTCTTCTTTTTGTCGATGTTCGCTTCAATTCTTGCCTATTCTCAGGAAGATTTGTTGAAGGATATCGATACTATCAAAACACCCGAAATTCAACAGCCTGCCTTTAAGGCGCTGCAGATTGTCACGGGACAATCCACAAAATTAGCTGCCAAAAACGAATGGTACATCGTCGTTGCACACCGTTTTGGAGATGTAAGCAAAGGGTTCAAAGATTTCTTTGGATTAGATGATGCTTCCACAAAACTGGGCGTAATCTATGGCGTTACCGACGGCCTTTCGTTAAGCCTTTCAAGAGAAACTAATATGAAAACTTTTGAGGGTGGCGCAAAGTACAAATTGGTAAAACAAAGCGATAATTTCCCGGTTGACATCGTAGGCTACAACGTAATAGCTGTAAATACAGATCTGGATAAAGACAATTATCCTCATCTGAAGTTTGGTGACAGGCTTTCTTACCTTACACAGGCTTTGATCTCGAGAAGATTTAGCGAGAATTTTTCTTTGCAATTAACGCCGTCTTATGTTCACAAAAATCTTTACGAACCAACTGTTGAAGACAAAAATCAGTTTCTTACGGGGTTGGGAGGCCGTTACAAAATCTCTAAAAGAGTTTCTATCAATGCAGAATATTTCGTGAATTTCGATAACCACAGTTTCTATCAAAATCCTTTGTCTTTGGGCTTGGATATTGAAACGGGAGGTCATGTTTTCCAGCTTTTATTCTCCAATTCCCAGCTGAATTCGGATATAGGATATCTTACGAATGCTACCGGAAAATGGGGAAAAGGACAGATTTTCTTTGGGTTTAACCTTTATAGAGTTTTTTAAAATGAAAAAATTATTCTACATATTATCAGGTTTTGTTTTCCTTATTTCGTGTGAAAGCAGAACCTACGAAGAAATTTCAGATAATACACCAATCACGGAAGTGGTAAAATATAATACCGCAGTAAAGACCATTATTGATAACAATTGTATCGGTTGCCACGGGGCAGGAAGTTTTAAACCATTAACAACCTACAATGATGTAAAAACCAATATCGATGCGATTATCAACAGAATTCAGAGACAGAACGGTGATCCGCTGAAAATGCCTCAGGGCGGCTCTTTATCGGGAAGTCAGATCAATGTTATTGTTCAATGGAAAGCAGATGGGCTTTTGGAAAATTAAATGTAATGAATATGAAAAAATCAGCACTAATTATTGTATCGTTAGTATTGTCAAACCTTGCTTTGGCTCAGAAATACAGCTCGAAAACCGGAAAAGTAACCTTTGAAGCATCGGTTCCTTTGTTTGAAGATATTTTTGCTCAGGATGATAACAATGTTGTCGTTATAAATGCAGATACAGGCGATATCGCTTCAGTTTCGGCGGTGAAAAATTTCCATTTTAAAACGAAATTAATGGAAGAGCATTTCAACGAAAATTATGCAGAAACGGCAAAATATCCGAAATCGACGTTCACTGGAAAGATTGCTAATTTTGATAAATCTAAATTAACGTCAAGTCCGCAGAAATATACCATTCAGGGAAAATTGAATTTTCACGGAGTAGAAAATCCTGTGACATCCAATGCAACGATTTATTCAAAAGACGGGAAAATTTACGTTCAGGGAAGTTTCATGGCGAAAGCAGCAGATTATAAAGTAACCATTCCTAAAATGGTGATGAAAAAAGTAGCTGAAACTGTAAAAGTAGAATACAATTATGTAATGGCAAAACCATGAAAAAATTAATTCTATTATTAAATTTTTTACTGAGTTTTACCTTTATTTCTGCTCAGGAAAAGGCAAGATCAATTTTCGATATTGCCCGAAGCGGAACAGTGGATGAGGTAAAAGAACAGATGAAGCAGAACCCGGATATCATCAATCAAACCAATGAAAATAGCTTTTCGCCGCTTATTCTGGCGTGCTACAGAGGCAATGTGGAAGTGGCTAAATTTTTGATGGATCATGTGAAAGATATCAATTATAAAAGTCAGGAAGGAACGGCATTGGCTGGGCTTTCTGTAAAGTATAATAAGGATTTGGTAACGTATATTTTATCTAAAAATGCGAACCCAAATATCGCGGATGCTACAGGATTTACCCCTTTATTCTGGGCTGTAAAATTCGGAAACAAAGAACTTACGGAATTACTGCTTCAACACAAGGCCGATAAATCGATCAAAGATGCGCAGGGAATGACTCCTTTTGAATATGCGCTGCAAACAAACAATAAAGAAATCATCAACCTCTTAAAAAATTAAAATATGAAAAAAGTTCTACTAACATTAAGTTTGGCTCTTGCTAATTTTGCATGGGCACAGTTTAGCTCAGGAACGGTAAGTTTACCGGCTGCCGGAATGACGGTCAAGTTGGATACCAACGCCACTACAGTAACGATCACATTAATCGGTGACAGTAATTCCATGATGGGAATTGGTTTTGGAAATGTGGGAATGGCATCGGGTTCGGACGGTTTTATTTATAATTCTTCGGCAAATAGAGATTATACATTTAGCGGAATGACCACGCCAACGGCAGATGCTTCCCAAGATTGGACACAGACTTCTAACACGGTTTCAGGAAGTACAAGAACGGTTGTTGCCACGAGATCTCTTAATGGCGGAAGTGGTGATTTTCCTATTTTGAATGCGGCAGGTTCCATCAATATTTTCTATGCAAGAACCGCAGGAAGCCAAAATTTAGGCTACCACAGTGGAAACAGAGGATATGCAACTTTGACGATGGGAGCCACATTGGGAACCAGTGAAACGACTTTGGCTAATAAAAAAGTGATGCTTTATCCAAATCCGGCAAAAGAAACGGTGAGTTTTAAAAATGCCGATAAAATTAAGTCTGTTGATATTTATGAAGCTACAGGAAGAAAAGTGAAAACAGTAATTGTAGACGGAGAAAATATCAGTATTAATGATTTAAAATCCGGAAATTATTATTTTGAAATCACTTTGAAAGACGGAACAACTTCTTATCAACAATTGATTAAAGAATAAACTGAATCTAAATCTTGAATAATCATAATCCTGGAAGTCTAAGCTTTCAGGATTTTTTATGATCTAAATTAAAAGTATTTCAATACATTTATCTGCAATTTATATTTATGAGATTATTTTAAAAAGAAAAATCAACATTACAGAATTATGATAATCGACCATAAAAAATATGACTTATTTGGGAAACCTTTATTGCATAAATTGGTTTTAAAATCACCTTTTACCTTTGATTTTCCCATCACGGATAATGCCTGTTTTTTATATATGCTGGAAGGCGAAATGCAATATAAACTGGATGATGAGAAGAAAAATCTGACGGCAAAACATTCGTTATTCCAGAATTGTATTAAATCTGACAAGCAGATTAGCAGCGAAAACCTAGATAATAAGAATGAAATTCTCATTATCAATTTTCACCCCGAAATACTCAAAAAAATTTATGATAAAGAGTTGCCTCAATTGCTTAAATCTCAGAAAGAGGTAATTTCAAATAAATCAATTGAAGAGATAAACAATGATTTTTTAATTCAGAAATATATTGAAGGATTATTATTTTATTTTGAAAATCCTTCTTTGGTAAATGAAGAACTTCTTATTCTTAAACTGAAAGAAATCATACTTTTACTTTCACAGACCAGGAATATTGAGGCGGTTCAGATAATATTATCGCAGCTTTTTTCGCCAGCGACTTATAATTTTAAACAAATCATAGAAGCTCACCTGTTTTCTGATATTACGATTGAAGAGTTAGCAAAGCATCATAACCTCAGCGTTTCCTCTTTCAAACGCGAATTTGCAAAACATTATAATGATACTCCAGCCAATTATATTAAAACGAAGAAGCTGGAGAAGGCGGCCGAATTACTTTTAGTTTCTGATGAACGTATTTCTGAAATTGCCTTCGATTGCGGGTTCAATGATCTTGCCAATTTTACCAGAAGCTTTACCGAAAAATATAATGTTCCGCCAACAAAATATCGGCTGAACCAAAATGATAAATAATTGAGCCAATTCGCAAAGTACTTTTTTTGAATCTGATGCAATTTTGTAATGTTAATTAAGACATACAATTTTAAAAGAAAACAAATTCAAAAAAATACTAAAATGGGACTATCAAATTTAGGAATTTTCCACACGATTATTGGCGTTGTAGCCATTGTTTCTGCTTTAATATCATTTATCAGATTCGGTAAAATTAATTTGAAAAATATGTCGGGTAAGATTTATTTTTATTTTACGATCATCACTTCGCTTACCGCATTAGGAATTTCCAAGCACGGAGGTTTTAATGCAGGACATATACTATCTTTACTTATTTTGATTCTTGTAACCGCTGCATTTTATCTCCACAGCAAAAAAGAAGGTAATAATAAAGCGCGCTACTTTGAGAATTTTCTCATGTCGTTCAGTTTTCTGTTGTCGATGCTTCCCACTGTCAATGAAACTCTTACAAGAGTTCCGGTTGGGCATCCTTTGGCTAAAGATATCAATGATCCGTTAATCGGTAAGACTTTGCTTGTGATTTTTATACTTTTTATTATGGGATCGGTTTATCAGATTATCAAACAAATGAAAATTAATAAATTACAAAAGAATTCATTTAATATTTAAGCAAAGATGAGTGTTCATTAATCGAATTGATGAACATTTTTTAGTTTTAATCATATTTAAATTTATTTTAATCCATATAATTTTTCATTCAGAAAAACAGGAGGTAACTTTGCTGAAAATTTTTATAATGAAGCGAGGATTACAATTTTTACTGTTGATTTTTTCATTGGCAGTTTTTGCTCAGAAAGAAACGGTGGATACCGCACAGGTCGTTATTCCTAACAGACATAACAGCGTTGATGCACAGACAAAACCTTACGTAATCATGATCTCTACCGATGGTTTCCGTTATGATTATGCTAAAAAATACAATGCCGAAAATTTGTTGAAATTTTCTAGCGAAGGCGTTCAGGCAAAAGCGATGATTCCGAGCTATCCGAGCATCACTTTTCCGAATCACTGGTCTTTAATTACAGGATTATATCCTTCTCATCACGGTTTGATCGATAATTTTTTTTACGATTATAAGAGAAAAGAAACGTATGCAATGAGCAATAAGAAAAATGCGGAAGACGGAAGCTGGTACGGCGGAATTCCGCTTTGGGCATTGGCAGAAAAACAGGTGATGGTTTCAGCTTCTTTAATGTGGGTGGGTTCTGCGAGTGAGGCAGGAGGAAAAAGACCAACGTATTATTATCCTTATCACGAAAAATTCACACCCTCTGAAAAAGTGGATAAAGTAGTGAATTGGCTGAAGTTACCGATGGATCAAAGACCGCATTTTATTTCATTATATTTCCCTGAAGTTGACGGAAGTGGGCATCATTTCGGTCCGGACACAAAAGAAACTGAAACGGCAGTTCATTTAGTCGATCATGCGATTGGTGAATTGGTGCAGAAAGTAAATGCTTTAGGATTGAAGAACGTCAATTTTGTTTTTGTTTCAGACCACGGAATGATAAAAGTTGATGGCGGGGCTCCGTTGGAGATTCCGGCAATGCTTTTTAATAAAGAAAAATTTGATTTTTATAATTCTCAGACTTTATTGAGAGTATATGTAAAAAATCCGGCGGATGTAAAAAGTGCTTATAAAGAATTGAAAGCAAACAAAACGTATGATTATGAAGTATATTTGGATAAAAAATTACCAAAATATCTTCACTTTGGAACAAAAGATGATCAATATAATCGAATCGGGCAAATTTTATTAATTCCAAAAGCTCCAAAGATCTTCCTGGAAAAAGGTAAAAAAACGTCTGTTGGAAAACACGGATACAATCCAAAAGAAGTTCCTGAAATGAAAGCAACATTTTTTGCCTGGGGACCTGAATTTAAAAATAATCTGATAATCGATGAATTTGCTAATATTAATGTTTATCCTTTAGTTGCAGATATTTTAGGATTAAAAATTGATCAACCTATTGATGGTAAATTCAAGGTACTAAAAGAAATTTTGAAAGAGAAAAAATAGAGAGTCACGAAGGGACGACTTATAATAGGATAGGGTTTTAACCCTATCAATTTATCAAAAAATAATTTCGGCGAGCCAAAGGCTCGCCGAAATTATTTTTTAATGACGTTTTCAATGAGTTTTTGTTTCAAGACAAAAGAAATTAAGCATTAAACTTATCCGCAAATTCCTTTGCAAAATTTTCTAATTTAACGTCTCCATTCACAACAGAACCATGTTCAATAAAATCCTTTTGCACCACACCTGTTCTGATTCCTCTTCCCATTTCAGTGTACAATTCAGCCATTTCCTGAGGTAATCCTGCCTGCAGCATTCCGTTTAGAGAATCTTCATCTTTAAACTCAATCCATGGTAGTTCTGGTTTTCCAATAGCATTTCCAAAAACGGTTGCAAAATCAGATGCTGGGCGAACATCACTCACAATATATTTCACATTCTTACCTTCAAAATTGTTAACTAATTCCTTCGCTGCAGCCTTTGCAATATCAGTTGGATGAACCAATGGAACTGTTGCCGTTGAAGGGAAATTAGCCCCAATAATTCCTGCATTTTTAACTAAAGGAATATCATTGAAGAAGTTGATATAAAAATATCCGGCTCTTAAGAAAGTAACAGAAGTATTTTCCAGTTCATTGTAAAATTTTTCGATAAAATGAAGCCCTTTAATCGGTCCGTTTTCAACAGGAGATTCTACACCGATACTGCTAAGCATGACAATTCTTTTAACCCCGGTTTGCTTGATAGCTTCAGCATAATTTTTCCCGGCATTAATGGTGTTTTCAACGATATTCGTTCCACCCATATTCGGAGGAGTCATTAAAAATGCAGCATCAGCATCTTGAAAAGTATTCACTAAGAAGTTTAAATCCGTGATCGAACCAATTGCTGCTTTTGCACCTAAATTTTCAATCTCAACTTTTTTAGCATCATCGCTGCTAATGATAGTGATGTCATGATCTTCTGCAATTAATTGTTGAGCAAGAGGTTTTGCTACATTCCCTAATGAACCTGTGATTACAATTTTCATAATAATTTTATTTTTTGTTGATAATTACTTTTTTATTTCCTGATACAAAGGTATATTTGTACTTACTTTTATGCAAGTACTTACCCTAAAGTATGTTTAATTATGACAGCTATTAAAGAAAGTTCAACCATTCAGCAAAATAAAAAATATGCACTCGATTTATGCCCTGTAACCTATGTGATGGAAAAAATCGGGGGATTTTGGAAACCTATTATTTTATATCATCTTTCGAACGGTGATAAACGATACAGTGAATTGAAGCGCGCCATTCCTGCCGTTACAGAGAAAATGTTGATTCAGCATTTAAAACAGCTCGAAGCCGACGGCTTGGTCATCCGAACGGCAAAGCCTGTGGTTCCTCCCCACGTAACCTACGAATTAAGCGAAGCTGGAAAAGGGTTAATTCCTGTGATTAACTCTATGGCAGAGTGGGCTTTTAAAGATATGGATGGAAAGTATAGTAATTAATGTAGCAAAGTATATTTAAACGCATTTTAAATTTAACAGCAAAAGAGGCAAAAGCCTTTATTGGGTTTATTTAAAGTCTTTCAAAAGTCTGCAAAAAGAAAAAAACTTTGATTTTTTTTTACTTATATGCTCTTTTTTGAATTTAATTATTCAATTTAAAATAGCTAATGTGTAAAAAAATGTAACTTCTATCAACTATCAACTATCAACTATCAACTAAAAAGAAAAAAGACTCTCCAAAAATGAAGAGCCTTTCAGTTAAAATATACGAAGATTTATAGAGATTGCATATCAATCACGAAACGGTATTTCACGTCGCTTTTAAGCATTCTTTCATACGCCTCGTTAATATCCTGCATCTTGATCAATTCAATATCAGAAACAATATTATGCTTTCCGCAGAAATCAAGTAATTCCTGAGTTTCAGCAATTCCTCCGATTAATGATCCTGCTACAGAACGACGTTGGAAAATCATTGGTCTTGTGCTTGGAGATTCATTTTCAAATTCACCTACAAAACCTACTAATACTAAAGTTCCGTTCAGGGCAACTGTGTGCATATAAGGGTTAATATCATGCTCGTAAGGAACCGTATCGATAATGACATCGAATTTTCCTTTTACAGCATCCATCTGATCTTGCTCCGTAGAAATCACCACGTGATCTGCTCCTAATTTTTTAGCATCTTCCGTTTTTCCCGGCGTTCTTGAAAATAAAGTTACTTCAGCGCCCAAACCTTTTGCCAGTTTAATTGCCATGTGTCCCAAGCCTCCTAAACCTACAACCGCAACTTTAGAATTCGGACCAACGTTCCAATGTCTCAAAGGCGACCAAGTTGTGATTCCTGCGCAAAGAAGTGGTGCAACGGCAGCCAGATCTAAGTTTTCAGGTACGCTTAATACAAAACCTTCATCAACAACTACTTTTTGAGAATAACCTCCAAAAGTTTGTCCGCCCAAATGTTTGTCGTGTCCGTTATAAGTTCCTGTGAAACCGTTTTGGCAATATTGCTCAAGATCTTGTTTACAGCTTTCGCATTCTCCACAAGAATCTACCATACAACCTACGGCAGCCAGATCTCCAACTTTAAATTTAGAAACTCCGCTTCCTACGTTGGTAATTCTTCCTACAATTTCGTGTCCCGGAACCGCAGGATACATAGATCCGCCCCAGTCGTTTCTTGCAGTATGAAGATCCGAGTGGCAAACTCCGCAATATAGAATTTCAATTTCTACATCTTGTGGCGTTACCTCTCTTCTTGTAATATTTAATTCCTTTAAATCGGCAGTGCTCGATTCTGCTCCGTAAGCTTTTACTGTGAATGTACTCATTTGTCTTTTCGTTTAGTTTAAATTTTAAAAATTCCTGACTTTTTCCAATACAAAAGTCGAAACTTTTAGATAAATCTTGCTTATACAAATTACAGAAAGATTTACCAATTTTACTGAAACGGTGAAATGTCCGTCGGAAAGTGGTAATTTTGAATAAGAATAAAAGTGTATTTCATGGAAGATCAAAAGGTTGAGGTTTATAACAGCGTTTCGGAATATAATAAGATGGCGAACCATGAAACCATGCATCCGCTGGTGAGTATTATTGATTTTTCGAAGTCGGATCCTATTTGCCAGTTCCGAAGAACATTTGGTTTTTATACGGTTTTTCTGAAAGATATTATGTGTGGAGATATGAATTATGGAAAGCACAGCTACGATTATCAGGAAGGAACGTTGGTTTTTATCGCTCCTGGGCAGATCTATGGAATTAATAATGACGGAAACTACGTTCAGCCGGGAGGTTATGCTTTGATATTTCATCCGGACCTGATTAAAGGAACCAATCTCGGAAAAAATATAAAAGACTATAATTTCTTTTCTTACGAAGTTCACGAGGCATTACATCTTTCTGAAAAGGAACGTGAAATCGTCCTGGAATGTTTTAAAAATATTAAGCTTGAATTAGAACAATCCATCGATAAGCACAGCAAGTCATTAATTGTGAATAATATTGAATTATTTTTGAATTACTGTATGCGCTTTTATGACCGCCAGTTTTTAACCAGAGATCATGTAAATCAGGGTGTTATTGGTAAGTTTGAAAATTCGTTAGATGAATATTTAAAATCTGATAAACCTAAAAGTCTCGGTTTCCCGATGGTTAATTATTTTGCTGAACAGCTTAATCTTTCTGCTAATTATTTCGGAGATCTGATCAAAAAAGAACTGGGAATTTCCGCACAGGAATATATTCATAATAAATTGATAGAAGTTGCCAAAGAACAGATTTTCTTTCCTTCAAAATCGATCAGTGAAATTTCTTACGATCTTGGGTTTAAATATCCACAGCATTTTACACGACTGTTCAAAAGCAAGGTTGGGGTTTCTCCAAGCGAATTTAAAGCATTGAATTAATTTTTTACGCAGGCTGGAAGCCGGAAGCGGGAGGCTAGAAGTTAATGGCTTTTTCAGATAGAATCTTAAACCAGCAACTATCAACCAAAAACCATCAACCCTCAACAAAAAATCGTAAATTGTGATTGAAATAAGCTTATAGCCAAATGTTTACTGTTAAAAGCCTAGATCCTATGACATCACAACAAAAACTCGGAACTCATACTTTTCAGACTCCTTTTGGGAAAATTTTAGCCTTAAAGGAAAATGGAATTATTAAAGCTAAAAGCATTCGCTATGCTCGATCGGAGCGTTATCAAAAGCCTGTTCCGATAGAGAATTCTCCTTCAGAAATTATTTTCCCTGAAAAAACACCGGTTTGTCCACAAACGATCAGTCCGTTGGTTGAAAGAATGATCGGCCCGACGCATATTGAAAGTTTTGAAGTTGATGAATCTCCCCAATATCTTTCTGTTTTTCGTCCGGAGTTTATTAATGAAAATGAAAAATTACCTGTTGTAGTTTGGATTCATGGCGGATCACACGAAATAGGCTGTGGAGATCTTCCGACTTCCAATCCTTCAGTTTGGGTTAAAGAGCAAAAAATAATTGTGGTTACCGTAACTTTCAGATTGGGATTATTTGGATTTCTGGGAGGCAACGGGGATAGAATTCCCAACTTGGGATTATTTGATATTATTGAAGCTTTAAGATGGATTCATCATAATATTCATGGTTTTGGCGGCGATCCAGGAAATGTAACCCTTTTGGGACAGTCTTCCGGTGGCGATGCCATTGCTCATTTAATGATTTCGGATGGTGTAGAAGGGCTTTTTCAGCGGGTAATTATCCAAAGTGCTCCGTTGGGATTACGACATAAACGTCAGAAAATGTCTGAAGAATTTCTCAGAAAAACAGAGCATTTGAAAGATGAAAATGATATTTTAAAAATGATGGATGAATATCGGAATTTTGTTCCGTCAGTAATGAAATACGGCTTGAAAGCAGCCATGCCTTTCGGTGTTCAGTATGGTTTTCCTCCTTTATGTTCAGAAAGAGAATCAGTAGAAAAGTGGAGGCAGAACGCCAAAAAGTATGATGTGCTTATAGGATTTAACAATGATGAAACTTCCTTTTATTTAAAAACTTCGGAAAAGCTTAATAAATATTTTGGAAAAGGGATTGGTTTAAATATTTTAAATAAACTAATCAGGCTAACCACCGACATAATTTATGGAAAACCTGCGAAGATATTTGCTGAAAATTATGTAACATCCGGAGGAAATATTTATTTGTTTAGCATTCATTCTAAACTGAAAACTAATTATTTAGGTGCACCTCATTGTATTGATTTGCCTCTTATTTTTGCAGACAAAGAAGTTTGGAAAACGGCAGATTTACTGAAAGATATTCCTTGGGAAACGGTGGATGAACACGGGAAAAAACTTCGTTTTGCATGGGCAGAATTTGCGCGAACAGGCAAGATTTCCAATACAGATTTACCGGAAATTTTACATCTTCAAAAACTAAGTTTTTCGACAAAATAAAATTGTATTAAATATACTGATATTTAATATTTATAAAATTATATTCATCATTTTGTGATATTTTGTGTATATTTAAAAGAACTAAACATAAAATATATCAATCATGAAAAACAAACAAAATCTAAGAAAGATCGATCGTGAACAACTTAAAACAATAAAAGGCGGAATTGCCATTCGCGACCGATACTGTTGTAATTATAATGAAGATGGCTATTGCTGCGAATGGGCAATGGATATGTGGAGCTGTCAACATATTTTTTGCTAATCATTAATAAAATAAAGCATACACAACCAAATGTGTATGCTTTTTATTTTTAATTTATTCAGATTTAGGTATCCAAACACTTACATTTCCAGCCGGAACAGGGAAATTTCCCCAACCGTTTTCATCAATGGTCACTGTTTCTTCAAATCTTCCCAGGAAATCATAAAATTCTTGTCCGATATATTTTTCGCCCATTTCCATTGGTTTCTCATAGGCTTCTTTATTGCTTAAAACAACCGCACATCCTGAATGTTCTTCATCGCCTTCACGAACCCAACCCAAACAATTGGCATCTTCAAAATAATCTTTTTCTTCGCCATATGCATAATATTTTCTGGCTTTTAGCAGTTCTTCAATCCCGTCAACTTTATCCAAAAATATTTCTTGATCATTGCCTTCTCTGTCTTTATCCACATAATGCGCACCGTATAAATCGGGATAAAATACACATGGATAACCATCTTTTCGCAATAAAATAAGTGCATAAGCCAAAGGTTTAAACCACTTTTCAACAGGAGCTTCCAAATCCTGCAAAGGCTGAGTATCATGGTTATCCACCAGACTCACCGAGTGAAGCGGATCTGCCTGCGTAAGCGTTTCATCAAAAATCCGTCGCAGATCATAAGAACCTCCTTCATGAGAAGCCGTATGAAAATTATTGTGAAGCGAGCTGTCGAAAAGACTCATACATCCTTCGGTTGCTTCAATGTATTTTTGTAGTAAATTTAATTGCCCGGGCGCCCAGTATTCACCAACAGCAAATATATTTTTTCCGGAATTGGATCGTAGCAGTGTCAACCATTCTTTGTAAAAATCAAAAGAAATATGTTTTAACGCATCTAGTCGCACACCGTCGAAATCGGTTTCATCAAAATACCATTTCGCCCAGCTATTCAGCTCTTCCCGAACAAAAGGATTACGATGTTCAATATCATTATACATCAGGTAATCATAGTTTCCTTTTTCATCGTCAATCATTTCCTCCCATTCTGTTCCGTACTCATTTTTTATCTTGAAAATATGAGAATCCATTCCTTCTGCATAGTCTACGCCGCTGAAACAAGTAAAATTCCATTCAAAATCTGAATATTTTTTTTCTCTTCCGGGAAATGTAAATTTGGTATACGACTGAATTTCGATCTCGTCTGAAATTATTTTCTCACGATTTTCTTCGTCTACTTTTACAGCTTTAAAGGTTTCCAGTTCATCACCGCCGCCTTTATGTCCCAAAACAATATCAACAATCACCTGAATGTTTTTTTCTTTTAAGGCTTTAATCGCTTTAATATAATCGTCTTTGGTTCCGTATTTTGTGGGAATTGTTCCTTTCTGATCAAATTCACCAAGATCAAAAAGATCATAAGCATCGTAGCCAATAGAATGACCGCCGTTTGCGCCTTTGTAAGCCGGAGGAAACCACACCGAAGTGATTCCTAATTCAGATAAATAATCTGCGTTTCGTGCTGCTTCTTTCCAAAGCTTTCCATCCCCGTCTGAATACCAGTGGAAGAACTGAATCATCGTTTCATTCATAAATTGTAAAATTTGGTACTAACAATTTAGCGAAAAAAATCGAGATTATCAATCCTCAAATTCTGTAAACGGAATTTTTAGTTGAACGGAAACCTGTTTTTTTTCTTCCGTATTAAGATGAGATAATGAGAAACCCAGCAAACGAACAGGTTTATCGAACGGTCTGAGTTCCCAAAGTTTTTTTCCGGTTTTGAAATACTGTTCAGAAGACGAAAAATATTCTTCTTTGGTAATGCTTCGCGTAAAAAGAGAGAAATCTTTATATTTAATTTTAAGCGTTAATGTTCTTCCGAGAATATTATTTTTTTGTAATCTGTTGTGAAGTTCTTCACTTAAACTTTCCAGTTTTTCATTTACCTGTTGCTGGTCAAATAAATCTTCAAAAAAAGTTCTTTCCACCGCGACACTTTTCTGTATTCGATGAGGTTTTACTTCAGAGTTATGAATTCCGCGAACGACATTATAATAATAGCCACCAGATTTTCCGAACATTCTCGTCAAATCTTCTATTGATCTTTTCTTTAAATCTTTTCCTTTATAGATTCCTAGGCTAAACATTTTATTAGCCGTAACCTTTCCAACACCGTAAAATTTTTCAACGGGTAATTCTTCAAGAAATTCTTCAAGCTTGTCGGGATGAATGGTTTTTTGTCCGTTTGGTTTATTGATGTCTGAAGCAACTTTAGCTAAAAATTTATTAACGGAAATTCCGGCCGAAGCAGTTAATCCTGTGGCTTCAAAAATTTTCTGACGAATTTCTTTAGCAATCTGATTGGCAGATTCTATTCCTTTTTTGTTTTCTGTAACATCCAAATAGGCTTCATCTAAAGAAAGTGGTTCTACCAAATCGGTATATTCGTAAAAAATTTCCCTGATTTTTTTTGAAATTTCTTTATACCGTGCAAAACGCGGCGGAACAAAAATTAAATGCGGACATTTCTCTTTTGCTGTTTTACTGGGCATCGCAGAACGAACTCCGAATTTTCGGGCTTCATAACTAGCTGCAGAAACGACACCTCTGTGCCCGCCACCCACGGCAATAGGTTTTCCTTTTAGTGTAGGATCATCATGCTGCTCTACGGAAGCATAAAATGCGTCCATATCAACGTGAATTATTTTGCGAACGGGAAAAGAAAAATCCATACCGCAAAGATATGGATTAGTATTTTTTAAATTAATTTCTTTTGTCTTGAAACAAAAGAAACAAAAATTCAAGACTTGGAAATTTCAACTAAAAATAAACTCTGTTCTCTAAAAATTCTAAAACTCGCGCGAATTAAAATTTTGTTTTTCACTTCTAAATTCCTCTCGCGCTCAAACAGTAGAATTTTTTTACGCTCACAGATTTTATTTTCTTAACGTCTCAATTTCCTATGTCGATTTATTTGAGTAGTTTATCAATTGTTGATTGGATTTCAGGATCTTCCGGAGAAATAGCATAATATTTTGCAATCGCCGATTTCTGATCGATCACCATATATCTTGGGATCCAGTTTAGGTCAATATAATTATTGAAATCATTTTTCCAGCCTGTTGAAAACCAATAATTTTCTTTGTCTTTCATTTCGAATCGTTCAAGACTTTTTTCAAAACCTTCTCTGGAACGGTCTAGTGAAAGGAATACAAAATCAATATTCTTATTACTTTCTTCCAGTTCTTTAGCTTTCGGAAGCGCTTTTAAACAATCTCTGCACCATCCGGCCCAGAAATCGATCACTAAAACTTTTCCTTTATGCTGATCAAGAATTTGTTGTATTGTTACGGTTTTCCCTTCTTTGTTTTCCAATTTCTGAGCTAAAGCTTCTTTAGAAAAACTGGTTTTTAAAACTTTCGGAACCTCTTGCGCATAGCTTAATCCGAAAATGCTTAGTATTAAAATTAATAGTAACTTTCTCATTTTTTCAATTTCATTTTATGCAAATCTAAACAATGAAACGCAATTGTAAACTGCTTTCGTATTATTTAGTAAAAATTTAAGAGATTGAATTTTTCTATAAATGGCTATAATTTTCGCAGATTAAGTAAAAAAATTAATTAAACATTAAGTGATTAAGATTTTTAAAACTTTATGCTTAAATGGCTTAAACCAAATTAATTTATTGACTTCTTAATTTTAAAACATTGTAAATTACTTAAATCCTTAATGTTTAAAAGAGAAAATAAACAAAGTTTATTTAAATTAAGAAAATTAAGATGTCAAGTTTAAATTTATTTTATTGGTAAGTTCTCACTAAACCTTTCACTACCGCAATTACATTCGGCATTGCTTTATTAGCAGCGTTCAGAACTTCTTCATGAGAAACGGCAAAGGCAATATCAGGACCGCCCAGATCGGTAATCACGGAAATACAGAAACAGTCCATTTCCATATGCTTAGCTACAATGACTTCAGGAACGGTGCTCATCCCAACCATGTCGCCGCCAATCGCTTTTATCATGCCGTATTCTGCAGGAGTCTCGAAAGTGGGACCCTGTAACGCCACATAAACTCCCTGATGAATGTTGATATTATTTTCCTGAGCTGCTTTTTCAGCCACAGAAATCATTTTTTTGTTATATGGTTCGCTCATGTCTACGAAACGAGGTCCCAATTCATCAATGTTTTTGCCACGAAGCGGATGTTCGGGCATCATATTGATATGATCTTTTAAAATCACAATATCAGCGACATTGTAATCAGGATTTACCCCGCCACAAGCATTGGAAAGGATAAGATTCTGGATGCCCAGCAATTTAAAAACACGTATTGGGAAAGTTACGGTTTCCATAGAATGACCTTCATAATAATGAAAACGGCCACTCATCATCAATACTTTTTTACCTTCTAAAATTCCGTAGATTAATTTTCCGCCATGTCCTACGACGGTAGTCTGTGGAAAATTAGGAATGTCTTTGTATTCCAATACATGAAGGGCTTGTACTTCATCCTGAAGTTTCCCTAATCCGGAACCTAAAATAATGGCAAAATCAGGTGTATCCTGAATAATACTTTTAATGAAATCTGCAGTCTCCTTAATTTTTTCTAACATAATCTAAGATGATTTGATCGAATTCTTCTCTTTTATCAATAATGACATTGATAGGCCAGTAGTAAAGAATGTCTCTAAGATAGTCAAAAGATTTTAGACGAACGTAATCTTTCTCGGTGGTTAAGATCAATTTGTATTCACCTAATTTTTTATATTCTGCAACGATTTTTTTAATATCATCTTCAGAAAAATTATGGTGATCTCTGAATTTCAAGTGCTTTACCCTTTGCGAAAATTTAGACAAATGCTGAATAAGCGGTGCCGGGTTGGCAATTCCTGTGATGAGAAGGATATCGTAATAATTCAGATTGTTGTCGGGAAGCATTTTTTCTCTTCCGTACACATTTTCGTCATACCCGATGGATGAAAAGAATACTTTTTGGGTGCGATCGGGTCTTATTCTCGAAATATAATATTGCTTGGTTTCCTCCGTCAGTTCATCAGGGCATTTACTTACCATAATGATATCCGCTCTTTTTACACCTGCTCTGGATTCTCGCAAATCTCCGGCAGGAAGAAGATAATCTTTAAAATAAGGATCATTGAAATCGGTCATCATAATATTGAATCCCGGCTTGATGGCTCTGTGTTGCATGGCATCATCCAATACCAGCACATCAAGATCCATATCGCTGATTACTTTTTTGGCACCCGGAACTCTCTCTTCAGAAACGGCAATGACAAAACGGTTTTTAAAACGTTCAAATAACTGCATCGCTTCATCACCTACGATCTTGTAATTACTCTCGTAATTGGTGACTTCGTAGCCTTTCGTCAGTCTTCCGTAGCCGCGCGAAAGCACTCCCGTTCTGTAATGTTTAGAGAGATACTGAGCAAGGTACATCACCATTGGCGATTTCCCGCTACCGCCCACAGAAAGGTTGCCGACGCAGATTATCGGAGTTTTGAATTTCGTAGATTTAAATATTCCCAGATCATACATTGTGTTTCGGATACCCGTGACCAAATGATAACCGAGGGAAAAAGGATAAAGGTACCATCTTTTCATACGATTGCAAAAATAAGAATTTTCACAGGGAATTACTTCAATATGGTAGCTTCTTTTCAATATTTATTTTAAAGAAGTTATTCCTGATTATTACTAAATTAAAGTATTTTTGTAGAGTTATATTAATTACATTGAGGTATTTTATTGAGTTTTCCTACAACGGTAAAAATTATTTCGGCTATCAGATACAGCCGGATGCTATTTCTGTGCAGGAAGAATTGGAAAAAGCACTTTCCACGATTTTAAGAGAAGAAATAAAAACGACAGGAGCGGGGAGAACAGATACAGGGGTTCATGCCAAGAAAATTTTTGCTCACTTTGACACCGAAAAAGTGTTGGATGAAGGTCTTACGCGAAGGCTGAACAGTTTTCTTCCACCGGATATTTCCATTAAAAGGATCTTTCCGGTAAAAGATGATTTTCATGCACGTTTTGATGCCACGTACAGAACCTATGAGTATTATATTTCTTTGGATAAAAATCCGTTTACACAAGAATCTGCTTGGCAACACTGGCGAAAAGGGTTGGATATTGATAAAATGAACGAAGCCTGTAAGATTTTATTTGAATATGAGGATTTTACAAGTTTCGCTAAACTGAAAACAGACAACAAAACCAATATCTGCAAAATGTACAAAGCAGAGTGGGAACAAAACGGAAGCGAACTGAAATTCACCGTTTCTGCCAACCGATTTTTAAGAAATATGGTAAGAGCGATTGTAGGAACGATGGTGGAAATTGGTTCAGGGAAAATAAAACCTGAAGATCTTCGAAAAGTAATTGAAGACAAACACCGAAATTCTGCGGGAACGTCTGCGCCTGCTCACGGGCTGTATTTGGTGGATGTTGGGTATGATTTTGATTAGGTTATTTCATTCTTCATAATGCAACGGCATCCTTTTTTTTGAGATGGCTTGAAAAAAGCGTTGGCGAAAAAGATATAGTGGAAAGCGGGAAATTACTCCTGAGAAAAAGAGTGATGACTAAAAGCCATCTATACCATAAATAACACCTATCTGTAATTTTCATGAGTATTTCACAAACTTGTAAGCTTGTAAAATTAGAAAGCCTTATTTTTGCAGAGAATTTTTAAATTAATTCTTTCTTCAATTCGAACAATGAAAAAACAAGATACTTGGGATATTATTAAGAGGCTGTTCTTTATTGGGATGAAGTTTCGTTCCTGGTTCATCATCACCCTGATAATCTCCATCATACTTTCAATAGTTTCTACTTACAGACCTTATCTTACGATGCAAGTGGTAGATAATGACATCACAAAGCTGCAGGATAAAGCTTTGATGATGAAACATATTTATCTGCTGGTAGGATTGGTTTTTGCAGAGACCGTGCTGAACTTTTTTTTAGTGTATTTCTCCAATTATATTTCTCAAAATGTAATTCGTGATATCAGACAGAGATTATATGAAAAGCTGATTTACTTTAAAACCTCTTTTTTTGATAAAACACCTATTGGGCAGCTGGTAACAAGAGCAGTTGGTGATGTTGAAACCATTGCAACGGTTTATACAGACGGCTTTTTAATGGTTTTCGGAGATATTCTAAGAATTGTTTTTGTGCTGATTATGATGTTCAGTACCGATGTTCATTTAAGTTATATAACACTGGGGATTTTACCATTAATGGTGGTTATCACAAGATTTTTCCAAAAAAGACTTAAAAAGGCGTTTGGAGATGAAAGAAACTGGACAGCCAATCAAAACTCTTTTGTTCAGGAAAGACTTGCGGGAATGTCGATTATTCAGGTATTTAACAGACAGGATTCTGAGTTTAAAAAGTTTGATGATATTAATATTACCCTGAAAGGAGCTTTGTTGAGAACAGTTTTCATCTTCTCATTATTCTTTCCTGTGGTGGAATTAATTTCTTCACTTTTCATCGGGTTTATCCTTTTTTATGGAGGTTATATCACGATTAGTGCAGGGGTTGTGATTGCATTTATTCAATATATTTCTATGTTGATTCGTCCTTTGAGACAAATCGCTGACCGATTCAACAATATCCAAAGAGGAATTGTAGGAGCAGAAAGAGTGTTGGGATTAATGGACGAAGATTTTGCGATGCCAAATGAGGGAACGGTAAAGAAAGATCATTTCAATGGTAAGATTGAATTTCAGGATGTACGTTTTGCATACGATGAAAAGCAGGAAGTTTTAAAAGGAATTGATTTTAAAGTAAATCCGGGAGAAACTGTTGCAATCGTTGGAGCAACTGGTGCGGGAAAATCTACGATTATCAGCTTGATTACAAGATTATATGATATTAATTCAGGAAATATTTTAATTGATGATGTTAATCTGAAGGATTACGAACTGTACAACCTGAGAAGCCATATCGGAGTGGTTCTACAGGATGTTTTCCTTTTCCACGGAAGTATTTTTGAAAACCTTTCGTTTGGTGATGAAACCATTACTTTAGATAAAATAAAAGCCGGTGCCAAAGAAATTGAAGTAGATCAGTTTATCGAGCAACTTCCGGGCGGTTACGATTATGTGGTGAGCGAAAGGGGTTCGTCGATTTCTCTTGGTCAGAGACAGTTGTTGTCTTTCCTGAGAGCGTATTTATCAGATCCAAAGATTTTAATTTTAGATGAAGCCACTTCTTCCATCGACCACGAAAGTGAAAAATTAATCCAAAGAGCAACGGAAAAAATTACGAAAAACAGAACGTCTATCATTATTGCACACCGACTTTCAACCATTGAAAAAGCCGATAAAATTATCGTAATGGAACACGGTAAAATCGTGGAAGAAGGGAAGCATTTGGAACTTCTGGATAAAAACGGATATTATGCCACTTTATACAAAGCCCAATTGAGACACGAAATAGAACTGGAAGAGGAAAGCAAATTATAACCCGTAAGGAATAATTTCCAGCTCTTTTCTCCAGCTATCACCATATTTTTCAGTCAAGAACTTTGCAATCGCAAGGTTGTTTTCTTTTGCCATTTTGGAAGCTAGCGGACTGATCACACAGTTTTCATATTTTATATCAATTTTATACTTACTTCTGAATGCTTGATGATTTTTAGACATCATTCCAAATTGAATAAAATGCAGAAGGTTTTCCTGTTTCTCTACTGTTTTGGCAACTTTTCCTTTTTCTTTGACAGTGATTGTGACATCGTTCTTTTGAGCGTAACTCATTCCTGAAAATAATAAGATCGGTAAAAGAAATAATTTTGAGTTTTTCATGTTATTGTTTCTCTTTATGATGCTAAATTAAGGCTGAGGTTAAAGTAAGAATTATCAAAAATTACTTTAACAAAATAACTCTTCTTTCATTGATTCATTTTGAATCAATGAAAGAAAGATATACAACTGTTTTTAAAATACTTAAAGAACTTTTTTGTTAAAAATCATAAATTTTAAGCAAAGCCAATATTTTTTAAGTATAGATTATTGCAAAGCCTTTATTCATCGCGGTTGTGATATATTCAGAATAATTTTATTTGCGCGATATTTTTAATAAAACTTTAAATATGTTGCTAAATTGTTTTTAATTTTTGAAAAAGTTTAAATAATTATCAATTTAATATTGTTTTTGTGTTAATAAATTATTAACTTTAGTCAAAATTTCACCCTCACCCCTAAAAATTGGTAGGGTGTTTGATATAAAACACTAATTTTTAACTAAAATCCAAAATCGACAAATGAATAATATCCAAGACGAATTCCAAGTTTTCAAAAGTGAGTTGAAAAAGTTGAATATTGATGTGCAGAAAATCGTGAAGGTAGGAAACGGAAGCATGGATTTCCATGAAGTATACTATAAATCTCCACGATATGATGACGTGAAGACCATCTATGTTCAGCGTCATACGCTAGACACGATGGTTGAAAAGTTCAAACAGGCTTATCACTAAAAAATAAACGCGCGCCTCAGACGAAGTCTGAGGCGCGCTGCTTTTATATACAAAAAAAAGTTTAGTCTTTATCTAAGGTAGACGTTTTCTTGGTGTCCTTCATTCTTGCGTAAACTACAAGCGAAAAGAAGATACACGCAGTAATGTACCAGTAAAAATAGTACTCCATATTAGCCTGTTTAAACCAAAGGGCGATGTATTCCGCGGTTCCCCCAAAAATGGCAACGGTTAACGCGTAAGGTAATCCTACGCCCAACGCTCTTACTTCAGAAGGAAAAAGTTCAGCTTTTACTACGGCATTGATTGAGGTGTAACCGCTTACAATAATTAAAGCAGCCATTATTAAGAAGAAAGCACCCCACATAGAAGAGGTTTCACTTAAAGCCGTTAAAAGCGGATATGTACAAAGCGTTCCCAAGATTCCAAATGATAATAATAAAGGTCTTCTTCCTATTTTGTCAGATAAGGCTCCGAAAACGGGTTGTAAACATGCAAAAATAAACAGAGAAACAAAGGAAACTAAAGTTGATTCTTCTTTGGTTAAGTGAACGGTATTCACCAAAAACTTCTGCATATAAGTGGTGTAGGTATAAAATGCCAACGTTCCACCTAAGGTTAAACCAACAACGGTAATCAGTGCTTTTGGATGTTTTAAAAGTTCGCTGATGCTTCCCTTTTTCTTATCGCTGACTTCTTTTTTATTTTCAAAGGCTTCTGTTTCATGAAGGTTTGATCTAAGATACAATGCGATCACAGAAAGCAGGGCTCCGATTACAAAAGGAATTCTCCATCCCCAATCTTCCAGCTGAGCTTCTGTTAATAATAATTTCTGTAAAATCAACTGTATTCCCAGGGCGATCAATTGGCCACCAATCAAGGTTACATATTGAAAACTTGAATAAAATCCTCTCCGGTTTTCGGTTGCCATTTCGCTGAGGTAGGTTGCCGAAACTCCATATTCGCCGCCCACGCTTAATCCTTGTAAAAGTCTGGCTAATAAAAGTAGGGTAGGAGCCAAAACTCCGATTGTTTTGTAAGTTGGTGTTAAAGCGATTAATAATGAACCAAATGACATTAATAAAACAGAGAAAGTCATTGCTTTTTTTCTTCCGATTTTATCGGCAATACTTCCGAAAACCCAACCTCCGACAGGTCGCATCAGGAAACCGACCGCGAAAATTCCCGCGGTGTTTAGTAATTGAGCTGTAAGATCAGAATCCGGAAAAAATGAATGTGAAAAGTAGATGGCAAATGCGGCATACGCGTACCAGTCGTACCATTCTACCAAATTTCCGATAGAACCGCCTACAATCGCTTTGATTCTTTGTGCGGTGGTGATTTGTGGTGAATTCATGAAGGAAAGATATAAATTTTTTCAACATAGATAAAAATTGAGAAAATATTTAATTAAAAGTCAATTTAAAGGTTCTTAGAATATTTATGAAAAAGAAAACCGCTCAAAATATGAACGGTTTTACAAATATTTATAATAAATTTTAAAATCTATATCCCAAAGAAAGACCGCTTCGTATACCCAGCCAAGGTCCATCAACGTTTACTTTGGCTCCGTTCGCATTGGTTTCCACCGTATAATTCACAAAAGGAATGTCTAGATTTTCAATCTCTTTTTTCAACTGAGCCTGCATATCGGGTGTTAAAATAACATCGCTGGTCATGGTGAAATCTCCTTTTCCGGCGCCATAATGGGCTCCGGCAATCCAAAAATCTAATACTAAATTTTGACTTCGGGTTAAGAAAAATTGTACGCCAACCATCAATCCGCCACTGTTTCCATGCGCGCTTCCGTTTCCTTTTAAAGGAATTTGATAAGTGGTTCCGCTGAAATTATAGTCATAATAAAAATCAAAAGTATTAGACGTAACTTTTGAATAACGATAGTAAGGCGCAATATAAAATCCTTTTCCGTAGCCCGCTCCGAGGTAAAATCTAGGTTCGATGGTGAAATTAAAAGCTTTTACCTCAAGATTTTGAAATCTTTTTTCGTCTTCATCACTTAAAAAAGAATTGATAAAAGGAACTTTCCCTTCAGGCATCACGCCGAATCCCATATTTAATGAAAACCATTCGGTGAAGGCTCTTTCATAAGAGAGGTTAATGTTTCGAAAGGCATACGCTGTAACGTTCGTTTTAATGATATTCAACTTTTCCGAAGGTTCAGCAGTCGTTATTTCCTGTGCAGATATTCCTGAAAAAATAAAGCACGGAAGTATAATGAAATATTTTTTCATGACTTTATATTTTGAAATTTGGTGTTATAAAACTGAAAGCAAAAAACGGGCTGAAATAAAATAAAAATACATTTTGTTTGTAAAATTGAGATTAAATTCCCGTGTAATGTATAATTTCGCGAAAAATATTATTAAGGCAAAATGTAATGGATATCGAATCTAGCTTGTCTTTTATTATAATATGATTCAACTTTTAACCTATGAAAAAAACGATATGTTCTGTGCTTTTTCTTTGCGGAATTTTTGTATTCTCTCAGGAAAATGTAAAGAACGATACGATTGATACAACTAAAACAGCAGAGATTCAGGAAGTTATTTTGAAAGCTCAGCGCAAAAAGCAATTTGCAGACAAGGCGGTTTATACTTTTGATAAAGAAGCATTGGAAAAGGCTCGCTATGCAAAAGATCTCATCCAGACTTTACCCGAATTGCAACTTGATCCTATAGAAAATACGTTAAAAAGCACAAAAGGTGGAAAAACTTTATTTTTAATCAATGGGATTGAAGCCACAGATATGCAGATTCGAAGTGTTGCGCCTTCTGAAGTGGTAAAAGTTGAGTACTATGATATTCCTCCCGCTAGATGGGCTACTAGAGCGGATGTGGTAGTAAATTTAATTACAAGATCTACAGAAACAGGGTATGTTTTCGGGGCAGATGCAAGGTCTGCTTTGAATACGGGCTTCGTGAATGGTTCTGCTTATGCTAACTTTACCAAAGGGAAAAATAATTTCGGACTCGAATATTCGATTAATTTAAGAGATTATGATAACCGAAAAGTTCACAGTATTTACGATTATCAGCTGGATGGAAGCCATTATCGTACCGATGAGAATAAGGTGGATCATTTTGGATATACCTATCAGAATGTGGCGTTGAGATATACAAGAGCAGTGCCTGATGATTATACTTTTCAGGCTAAAATGAATCTGGATATTTACACTACTTTCGTGAAAGGGAATGGAGGTAGCATTTTTACGAAAGACGGTCTTACAGAGGAGCATGGGATGCTGAAAAATAGCTCATCTAATTATACCACGCCTACTCTGGATCTTTATTTTTCTAAAAATTTAAGCAAAAAAGACGAATTGAGTGTGAATGTAGTCGGTTCAAGTTTTACAACGAGTACCACGGAATTTGCCAAAGAATGGATCGTCCCCTCCGGAATTTCAGTTTTTGATAATGATATGAATTTGCAGACCAAGCAAACCGGAATTGTAGGAGAATTAGCTCACGTTCATACTTTTGAAGCCGGAAAATTATCCTCAGGATATAGAATTTCAAATACCAATATTTCGAATGATCTTCAGAATTTAGCGGGTTTTTCAGAATATAGCGTTAATTATCTGGAACAGTATTTTTACACCGAATTTTCCGGAAAAGTGAAGAAATTCAATTACCGAATCGGCGCGGGGCTTACCAATATTCATAATAAAAGTGCAGAAAATACTTTCGACCAGTGGTCGTTCACACCAAAAGTGATTTTAGGATATCAGCTAAAAGATAATCAGAGTCTTCGTTTTGCGAGTAGTTATCGTCCAATAAGTCCGTGGAGTGCGGCGCTGAGTAGCAATATTGTACAAATGGCTCCGAATATTGTGCAGAGAGGAAATCCGTTTTTGAAGTCTCAACAGATGTTTGCGAATAATTTTATTTATTCATTAAATAATAAATATTTCGATTTTAACGCCAATCTTTTCTATCGATATACAGACAAAATCATCAATCAATATTATGTGTTAGATGAAGATTTCGGATATGCGTTAACCTATGAAAATGCCAAAAATTCTCAACAGTTTGGCGTACAGGTGTCGGGTTCTTATAAACCTTTTGGGAATAATTTATTAGTTGCCAAGTTGAATGTAACACCCGCTTCAGAAACTATCAGAACGAGCAATGGAGCTTTAATTAAAAATAATTATCTGGCGAATAATTTCGTTTTATCATCTGAGTATAAATCTTTCAGTTTGCAATATCAGCTGAATATTCCGGTTTATACATTGAGCGGTGCTTTTTTAACGACCAACGAGAATCAGAATCATATTTTCGGAAGCTATAAGCAAAAAGAATGGACTTTTATTGCGGGAATGTACTGGATCGGAATGCCTTCGGAATATAAAACGAAAAGTTTACCTGAAAGTTTAGTCAATTACAGCCGTGTGAATCGAATTATGAATAATAAATCTATGTTTATATTAGGAATCAGCTATGATTTTTCAAAAGGTAAAAAGACCAATTTGGAAAAGAAACTGAATAATTCTACGGCTCCGGCTGCGACTTTCTAAAGTTAGTTCATACGTAAATAAAAAATCCGCCTAGAATAATTTTCTGGACGGATTTTTTATGGTATTTGAAGGTGATTTTAAGGAAAAAAAGTTGATAAAATAATCAATTAAATTTTTAATACGACATGTTCTGTCGCCACGCGTGGATATATTTGTATTAGAAATAAGAAGCAGAATCCCGGGAAGTTATGATCTTATTAAACTAATTTTTAACCTTGAAATTATTATTTTAAATTATGTATAAAAAACAACTAGTAACCATTTTTCTTTTTCTATTTTTCATTTCTTATGCGCAGAATGAATTTATTACGGTTTGGAAACCTAATATTACAGGAACTATTAATAATTCCATATCCTTTGGAGGTACCGGAACGAGCTATACCATTGCCTGGGAAGAAGTAGGATATCCTCAGCATAATGGGGTTCTTACTTCTGTAACATCGAGTAGCGGCAGTCCTGAGGTGATTTCTTTTGGTACTTCTTTAAATGCGAACCCGATTCAGGCAACTTACAGAGTAAAAGCATCCAATGGGAGTGGATTATTTTATGGATTTAGAGGCAGTGCCAATATGCTGGCCGCCGGAAATCCTAAACTCTTCGAAGTGAGCCAATGGGGAGATATTCTTTGGCTTCAGCAATTCGATCAAGGATTTTCGAGCTGTCCAAATCTTGATGTAACTGCTACAGATGTTCCTAACCTGACGCAAATTAATAATTTATCTGAAATGTTCATTCATTGCACCTCTTTAGTTGGCAATAATTCATTTTCTAATTGGGATACGAGTAATGTTACAAACATGAAGGGTATGTTTAGCAGAGCAAAATTGTTTAATCAGCCTATTGGAAATTGGAATACAGCAAAAGTAACAGATTTTCGGGATATGTTTTCTTATGCATCTGCTTTTAATCAAAATATTTCAGCCTGGAATACCTCGTCCGGAACCAATTTCATTTCAATGTTTCAGGATGCGCTAGCGTTCAACCAGCCATTAAATTCATGGAATACGAGCAATGCAACCAATTTCCGTAATATGTTCTCTAATGCTAAATCTTTTAATCAACCTCTTAATAATTGGAATACCAGTAAAGTAATAAGTTTTGGTCAAATGTTCACCAATGCATCATCATTTAATCAGCCTATTGGAAACTGGGATGTTAGTAAAGTTTGGGGTGCTGATAGTTTTAGTATGTTTAATGGTGCGTCGGCGTTTGATCAGGATCTTTCTACCTGGAATATCAGCTTTCAAAATGTTCCTTCAGCCTATGTGTATTTCGGATTTAATAATTCTGGTTTATCATGTATTAACTATAATAAATTCTTAATTGCTCTCAGCAATAATCCTACATTATCAAACTTAGGATCTGCAACTGGAGTGATAGAAGCAGCAGGATTAACTTATTCTACACCACAAGCCATTATGGCAAGAGCTCAATTGGTTAACAACGGTTTTAATATTGTCGGAGATACTTATAATGCAAGTTGTGGCGCGAGTTTATCAACTTCAGAAAATTTAGTAAAATCAAAAACTTTGGCTTATCCTAATCCAACAACAGGAGTGATTAACGTTGAATCTACAGCCAGCGAAACGGCTTATTTATATGATAGCACAGGTAGAATGATTAAAAATGTAACTTTAAATAAAGGAAATAATAAAATTGATCTTACCGAGTATCCATCAGGAACTTACCTGCTAAAGGGGAATTCAACTTCTTCTAAAATAATGAAGAAATAACCAATTTTTAAATTTTAAATAAAACAATCCGTTCAGAATTTCTGGGCGGATTTATTTTTTGATAATATTTGGAATTATTTTAAAGAGAAGTTGAAAAAATTAAGTTATAATTTTAGAATTACTCAAAATCTTAAACTTAGGTAATTAAAATTATTCATTTTAAATTAACAGTTCTTTCTCATTTTTGTGAAAATAACCATTATTTTTGTGAAATTTTTTAAATCATGTATAAAAAACAACTAGTAACCATTTTTCTTTTATTATTTTTCAGTTCTTATGCACAGTCTGAATTTATCACATTGTGGAAACCCAACATCACGGGTACCGTTGATAATGCCATATCTTTTGGAGGTACCGGAACCAGCTACACCATTAGCTGGGAAGAAGTAGGCTTTCCTCAACATAGCGGAGTTCTTAGCTCTGTTACATCCGATAGCAGTACCCCGACGATTATTTCTTTTGGTACTTCTTTAAATTCCAATCCTATTCAGGCAACTTACAGAGTAAAGGTTTCCAATGGAAGCGGATTATTTTATGGATTTAAGGCTACGATAAATAATAGCATTGTAAATGAGGAGCTTTTTGAAATTAGTCAATGGGGAGAAATCAATTGGCTTCAACAATTTGATCGTGGTTTTGCGAACTGTACAAACCTTAACGTAACTGCTACAGATGCGCCTAATCTTACACAAATAAACAGTTTATTTCAAATGTTTTTCAATTGTTCATCTTTGATTGGGCAAAATTCATTTTCTAATTGGAATATAAGTACTATTACAAATTTGGCGGGAATGTTTGGTGGTGCAAAATTGTTTAATCAAAATATTAGCGGGTGGAATACGTCGAATGTAACAGCATTTTACGGTATGTTTGCCTCTGCATCAGCTTTTAATCAAAATATTTCTACATGGAATACTGGATCTGGAATTAATTTCTCTTCAATGTTTGCTCAGGCAAGCGCTTTCAACCAGCCATTAAATTCTTGGAATATGTCAAAAGCGACTAATTTACGTTACATGTTTTCAGGAGCTTCTTCTTTTAATCAGCCACTTAATAATTGGAATACAAGTGAAGTAGAAACTTTTGAAGGAATATTTGAAAATGCGGTATCCTTCAATCAGCCAATTGCGAGTTGGGATATGAGCAAGGTTAATGAATCTGCAAGTTTTATTATGTTTAACGGGGCTTTACTTTTTGATCAGGATATTTCTACATGGAATATCAAGCTTCAAAATTTTGGTGCTCATTATGTGGATTTCGGATTTAAAAATTCTGGTTTATCATGTACCAATTATAATAAATTTCTGATAGCGCTTAGTAATAACCCTACATGGGCGTATCCAGGAGCAGTATTGGGTGGAACCATAAGTGCAACAGGATTAATTTATTCTACACCACAAGCTATTATGGCAAGAGCTCAATTGGTTAACAAAGGTCTTAATATTGTTGGAGATACTTATAACGCAAGTTGTGGCGCGAGTTTATCAACTTCAGAAAATTTAGTAAAATCAAAAACTTTGGCTTATCCTAATCCAACAACGGGAATAATAAACGTTGAATCTACAGCCAGCGAAACTGCTTATTTATATGATAGCACAGGTCGAATGATTAAAAATGTAACTTTAAATAAAGGAAATAATAAAATTGATCTTACCCAATATCCATCAGGAACTTACCTGTTAATAGGGAATTCAACTTCTTCTAAAATAATGAAGAAATAAACAATTTTTAAGTTTTAAATAAAACAATCCGTTCAGAATTTCTGGGCGGATTTATTTTTTACGATATGTTCTTTTGACAATTAAAAAATTCGCTCAGAAAAAATATTCCAAGCGAATCAATTATTAATAATTAAACTTTTATTTTTTGATGAATTTCGTTGTTTCTGCTTTAGCATCTTTTCCTGAAACTTCAATGAAATAAGTTGTTGAAGGTAATTCTGAAACCTGAACTTTCCCTGATTTTACATCAGATGTTTTAATCAGTTTTCCATCTACACTGTAAATTTTCGCCGTTGAATAATCTCCTGTTTCTCCTCTAAATTCTATAAAATCGGTTGCCGGATTAGGATATACTTTTAATTTATCTTTTTTAACAAAACTGTCATTCACACCCAAAACATTTTCAAACAAAGCTTGAGCTGCTGTAGTGGTTTGATTCATATTAAGAGCCGGGACATTGATATTAGCCGTCGTATGGGACAGTAATGGGAATTTGTGAGTACTGTCATAATAAAAATAGGCCGTATTTGTAATGGTTCCCAAAGGAAATCCTGAAAAGGTTAAATTAAAATTCTGAACCGACTTTATTTTTAAAACATTAGGATATGTTTGTGATCCAAGGAGTAAAGTTCCTGTTCCATCAACTGTAATATTAATGGTTCCGGAAAAGTTTCCGGTAACATTTCCATTCGCAGGAGACGAAGTAAATGTTCCTGAAGCAGTATCTGAATCTTGCGTGGAAGCTGAATTTGTAGGATAAGAAATATAAGTTCCGTTATTGGCAGAAAAATTCAAGGTAGCATCAGGGGTTACCAATCCTGTAATTTCCAGTTTTGAAGCCGATTGTTTAAAATAGATGGTGTTTCCGCTTCCCACCATTTTTAAAGTAGAGCCGGGAAAAGTTGAAATTTCGCTTGCACTTGGTACAGAATAGTTCGTAGAAGAGATTGCTCCTTGCGTTACCGAAGAATTATTGAAAGTTGCACTAGTCCCTGTTTGTGAATTATCTACCGTTCCGTTTACCGTAAAATAATTGGGAGAATCTCCCGGATTAGGATCGTTAAATGCTTTGGTAATCGTAGTTTGCGCAGAGCATAAACCAAAGGCTGTCAGTATACAAAATAAAGTTGTTTTCATGTTTTTAATTTTTGTTTAAAGTTAATAAAATAAATAATTGCTAGCTTCTGTAGATGTTAATTATCTTGTTGAATTTGAATAAAATATGTTTTTATTTTCTATGTCATTTTGAATTAACTCTGAATATAGAAATTGTGCGAATTTGTTTGTGCGAAAATATGTGTTTTCAATGAAAAAGTAGTACGTATTTCTACGGGTTCTACAGTTAAAAATCAATTTCTGAAAATAAAAAACCGCTCAAAAATTTGAACGGTTAATCTGTGTATTAAATATCTTTTGCTGTATTTTTAATTCTGACTGATCATCATTTTTCGGTAAGAATAAATATCTTCAATGGTTACCACCGTCATTTCTCTTTGCTCGGCAAAATGTACGATTTCGGGAAGCCTTGCCATGGTTCCGTCTTCGTTGGTAAGTTCACAAAGTACGGCATCATCACCCAAATTGGCGAGTTTAACTAAATCTACACTACCTTCCGTGTGTCCACGTCTTTCAAAAACGCCGTCTTTTCTCGCAATTAAAGGGAAAACGTGTCCCGGACTTGCAATATGTTCCGCCAAAGCATTTTCAGCAACAGCTGTTCTGATGGTAGTTAGACGATCTTTCGCTGAAACTCCCGATTCTACGCCTTCTTTAGCTTCAATAGAAATGGTAAACGCAGTTTGATTTTTAGAATTGTTGGCTTCCACCATAGGGCGAAGATTCAGATGTTTACTTTTCTCCTCAGAAATACATAAGCAGACAATACCGCTGCATTCGCGGATCAAAAGTGCCATGTCTTTTTCTGTGATTGTAGAGGCAGGAAAGATGATATCGCCTTCGTTTTCGCGGTTTTCATCATCTACCAGAAGAATTCCTTTGCCTTGTTGTAGTTTTAAAAGTGCATTTTCTACACGTTCTTTCGGATTGGCTCCGAATTTTTCAATTAATTTTTCCATGTTATTTTTACTTTAAAAGTTAAAATACACTTCGGTACATGGAAATGAAATACGACACAGCGAGTCTATAGCAATAGCCTCACCGATCATTCCATTTTCTTCTCCCATCCAGACTGTAACTGTCGGTTTTGGAATTTCACCAAATCAGTCCTTTCAAAAAGAAAGGAGTCGCGGACTGTAACCGCCGGTAGGGAATTGCACCCCGCCCCGAAGAAAACTTATGCTAAGTTTTACTGTATGTTTTGTTTAAATTTTTTTAATTCATTAATTTTTTTATTTAACGCACAGGCTGCTAATTTCGGGAAGTTTTTCGAGTTGAGAAAAGAGTTTTAATAGGAATTTTAAATAATTGGTCAGAATATTATTTAATTAATAGATGGTTAAAAGCTGAAAGAAATTTTTTTGAAAGACTTCCCGCCTTAAGACTTCCATCTTCCCGCTCTTAACTATCGGTAAAAACGATTGGTTATATCGAAAAAAAGCGTTTTACCAATTATTAAACCTGCTGTAACTTTGTATAAAAATTTAGCAAATGCAGTCTTTAGTTGCGTTAAAATCTCCGAATTTCAGATTATTTTTCATCGGCCAATCCATCTCGGTACTTGGTTCCTGGATACAGAAAACTGCCGTGGCTTGGGTAGTGTATCAATTAACAGGATCCCCTTTTATATTAGGACTTATCGGTTTTGTAAGTTTGGTTCCTACGTTACTTTTGTCTCCGTATGTCGGAAGTTTTGTAGAGCACAGCCACAAATATAAAGTGATGAAAAATACACAATATCTGGCGGCTTTGCAGGCATTTTTACTGGCGTTTCTGTTTTATTTTAAAATGTATAATATCAGCATCATTGTATTGCTGAGTTTGATGCAGGGAATTATCAATGCATTTGATGTAACCTGCCGACAGGCGATGATGATTGAACTGGTTGATACTAAAGAATCTTTACCGAATGCAATTGCACTGAATTCTGCCATGAGTAATCTGGCGAGAGTTGTAGGGCCTGCTTTGGCAGGAATTTTATTGTCGGTTTTTGGCGATGATTTCTGTTTTATCAGTAATTTTTTAAGTTTTATTCCGGTAATTTTCTGTTTGTATCTAATGAATCTGCCTTTTTATGAGAAAAAAGCGCAGCTTTCTAACGTTTGGCAGGAATTGAAAGAGGGATTTGCCTATGTGAAAGGAGAGAAAACTATTTTTTCACAACTTTTGCTGCTTTCTTTTTTCAGTTTAATGCTGATTCCTTTTACCACTTTACTTCCGGTAATTGCTAAAGAAGTATTTTCCGGAACTTCAAAAACGTTTACTCTATTTGAAAGTGCGGTGGGAATAGGTTCTCTGGTGAGTGCTGTTTACATGACTCGACTGAAACAAATCGGGAAATTGTATAAGATTATTTTGGTGTCAAGCATGATCATGAGCGGTGGACTTTTTATTGTTTCATTAAGCGGAAGTATCAATTTTGCAGTTTTAGGCTTAGCTTTAAGCGGTTTAGGAATGATTTCACAATCAGCAGCCATTAATACTTATATTCAGCTTAATGCGCTTCCTCAGATGAGAGCGCGTGTCATCAGTTATTATATTATGGCTTTTATCGGAATGACACCCATCGGCAGTTTATTAATTGGTTTTTTAGCAGAATACATCACTACCCGAAATGTTCTTTTAATTGAAGGTACAATGGGGGTAATTGCGACCATCATTTTTATGATGTATAGTAAAAGAAACGGAAAGCCAATTATTTCGCAGAATTAAAATGCTTTATAATCCAGTTAAGACATTCCTCAGAATCCATAATGCTCCATGAATGCGGATGCCTGAAGCCTTCCGGGCGAATGCCTCTGCCGTTGGTAATGATAAGGTCTGCGTTTTTGTGACCTTTCAATTTTAATAAATTCATCATTGCTGTAATATCTACACAGTTGAGGTCGTAAAGATCTCTTCCTCTGTTTTCCACTTCCCAAATAATGCCGGGTTCTGTATAAATAAGGATTGGAATATTCATTAAATATTTTGCATTGCCACCGTCTTTATCACGATAGGTAAACATAGATTGTTTTAAATATTTATCTCTGTTTTTATCGGGCGTTCCAATGGCAGCTACCAATTCTTTATTGAACATTTTGGCTTCGTTCACGGCAACTTCAGAAAAATTTCTTGTAATGTCCCTTTCCAGTCGGTAATACATATTTTCGTAATCGAGAGGAGGATCGAGGGCAAAAATAGAACTCGGAACAAAATACGTGTTTTTGTCTCTCACCGAACGTTCGGCATAGGTAATGGCAAACATTCCGCCGCCTGAAAGTCCGCCAATTGAGATTTTATTTTTAGGGATATTAAATTTTTTCACATTCTCTTTGGCAATTCGGTCTAACAGTTTCTGATCTGCTTGATAAAAGAAATCGCCGTTTTCTTCCCAATTGGTGAAAATTACCAAAATATTCTTATCGTAGGCAAGCTCATCAAGATAAATCTGATTCATTACCCTTTCTGTAGTTTCGCCACCGCCTGGCAAAACAATAAGCATTCCTTCCGGTTTTCCTTCCGGAACGATTCTGTAATAAAAATTGTTGCTGTCTTTTAAACTCACTTTCTCTGCTTCTTGAGAAAATGCGCTGGTGAAGAATAAAATGAATAATACAGTAAGAGAATGATATTTCATGGTTGAGCTTTTCTTTAATCATGGTAAAGACAAGCCATCTCTATTAATGTATTACATTCGGTTTAATATTTTTACAGATATTGTTATCCTTTTAAGTGAAGTTAAAAAATGATAGTAAGGCATATTTTATATTTATTTGAAGTATTCTTAACTAGTTTAGATATTCCAAATTATCTTAATTTTATTAACATTTTTTTAAGTTATTTTAAGTTTTCATTAAGAGTTGTTTTTTTTCGTATATTTGCAAAAACTAATAATACAAAAATGTATGAAAAACCTCTGTAAGACTTCTTCTTAACAAATCTAATTACTTTTAATTTTATCACTATTTACAACATAATTTAATAAGTTATTATGGTAAAACATTTATGTCGTAAGACAGCAATTTTTATGGCTATGTTATATTCGGCCAGTGCTTTTTCTCAACTGATTGGTTCCGAAGTTCAAGTTTGGGAAAAAGCAAGTGGAAATGCTAGAGAATCAAACTTTTCGAAAGAGATAGCTCTTCTTAATTTCAATTATGGAATAAAAAATAAGTTTCTAAAAAAATATATAAAATACAGTAGAAATAAAAATCATACATTAAGTCTTGTACATCTTTCTAGAGAAGATGAGAATATATGGAAGAATGATAGTAATGGTATTTCTCTTAGTAATAATGCATACAAAAGCGAAAAACAAGGGAAGAGTATTAAGATTAGAAAAAGACCTAGTATTTTTACTTTTACTGGCATAGCTGAAAAAGGTACTTTCAAATCTGATAGTATTAAATTGAAATTTGAAGATAATAATCTGTACGAAATAATATTTTTGCCACGTAAAATGAAAATCATGGATATAAATAAGATACATTCTTATTTATCTATTAAATATGGGATCTCACTTGAGGCAGGAAAATATTATAGAAGCGATGGACAAATTATTTGGGATCCTGAAAAGCATGTAGAGTATAGGTTTAGACCAACTGGATTAGGTAGGGATGATGGAAATGAGCTGTATCAAAAGCAATCGTCAAATCAAGAGGATCAATTTTTAATTATTGGAAAAAATGATATTAAGAATACGAATAATGAAAATTCGGCGGTATTTGATCAAAATAGTTTTGTCATTTGGTCTGACGATAATCAGGAGATGAAGATGAAAACTAACGGAATTTCTGATATTCTTTCTAGAAATTGGGAGATTAATTTTATAGGAAGTAATGTTCCTAAGGAAAATTATAAGGTAAGAGTTAATAAGAATATTCTAAACCCAGAATCATTACCTATAATCTACTGGATGATTTTAAAGGATTCCCAAGGTGAAACTATAAAAATTCAAGGTGTGGAAAATAATGAGTTTGTGGATTTTGATAAAGTTGACTTTCAAAAAGAAAAGGCAGGTAATATTTTTTCAAGATTTACTTTTGCCGTTAGCCCTCTAAAAAATACTGAAAAAAATCAATCTATTGTGTCAGGGTCAAATATTAATCAAGAATTATTATCATTAGATTTAGATAGAACAGTACTTTATCCTAACCCTGTGGGAAAAGGACAAACATTTACTGTAAGATTTCCTGAGATAAAAGATCTCACTATTACAATTTATGATGCTGGAGGAAGATTAATAACAATGGAAAAAATTGATAGTAAAGCTAAATCATATACACATACTCTTTCAATTCAGAGCTCTTACTTAATAAGTCTTACGCAAAGTGGAAAAGTAATTAAAACATTTAAATTAATTGTCGACTAATAATCAAATAATGAAAATAAAAAAAATGAGATTTTCTTTTACAAAGAAATCAATTCTACTAATCTTGTTCTTTTCTTGCATGTTTGTATTTGCAAGTTTCACAAAAGAAGATCGACAAAAGGTTCGAAAGTGGAAAAAAGATCTAGTAGCTAATACAAATAAAGAAGATATAGTTTCTACTACTAATGATTTAGACAAAATTATTTCTACGAAAAGAAATACTGTTGGTGAAAAGGATGGGTTATTAAGTAGTTATCCCCAAAAAAATGAATTCAAAGAACCAGATTTAGAGCATAATTCATTAGAATTGCAGAATTCTTGGACTAATTCAAACTCTTTCTCAGCAAAAGAAAAAGAGGGAACAATTGGTGTGCTTTCAGATAGAGAAGAAGATCAAACCTCTGATAATTTTTTTACAATAGACCTCCCTGGCGTAAATAGTGAAAATACGAGTGCTTACATGGAATATGATTTGTTTGGATTAGCAAATCATCAGTCAGTTTCAAGATCTATTAATCATAATTTAGCTATCGGAGGGGAAATTATTGTTCCACGAGGTGAATGGAGCCATCAAAGAGAAGAACTGAATTCAGGTCTTCTAAAAAATGGTATAAATACAGTTTTATTTACATCTCCATCTCAAGGTATAAAATATAAGGTTAAAAATCTTAAAATAGTTTTTGAAAAAAAGAAAAAAGAACTAGGTAGACTATTTGTGAATTCTATTATTTCGGAAAATCAATTATATGTAAAAGGATTTAGCAGATCAAAGGACCTAAATGTTAACAATATACATATAGATACTAATAATGGAGAGTTTGAAAAATTGATTCAGCTATCAGAAAAAGAAAAATTAAATGGAAATTTTTCTATTGAAGAAGATGGAAAAAGTTTTTTTTATAAAATTCCTGAGAATGCAAAGTCTTATAAAGTAATTAAGAGTGGCTATTTTAATTCTAAAAATATATTAATATCTAATGATAGAGATTTTGATATTAAATATGAAGATATTGCTATAAAAATAGAAAAAGAAACATCGGAATCTGCAAATATTAATATCTTAAAACTAAGAGAGAAAGATATTCCATCGGTTTCGAATGGTCTTAAAAATGTTACACTAAATAATTCTGCATATAGAATCTCTTTGTTGTCGGGTAAGCTTAATAAAAAGATAAAAATATCTATACCTTATGATGAAAAAAGATTAGGACAGATTTCACCAAAAGAAATAAAAGTATTCTCCTTCGATTATAATAAAAAACAATGGAAAGTAGAAACATCAGCTGTTGTAAACGAAGAAAATAAGAGTATAACTTTCGAAGGTGATGGTGACGGAGATTATATTAATGGAATTATATCTACCCCGGAAGCTCCGCAATTAAATGCTTCAAATCCTACAGGAATAAGTGGATTAAAAGCAGTTAATCCCTCTGTTATCCGTAATTTTATAGAACCTCCAACGGCTAACCAAAAAGGTTCAGCAAATATATCGTATCCTATAGTGATTCCCGCTGGACGTAACGGAATGCAACCTAATATATCTATAGGATATGACAGTAACAAAGCAAACGGATGGATGGGAGAAGGATGGGACGTAAATGGATTATCATCTATTAGTTTAGATACTCGTTGGGGGGCACCTCGTTTTGATCCAAATGATGAAACTGAGCTGTATGCTTTAGATGGAACTATGCTAGTTTATGATAATAGCTATCTTCCACACAGGCATAATGATATTAATGAGCATAGTACTGTTTTTACAACAGATAAACAAAAAAGAAGTGATTTTTTATTAGATAATAAAAAGACTTTCTTCTTAAGAAAAAATCATAATTTCAGTAAAATAGAAAGATACGGTTCTTCCCCACTAGATTATAGATGGATTGTAACTACAACTTCTGGAAGAAAAATTTATTATGGAGGTAATGAAAGTTATGTTAATGAGCAGTCTGTAATAAAAGATGAAGCGGGCAATATTATACATTGGGCTGTTTGGCAAGAAATGGATGCCAATAATAATATTATAGAATATCAATATGAAAATTTAACGATCACTGGCCAAAGTGGAGTTAACGAAAACCTTAATGGTGGTAAGTATTTTCATATAAATAAAATAACTTATACAATTGGGAAGAGATTTAGTCCTAATACGGTGTATACTGTGGAGTTTGAAAAAGAGTCTTCTATAATTAGACAAGATATTAGTATAAATGCTAAAAGAGGAGTAAAGGAAATTGAACCTTACAGGCTAAACAAAATATATGTTAAATATGGATATGAATTAATTAGAACCTATTCATTTTCTTATAAAGAAGGTGAATTTTATAAAACTTTATTAACTGGTTTTAAACATACAGATAATTCGCCTGATCAATCTTACAATAATACCACAACAGATGAGTATAGGTTTGATTATTATAATGATATAAAAGATAATCAAACAAATAGTTATACAAATTTTGCTGCAGATACTAATGTTAATGCAAGTATTGCTAATGCCTTTCCTATTTTACCAGACTTTTTAACTCCATCCAAAATTAATGCTAATTCTACCATAGAATGGGGGGTGAATGGAAGAGTAGGTGTTGGATTAAACTTTCTTTTAGCAACACAGGATCCATATGGACATGCTATGATTTCAGGTATGTTAGGATACTCTCAGGCAGAGGCTAAAAATGCACAACAGTTAATTGATTTTAATGGCGATGGAATACAGGATATTATATACAGAAGACCAAATGTTGGGCTATTTGTAAGTACAGGATCTATTTCACAAAATGGTACCCTTACGTTTGCTGATCCAAAACCTATATTAAATCTTAATAGCAACTTTTCTTATACCAAAACCAAAACAGATAATAAAGGATATGATTTCGGCTTAAAAGTTTTTGGTTTGGGATACAACAGATCTTTTGTCTGGTCTACTACCCGTAGTACAACATCAACTTTTCTTACAGATGCAAACTCTGATGGTCTTATAGATGTTGTTAAAGATGGAGAAGTATGGTTCAATAGAGTGAATCAAGATGGAAAGAATGAGATGACTAATTTCAGTGATACTACTGAAAATATGGTACTTGTTGCGGATGATGCACTTCAGAACAATGATAATGAATCTGGTTTGGATGTCGTGAAATTTTGGATCGCTCCAAAAGACGGACAGATAAGATTTAAAGATAATATAAGTATTGAAAATGTTCCTAATGCTAAGGCTGTATACTCTGTAGAGATGTTAAATCCTGGATCTACTACACCCATTAATAGTAGAATATATTTAAAAGTTCTTACTCCTTCAGTGCCTGCTCAAAACATAAATATCACAAGATATAATAGTTATTATAATGATATAAAAGATATTGCTCCCATTGAAGCAAATAATCATTTAGCTACTAATAACCGAGCATATCTGAATGTGAAATCAGGAGATAAGGTTTTTATTAGACTTCACAAAAATAATAACAAAGATTTTAAAGTATATTCAAATCCTCAAATTGATTATGTCACTAGCGTATTTGGAAGTGTGGTAATAAAACCTGTTATAAATACTGAGGCTTACAGCCAGGATGGTTTTTATGAAAATAACGGAAGCTATTCAGATAATTATTTTCTTAATAACGGGCTGAATGATCTAAGTTTTGATAATCCGGGAACTGTTACTATTAACATTCCATCAGTTACTTTTCCTCAATCCAATGATGCAATTTCATTTAAGGTAATAAAGCAGGATGTAAATTCTGGTAGTGAAACTGTAATTTATCCAACTCCCTCAACACCCGCTTTTCCTCAAAATAATGGTTCTTTTGTAACCCCGGCTCATACAATTACTGAAAGCATTATATCGGGACAGCCTGTAAAAATCAAGTTTAAAGTAGAGTCAAACACACACAGATCATTCAAACAGGCTAATTGGAATAACATTTCGGTTAATTATCAAACGAATATTTCGGGAAATAGTAATCCTATTAATGTAAAAGGAATTCCTGAATATCCGTCTTATTTTATAACAGATTTTACAGAAAAACTTTCTTTATCAAATTATTATACAGAAACTTCATCTTCAAACCAGTATTATATTAACTTCAGTAAAAACCTGCCTGTGAGTGGGCTTAAAGGGCGATTTGTTTATATTATAAAAAAAGGTAATACTGTCTTGGCAAAAAGAAGAGTTGAAGTAGATTTCCTATCAAGCCCTTATGTTGTAGAATATGATTTATTATCTAACCAAACACTTCCTAATTTTGCTCCGGTATTAATATATAATGGTACTTTACAACAAGCGATTACAGTAGACGAATTAGTAAGTATTCAAGTATATTGTGATACAGTTTCGGATGAAGGGTTTTATAAAACATATAGAAGCCATTTTCAAAATAAGCCATTTTATATTACACTTAACGATTCTACAGCTAAATCAAATTCATTTGCTGCTACATCGTTAAATTCGTCATCAATGAATCCGTATAGTTTTATTTATAATAATTACGGACAGTTTTTGTATGATCAGTCAAGTGATATGATATTTGATAAGATTGCTAATGAGTATGTGTCAAATCCAAATACACCGGCAGATTATTTTGGAAGAGTTATCAACCCCACACTTGTGCAAGGTATGAATACTCCACCTATTGGTAATTTAGCTAGTTGTGTTAATTTACCTACTCAAGCAGAGGTGGAGCAATGTATTCAACAAAATAGCGGACCTTATAATTCTCCAAATGTGGGAGCTCCACCAATTATATTTCCTTTATATCCTTTTAAAAATAGTAATAATATAGAAAAATGGATGGGTAAAGGGCTTCCTGAGCAATATGCTATGGCAGATTCATTTAAGGATGATGATTCCGTTTCTTCTTTATTTAGTACAGCTGGTATTGATCCGGAAATTATAGATATGCCAGTACAGGGAGATGTAGATACGAAAATGTATGCAATCAACAAAAGATATTATAGCAAATCAAAAACAAAAACGGTTAGCGGATCATTAGTTGTAGTTAATTTATCTAATTCCGAATCCCATTTAGAAGGTGATAAGAGTATTATGACCCAAGACTTTATTGATATGAACGGGGATGGATATCCAGATATTGTATATAAAGATAGCGCTCAACTTACCAATGCTACAGGAGGTTTAGGAAAAGGAGCAGGGGTAAATCCTAATAACCATAGTCCTTACATTAATAATTATCTTTCAAAGTCGGATAATTATCAAAATTCAAATGCTAAAGGATTCTCTATTAGCGGATTTAAAACGGCTGGGCGAATTTTATTTGGGGGTCAGTCTACTACTACAACTCAAGCAGATACATCTACACCTTGGGCAGATCCGGGAGCCAGTATTACAATTTTCAAAGATCCTTCAAAAGATGAAGGTATGGAATATTGGATGGATATCAATGGAGATGGTCTTGTGGATAGATTTAACGGAGCTGGATTTTATTCATTAAATATGGGATATAAGCTAAATGCGGGAGAATCTTATTCGGGACTAGCTTCATATTCTTCAAAACCTGTTGGAGCAGCAGGGATTGATATTAATATGAGCTTAATTTCCGGAGGAATGGATTATAATTCAGGGATGTCAATGGGGTTTGGAGTTTCAGCTAATGTTGGCGTTTCTGCATCAATGGGTACAGCTGAAAGAGTATATGAAGATATTAATTCAGACGGTCTTATTGATATACTTTACGTTGAAGGAAACTCAACTAAGGTAAGTTATAATTTAGGAAACAGATTTGCTCCTGCTGTTGCTTTATTCAAAAATTCATCAGGAAATATTGATTTTAATAATGAAGCAAAAACATATAATGGAGGTTTCTCTTTAAATGGACATTTTTATATCAATATCCCTATTTGCTGTATTTTTGTACCGCTTCTTTATTTAAAAATTGGAGCTCAAGCATCCGGAAATGTAGGGATCTCTATATCAGAGGTTGATAAGGCATTCAAAGATATGAATGGTGATGGCTTCCCAGATTTGGTTGTTTCTCATGATGGAGGATTTACTGTAAATTACTCTAAAATTGGAAAGACAAATAAACTTAAAACAGTGACTAATTACTTCTCAAAAAGTCCAGTAAATATTTTTGAGATAAATTATAGTTTTACAAAACCAACTTATGATGATCCTAATGGGAGGCTCGTAATGACGGAAACTAAAGTGTTGAATCCTGATATTTATTCAAATAATTATATGGCTTCTACACCAGGTAAAGATATTGTAAATACTTTCTCTTATGAAAAATCGAAATATGACAGAAGAGAACGTGATTTCTTTGGTTTTGAAACGGTTACTTCCAATGAAATGGAGGGAAGTAATATTTATAGATCTATAAAAAATACATACTATAATAAAGGATATTTCTTAAATGGAATACTTAAGAAAACAGAATCATTTATAGGGAATTCTCAATTAACTTCTAGTACAGAAAATTTCTATAAGCTATATAAATTTAAAGACAATAATACTAAAATTAATTTGGCTACGGTGTTGCCAGAATCATTTGATACCGGAGGACGAGAGGGGAGGAAAATGGCAACCGTTTTATTAGATCAGACAAAGACAAGAGTATTTGATAATGGTGGAAGCATTGAAACTTTGGTAAATTCCACTTATAATGAAAAAGGACAGCTTATAAAATATCAATACCAAAGCCCTTCATCAGCATATAATTCTGTAATAGAATATCATGACCCCACTGCAAATAATGTTTTAAATATTCCGAAAACTATAAAAGTTTTTCAGGGTACTTCATCTTCAAACCCTATCAGACAAAGGAAGACAGAGATAAGTACCACAGGATTAATCACAAAAGTATCAGTTCAGCTTAATGATACAGAATTTGCAGTAACGGATATGGTTTATGATCTTTATGGCAATCTTAGTAAAATTACTTATCCAAGTAATAAGAATGGTGAGAGATACTCTATAAAATATACATATGATAGTTCGCTTTCTAAATATGTAGTACAAAGTGAGGATTCGTTTGGATATCAATCTATGGCTCAGTATGATAAAAGATTTGATGTTATAACACAGGCTACGGATATTTCTGGAAATGTTACTGATTATGAGTATGATGCTAAAGGAAGGCTTACTAAAATTCTTGCTCCTAAAGAAAAAGAACAAGGCGCTCCTTATACAATAAAATACTCCTATTATATCTATGAAGGTCATCAGAATTATTATAATGTACCTAATAATAAGTTTTTTGGGGTAACACAACACTATAACTATTATGATTCTACAAATCCTATAGAAACTATTGCTATAGCAGATGGCTGGGGGCAGGTTGTGCAAACGAAAAAAGATATTGCATTAAACAACGAAGAAAAAATGTCTATTTCTGGGCCTGCTATTAAGGATATACATGGAAGGGTAATTAAGCAATATCATCCTACATTTGAAGATAAAGTAGCTTCTACAAGTCCTAATAGTAATTTAAAAATAACATTAGATCCATTTTCAAATTATTTCACTACAGCAACATATGATGCTCGAGATAGAGTAGTTTCTACTACAGACGAACTATTACATACAACAAATAATACCTATGAAATAGAGAATAATCTCATTAAGAGTACGGTGACCTTAATGCAGAATAATGCTAATGAAATAAAATCTGAAACATTTGTAAATGCTGAAGGAAAAACTGTAAAAAGTACAAATCATATACCGGGGCAGGCATTAGATACAAGATTTATATATAATAATATTGGTGAACTTCAATCTGTTATTGACCCAGAGGGAATCACAACTACCTATGGATATGATATGGCGGGTAGAAAAATTAGCCAAATACATCCGGACAGAGGTGGCTCTTATTTTACATATGATGAAGCCAGCAATCTTACCAGATCAACAAATGGTAATTTACTTGCAGGTCCTATGCAACAATATATACAGTATAACTATGAATATAATAGATTATCGGAGATCAAGCTTCCCGACACACCTGGGGGGAATCCTAATCCTGCAAATGTACTATATCAGTATGGAGCGGCAGGATCAGGAAATGATGCAGGAAAACTAATTAGTAAAACTGATAATTCAGGAGTTACTGAATATGAATATGGTAATATGGGGGAAGTTATTACAGAAAATAAACAAATATCTGGTTATAATATTCCTGGAATGACATTTACTACAAAATATCTTTATGATAGTTGGAATCGTATTCTCAATATCATTTATCCAGATAATGAAAGTGTAGAGTATGAATATGATTTTGGAGGAAATTTGATGAAAATTTACGCAAAAGAATATGAATATATTAAAGATATTCAGTATGATCATTATGAGCAGCGTACATCTCTTACCAATGGTAATGATATGAAATCTGAGTTTATATATTCTCCTGCAGACAGAAAACTACAGTCACATATACTAAGTGATGGTAATGGAGTGGAGCTACTTAAAAATACCTATGCATATGATTTTGTAGGAAATATTACAGGGTTAGAAAATATAGCATCTGCATATTATGGGATGGGAGGAAAGTATCAGTTTAAATATGGATATGATAGATTAAATAGGCTTACGTCATCCGAAGGTTTATTTAATGGCGATGTTGGAGTATTTTCTATAGATAAAGCAAAGTTTACATTAGGAGTTAATTATAATGAAACTGGAGGGATCATCTATAAAAATCAGGATCATACTCAGAATGGAACGCAGAATGCTCTTAATTCTTATTCAAATGAGTACAATTATATCAATGGAACCCATAAAGTAGGCAGCATCATTAATCCATTTACAAACGAGCAAGAATATTTTGAATATGATCTCAACGGGAACCTTATTGCTGATGATAAGAATGGAGAAGTAGATCATATGCTTTGGGATGATGTAAACAGGTTGAAAACAGTTTATAAAAAATCGGCGGGTGTTTTTCAATATTATGTTTACGATGATCAGGGAGAAAGAATTATAAAGTACAATTTGCAGGAAGTTCCTCAATTATATCAAAACGGTGTCTTGATAGAGGGAGGTAGTATGGCTATTGACAGCTACAAAATATATCCCAATGCATACGTGACCTATGATGCTAACAATATATTAACAAAGCACTATTATGCGGGGTCACAAAGAGTGGCAAGTAGAATTGCTGATGCAGGCTTTACAGCTACTAAACAGCAACAGTCTGATACCTCAAAATCAGCTGATAAAAAAGAGCAAGCAGAACCTGAGAAAGATTTTAAAATATATCTGGAAAAAGCAGGGATCGATTTTGAAAATCTAACAATGGAACTGGCAAAAAATGTAGCTTCTGAGCCCAATGTATATTACCTGCATGGTGATCACTTGGGAACTGCTAATTTTGTAACAGAACAACATGGAAAAGCTACTCAATTTTTCTTAAATTTACCATTCGGTGAAACGATGGCAGAGCAGATGATTGGAATTTATGATAATCCTTATAAATTCAATGCCAAAGAATTAGATAGCGAAACAGGATTGTATTATTATGGGGCTAGATATTATAATCCGAGATTAAGTGTTTGGTATGGGGTGGATCCATTAGCGGAGAAGATGCCGAGCTGGTCGCCGTACGTATATTGCAAAAATGCTCCTGTTACTCATATTGATCCAGATGGTAGAGAGGCATTAAGATGGCCACCACAAAGTTATTGGCAAGCTATGCATTATGGTGATCTTCAACACTTATCTCCATCGAATCCTGAAAGTGGATTTGAGAGAATGTTTGCAAGATATTATAAAGCAAATAGTTTACAGCCGTATGGTTCTTCTTCTCAATTAACCACTAGATTTGGAGATGTATTTAAGCCAGATGGTAAGTCAAAATATCCTCACGGATATGTATTGTTAGGTGGAGATGGGTTATCTGTTAAGTATAAAGACAATGTTAGCCTTTTTGAAGTAACAACTGCTAAAAAGAATGTAGGGTCTCTTTCCTTAGGCGATAAAAATGGACAATTAAAGGCATATATTGATTATTTATATGAAACTCCTGAAAACAGAAGTGTTTCTGGCTATAGAACATTTTTTGATAAACAAGGAAGATTTAACCTAGTTACTTTACCTGAAATTACTGATATATCTCAAATAGAAGCTTATGGAGCAGAGAATAAAGTAGATGTTAGACAATATGTACCTTATTATAGATTGAATGATAACGGAAATGTAGATATTGAATTTAGACAAAGGAAAACAAATATTCTGGGAGAGCAAAAAGATGAACAGTTACCTTGGAAGCCTATTGAAAATACAATTCCTTCAAACCAAATAAAAAAGGATAAGCTATGATAAATAAGATAATAATAGTATTTATTCTTTTATTTTCTCAAGTTATAACAGCTCAACAGACTAAAATGGAGAATTATTTAAATTTACCTCTAAGTAATAAATATTACCAGTATTCTTATTGTATAAATGATGGAGAAATTATTGAAAGAAATAATATAACGGGAGAAATAATTGCCAAATTGGCAAATTATAATTCATTCAGAGACTATTATCAAAGCTTAAACAAGCGTATAATCTTGCCAGATACATTGGATGAGTTATATAGTTCTAAAAAGTTTTTACTTTCAAAAAATTATATTCAGGATAAATCAAGAATAATAAATATAAATGAAAATATTAATTATTATTTAAAAATAATTGATTCTGATATAGAGATAGGAAGACTTAAAGATATAAATTATGTTATTCAATTATTTAATGGTTTAAATGATGAAATTTCATATCAGGGATCTGATAAATTTGAAATTCCTATAATCATTTTAATAGGTGAATATTTTAAGGCATTAAATATTAATGCGAAATGGATTTTCAAGGAAGAGAAAAATATACTCGGAGAAAAATTTTTCTATCCGGAATTATTAGATAATAATGAAGTATACAATTTATATGATGAAGTAAGAAAAGTACTCTACAATGAGAAAGATGATAAAATTTTTAATTTTAGATATTTATTGTCTCGATGATTAGGTCTCACCGAATATAAAAACTCCCGCCTTTTGGCGGGAGTTTCTTTATAAAATACTTTGAATTTTTCTTTTGGCAATAAAAGCGTCGATTACGGAAAAGATGTGGTTACGGTCTTCCGCTTCAAATTTGTAGACTTCCAAAATACGACTGCTTGTATTTCTATCAATCTGAACATCTTCTTTACCGGGAAGGTAGTCCAAAGACACATCTAAAATATCTGCAATTTTACGAGCGATATCAATTGAGGGAAAAACTTCGTTTCTCTCGTATCTTCCCAATACATTTTTATGAATCTCCACTAGCGCGAGTGTCCCGCTCGTGCCAAGATAAAAATGTTAACTTTCGGATTAACATTTTTTGTCATAGCAAGAGGCTGTCCAAACTTTTAGGGCAGCCTCTTTATGTGTTAAAAACAGTTATTCCCTAAGCCGATTTTAAGCTTTATCTGCAAAAAGCAGAGGTCGACTTTAGAAAATCTTACAATGGAACTGGCAAAGAATGCAGCTTCTGAGCCCAATGTATATTACCTGCATGGTGATCACTTGGGAACTGCTAATTTTGTAACAGAACAACATGGAAAAGCTACTCAATTTTTCTTAAATTTACCATTCGGTGAAACGATGGCAGAGCAGATGATCGGAATTTATGATAATCCTTATAAATTCAATGCCAAAGAATTAGATAGCGAAACAGGACTGTATTATTATGGGGCTAGATATTATAATCCGAGATTAAGTATTTGGTATGGGGTGGATCCATTGGCAGTTTATAATCCGGTAATGGAAACACAGTTTTACGGAGATGGACAACATAACGGAGGAGTCTACTTTTGGGGTAACCTTAATCCTTATATTTATACCTACCAAAATCCTGTAAAATATATTGATCCTAATGGAAAGCAAGTAGATGCAGTCAAAAAATATTTAGGAAATCTTTGGAGTGATTGGAGTCCTTGGAGTCGAGCTGTGGAGAGAAAATCTGGAGAAAGTGAAAGTTCACAAAAGAGGCGATTAGGAGAATCAACGATCAGAAACATTAATGGGATAGCAAGAAGTTCTGCTACCTCAGAAGTTGGACATGCTGTTTTAGATGTTGGAGGATTATTACCAGTTATTGGAGAACCATTAGATGGGGCAAATGCTATATGGTATGCTGCCGAAGGTGATTATTTGAATTCTGGTTTATCTGCTGTTGCTATGGTACCTATAGCTGGATATGCTGCCACTGGTACAAAAATAACTATAAAGTCTCTGGTTAAAACAGATAGTAAGATATTAAAATTTGCAAAAGAAACATTTCAAGGAAATGAATTATTATCTAAAGAGGCTACTGGTCTTATTGAACAAGCTATGGGAGGTAATTTAAAAGCAGGAAGGGGAGCTAAAGATATAGGGAATGGAATATTTGAACTCAGAGGACATAATCAAGGTGCAAGGATTTATTATAGAATGAATGAAGGTATAATGGAAATATTGGGTTATTCTAATAAAGGTAATCAACAAAAAGTAATTGATGTTATTAAAAAGAAATATGGAAGCAAGTAATTTAGATTCAAATTATGATTTTTATGTTTTGTTTCCTGGAAAATATAATAACAGGGTAAAAGATATAGAAAAAGATATTATTGATATTTTTGTGATAAAAAAAACTAATTTATCTCTAGTATATACGGCTTCTTTATATACTATTAAAATTCTTAATGAAATGTTTAATAATGGATATATATATATATCAGAAAAAGGAATGGTAGTAATTAGAGATTTGGAGAGGAAAACTATTTATCAATGTATTGATGAAATGATTAATGAGGAGAATTTTCAAAATGTATTTTATGAAATTGGGAGTTATAATACAGTTTTTGGGGTAGACAATTTTAGATATGATTTACTTTGATCCAATAATAGGTATTAACAAACAACTTATAATAGTAAAGCCACTCGCTGAGTAGCACCCGATGTCTCGGATTTGTTATTCGTGAGGAGATAAAAAACAAACCCATCGCTAAACGATGGGTTTATTTTTTTAAGTGACAATATTTTTAGCTTGATTGTTTTTTATAAAAAATAGTTAACTACAACATAATGCAGACTTATGGTCTGTTTATAAAACTCTTTTATTTCCATATTCACTCTACTATTTTTAATAAAACTTGTTTAAAAGAAAATAAAAAAGGCAGTTTATAATTTATTTTTCATTCATGATTTTATCTTTTTCCTTCTGAAATTCGTCTTCAGATAAAACTCCAGAATCTTTCAACTCTTTTATTTTTTTCAGCTTATCATATTTTGTTTCAGAATTTGGTTGTGGAGATTTTTCGGTAGGTAAAAATTCATCGGGAACGATAATTTCACCGAACTTTATCGCGTTTTCCAAATCCACTTCATAGTTCATGATTCCGTTGCCTATTTTAGCATAATAAACAAAACCATTTCGTTTATTGCCTCGGGTCATCATTTTTCTTACTTTAAAAGTCAGTCCTGAATTACTTCTTCTGAAAGAATTTGCCTGATTGGCTAGTCCCTGATAACCTGTTGTAGAATAATAGTTGAACATCGAGGAAGCATTGGTTCTGATAAATTTGAAGTCTCCATCGTTCATGGAACCTGTCCCGATTTTTAAATCTAAACCTTCATATACCTTAAAACCTGTGGAGGTCGTAAGTGTATCATTTTCAAATTTTGGACTGTCTTGAGAATAATACATTCCAAAAATAAGAAAGGTGAAAATTAACAGTACTTTTTTCATTGTTTTATTTTTAATAATCAAAAAATTGAATATCAAAAGTAGAACAAGAGGAGCAGATTACCTTACGGGAATCCTTATCTGTAAAGGATTTTTTTTAAATATTGTTTTCTTTTTTAGTGGCATTTGCATAACGTCTTTTTTACCTTTTCTATTTGGAAAATGCAGATAATTTCCGTCGAGAATTAGAAAGCTATCTTTAATAGTATCATCATAAAGAATATCTTCAATTTGAAATTCAAAAAAATTAGAATCTGTATTTTGCTTTTTGAAGGCAATTTTTTCCTTCAGATTATAAGTTATGAATTGCAGTTTTGAAAAATCTCTTTTAGAAACAGTAATTATATTTTCTTTGTTCAGGATATGTTGTTTTCTAACAATTGGAGCCCAACCACAATTTCTTGTATATGGACTTTTCAGGATATTTACATAATCTCTTTTCTTATCAAAATAAACAGTTGCCATCCTGAATTGTAAACTGTCTGAACTTTTAGCCGGAATATAATTGATCTTAATAGCAATAGAATCAGAATTTATTTTAGATTCTTTCATTGTTACTTTTGCAAACTCTTGTTTAATTTTGGGATTCAACAGAACTTTATCTTCGGAAAGCTCCCAATTTCCGGTGTATTTCTTTCCTAACATATTATAAACAAATGTAGAATCTGCTTTGAGTTCCACATAGGTACCATACGGATTAAATTTTCCGATAAGACCTTCACCATAAATTCCTGTAATATCTTTTTTCTGAGAATACGATAAGGAGATGATAAAACTAAAAATAATCAGAAGGATTTTTTTCATGGCTAAAATTTTCTCCATTCCAGCAAAAACTCCGCCAATAATAGTATTGCGGAGTTTTTAATATCTTAATCTAAAATTTAGATTAATAATTATTTTATTTCCTTCAATTTTTCATCAAACAAACCAATCAACAGGCTATTTCCGTTTTCGTCAATTTTTATTCCGCCGTATTTTGCCTTTTCATATTTTTCGGCTTCACCTTCCTGAAAGAAAAAAGATTCTGCCCCGATATTCACGTTCCAGGAATTGGATGAGGTATATTCAATTAAATATTCGCCCTTTTTTAAAGGAAGCTTTTCTTTTTGAAAACGAACTTTGTTGGCAACTCCATTCTTGTCTAAATGAACCACGCAAAAACCTCTTTTAGGAATATTCTGTGCGCCGATATTTTCTGAAATGCTGTAACGTAAACTCATATAATCACCCTGCATCAGCGAACGTGGATCTACAGGAGCCAACGGAAGCAAAACAAGCTTTCCGTTTTTTAATAGTTCTTCCTTTTTTGATACCGAAAAATTAAAGTAAATCAGTAAAATAATCAGATTGAAGAGAATGATAAGCCATTTATATTTTTTCATCAGATTTCAGTTTTTTGTGGGTTAATAAATAAAGTCCCAAAAACAAAATACCCGAAGAAAATAGTAATATAGATTTGGTAAGTAGGGTAAAATGAAGATCATAATAGTATTGGGAAATAAAATAAATAAAGGCAATAATTCCGATGACCAGACTGGTTTTGTAATTCACCAAAAAACTGAGCAGAATAATTAAGATCGCTCCTGAAATAGCGGGTGATAAAATAGTTGACAAAAGTAAAACTACTGTTAAAATGTAAATTCCTGTTTTATGTTGCCGTTTATGAATTTTTAAAATTTCAAAAAGATGAGAAAGCAAATAAATGATGGAAATAATACAAAATGCAGACGTGATCCAAATATCTTCAAATGATGTTTCAATAAGATCAGCTTTACTCACAATAATCAATCCAGATAAAAATGAAAATACCAACGCAATACGAATAGGATCATATAGCTTTGAAAAGATACTGTTATAAGTAATGAATTTCGCTTCTTTTACATAAAAAACAGCCAACAATATTGCCAAACAAGAAGTATAAAGCTGAACAAATCCAAAAAATTCATTAGAAACAAGCAGTGTAATAATAGCACCGTTAATCATTAAAACCGAGATGAAGGTGAGAATATAAGTTCTCACAATGCACAGCGAAATTAAAGAAATCAATATAAAAATACAGCAAATGATATTTTCATGAACTTCCATTTTTTCGAGTCCGAATCCTAACAATATAAAACCAATGATGTAAGCAGAAATGCTCAATGTATCAATAATAATTTTGTCATGAACTTTGCTGATTCCGATTCCGAAACCAAGTGAAATAACCCCAAAGAATATCAATCCAAAATCTGAATCATACAATCCCGCCAACATCAAAAAGCCGATGAATGCTAAACTTGCTAAAATTCCGCCAAAAATAGAGAGTATTTTTATCGCTAAAGACTGATGATTGTCATTTTTCTGATAATCTGCCAGAATAGCATCTTCGTTAAAAAGAATTTCGCGGTTTTCCTTTGTCTGAAGATAATCTGTGAATGCTTTTATTTCTTCTTTAGTTTTCATTTTTCCACTTTTTTTGAAGGTTAATCAAATTCATAATTACCAAAGTCACGCTGATAATAATAAAAATGCTGACTAATAAAAACATTCCGATATCTTCCGACATCTTGAAAAGCAATGCGGAAATAATAATGATAAAACTTAACGGAATTACCGCGAGATAAAAGCCGTCTTTCGATTTTAAACCAAACCAGATTCCCAATACAAAAACTGCAATCACGATCGTCATTAAAACCGGAAATAATGGTTGATATGTATCTAAAATGCCGATAATAACTGCGAAGGTTCCGAAAACAGCAATTGCCAATCCCAAAACATACGTAAACCAACTCGGAACATTCTCAATTTTTTTATATTTTGATAACAGAATAGAGGCAATCAAAACCAAACTGTTGAATACGAAGAGAACAGCGGTTACAAATATTTCCGGCCATTCTTTCGCCACTTGCAGCGAATACAAGATGAATGTGGTATTGATTAATACTAAATACAGCAGCCACAGCGGCGCAAAGTTGGAAACCAGAACCCATAAAGTAATAAACAGCGTCCATGCCAAAAAGAAGTCGTAAGCATTCGCACCAGTCTGATAAATTTGTCCGAAAACGGCAAATAAAACGCCCACTAAAAATGCAGATCCTGTAAGAATAATATTTCGTGTGCTGCGTTTGAGTTTGGGAAGTAAAGCGATGATGGTGGTTAAAATAATAAGCGCTTCTGTTAATCCTAATTTAGCAAACTTGTGAAGATCTGCCCAATTGTAGGCAAAAAAGAAAATGATGCCCGCGGTGGTAAAACCTATTCCCAACGTCATCAAAAGTAGACGGAGAAATCTTTTCCAGTTTTCCAAATCGTTGTAAATTTTTTCCTTTAAAGCCCTATCAATCGCTTGCTCCGAAATAGTATGATGGCGATTGATGAGATGAATATCTTCCCGTTTAATATCTTTCATGTGTTTGGTGTTTTTCTTTATTTTAATTAAAACTAGACTGTTCTGCAGTTTGCTTATTTTCAATAGTTTTCATCATTGATAACAGCTCTTTTTTCATTACAAAATATTTTTTATGTAGAAAATACGGCAGAAAATTAACAGCACTCATCAGATATTGCAAATGCGTATCCAGATATTGATCATTATTAAAATAAATCAGGTCTTTTTCAATATAATATCTTAAATCTTTGATGGTTTGTTCCTCCAGATCTTCTGTTAATAAAGCATTATTGAGAAAAGGAAGAATTTCAGCTTTCAATTTTTCTTCTAATGGTTTTAATTTTTTAAAGTTGATTGAAATTTGTTCAAAAGGTGTTCTTTCACTGATAAATGCTGTGGCTGCAGCGACTTCTGTATATATTTTAAAACGATCTTCATATTCTTTATCGTAAGCGGCAAAACTATTATAAGCAGTTTCAAATTCTTGCTTTTTGCCAGATTTTTCAGCAGATTTTAAGAAATACGTATAAATATTAGAATCATTTTCAAGGATCTGAAGTTTTAATTCTGAAATTTGATGATCGATCTGTGGAATTAATTTTGTGGCTTCGTTGGCTTTGTATTTTTTTCCGTCGTAATCAAATGTTTTCAAAGGAATTTCTTTACTGATGACAGCTTCAATCGTTTTCTTATCACTTTCGAGTGCCAATAAAGTGTACACCAGTTCTACTTTTTCTTTGCTGAACAATTCTTCAAACGAAATATCACTTGCTGCTAGATTTTCTTTAGCATTAAAATCCGGGTTTTTATTGTCGTAATACCCGTTGAAAATTGTATCAAATGAATCTTTTTTGAATTGCTTTTCAAATTCTGAAGTAAATGTTTCGAAATCAAGATCAATTTTATCTTTTTGATATTTTACGTTGGAGAATAATTTTGTGGTAAGTTTTTCTTCAGTTGTAGCAAAATCTTTAAAAATATTTCGGGCGGGCTCATTTTCTGCTTCTTTTACAATGTTGAGGTTTCGAAGTCTTGCAATACGTTCTTCATGAGAAGGATGCGATGCCCATTGGTTTTCGATGACTAATTTTGATTTGTTGAAAAGGCTGGATTCAGAAAGTTTTACGTTCGGAAGATTGTTTTTGGTTTCCACTTCTCTTTGTTTCGCAAGGAAATTCATTACAAAAAACTGTTCTTTATAAATATTCTTACTTCCCTGATTTTTTGAAATTCTGTTTTCGTAAAAGTTGATTACTTTCTGATAAGATTCTGCGGCAAGCTCGATTCTCAACAAAGATTCTTCCAACGAAATTGATCCTGCAATATTGGCAGCAACTTCATCGGCATGAAACTCCATTTCTCGGGAAAGTGCCATGTGACGGATGTTCACAAATGAATACATCTTTACCAAAACCCACTGGATTTTACTTGTGATAAAAACCGCCAACATAGCAAAAAGTGAAAAATATCCGCTCATATTAGCCCATTGCTGAATAGAATTTCGATAAGACTCATCATCATTTACAAGGTTGAAAATAATTTTATTCACATTATACACATAACTTCCCACTTTCATCGAACGTTGCGAAAAGTGACCAAATTCGTGAGAAAGAACGGCTTTCAGTTCCTGTTTTGTTGAGGTATTGATTAGCCCAACGCCTATGGTAAGATTTTTTTTAATCGGAAAAAACATGCTCCAAAAACTGGAATCGTAGAAAACACTTGCATTAACATCGTATGATAAATATACTTTTTTGGGAAAATCGGTTCCGGCTTCTTTTACGATTTCATCAATCATTTTAAAAAGTTCCGGCTCGTCAGATTTGGTGATTTCTGTGAGATAGCTTCGATCATTAATATGTTTTTTAAACAAAAATTTAATGATGAAATAAAATACGAAAAGTCCGGTTCCCGCAAGTCCTAAGCCGAGCATTATCGTTACAAACATAGGTTTAATAGCAATCAGCCATATTCCTACACCAATACATGCCATCGCCAGCAAAATGGTGAAAAGAAACATGAGAATATAAACGATAATGAAGATGCTGATCGCGAAAATGGCAGATTTGCTTTTCTTCCTGAAATCTTCGGAAACTTGAATGTACATGGAAATAATTTTTTACAATAATAAGAAAAAATGATAAACTGCTTGATTTAGAATTGAAAAAGGTAAGCCCAGAGGTTTGATTTGTTGCTTAAATAACAAAACCTCCGACATTTTTAGCGGAGGTTTGGGATTTTATCATTTGTGTGTATTGGAGGGTTTTGATTCTTTCTCATCATTTGTGTTTAATGAAGAATCAAAAGGTTAATTTTTTAATAGTTGTCTTATTTGTTGTTACAAAGATAGTTTCTGAAATACCTATGAACATAATAAAAGATGTAGATATATTTCGTTTTGGTTGTAGATATTTATCGACAAAATGATATTTAGTTAATAATTTTTACTTCCGGATTGTTTTCTGCTTTTCAATTGAAAAACATTTCCTTCAGGATCTAAGCCATCGCACAACCAAAAATCATAATTTTCAAAAGTTTTTATTTCGCGCATTCTTACGTTCTTTGAAAGTAATTCGTTTCGAGCCGAAAGGATGTCAATATCAATCTCGAATATCAGTTTTGTATTATTATCAAGCTGATGATCTTTTGAAATTTTTTGTAAATATTTTTCGCCAATTTTATGAAATGCAATATGAGACGAACCTGCATTCAACAATGCCCAAGAAGAATCTTCTTCAAGAATTGTGAAATTAAAATGTTCAACATAAAAATTTTTGATTAATTCTACATTTTTTACGTAGAATAAAGTGGTGTCGAGTTTTGCGTTCATTGTGGATAATTTGAGAAAATATTGAGCAAGAATTTATTAAAGTTAAAGAGAATTTTTATTTTGTTCTGTTTAATTCAAGAGCTGTTTGAAATCCTCCAATTGCTTCAAAAACTTCATCTTGATTTCTTTTATCTGTCCAGCCTTTTTTAGCTAATTCGTGTCTAATTTCAGACTCAGATTTCTCTTGTAATGCATGATAATAAGCAAAATCTGTGACTTCAAAAGGCACTCTTTCAATAAAATATTTAGTTAAAACGGAAACCATTCTCAGATAAAGGATAACTCCTGTTAATCCTAATTGTAAAATCCAACTAAGCACCCAACCAAACCATCCCAGATTGATTTTATTTATTGTAAAACCTTGTGTAAATCTTATTTGTAGGAAGTTGCCAAATCCAATTCTTTCTAAATTATTTTCACGCAAAATTATTTCATATTGAAAGTATTGATTTGATAAATATATGAGAATAATCATAGCTGCAAGTAAATACTGAAGCTTATTGAAATCTGTATAATTAGAAAGTTTAATTAAATATTTCATGATAAAAGCTATGGTTATGGCTACTAAGAATTCGAACAAGCCAATAAAATATAAGCCTTTATTTGAAATGAAGGCAATAGCAAAACCAAGAATTAAGGAAAGAATTAATCCGCCAACAACAGGAAGTGTAATGTTAGGCTCTTTTGCCTTGATGGGCTGGGGTAACGTTTCAGGAATGATATAATGTTCCCAGTTTCTTTCCTTTTGTACTTCTTTTTCAAGCTCTTTCAGTGATTGCCTGTCAAAACTTTTTAATGTTTCCTGATAAGCGAAAATAAATAGTTTTACTCTTTTAGAATTTTTTCCAAAATCCCAAAATTCGCTGCCTAATGATTGACTTTTTACAAAAATATTACCATGTTTAAAAGTTGCAATAATAGCCTCTGTGTAGCGTTCATTCATCAAAGTTTGTTCCTTTCGTTGGGCTTCAATACAATTATCATCTTTATAAACAACTTCCCAGCCTAATCTTTCAAATGCTTTCTCTGCGATAGCAATAAATACTATTGCATTTACATCTGTTCTGAATTGTTCTTCATATTTTGGCGTAAAAGCTATACTGTGCTTTCTAGGAATGTTTTTTTCGTAATTTTTAAGAATGTCCTCCATTCGTAGCTTTGAATTATGGTTATTAAATTTATGCTTTTTGAGAGTAAATATAGCTTAAATGTTTCTTTATTAATCAAAACGATAAGGATAGCCAATTTCCTGAAGATCATTTTCCAGTTGTTCCCAATCTTCCAGCTCGTCAACGAGGTTTAAAACCATTTCTTTGGTTACTATTTCTCCGTTATAGATTTTTGTGACCGTTTCTAAAGGAATTCCGGATTCATTATAACTATCTTCAAAATATTCTGTTGCCCAGTCGATGTAAGTTTGTGGATTTCCATCAAATATATTCAACATTTCTTCAGAAGAATCTTCATTATTTTCAATTTCTCCTGTTTGCCAATGGTTTTCATGAGTTGTCCACAAACAAAATGTTGTTCCAATTGAATTGACTGGTTCTCCAAAAATAAATTCATGAAAAACTTGAGGTAAGTTAGCTGTTAATTTATGTTTGTCAGGTTGTTGATATTCGTGGGCAAAACCATTAATCACACAACCATTTTGTGGAAATAAAATAAGCATTTGATCTCCCGAACCGTCCCGCATTTCGAAAAACTCTTCATGATCCGACCATTGGTTGTTGTAAGAATAATAACGATATTCCCATTCCTGCGATAAAATAGCATCTAAAACAGAGATAGCTTTGCAGATGGTTTTTAATTGTTGTGGAGAGGGTAAAAGTGAAGGGTTTTTGGTTGAGATCATGGTTTAAAATAAAAAAACTAATTTAAGTATTAAATCTCAATCTCCACCCAATTCATCCAAACCTGTTCTCTGTCATGATTATTCTCAAAGTTTTTCAACATAAATTCACGATTATACTTTATTTTGTTTTTAAAATATAATTTTCCGTTGACATAAATTTTAATTCTCTTTTTGAGATTAACCATTTCAGGTGAAATATTGATTGATAAAGAAGAAATATTGGACGTTTCTAATTGGAAAGTATTATCATGAAATTCCGCTTTTATTTTTGCCGATTTTCTCGGAAAATCAAAAGCATTTTTGTTCACAATTTTCGTTTGTAAACTGTCTTTTGTATCGTATTCCAGCCATTTGGTGATTTTAAAGTTTAATTCTTTATTTTTTTGATAAGAGTTTACAGTATCTAATTTTATATTTGAAATCCAGTCGATCGCATCATATTTTTCATCATCAAATTCCCATGAAATTTTTTTAGGAAGAGGATTTCTCTTTCGTTGAATTACATCATCAAAAAGAATTTTATAAGCAGGTTCTGATTCATCAAATTGTGGAAACCAATGTGGAAATCCATTATATCGATATTCTTTATAATCTGCGGAAATACTTTTCATCAGTTGCGTAAAATCATCATTCGCATTGGGAGGATAATAATAATCTTCATCCGTAGAAAAGTTGATAAACGAACGGTTTTTAGCATTTTCCACAAAAGTTCCTCCAGTAAAAACTTTGGGATAGGTGTTAAATCCATAAAAGCCAGCAAACGGAGTAGGCTTTTTCATCAGATACGAAAAAGAACCTGTAGCTCCATTGGAATGCCCTGAAATAAAAACTTTATTATCATCAATATTAATGGCTTTTTTTATTTGTTTCAACATTTCGGGAACCATAAAAAATCCATTGTCGGGAGCCATCCAGTTGTATTGCTTACTGCCTTTAGGGAAAACGAGAATCACATTATTTTGGTCTGCATATTGGGTGTAATATCGGTTCCAACCGTCTAAATTTCCGTTGGCGAACTGATAATCTGTCAGCGCATTATTTTTTACGGCACCATGCAGGAAAAAAAGCAACGCATATTTTTTTTCAGGCTGATAATTTTTAGGTAAATGAATGAAATACGATGTGGTGGCTGAATTATTTATTTTAAATGAAATAGAATAGTCCCGATCTTTTTTAACCTGATATGGATTGAAATTCCTAATGGCTTTATAAAGTGCTTCCGGATTTTGAATACCTTTCAAATCATTTGGATTGATGCTATAAAACTCGTTTTCCTTTTCTTTTAAATCATGATAAAAATTTTCTTTATCCTGGAGTGCCTTTTGTTTCAAATCTTTCCATCTCGGGTCTGCCAATAGATTTTTATATTCTCCATCCGAATATTTTCCGGCTAAATAAATCCAGCCCGGATAACCGTCTTCTGTGGTTTTCATCGCGGCCAAAGGTGTTAAATATTGAAAGGCTTTATCATTATTTTTTAATTCAGAAGCCAATACCGAAGCTTTATAGAGACCAGTTCCGTCTATATGATCGGGATATGTTGCAAAGGCATTTTCGTACATGTCTAACGCCTTTTGATAATCCTGTTCCGTTTTGGCTTTCCACATTCTTTCCAATGCTTTTCTCGTTAAGGATGAATAATTTTCCTGTGCTTTTGTAAAAAAACAAGACAAAACCAAAAATACGGTGACGTAAAATCTCATGACTATTAATTAATGAGACAAAACTAAAAATATAAACTCACAAAAACTTGTAAAAATGGAACATGAGAGCTAAGGTTCCAAATGCCAGAATGTATCTTCTTTTCCTAAGATTGTTCCTTTGTTGAAAAATACTGTAGGGGATTTTTGCGTCAGGTTTTTATAAATTTTATTGAAATGTGACTGATCATTAAAATTAAATTCGTGTGCTAGCGTCGTGAAATTTTCATCAGGATTTTCAAACAATTTTTTGTGGATGGTATTTCTGAAAAGTACAATTTCATAGAATTTTTTAACGGAAACGCCTAAATGTAATTGAAAAACACGATTAAGGTGTTGCCTGCTGATTCCTACTTTTTCTGAAACTTGTGCCACCGAAAAATTTTCCTCTGCATTAAAAATAAACTGAAGAGTTTGCTCTATAACTGTATTTTTAAATAAAATAAATTTTTTGGTTAAAATAGAATCTAATGAATTGACCAGAATTTCTGTATCTGTCGTAGAGAAAATTTCATGCAATTCAGCTTCATTAAAAAATTCACCATCAAGAATATAATCAGCGAAATTGAGGTTTCTATAGAACTGCTGAATACCCAACGGATGAAAAACAAGAACGATTCTATACACTTTCCCCGACTGTTTCACATGCAGTACCTTTTCCCGAATCGGGGTGAAAATCTGAAAGGGTTTAGCTTTTTCGTTAAAAATAATTTCTCCGTTTTCTGCCCGAATATGAGATTGATACAGCGAAATTGTGTTGTTGAAATGAGGAAAGCAATCATATTCAGTCACCTTATTATTTGGTTTAATATCCAAATAATAATAATCTACATATTTTTTTATGGTAGAATGTCTTGGCTTGAATGTTTTAAATATTTCCTGCATTTTACACTAGCAAAAATAAATTAATAAATTTTTTTGTACTCAATTCTTTGCTAAAAATTCGAGTATAAAAAGACTCGTTTTCGAGGGAAAATAACTTCTAACCTCAAGCTTCCTTCTTCCGGTCTATTAATCTTATCTCATAACTCTAATCTTCTGTAATTCTCCTTTCTCATTTTTATAGGTAAAAATGTAAGTTCCGCGACGTACTTTTGTTAAATCTATATTTTTGTTGTAATACGCAACGTCTTTCCAGATTTCTTTCCCATCCATTGTATAGACAGTAAATTCAAACTGGTTGCTGTTGTTTTTATTGCTGATCACGAAACCGTCTCTTTGGGCATTGGTATACACTTTTGATTTAAATACATCTTCATCTGTATTTTTAGTAGAAAGTGCTTATTCGCTAATATCGGCAACCTGAATGCTTTTAAGAGCAGATTTGGTTGAAGACGTCGTACTTCCGCCAACGATGTATAATTTATTGTTATAAATTTCTGCAGCAGCATGTCTTCTGGGAATCATATTGGATGATAACTGATGCAATTTATTGGTTTCTGTATCAAAATAGGCCAGAAAAGTTTGATTATTATACCCTCCAGCAATAAAAATCTTATTACCGGATACCGCCAATGAATGACCGGAAATCGGAGCAGGCATCGTATACTGTTCAGTCCATTGATTTTTGTTGAGATCGAAAACATTGACCAAACGGGACGACGTACCGTTAAAACCACCGATGACATACAACTTATCATTCACAATTTTGCCTTTTGTTTCTCTGGCTGTGGGCATATCGGGTAATGGATTCCATGTATCTGAAGCAATGTCATAGTATTGGAATCTATTGGAAAATACAGTGGTTGCAGCATTGTTTAGTCCGCTGCCGCCGAACGTATATATTTTGCCGTTGTGGATGGCGGAACCTGCATTTCCTGTGTAGGCTCGATTAACAGCTCCTTTCGTTATTTTATTGGTTTCAAGGTCTAGAATTTCAAGATGGCTATTTCCCCAACCGTTAAAAATATAAATTTTATTATCGTAAGTCTCCGAATTGGCGAATCTTTTGGGAAACAGCGTAGAGTTGATGATACTCCAGCGGTTGTCTTTAATATTGTATTTCTCGATAAAATTAGCATTACCATCAGTACTTTTATAACCATTGCTCACATATATATTATCATCTACAATGACACTGCTTATCGCTCCTCTGCCGATAGACATATCTGAGAGATGTTTGAAATTTAGGGTTTGTGCATTTGCGAAGAATAAGCCGAAAATTGAAAGGAGGAATGATTTTGTTTTCAATGGTGTTGGGATTTGGTTTTAAAGATAGGGAAAAGTGACGGATTGTGAATTTTCAATATCGAGTTTGTTTTGAAATGGAAAACCATTCTTACAATTGAGCGGCTTTATATTGATTGATATGAGCACCAGCTGGAGATAATATAAAACTACATCGTAGAATAGTAAAATGACATCGCAACAAAGTGAAGTTACATTGCAAGAATGTAAACCTACATCGTAAAAAAGCGAAATGACATCGCAACAAAGTGAAGTTACATTGCAAGAATGTAAAGTTACATCGTAGAAAAGTAAAATGACATCGCAACAAAGTGAAGTTACATTGCAAGAATGTAAACCTACATCGTAAAAAAGCGAAATGACATTACAAAAAAGTGAACTTACATCGCAAGAATGTAAAACTACATCGTAAAAAAGCGAAATGACATCGCAACAAAGTGAAGTTACATTGCAAGAATGTAAAATTACATCGTAAAAAAGTGGAATGACATTGCAACAAAGTGAACTTACATCGCAAGAATGTAAAACTACATTGTAAAAAAGAGGAATGACATTGCAAGAATGTTGTTTTATAACGGAAGAATATTAATCTACACTGCTATAATATAAAATGAGATTTTAAAAAGATAAAGTTTAACTGAAAGAATATTGAATTTCTCTTTTCTTTTATTGCTACTCTTGGATGTTAGATCCTGCGGATTTATAATCTGTTCTTAATATTATCGAGGTTGTTTTAAAATGAAAAACCTCTCTTGGAATTGAGCGGTTTTTAAATTTATTGATACGAGCGAGACGCTGGCAACAGAAGGGGGTATACTTTAGAATTGAAAATAGCTTCTTTATAATTAAATTTTATTCATTATTTATTCTTTCTAAAATCTTAGGAATTTCCTCATAATCTTCATACCATATAATATTAACTTTTAATTCATTCATTATCTCTTCATTTAATTTATGATGCCGTTTTAGAAAAATTTCTGCACTTTTCCTATTTTTAATTTTTTCGATTTTTATTTTCGATTTTTTTCCATTTTCATCAATTTCATCAATTTCCTGATATATAAATTTATCTAAAGATAGACGTCCCATAAATGCATAATGTCGATTTTGTTCAACATTTTTTGCGGAAATGTCAAGAAGTCTTCTTAGGTTTGGGTCTGTCATGGACAAGCCAATCATTAAACAATTATTTTCTTTTAAATTATATAATTGAATGAGATTGGACCAATGGTATGGGTCTGAGTATATATGATGATACCCTTCTTCTGAAAATACTAAAGTAGTTTTATCTAATGCTTGATACGTATTTCTATTTTGAGGTAAAAATCCGTGAACATGGTATATTGGTAATTCATCTGGATTTGGATTTTCATTGTCTGTATAGATGCTATGATATTTTATTGATTTCAGATTTAAGTTTTTTTCTAATAAATCATCAAAATTATATGTAACAACTGATTTTACACGTGCACCATTTTGTCTTGGCATACAAATATTAGTAATATTAGAGAAAAGTTCAGAATTTTCTTCTTTTGTCTTGTCTCTAAGCTCATAAAGACCTTTTGTTATAGTTTTAATAAATGTTTCATCTGTTGTTGATTGTTTTGAGAGTCCTTTTCTTAAATATCTTGCAGACATTAACGCTGATTGCTCATCTATTTCATTTAATCTATCAACAATTTCGTTTATATCATTATCAGATATATTATCAGTACTATTGAATTCCTTAGTGAGATATGATACAAATAAAGAATTTAGTAGTTTACCCCAATTGGGCATTCCTGCGCTACTTGATACACCTGCTCCTAAAAATAAAGAAAACTGTCTATTTTTATACGTATCAATCAGCGCCAAAATAATTTTCTCTCGATCATCTTTCCAATCAATATTTTCATTCTCTATTACTTGCTCAATTCTTAAAGAAAAAATATTATCAACAATTTTTTTAACTTCTGTTCTATGCTTATAAGCAATTTTGTTTAGTTCTTCTGGCCCCCAAATGATAAATTCCAAATTGCTATTAAGTAACTTTAATTCTTCAAGATATTTTTGTTTAATATTTTCACTAATAGGTCTTGCATGGATTATCAAATAATATTTAGGTTCTAAGTTTAACAATTCATCTAAGAATGTGAAATTTTTTCCAAAAAAATACCTTACGGGAAGTTTTCCAAAATTTAATTTTATATCAATAATCGTTGCGCCATTGAATTTATCAAATCCTTCAGTAGCTATTGCATCTATAGGGGTTCTATTATTTTCAATGTACCTTATTTTTTTATTTTCATCATTTAAATGAATTTTTAATAGATTTAATACAAAAGTTTTAAATTCATAAAAATTGTTTTGCCCAGTACCAATTTTAAGAAGAATATCATCAATGAACATATTTTAGTTTAAATGTTAATAGTTTGTCTATCAAAAGTAAACAATTTATACATACTCTACTCATTTCTAACAGTTTTTTGTCTTCAAAAAACTTCACTCTCCAATCTTTACACTTTAAATTATTTTTAAAAGAATAATTCTTTATTGAATCAATGTTGGAAGGGTATGTGTGGTAAAGAGATGTTTTTTTTAGTAATGTTCAGGATTTTTAATATCAAATTCTTATGAATACTTTCAAAATCAATATTCATCACCGCAATAATATAGATTAATATCATTTGTTAATAGAAGTTTAAAAAGTCTCCATGAATTAATAGCTTCTTTTAATATTTCTTTTTCCAATTTTTTATACGTATACATTCATATGTCCTAACTGATTCTTACGAGAAACTATAATCTAAAAAAACCGCCCTACAACGTAGAACGGTTAGTATATTAAATTGTCTTAGCGACACGCTACTACATCATTCCTGGCATTCCACCACCCATTGGCATAGCTGGTTCTGCGCTCTTCACTTCAGTGATTACACATTCAGTTGTAAGAAGCATTCCAGAAACAGAAGCTGCGTTTTCAAGGGCAACTCTTGTTACTTTCGTAGGGTCGATGATTCCTGCTTCAAGCATGTTTACATACTCGTCAGTTTTAGCGTTGTATCCGAAGTCTCCGCTTCCTTCTGCAACTTTAGCAACGATTACAGAACCTTCTCCACCTGCGTTGGCAACGATTTGTCTCAATGGCTCCTCGATTGCTCTTTTTACGATTTTGATCCCTGTATTTTCATCAGCATTAGCACCAGAAAGAGCCTCTAAAGAAGCGATAGCTCTTACTAAAGCAACACCACCACCTGCTACGATACCTTCTTCAACTGCTGCTCTTGTAGCGTGAAGTGCATCATCAACTCTGTCTTTTTTCTCTTTCATTTCAACTTCAGAAGCTGCACCTACGTAAAGAACTGCAACACCACCCGCTAATTTAGCCAGTCTCTCCTGTAGTTTTTCTTTATCGTAATCAGAAGTAGATGTTTCCATCTGAGCTTTGATCTGAGTAACTCTACCTTTGATTTTGCTTTCTTCACCACCACCGTTTACGATCGTTGTGTTGTCTTTATCGATAGATACTTTCTCAGCAGTTCCCAACATATCGATAGTGATATTTTCCATTGTGAAACCTTGCTCTTCAGAAATTACAGTACCACCTGTAAGGATTGCGATATCTTCCAACATTGCTTTTCTTCTGTCTCCAAATCCCGGAGCTTTTACAGCAGCAATTTTAAGAGAACCTCTTAATTTGTTTACCACTAAAGTTGCCAAAGCTTCACCTTCAACTTCTTCAGAGATAATTAATAAAGATTTACCACCTTGAGCGATTGGTTCAAGAACTGGAAGTAATTCTTTCATTGAAGAGATTTTTTTCTCAACTAAAAGGATATATGGATTTTCTAGTTCAGCTAACATTTTCTCAGGGTTAGTCACGAAATATGGTGATTGGTACCCTCTGTCAAACTGCATACCTTCTACAACGTCAACCGTTGTATCGATACCTTTAGCTTCTTCTACCGTGATCACACCTTCTTTACCAACTTTTCCGAAAGCTTCAGCGATCAAAGCACCGATTGTTTCGTCGTTGTTAGCAGAAACTGAAGCAACTTGCTTTACTTTATCTGTAGAATCTCCAACAGCTTGAGACTGAGTTTTTAAGTTTTCAACAACAGCCGTTACTGCTTTGTCGATTCCTCTTTTCAGATCCATTGGGTTTGCACCTGCAGCTACGTTCTTAAGACCTTCTCTTACGATAGCCTGTGCCAAAACAGTAGCGGTAGTAGTACCGTCTCCTGCGATATCATTAGTTTTGGAAGCCACTTCTTTTACCATTTGCGCTCCCATGTTTTCTACTCTGTCTTCAAGTTCGATTTCTTTTGCAACAGAAACACCGTCTTTAGTTACGTGAGGTGCACCGAAAGATTTTTCGATTACCACGTTTCTACCTTTTGGTCCTAAAGTTACTTTTACTGCATTAGCCAATGCATCAACACCTCTTTTTAAAGCGTCTCTTGATTCAATATCGAATTTTATTTCTTTTGCCATTGTTTTAAGCTTTAAGCTTTAGGCGGTAAGCAGTAAGCTTTTCACCTTTAAGCTGTTAATTATTATTTAATAATTTTTTTCTAAGTTGTATAATTTTTTGTCTGATTAAATTCAGTTTAGGATTAAGGCTTGATAATTTATCTTCGGATGTGAAACCCAAATCGCAAGAAAGAAGAAGCAAATATTCAGTTTCGTTTGTTGAACCTAAGCTTATTTCTAAAAATCTTGCAAATTCTTTATCGGTTGATCTTCCACAACCTTCAGCAATATTTGTTGGAATAGAGACAGATGCTCTTCTTATTTGAGAGGTTAAACCAAAAAGCTCAGATTTAGGAAAATTTTCAGAAACAATATAAATTTCTTTTACCAACTCATGGGCGATTTTCCAAGTATCGTATCTTTTGTAGTCTCTCATGCCTATTGCTTATAGCCTAAAGCCTACTGCTTAACCAATAATTCCTAAAAGATCTCCTTCTTTTACAATTAAATAATCCTTTCCTTCTAATTTCAATTCAGAACCTGAATATTTTCCATAAAGAACTTTGTCACCTACTTTTACAGTTGTAGGCTCATCTTTTTTACCTGGACCAACTGCCACTACAGTACCTTCTTGAGGTTTTTCCTTTGCTGTGTCTGGAATAATAATACCTGAAGCTGTTTTAGTTTCTGCAGCGATTGGTTCTACCAAAACTCTGTCTGCCAATGGTTTAAAGTTTACTGACATAATATATTTAATTTTTTAATTATTTCTGTGTTGTAATTCCCTAAATGCGTGCCATCGATTGTTCGTGACGGAAATGGCAGACTTTATTTTCCGGGAGTGGAAATTTTGGCAGAAAAAAAGTCACCTGTTTTTGAGGTGACTTGTATTTTATTTATGACAAGAATCTTTGTAATCGTCGATTAATTTTTTATAAATATCAGTGTATGTTTCTGATTTGTATTTCATATTAATTCTTGATGCTTCGGCTCCTTTTTTTCCTTTCAAGGCTGCTTTTCTTTCATCATCGGTTGCTCTTTTCTTTTCCTTAAAAGTTTTATTCGAGAAATAATCTTTTTGTCTTGCTTCATCCACTTTTTTTAGAAATTCAGGGCAGTCGGCTCCAATCATTTCGTAGGCTGTGTAAAACTTTTTGTATAATGTTTTAAGATTGAATAAATCTAAAGCGCTCAACGAAGGATAATCGACAGGCGCGATAGCAACCGTATCATCGGGCTTACTCAAATAAATCATTACATACATCAACTGACAATTGTCTTCGTTTCCGTTAAAACCTGCCGCGAAATTATTTCCAAAATCTGCCTTACACATCATGCTTCGGTAACCGTAAAGGTTGATGGCTCCTTTTTCCATCAAAGGAAGCATCAAGACTTTTCCTTCAGATTCCAGCTCCTGATCTTTGTTGATTTCTTTTACAAGACGTTTATCCAGTTGAAATTGTTCCTGCGTTTCTTCATTAGTATAAAGCAGACTTTTAATATCCGAAACAGGGATTAATTGTACCTGAGCATCACTTTTAGAAGATTTAAATTTTACTTCTTTTCTGTCCAGATTCGCATATTTTTGACCTTTTCCCATGATGCTGAAAGTTGCTACATCGGGAAGCATAAAATCTTGTGCAAATCCTTTTTTCGTACTTCCGTCTTCCATTAAAATTTCAATAGGAATAAAATCTCTTTTTCCTGTGTAAAATTGTAAAGATTGGGCGAAAAAGTTCTGTGCAGAAAGAATAAACAGCAATAAAAGGCTAAGTTTTTTCATGGATATTTTAAAGTTTTTTATCGGAAGCAAATCTAAAAAAAAAGTATCCAGAATCTGAATACTTTTATTATTGAAATCAATTATTTTTAATTTTTCTTTCCGGCTGCCTGCATCGGGTTTACTCGTCCGTTGGACGCTCCTCTTGCATTTCCGCCTTCTTTTTGTTTAAATAAATCGAATTTAGAAACCTGTGCATTTCCGCCATCTGCACTCCAAAAGTTATTCGAAGTATCAATATCAGCCGTTTCTCTCATGGGATCGAGCTGAATAGATTTTAATTTTTTATCAAAATAGAACGTTTTTGAAACTTTCTGCTCATTTTGTCTCCAGATTTGAGCCGAAGTTTTGTCTTTCAATTTTGTTCCGTCTTCAAAAGTGAATTCAAGAATAATCGGCATTACCAATCCGCCCTTGTTCGTAAAATCAATTTGATAAGCAGTGATATTTTTGAATTGATCTTTATCTTTTGAGCTTAAAGGTTCAGAAGCTTCTGTTTTAACGATATATTCTTTCGCAGCATCTACTTTTTCCTGACCTCTGTCGTATCTGTAATAAAAATCCTGAAGTTCTTTATCTTTATCTACCGCAAAGTTGATGGTTTTATCTTCTTTATTTCTGATTTTAGAAAGGTCTTCAAAACTATTTACAGCAGGTTTATCTACATTGTATCTTACCTCTCCAACGGATTTCGGAGTTGTGGCTAAATCTGGTGTGGCAATCGTTACTTTATCAATCGAAATGTCTACAGGATCTGTTCCGTAAAACCATCCTCTCCAGAACCAATCTAAATCTTCACCACTTGCATCCTCCATCGTTCTGAAAAAATCTGCAGGTTCAGGATGTTTGAAAGCCCATCTTTTAGCATACGTTTTAAATGCTTTATCGAAAAGCTCTCTTCCCATAATGGTTTCACGAAGAATATTCAGTCCTGTTGCAGGTTTTGAATAGGCATTCGGCCCAAATTGAATAATGTTTTCAGAATTACTCATAATCGGTTCCAACTGATCTTTTGGAAGCTTCATATAATCCACAATCGTCCAAGCCGGACCTCTTTTGGAAGGAAATTTATTGTCCCATTTTTCTTCTGTTAAGTATTCTGTAAAGGTGTTCAAGCCTTCATCCATCCAGCTCCATTGTCTTTCGTCGGAATTCACGATCATTGGGAAAAAGTTGTGTCCCACTTCGTGAATAACCACGCCGATCATTCCGTTTTTAGTTCCTTCAGAATAGGTTCCGTCTTTTTCCGTTCTTCCGAAGTTGAAACAGATCATCGGATATTCCATTCCGTTGGCAGCTTCTACAGACTGCGCTACGGGATACGGATAAGGAATTGTAAACTCTGAATACGTTTTGATCGTATGAGCAACCGCTTTTGTTGAATATTTTCTGTATAAATTATAAGCTTCTTTTGGATAGAAACTCATTGCCATTACCTTATTGTTATTTTCAGGAATCGTAACACGCATTCCGTCCCAAACAAATTTTCTTGAGGAAGTCCATGCAAAATCTCTCACGTCATTTGCTTCAAAATTCCATGTTTTTCTTTGTCTTGAATGATTTTTCTCTGCTTTTTTAGCTTCATCCAATGTTACAATTTCAATCGGTTCGTTCGCGTTTTCAGCTTTTCTGTATCTTGCCAATTGGTCTGAACTTAAAACCTGATCATAGTTTTTACATTCGCCTGTTCCTCCCACAACGTGATCTGCAGGAACGTTCATCGAAACTTTAAAATTTCCGAAAACTAAAGCAAATTCGCCTCTTCCTGTAAACTGATGATTCTGCCATCCGTGGAAATCGCTGTAAACACACATTCTAGGATACCATTGCGTCATCGTATAAAGATCGTTTCCGTCTTCGGGGAAGTTTTCGTAACCGCCACGACCGCCTTTTTCCATTCTGTTGGGAATGTTGTAATTCCAATCAACTTTAAAAGTTAGCTGTTCGCCTTTTTTTAAAGTTTTAGGCAAATCAATACGCATCATGGTTTTGTTCACCGTATATTTCAAAGGGTTTCCTGAGGCATCGGTTACTTTTTCCAGATTTACACCGTATCCGTTATCTTTTGCAGGAAGTTCTGTTACCTTTAAATGTTGTGTTGTCGTATTTTTCGGCAGGGTAGAAGAAGATTGGTAATCTGCATTCTTTACATTAGACTGCTGATTTTCATCCAACTGAAGCCAGATATAATCCAGATCATCCGGAGAATTGTTATAATAGGTAATTGTTTCTGAACCTTTCAGATTTCTTTTATCTTCATCCAGATAAGCTGTGATGTTGTAATCTGCCCTGTTTTGCCAATAGCCGTGTCCGGGCGCTCCGGAAGCTGTTCTGTAGATATTGGGCGTGGGAAGAATAGTACCCAGCTGCTCGAATTTATTTCCGTGATTACTTCCCGGATTATTCTGAATATTCTGAGCAGAGGCGCCTGTATATAACAAAACTGAAAGCGCAGTTACTTTTAATTTCATAGCCGATATTTTTTAATTGTTTTTAGGGAAGGCGAGCCACCAGTCTTCCATTGATTTTATGATAGGCAATAGAGCAATGCCCTTTTCTGTTAATTTATATTCTACCCGTGGAGGGATTTCGTTGTAAGCAATTCTCAGAATGATGCCGTCGTTTTCCAGTTCTTTCAAAATGGTACTCAATGTTCCTTGAGATAAATTGTCTAATTCCCTTTTCAGCGTTCCGAATCGTTTCGGACAGTCATTAGCGATTATTTTGATGAGAGAAACCTTCCATTTTCCGTTGATCATCTTCAAAACGTGCTCTGCATGACAATTATTTGCCAGAAAAAGAAAATTTTCTGTGCAGCTAACGGTTTCATTATCAGAATTAGTATTAAAACTCATACCAAGTACGTTTTTTTTACCTACTTGACAGCAGGGTTTTATGTTGATACTTTTGAAGCTGTAAAGTTAAAATTTTATCAATAAATATGAGAAAGTTTCCGGAGTTTAACAAATGGTTGAGTTTAATTGTCATTTCAATGTCAATTTTTTTATGTGTGTTGGATCTTTTTATCGTGAATATTGCCATTCCTTCTATTAAAAATTCTCTTCATGCAACCACAGCAGAAACCCAGTTTATCATTGTTTTTTATATCATCGGATATGGCGCTTTTCTGATTACGGGAAGTAAAATAGGGAATAAATACGGTCCCAAAAAGACCTTTATCACGTCCATGTTCTGCTTTATGCTGTTTTCTTTTTTCTGCGGAAGTTCTGATTCTGCTTTGGGATTGAATCTGAGCAGACTTTTTCAAGGAATTTCTGCGGCGTTTATGGTTCCGCAAGGGGTAGTTTTAATATCAGATATATTTAAAATAGAGGAAGAAAGAGTAAAAGCGTTGGGGATTTATGGTGCTATTGCCGGAATTGCTTCAGTGATCGGACAGGTTTTAGGCGGAATTATTCCTGATTTGAAATTTAGTTTTCCTGCATGGAGACTAGTTTTCTTTATCAATATTCCAATTGCTGTTTTGGTGATTATGTTAGCCTGGAAATATGTGAAAGAAGTTGAAATCAAAACAAAAGAATCTATTCAGGTTTTTCCTCAAGTGATATTAATTGTTTTATTGATTACACTGATCTATGAAATTGTAATTGGCGGCGAAGAAGGATGGACTTTGGTCGGCATCCTCTTGTTAATTTCTTCCTTGACGGGATTGATCATTTTTATTTTAAATCAGAAAAATAAATTTAAAAACGGAAAAGAGGTTTTAATTAATATGCAGCCTTTTATGTATTCCAGTTTCAAAATAGCACTTTTAGCGGCGGTTACTTATTATCTGGTTCAGGATTCATATTTCTTTATCAATGCTAATTTTTTTGAAGATCATCATCATTTTAGTTCTACGAAAACTGGGTTATTGTTTGCCTGTCAGGGAATAGGGTATGTTTTGGCTTCTCTTTTATCAGTTAAATTTTTAAATAAATATCACGAAAAATTTATTGTTTTTGGCTTAATAGTGATGATTTTGGGATTGATGGGGCATATCTATACCGTCAATACGTTAACGGTTAATTTACCACTTGTTATGATTATTCTATTCTTTTACGGCATTGGTTGCGGAATTGTTTTGCCTTCGATGTTTACGAATGCCATGAGAAAACTGCCTGTCTCAATTACTTCAATTGCCACAGGCGTTTATCTTACCATTCAGCAAATTTCTATAGGCTTTGGCGTAAGTATTGTGGGGCGACTGTATTTTTCCTTCGATAACGGATATTTCATCGCGACCGTTATCATGATCGTTTTATTATTAATTACGATCGGTATATTTTCATTTTCGGGATATAAACTAAAAAGGTAGTCTTTCCAGAGTCATTTTCAGTGATAATGCGAAAACGCTTGAGGAGACAAAAAGTATCCAGTCTTTTTTATTGATTTTGAAGATATTTAAAAGAATGAAAAGCAGAATTAATATCGTAAAAACAATCGCAATCTGTCCCAATTCCAGTCCGATATTGAAACCTAAAAGAGGAACGGCAATGCTTTGGCTTTTGGCAATCATCACTCTGGCGGTGTTGGCAAATCCCATTCCGTGGATCAATCCGAAGAATAAAGCTAAATAATACGCCAATTTATTCTGGGATTGCTTTTTGTTTCTCATTACAATATTTGCGAAAGCCGTTATAACAATGGTTAAAGGAATTAAAAACTCAACCCAATCTGATGGAACTCTTACAATATCTAAAATACTCAACGCCAACGTAACGGAATGTCCGATGGTAAAAGCCGTTACAAGTATCAATATTTTTTTCAGATCGCTGAATGAATACACTGCAATTAATGCTAACACAAAAAGTTGATGATCTAATGCGTCTAAAGAGATGATGTGTTCCCAGCCGAGGTTGAGGTAGAAGAGAAAATCTTGCATGATAAAGATAATAGAGATTTAATTTTTTATCTTAAAATTGAATAATTTTTAATGTTATTTATGTTTTTGGACGATTTATTTAATTAACACATTGATTTGTAATAGTATCAAATAAAAATACTATAATTGCTATCATAATAAATGCAAAAATGAAATTAAAAAAACTACTATTTACAAAAGTAAACATTCCATTTGGAGAAACGAAACTTTTACGAAATGCTACAGCGGCTTTTCTTGGGTTATATTCTTATACAGTTTCCGCGCAGGTTCAAAAATTGGATTCACGATTTGAATTTTTACTCAATAATAAAGAAAAAATACAAAGAGGAGGTGTCATTAAGGAGTTGGAACGTTCGGATATGAAACTTGAGAAGCATTTGGTGGTAACTTCCAAAGGTGCTCAAACCATGTACTCATGTATTATATATACGAAAACACCTGAGAAATTGAAGGAAGACGGAATTTTGGTTCAGAGCAAGCTACCCACTTTTGCTACGGCTTTAGCGAGTATTGATGATATTGAGAAATTAAGAAATCTTCCTTATGTAATTTCTGTAATGGCTCCAGCTTATGAAGAACTTCATAATGATGTTGCCAGAGCACAATCTGGAGCAAATTTGTTACAAGATGGAGTTTTTAATAATACTGCTTATAACGGAACAGGAGTGCTTGTAGGGATTTTTGATTCAGGAATCGATTGGAAACATCCGGATTTCAGAAAAGCAGATGATCAAACGAAAAGTAGGATTGTTTCTATTTGGGATCAGACCTTAACGGCACAGGGCGCTGAAGTTCCCCCCACAGGATTTGCGACGGGAGTAGAATATACCAGAGCTCAGATTGAAGATGAGTTAGATGGTACTCCGGCTAATTTTGTCCGTGAAAATGATTCCAATGGTCATGGCTCTCACGTCTCAGGAACAGCTGCCGGAAATGGAATGGCAATAGCTGATAAAAGACATAAAGGGTTTGCTACGAATGCAGATATTGTTTTTGTAAAAGGAGGTAATGGTTCTTTTTCTACAACAAATATCATTAATTCTTTAACTTATTTTCAGAATGTTGCAACAGCTTTGAACAAACCTATTGTGGTAAATATGAGTATCGGAGGCCAGGCGAATGCACATGACGGCACAGGTCCACATGAAGTTGCTGTGAATAATTTTACAAATTCCGGTTCTGGAAGGGTAGTTGTGATTTCGGCAGGAAACGAGTATGGTAAAAATATTCACAGAAAAGTAGATATTGAACCTTCTGCTTCTCAATCTTATGTATTCACCGTATCAAGCAATACAACAGCAGATAGTATCTTCAGTTTTATTATGTTTGCGAATAACGACAGCCCTGTTACTGCTAAACTTACAACTCCTGACGGGCAACAATATATTCAAAATATAAGTACTAACACTTCTCATAATATTCTATCTGGAGGATTGGTGGCTACGATGTATAATTACTGGCATACGGATAATAATAAAAGATATGTTCAACTGGTTGTAACGAGACCTGCGGGATCTACTACGAATGCTCAAGGAACTTATACCTTGGAAATTACAAACAATTCTGCCCAAACTATTAATACAGATGGCTGGCTTTCATCGCAGGGGGTGGCTACCACCTTACAGAATGGAAATAACGAATATATCGTCGGTGCCCCAGGCAATGCATCCAATGCTATAACGGTAGCTGCCTATGCAGGAAGAACAACATATTTAAATAGTTCTACAGGATATTACTATTGGACTAATGATACCGCGGAGGGTATTGCTAGTTTCAGTTCACAAGGACCCCGGGTTGATGGTGTTTTAAAGCCGGAAATTGCTGCTTCAGGAGAGTATGTGATTTCTGCATTATCGTCAAGCAGCAGCCCAGCAACTAATCCTGCCGATACAGGACATGTAGACGGAACTTACTATTATAAAAATCAGGGAACAAGTATGTCTTCTCCGGCTGTAGCGGGAGCAGTAGCCTTATTGCTTCAGGCAAATCCTTCTCTTACAGCATCAGCAGTTAAGAACAGATTAACATCTACAGCAAGAAAGGATGCAATGACGGGAGCAACAGCAAATGCAAGATGGGGGAATGGTAAGCTGGATATTTATAAAGCAGTTACGAGTGAGTTGGGATGTGTGCCGTCCGAATATGAGACAATAAACTATGACACTCAATTTTATCAACAATCTTCTACAGGAAATTATTATTTCGATAATAATATTTTTGCAGTTAGATATACTCCAACTAAGATTGGAAAATTGGGTGGAGTAAGTTTTATGGTAGGAACCTCGGCCACGATGTCGGATGTACCATTTAATATAGAAATAAGAAAGGTAGATGCTAATGGGAATCCCGGAACATTGCTTGCTTCAAAAAGCTTTAGTTCTATTAAAAATACTTTCTATCGTAATGGTTGGAATTATATTGATCTTTCGAGCCTAAATGTTCAAACAACGACCAACCAGGATTTCTATGTTGTTTTGGATACAAGAAACGGAAGAATGAGCTTGTGGAGAGATAATACGGTTGCAGACGGAAGAAGCAAATCTTCTAGTAATGGAACCAGCTGGACGACTTCCTCGGCGGGGAATTTCAGAATCAGAGCTACCGTTTACGAAAATATTGCTGAGGTTAAAAATCTGGCAACATCTAATCAAACGAAAGCTTCTGCAGTGGCTAGCGGATACAACTACTTTACGAATGCATGTCAGCTAATCTCTAGGGTTGAAAAAGAAACAGCAAGTACAGTGTCAGGAAATGTGACTTCAAAAGTTTGGGTAGATAATGCTCAGCCAAATTATGTTTCAAGAAGATTTGAAATTAATCCTGAAACAGCAGCGACTACAGCAACCGGAAAAGTTACATTGTATTTCAAACAAGCAGAATTTGATGCTTATAATTTGACGAATACGGTAAAACTTCCTACTTCAAGTACAGATAATGCCAATAAAGCTAATCTTGTTATTGAAAAATATACAGGTACAAGTGCAAGTAGTACAGGAACAGTCGCTTCTTATGGAAGTGCTGCAACGACTATCACTCCAAATGTGGCAGATATTGTATGGAATAACACTTATCAGTATTGGGAGGTTAGCTTCCAGACGACAGGTTTCGGTGGATATTTTGTGAAAACAAATGCAGCTTCTTTAGGGTTGAATGATCTAAGAAATGAGGCGGGTGTAAATGTTTATCCGAATCCGGCTAAATCTGTTGTAAATGTAGAATTAGGAAAAGCTTCAAAAGCAACCGTAACTATTTTTGATGCTTCAGGAAAGCTGGTGAAAACAGCAAATATAACTTCTAAAGATAATAAAATAGATGTTTCTGGCTTGGTGAAAGGCAATTATGTATTCAATATCATTTTAGATAATGAAACAAAAGTTGTGAAGAAAGTAATTAAAGATTAATCTCTTTATTACATATAATATATGAAGGTGGCGGTTATTAACTGCCACTTTTTTTATATTTGTTTTGAAAAATTTTTTACATGGTTTCTCTTTTTAAAAAATCTGTTATATTTTCTTTACTCTTTCTGTTTTTGGGAGTTCAAAGTTCTTTTACGAAAGTAGATTTTCACCCTTACCACGTAGGTTCCGTAGAAATTAATTACAGTTCCAAATCCAAAACATTTGAAATTACAGGACGTTTTTTTCTTGACGATCTGGAAAACGGATTGGCGAAAAAATATGGAAAACCTTTTCATTTTAATGATCCGAAATATAAAAATCAATTAAATGAAGCGGTAAAAAGTTACGCTGCAGAATATTTTAAGTTAAAATCGAATAACAAATTTCTTAAAATTAACTATATCGGTTATGAAGAAGATAGTGAATCTGTAAATGTATATTTAGAAAGCGAAACCACCGAAAATCCTAAGAAAATAGAGGCTGCAGTTAGCTTTTTATATAACCTTTTTGATGATCATATTAATATCGTTCATATTATTGTGAATGATGTTAGAAAAAGTGAAAAATTATCATATCCTAATCGTTATCTGTTTCAGAGTTTCTAAGCTCATTGTATTTTGTTGAAATTTATATTTTACTTTATTGATGCAGTTTGTTGAGAATTAATTATATTAAGTGTAAAATTTTATTTAGATTTTTAATTATTTTGGCATAAGAATTGTGAAACTTATTAAAAACAACATAGTTATGAAAAAAAATAAAAAACAATTCAAACCGTTGACGGTTGTTCTCAACCGATTATTATAGTCAATATTCCTAAATTTTATCGGATTAAAATGATAGTACTTTTTAACTAAATGGCTACAAAATTCTACAGTTTTATTTAGCTATTCTCTGTAAAAAAATTTCCTAAGCGTCTTTCGAACAAAATTCAAAATTTATTAAACTTCATCATTATTTTACGGACATGTAATTTTGTTTTTAAGCGAAATAAAAACCATTTGTCCTCATATAAAGGTAAGAACAGAATTCTTTAAATAATACAACCGATTTCTTAAGAAAATATCGAAAGTTTATTACCATTTGTTTTAACTATTCAATAACAATATTTAAGCTTGGATCTTAATTTATTTTAAAATTCAATCATTTTTTGTGTGGCGGCAGAATTTTTTGTTCTGCCGTTTTTTTATTGTTTTTGAAAATTTTAGTTAAAAACAGAAGTGTATTTTATTCAGGTTTTAGGTGGAAATTTTAAGTTTTTAAATTTGATGAGCTTAAAACATACTTTTGCGAAATTTTGAATTAATGGAATATTTAATAATTAATTAGAATTACATTGGAATGAATTAAAAATTGATAAATTATAGGTAATAATTAATTTTTGTTAATAATATTTGGTTATTGTTGGTGAATGGATTATATTTGTTTTTAAGACTGAACTACATTTTATATAAGATTTAATAATACTATATAAGTGATAAGATGACGAATGTATCGTAATGATTGTAAAAATCATGAAATATTTTAAAATTCAGTTTGAAAAATGATAACCTAAAAAAACTTAGAATGAAAATAGTAAATCACCCTCTGAAAAAAGTATTAAAATTTCCCATTTAGACTAACTTTTTTTCTTTCCTGATGTTATTTATTATCAGTGAAATACAGACGTTTTTTTTCAATGTAAATTTCTATGTCTGCGTTATTTTTGTTCAAAATATACAATCACAATTAAAAAATAGTAATATGAAACTAAGAAACATTTGTTCTTTGGCTTTATTTTTAAGTTTTAGTTCAATCAGTTTTGCTCAGGTTGGGATTAATACACCTAATCCACAAGGAGCTTACACTATTGATGCTGCTAAGGATAATCCTCCTACGGGAGCTCCTTCTGCGGCGCAGGCTGCTAACGACATTACAGTGACTTCCACTGGAAATATGGGGATCGGACTTACGGTTCCTACTAATAAGCTCCATATAAGTGGTACAAATCCTGTGAGGTTGCAAGGTTTAACAGCCGCAGCCAGTGGCGATAATATCTTGGCAACAGATGGTACCGGCGTTCTAAAATCACTTGGTAGTCTGGAAAGTTTGGCTATTCCTGCTCCGGCTGTATTGGTTTTAAGGACAGCACAAACCAACTTTTTACAATCAGCAGGTGGCGGAGGAACGCAAAGATTACCTTTGGAGGTAGGGCGAAATAATATTCCGGGATTACTTTATGATGAGGCTACAAGTACGGTAACATTTCCCAATGGCGTTTATCAGATTACTTTTGTTTATGAAGCTACGCATAATGCTACAAGCTGTACATTGAGTTCATATTTTATGGATTTTCCGGGGATACATGCAAGGCGTATTCATAGCACGGCGGCTCATAATCAAGGGGGATCTTCCAACCATGGAGGATCAATCACTTTTTCTGCTTTATTTGACGGTACTTCCAGCAATACCTGGGTAATCAATATGGGACGTGGAGTCTCCGGTAACTGTACAGGTGCCGGTATGACTCTTACAGATTATGCCACACAGGTTTTAATCTTTAAGCTGGGAAATTAATTCCATAATAAGTTTTAAAATCTCTCTCTTACTTATTTATAAGACTAGGATTAAAAATCACTTTCTATCAAATTAAACAACACAAATACAATATACATCCAAAGCATTTACCAAGGTAGGTGCTTTTTTTATTGAAAATTAAAATTAACTTTTAAAAATAATACACATTTTGGAGAATAATAAAAGAATGATTTAATGATAAATTACTAAATAGTGAAATAATTTTCAAACAATTATGATTTAATTTTTATTGAATTTAAGGCAGATATTAAAATTTATTAATATTATTTGGTAGGTATTATGGTATTTTATATATTTGGAAAATATTTTAAAAGGATATTAAGGATAAAAAAAGGAATTTCTGTTCAAGTTAATTTTTTTTATAAATTAATTTGAATAGAAAATTAGACTTATTATAAATTTTAAAACAATAAAAACACACAAAAAATGAAAAAAACACAAACACATATTTCAATTTCCGGAATTTTCCAACCGTACCTTTGCTACACTTATAACTAAGCCGATTGTTTAACAATCGTTAGCACACACCTTATCCTTTTAATTAAGGAAATCTTGAAAAATAATTTAACATAAATACACATTGAAATGAATTTTAAACACTTTTACCCATTACTCGCTGTTTTTGCTTTCAGCGGCGCATACGCCCAAGTAGGGATAAACACCCCTCAACCGCAATCTACATTTGATATTGTAGGAAATGCAGCTTCTACCTCTGCAAAAGATGGGGTTACTGCACCAAGAATTACGAGACAGCAGTTGGCAGCTAAAGTTGCCGGAACCTATGCTGCAGCACAAACTGGAGCTTTGGTATATGTTACTGATGCAACGACTCCTACAGGAACTACACCCAGTTTAGCACAGACAACTAATATTTCAAGAGCAGGATATCATTATTTTGATGGTACATCTTGGAAGCAGCTTAATGACCCAGACAACACCTCATTGTCTACAAATATTTACAATTCTGATGGAACATTAACGGCTAATCGTATTGTATCACAGTCAGATAAATCTTTAACGTTTAATGGAACTATTGCTAATGCTTTTTCCATCAATAGAAGCACTTCGGCTAATCCTATTTTATCTGTAGATGCAGCTAATGACAGGGTGGGTATAGGAACTACAGTTCCACGATCAAGATTTGATATTGTAGCAGATAATTTAGGAGGAGGTACACCTAATGACTTTAGCTTCACAGGATATGGTACATCTAAGAATCCAGCATTATTTTTAGCATCAGCTGGTGGTACTGTGGCCGCTCCGGCGAATTTACTTTTAAATGATATTATTGGGAGCGTTCATTTTACCCCTCGTGTTAACGGTGTTTTTCAAACAGGCTCTGCTATTTTCTCAAATTATAGAGGGGATGGAACAAATAATTCTACAGATCTAGGTTTATATACATCTGGAGTAGAGAGAATAAGAATAGACCCTGCAGGTAATCTTGGTATTGGGAATACTACTCCTACTGTTAAGTTAGATATTAATTCAGGCGGAACTTCTACCACACCAGTTACTGCTGTGAAAATTGTAGATGGAAATCAGGCAGTTGGAAAAGTTTTAACCTCGGATGCAAATGGTTTGGCTACTTGGCAAACTCCCTCTGCACAATCTAGTGTAAATATTTATAATACAGATGGAACACTTACAGGTAACAGAGTAGTGACCCAAGGGGCTAATAACCTTACATTTAATGGAACCACGGGTAATTTAATTGTTCAGTCAAATAATAATGGAGCTCAACGTTCTTATTTTTCAAATACCAATACGGGAGCTAATAGCCGCATGGATGTTGCAGTTGCAGCAGGAACTGGAGGTGTATATTTGGGGGTAGATAATGGTTCTGGTATTTTTGGTGCAGGCTCTAAAGGTTACCTGGATAACCGATCTGGAGGAAGATTCGCTTTTGGATCAACAGGAGTTGAGCAGATGACTATAGCTGCTAATGGGAATGTAGGAATCGGAAATTCTTCTCCAAGTGTAAAACTTGATATTAATTCAGGAGGTACTTCTACTACGCCTGTAGCAGCATTTAAAATTGTAGATGGTAATCAAAGTGCAGGGAGAATTTTAACATCCGATGCGAATGGTGTAGCTACATGGCAAGATCCTGCATCTACCAGCAGCGTAAATATTTATAATTCTAATGGTACTTTAACAGGAAATAGAGTGGTAACTCAAGCTGCAAATACGTTAGCATTTACTTCTACTGCAACCAATGGTTTCTCTGTTGATGGAGCTACATTATCAGTAGATGCAGCAAATGACAGAGTGGGGTTTGGAACTACAGCACCGTTAGCAAAAACTGATGCCGTGGGAACTACATTTGGTATGAGAATGGCGGGGGGCAATTGGGATAACCTTTGGTTTAATTTAACAGCAAATGGACCTTCTATTAACGCATCAGGTGCTGAAACTGGGATGAACTTTAATGTAGGAACTAATGCGACAGGAACCTATGGAGACGGGCAAACTTTAACAACAGTTGCTACCATGAGAGCCAACGGAAACATGGGAATCGGCACTACCAATCCTTTACAGAGATTGCATATTACATCTGGCGGAACTTCTACAGCACCAGTAGCGGCAATGAGAATAGAAGATGGTAACCAGGCAGCAGGGAAAATATTAACATCCGATGCGAATGGTGTAGCTACATGGCAAGATCCTGCAGCAACCAGCAGCGTAAATATTTATAATTCTAATGGTACTTTAACAGGAAATAGAATAGTAACTCAAGCTGCTAATACACTAGCATTTAACTCTAGTGTGGCTAGTGGGTTTTCTTTAACCAATACATCAGGAACAGCAGCAGTAATTACTTCACCCGCTAATACCAATGTTATTCCAAGTTTGCGTATCGGGGGGGCATCTTCTACTCCAGCAGTAGGACAAGGTGCTTGGATAGGCTTAAACCCGAACTTTAGTCAAGGTTCTTATCCTATTGCAGTTGGAGCGGTATATTCTACAGCTTCAGCAGGAGAAGGAAGTGCAGATTTTGCGGTGGCAACATCTTCAGGTGGTAATGCTTCTGTAAGAATGACTGTGAAAAATAGTGGAAATGTTGGTATCGGAACTATATCACCAGCATCCACATTGCATGTTGCAACTAATGATGAAGGCTTGATTAATGAAAGATTTGCTTCAGGAGGTGGAAACTGGCCAACTTTGGTATTAAGACGTAGTGGGTCTGCAACACTGGGAACTAATGCGGCGGTGGCATCTGGCAACGGTTTAGGAGCAATCGTTTTTGCAGGAAATACGGGATCAGGCTATAATACAGATTATACAGGAACAAGTAGCAGTATCAGATCTAACAGTACACAGGCTTTTTCTGGAACTACGATGGGATCTAATATGACATTCTTTACGGTAGCAAACGGAACCAATACCGCGGCTCAAAGAATGATTCTTACGCATGACGGAAATGTGGGAATCGGAACATCTACACCTACCTCTTTGCTTTCTGTAAATGGTTCGGCAGATAAACCGGGTGGAGGTTCTTGGGGAACTTTCTCGGATAGAAGAGTGAAAAAAGATATCAATGAGTTTAAAGATGGTTTAAATGTAATCAATCAATTGAAACCTGTGGTGTATAAGTATACAGAAAAATCAGGATATACAGATCTTAATAAAGAATATGTTGGATTTATTGCACAGGAGGTAGAAAAAGCAGCACCTTATATGGTAAATGTGATGGATGATTCTGCTAAAAGCGGCTTGAAAGATAAAAGAGAGCTTGATGAAAGCGCGTTGACTAAAATTTTGGTAAATGCGGTGAAAGAACAACAGAAAGAAATTGAATTATTGAAAACTCAAGTAAAAGAATTGCTAGAGCTTAATAAAAAGAAGTAATAATTTCAATTTTTAAGTTAAAAGTTCCCGCTTTATCTTTATTAGGCAAAAAATTCTAATAACACAAATACAAAACACCTGTTTCGACAGGTGTTTTTTTTGTATAAATATTGAATTTTAAAAAGATATTTTTTTAATAATTTTAAGTTTAATGATTAATTATTTTTAACATTAGTTGGCAGATGTTATTATAATTTATATATTTGAGGGTCTTTGGGTGAATATCAATAATTAAAATATGTCTGTTGCAGGATTTATTTTAATTATACAATTACGGCTTTGCTGGTGTTTTTGAATATTTTAAACGTAGAAAAAAACTTGCCATGAAAATAATATATTCTTCTTAACTGGAACCAAGCAGTTTAGATATTCATATCATTTCAATTTTCACAATTCCTTTTTTCTTCTTTAATTATCATAAAACAGATTTAAGTTTAAATTAAATAACGATTATAATATGAAAAAAATTAAACATTTTTACCCTTTAATTGCAGTCTTTGCTTTTTCAGGTTTATACGCCCAAGTAGGGATAAATACTGCTAATCCCCAATCTACACTTGATGTTGTTGGAAATGTAGCTTCTACATCTTCTAAGGATGGCGTTACTGCGCCTAGGCTTACAAGACAACAGTTAGCAGCAAAAGCAGCCGGTACGTATGCGGCGGCACAGTTGGGTACCTTGGTGTATGTTACTGATGCTACTACGCCAACCGGAACTACACCCAGTTTAGCACAAACTGCTAACATTGCCAAAGCAGGATACCATTATTTTGACGGAACAACCTGGAAGCAGCTTACAGATGTTGATACTGTAACTTCTTCAGTAAATATTTATAATTCAGACGGTACACTTACGAGCAATAGAGTAGTGACGCAAGGAGCCAACACCTTAGCATTTACTTCTACGGCAGTAAATGGGTTTTCTGTAGATGGTTCCACTTTATCTGTAGATGCAGCTAATGACAGAGTAGGATTGGGAACTACCATTCCACGATCAAGATTCGAGATCGTATCGGATAATGTGGGAGGGGGGGCCGCAAATGATTTTAATTTTACAGGCTACGGAACCTCTAAAAATCCGGCTTTATTCTTCGCTTCGGCAAGTGGTACAGCAGCAGCTCCAACCAATTTATTGGTAAACGATATTATTGGAGCATTGTACTTTACACCTCGTGTAAGTGGTGCATTTCCTACGGGATCCAGTATTGTTGCCAATTACAGAGGCGATGGAACAACTAATCTTACTGACTTGGCGTTTGCTACTTCCAATGCAGAACGTGTAAGAATTGATACTAGTGGAAATGTTGGAATAGGAAATACCGCACCCACGGTAAAATTAGATGTCAATTCCGGAGGAACTTCTACTACACCAATTGCAGCGGTAAAAATCGTAGACGGAAATCAGGCGGCAGGTAAAATTTTGACTTCCGATGGTACTGGTGTAGCGACTTGGCAAACCCCTGCCGTACAATCGAGTGTAAATATTTATAATACAGATGGAACACTTACAGGAAACAGAGTTGTAACGCAAGGTGCTAGTAACCTAACTTTTAATGGAACCACGGGTAATTTAATTGTTCAGTCAAATAATAATGGAGCTCAACGTTCATATTTTTCAAATACCAATACTGGAGCTAATAGCCGCATGGATGTTGCGGTTGCAGCAGGAACTGGAGGTGTATATTGGGGGGTAGATAATGGTTCTGGTATTTTTGGTTCTGGCTCTAAAGGCTACCTGGATAACCGCTCTGGAGGAAGATTCGCTTTTGGATCAACAGGAGTTGAGCAGATGACTATAGCGACTAATGGAAATGTGGGGATTGGAACTGCTGCTCCTAATAGTATTCTTGATCTGGGAACGTCCAACGGAGCAGCAAGTGTAACAGCGGCAGCGGGTAAAAAATTAGCAATCTTCAACAATGCAGCAGGTACAGATTTTTATGGCTTGGGGATTAATACCAATTATCTTCAGTTCCATGCAGGATCTGTAGCAACAGCGGCACCGGGAATGGTGTTGGGAACTTCAGGAAATGTAGGAATTGGCTCTACGGCTCCAGCCAGAAAATTGCAGGTAGAAGGAGCGGGATTATTTAATGCTGCAGTCACTACGGCAACTACCAAAGATGCTATTGATATTAATATCGGGCAGGATGGTTTTACCTATGGAAATAGAACAGATAATTTTGGGATCAATATAAGATCAGCTTCTACGGTAGGCACAGGCTCTGTTGCCAGATTCAATTTTGGAGATACCAATACAACTACGGCAGGTACAGGAAAGTATTTATCATTTAGCGTAGGTAATGGACTTAACGAACTGATGTACCTTACAGATACTAACAGTGGCAGAGTGGGAATAGGTACCACTACTCCAAGTGCTAAAGTCTCCATTTCTTCGTCTATTGCAGGCGCAGTATTATCTTTACAAAATACAAGTATTACAGGAAATCCTACCTTAAACATTTATCCCGGCTATACTTCTAATGGGGCAACTATTTCTCCTGGAAACCAATATGCCGTAGTATTTGATCAGGATCCGGGGGTAACTACAGGAACCAATAGAGCACTGTACGACTTCCATGGTGAAGTAAGAGCGGTAAGTACTTCTACACTTTCAGATATCCGATTAAAAAAAGATATTATTAATCTTAACGAATACGGACTAAAAGAAATCATGAAAATACAGCCTAGAAGATATCATTTTAAAGAATACGATACCCCAGATATCGGAGTAATTGCTCAAGAGCTAAAAGCTGTTGTTCCAGAATTAGTTAACGGTAACGAAAATGAAGGATTACTTTCTGTAGATTATTCAAAACTATCTTTGATTCTTATTAACGGGATGAAAGAACAGCAGGCAGAAATTAAAGAACAAAAGAAAGAAATAGATCTTTTGAAACAGCAGGTGAAAGAATTGATAGAACTTAATAAAAAATAAATTTTCAATTTTTTTAGATAAAGGTTCCCATTTATCGCTATTTAGGCAAAAAATTCTAATAACACAAATACAAAAACATCTGCTTGGGCAGGTGTTTTTTCATTATTATATGAATTTGTCTTTTTTAAAATAATTTAAAAGTAAGTGATGAAACAGTAATCTTGAGAGAAGTTGTAATTGGTATTCGTTAATTATTAGTAAAAAGTAGTGAAGATGAATAGTTAAAACTTACCATTTGTTGTTAAAATCTCATCATTTTATTATGTAAGATATGATTTGATAATTTTTTATAGTGTGTTAAAGAAAAAATAAAAATGTAACAACTTTAACAGGTTTTTGTCATGAAAAAGGGATAAATATTTAAGTAGATGCAAAAATAGAATAAAAGGTCAATGATGTTTTTTTTTCTTTATTTAGATAAAATAAATGTTGTAAATAAAACACAATTTGGAGAATAAAAATACAATTTATTTATTTTTAATCAGAATGAAGTGAAATATATTTTAAAATTTATTTCTTTAATTATTCAATATATTGCAGAAATTATTAATTATTTTTAACATTGTTTGGCGTATATTAAGAAAATTTATATATTTGGTACTGTATTGAACGGAAAATTATAGGTAAATCAATGAGCTTTTAAAAGTTTATAATTTACTTAATACATCAGTTAGAGATTTGTATATATTAATTAACATTTTTTACACCAACTAAAAACACTTGCCATGGAAGAAAGAAGACTTTATTTGCCAAAAGAAATTATAAACAGATTTCCTTCTTTAGATATCCTTTTGTGATATATCTTACTGCTTCATTCATTTTTTATAGTCGGAAATCCGAATTTTCTATCACTTTTAATTTTAAATATTAACCTAAATAAACATTGACATGAAATTTAAACACTTTTACCCTTTGCTCGCCGTTTTTGCATTTAGCGGCGCATACGCCCAAGTAGGGATAAATACAGCCAATCCGCAGTCTACACTAGATGTGGTGGGGAATGTTGCCTCTACCTCTACAAAAGATGGTGTTACAGCACCAAGAATTACCAGACAGCAATTGGCGGCTAAAGTTGCCGGAACCTATGCTGCTGCACAATCCGGAACCTTAGTATATGTTACGGATTTTACTACGCCTACGGGAACTACGCCCAGTTTGGCACAAACTACTAATATTACCAAAGTAGGATACTACTATTTTGATGGCACCGTATGGAAACAGATTTCTGATACAGATTCTCCTTCTGTGAATATTTATAATTCTAATGGAAGTTTAACAGGTAACAGAACAGTAACGCAGGCTGCTAATACATTGGCATTTACTTCTACGGCGGTTAATGGCTTTTCGGTTGATGGTACTACTTTTTCGGTAGACGCAGCTAACAATAGAATAGGATTGGGAACAATAGCACCTGCCAGTAAGTTTGATGTTGTTTCAGATAATGAAGGCTCTGCAGCTGGTAATGATTTCAACTTTAGAGGGTTTGGAACTTCTAAAAATCCTGCTCTCTTCTTATCTTCAGCAGGTGGTACACTTGCCGCGCCAACAAATTTGGTAACGGGAGATCTCACAGGAACTTTATTTTTTACCGGAAGAGCCAATAATACTTCCGTAAACTCTAGTATTTCATCAGCCTATCGCGGAGATGGGACAACAGCATTAACAGATTTAATGTTTACTACTTCCAACGCTGAACGAATGAGAATAGATCCTACAGGAAATGTAGGTATAGGAAATACAGCTCCTACCGTAAAATTAGACATTAATTCAGGAGGTACTTCTACAGCACCCGTTACGGCAATAAAAATTGTAGACGGTAATCAGGCAGCAGGAAAAATATTAACTTCTGATGCTAATGGAGAGGGAACCTGGCAAATCCCAGCCGTGCAATCTAGTGTAAATATTTATAATACAGACGGAACTTTAACAGATAATCGTATAGTTTCTCAATCCAACCGTTCATTAGCTTTTAACGGAACTATCGCCAATGCTTTTTCTGTGAATAGAAGTTCATCTGCCAATCCTATCTTGACAGTAGATGCGGCTAATGACAGAGTAGGAATTGGTACCAATATACCAAGATCAAGATTCGAAATCGTATCAGATAATGTTGGAGGTGGTGCTGCAAATGATTTTAATTTTACAGGATATGGCACTTCCAAAAACCCGGGATTATTTTTTGCCGCAGCAAGTGGTACTGCCGCAGCTCCTACGAATCTGCTTGTAAATGATCTTATTGGGGGGATATATTTTACTCCTCGTGCTAATGGTGGTTTTCCAACGGGTTCAAGTGTAGTTTCAGGTTATCGAGGTGATGGAACAACAAATCTTACTGATTTGATGTTCACAACTTCCGGTACAGAAAGAGTAAGAATAGATCCTACAGGAAATGTAGGAATAGGAAATACAGCTCCCACTGTAAAATTAGACATTAATTCAGGAGGAACTTCGGGTACGCCTATTGCAGCAGTGAAAATTGTAGATGGAAATCAGGCAGCAGGAAAAATATTAACTTCTGATGCCAATGGAGAGGGAACTTGGCAAACACCAGCAGTACAATCGAGTGTAAATATTTATAATACGAATGGCTCTCTTACAGGTAATAGAGTAGTAACACAAGGTGCTAATACATTGGCATTTACTTCTACGGCTACTAACGGATTTTCAGTGGATGGATCTACATTGTCTGTAGATGCGGCAAATGACAGAGTGGGTATTGGTACTACTACTCCTGTAGCAAAAATAGATGCAGTTGGCTCTACTTTTGGGATGAGAATGGCAGCCGGTAGCTGGGATAATCTTTGGTTTGACTTAACGGCAAATGGACCTTCTATAAATGCTTCTGGAGCTGAAACGGGGATCAATTTCAATGTAGGTACTAATGCCACAGGAACGTATGGAGATGGGCAAACCTTAACCACGGTTGCCACGATGAGACCTAGCGGAAATATGGGGATTGGAACGACAAATCCAGAAGTAAGATTGCATGTAGTGTCTCCTACTGCGGCTTCAGGTAGATTTAATTTGATTGATGCGCCACAAGGCACAGGAGAAAATCCTATTTTGGCGTTAAGAAATACATCAACTCTAGCAACTAGTAACAAAGCTTATTTAGGTTTCTCTAATGCGGGACCTACAGCAGGAGGAGCAGACTGGCAAATAGGAAGTATTCGTACCTCGGCAACTGCTGGAGGAGTTAATCAGGATTTTTACATAGGAAATGCCACTACAGGAACGTTGAATGAGCGTGTAAGAGTAGCTTCTAATGGTAATGTGGGAATAGGAGTATCTGTACCTACAGAAAAACTTCACGTTGCCGGAAATATCTTAGCTTCTGGAACGGTAACTCCTTCAGATATAAGAATTAAAAAAGATATCGTAAACAACGTGTATGGTTTACATGAAGTGTTAAAATTGAGAACTATTAATTATCGTTATAAAGATGAAAATTTAAGTAAAGATAAAAAAATAGGTTTCGTTGCTCAGGAGATAAAAGCAGCAATGCCAGAATTGGTAGTAACTGCTAATGATGAAATGAAAACCTTAGGAGTTAATTATGCTGAAATGACAGTAGTGCTTACAAAAGCAGTTCAGGAGCAGCAGCAGATTATTAAAAATCAACAGACGCAAATTGACGATTTAAAAGCTAAAGTTGAAAGTCTGCTTCTTAAAAAGTAATATAATCAGCTTTAATAAAAGTTCCCAACATTTTAACAGGTAAAAATTCTAATAACACAAATATCATATACATTCAAAACACTTACTTTGGTAAGTGTTTTTTTTATGAAAATAGGCCTCATTTTTCTACCTAATGACCAGTTCAAAGAATTTTTAAAATGTACATCTTAATAGAAAATTATTTTTATTATCAAAAGGTGTTTTTTAATTTAAATAATACCTATTTTTTTATTAAATAACATATTATATTTTTTATTTATGTTTGAATATAAAATATTTTAAATATATTTTTGGTGTGATTTGATTAGCATAATTTTAAATATAATGAATTATTGATATTTTTTTTGGTTTATGTTGGTTGGTTTTATATCTTTGAATAAATATTTTGATAGTTATACTGAGATAATAATATTTTAAAGCCAATTAAATATATTTTTAGCAGGCAACTGGGGATTCAATCTTAGTTATAATTAAAAAAATAAACACACAAAATGAGAAATCCACATACTTCTCATTTCGATTAACATCAATACTTCCACAAGTTAGAATTTCATATGTACAGTGATATTTGCAATGTCAATGTATATAATGTATGACCTTTTCCTAAAGGGTGCCTTTTTGAGTATTAATGAATTTTAAAAAATTATAATCGAGATGAAATCTAAACACTTTTACCCTCTAATCGCAGCTTTTGCTTTTAATGGTTTGTATGGTCAAGTAGGGATAAACACGACTAATCCACAGTCTACATTAGATATTGTGGGTAACGGAGTTTCTACCTCTACAAAGGATGGCGTTACCGCGCCAAGAATTACGAGACAGCAATTGGCGGCTAAGGTTTCCGGAACCTATGCTGCAGCACAATCCGGAACATTGGTCTATGTTACCGATGCGGGAACGCCAACAGGAACTACGCCTAGTTTAGCGCAAACAGCTAACATTACAAAAGTAGGATATTACTATTTTGATGGCACAGTTTGGAAACAGATTTCCGATACCGATTCTCCTTCTGTGAATATTTATAATGCTGATGGCACACTTACCGGAAACAGAATTGTAACACAGGGAGCGAACACGTTGGCTTTTAACGGCTCTGTTGTTAATGCATTTTCTGTAGATGGTTCTACGCTTTCGGTAAATGCGGCCAATGACAGATTGGGGATAGGAACTTCCGCGCCGGAAACAAAATTACATGTAGTATCTACTACCCCTACTTCTGGAAGATATAATGTAATAGATGCGCCACAATCTACATCAGAAACTCCTATTTTAGTTTTAAGAAATACGTCTGCACTTGCGACAGATAATAAAACCTATTTAGGATTTTCTAATGCGGGACCTACTGCAGGAGGAGCAGATTGGCAGCTGGGAAGCATCAGAACCTCAGCGGCTGCTGGAGGTGTAAATCAGGATTTTTACATAGGAAATGCTACTACAGGAACCTTAAATGAACGTTTTAGAATTGCTTCTAATGGTAATGTAGGTTTAGGAGTTGCTGATCCTGTTGCAAAAATGGATATCGTAGGCTCTGCTTTCGGAATGCGAATGGGTGCTGTAACTGGAAGCTGGGATAATCTTTGGTTTAACCTTACAGCGAGTATTCCTTCTATTAATGCTTCAGGAGCAGAAAATGGATTACAATTTAACGTAGGTACAAATTCTACGGGAACTTATGGTGATGGCCAAACATTAGCTACGGTTGCTACCATGAGAGCCAATGGTAATATGGGAGTGGGAACAACCAATCCTTTGCAAAGACTACATATTGTATCAGATGGAACTTCTACAACGCCTGTTGCTGCAATCAGAATTGAAGACGGTAATCAGGCAGCAGGAAAAATATTAACTTCTGATGCTAATGGTGTAGGAACTTGGCAATCCCCGGCAGCTCAATCCAGTGTAAATATTTATAATACAGACGGAACGCTTACAGGAAATAGAATTGTAACTCAAGGAGCCAATACTTTGGCATTTACTTCCACGGCTACCAATGGATTTTCAGTAGCAGGCACTACATTGTCGGTGGATGGAGCTAATAATAGAGTAGGTGTAGGAACTATTGCTCCACGATCAAGATTTGAAATTGTAGCTGATAATGTAGGAGGCGGTGCGGCTAATGATTTTAATTTAACAGGATATGGTAGCTCTAAAAATCCTGCCTTATTTTTATCATCCTCTAACGGAACAGCAGCAGCACCAACTAACTTAGCAATTAACGATATTGTTGGTGGAATCTACTTCACACCTAGATATAACGGAGGGTTTTCCAATGGTTCTACCATTTTGTCAAACTATAGAGGTGATGGTACAACCAATCTTACAGATTTGATTTTTAGTACTTCTAATGCTGAAAGACTAAGAATAGATCCTACGGGAAATGTGGGGATAGGAAATACAGCGCCCACTGTAAAATTAGATATTAACTCAGGAGGAACTTCCACCACACCTGTTGCAGCAGTTAAAATTGTGGACGGTAATCAGGGAGTTGGAAGAATATTAACTTCTGATGCTAATGGTGTCGGAACTTGGCAATCCCCGGCAGCTCAATCCAGTGTAAATATTTATAATACAGACGGAACGCTTACCGGAAATAGAATTGTAACTCAAGGAGCGAATACTTTGGCGTTTACTTCCACAGCTACCAATGGTTTTTCAGTAGATGGGTCTACATTTTCTGTGGATGCAGCGAATGGCAGAGTAGGTATTGGGACTATTGCTCCCCGATCAAGATTTGAAATAGTGGCAGATAATTTGGGAGGTGGTGCGGCTAATGATTTTAATTTAACAGGATATGGAAATTCTAAAAATCCTGCCTTATTTTTATCATCGTCTAACGGAACAGCAGCAGCACCAACTAATCTGGCAATTAACGATATTGTTGGCGGAATCTATTTCACACCTAGATATAACGGAGGTTTTTCTAATGGTTCTACCATTTTGTCAAACTATAGAGGTGACGGTACAACCAATCTTACAGATTTGATTTTTAGTACTTCTAATGCTGAAAGACTAAGGATAGATCCTACGGGAAATGTGGGGATAGGAAATACAGCGCCCACTGTAAAACTAGATATTAACTCAGGAGGAACTTCCACCACACCTGTAGCTGCGGTGAAAATTGTGGACGGTAATCAGGGAGTAGGAAGAATATTAACTTCTGATGCTAATGGGGTCGGAACTTGGCAAGATGCAAGCGCGGCTTCAGTGAATTTGTATAATTCAAATGGATCTCTTACCGGAAACAGAGTGGTAACACAAGCAGCCAATACCTTAGCATTTACTTCTACGGCTACCAATGGTTTTTCTGTGGATGGATCTACATTTTCTGTAGATGCAGCGAATGATAGATTGGGAGTAGGAACTACAGCACCAAGTAATACACTGGATGTGAATGGTACATTGAGAGTGAGATCTATCAATGGGCCTGCAGGATCCGAAGCACTTACACCATTGTACGCTGATGGTACAGGGATTGTTGTGAGAACATCCAGTTCTACACAATTTGGTATTTTAAGAAATGGAGTAACTTTAGCAGCGGGAGCCACAGGTGCCGTAGTTACGGGTCTTGTAAATGGAGGAGTTTATAAATTATTAATTACCTCGGGAGACGCATGTGGAAATACTATAATATCAGAATTTTATGTAAGTTCAATTTCAACCAATGGTTACTTTACCATTAAAGGCTTGGATGGTTTAATACCATCGGGAACTGATGATGCAACTAAAAAGCCTACTTTCACAGAAAGTGCAAGAGGTACAACTGCTGTTACATGGTCAGGGAAGCCTCTTTGTGCACCTGGTGGCGGTACTTCAGGAGCAAATTTTACTGTGACGGTTAGTAATCCCATTGGTAGTATAAATATTACAAATAATGGGGATGCAAGCAGATCATATGTAGGAACCTTAACCAGACTAAATTAATACGATTCTAAAAACACTTTTCTATACAAAAGACCGCAATTTTGTGGTCTTTTTTCTATTCAGAAAATAACTTAATTTTCCATTTGTAACAAAGCATTCACTCCTTTCGCATGATCCAGAAGATCCGGAAAAAAATCATCATAACATTGCTGTAGAGCATCTTTATGTTGTAAAAAAGCTTCAAAAACAGGAATATCTTTTTCCAGATATTTAGCCTTATTCAAGACATTTTGCATGCTGAATTTTATACCGCGGTCACCACGATAATTATACAGCCAGTCGTCACTTTCCATTTTTCTAAGCATCATTTTAAAGTTTTCGGGAAGATATTGTTGGTGCTCATTCAAAACACGATACACTTTCAGAGAATGTGCCTTCCATTCTGCTAATGAATTTAGGCTTAAATCATTCGCCACAAAATAATCCATCGAAACATCTACAAAAGCGCCCGCATACAATCTTACCAACGGTGAAAAAACTTTCTTGGCTTCATGAATCGCGGGATGAGAATCTGTAAAAGTATCAATCGCACGATGTAGCGTAATACCATCCTGAATATCTTTCGGAAAAGAAAAACGATCTCTGTTTTTAATGAAATCTTCCAGAAACTGACCAACAATTTGTCCGTCGGTGAAAGTCAGAAAAGAATGTGCTAAATAATTCATGTTTTAAAGTTATGAGTTTTGAGTTATACATTATGAGTTGGATCATGGTAATTAATATAAACTATAATAAATCTAACTATTAGCTCACAATTTATAAGTCATATTTTTTTAAAACAATCTTTCATGGAAATCTTCAATTTTACTCACTTCCTCAATTTTTATTCCGAATTTTTTCTTCGGAAGTTTATTTAAATTGGAAATGAAAATTTTCTCATAACCTAATTTTTCAGCTTCTGTAATTCTCTGTTCGGCCTGTGCAATGGGACGAATCTCTCCACTCAATCCAATTTCTCCTGCAAAACAGTAATGCTCGGAAATAGCAATATCTTCATTCGATGAAAGAATAGATGCAACAACCGCAAGATCCAATGCGGGATCATCCGTTTTAATTCCTCCTGTGATATTTAAGAAAACGTCTTTTGCACCCAACTGAAAACCTGCTCTTTTTTCCAGAACGGCAAGAAGCATATTCAGTCTTTTGGCATCAAAACCTGTCGAACTTCTTTGCGGAGTTCCGTACACTGCCGTGCTCACTAATGCCTGAATTTCCAATAACATCGGTCGGTTTCCTTCTAAAGTTACTGCTACAGAGTTTCCGGAAAGTTCTTCAAATTTTTTAGTAATTAAAATTTCAGAAGGATTTCTGATTTCTTTTAAACCTTGTGAGATCATTTCATAAATTCCAATCTCAGAAGTTGATCCGAAACGGTTTTTATTGGCTCTCAATAATCTGAAAAGGTGATTTCTGTCGCCATCAAAATTCAAAACAACGTCTACCATGTGTTCCAATACTTTTGGTCCGGCGATTTGTCCGTCTTTCGTGATGTGACCTACCAAAAATACAGGAACGCTGTTTTCTTTGGCGTATTTAATGATCTCGTTGGAGCATTCTCTGATCTGGGAAACGGTTCCCGGAGAACTTTCAATCAACTGAGATTGCAAGGTCTGAATAGAATCGATAATGACGAAATCGGGTTCCAGCTTTTTTGCTTCGTGAAGAATTTTTTCCAGATTGGTTTCTGTAAAAAGAAAACAGTTTGGATTTTGAATATCCGTCAGTCGATCGGCTCTCATTTTGATTTGCGACGCACTTTCTTCCCCTGAAACATAGAAGATTTTTTTCTTCATTTTCAAGGCTAATTGAAGAAGAAGTGTAGATTTACCGATTCCGGGCTCACCACCGATTAATGTTACAGAACCTAAGACAATTCCGCCGCCTAATACTCGGTTCAGTTCCTCGGAAGGGGTTTTTATTCTTGGTTCTTCATTGGTTTCAACTTCAATAATGTTGATGACATTTTGTTTCGATTTTGAGAAAGGTGGAGTTTTAGACGACGTTTTTTCTACGACTTCTTCCACCAAAGTATTCCATTCGCCACAGTTTTTACATTGCCCCATCCATTGTGGATACTGGGTTCCGCAGTTTTGACAGAAATATGCTGTTTTTAGTTTTGCCATATCGCGAAGTTCAAAATTTTTTTTGAATTTTTCTTACTTTTCAGGCATGAAAAATATTTTTTTGAGTTTGCTCATTTTTGTAGTGATGTCACTTTTGCATGCACAGTTTACAGACTGGGAAGTGAAGCTTCTTTCTCTACCAGGAGGAGATTATGGTATGTTCTCTATATTTATGCTGATTTTTTGTTCTACAATTACAGCAATAGGCTTAGTGACGGTGATTATTTTTAGAAAAAGTTATCATTCAATACTAAGAATTGCTATTTTATTTGAAGTTATTTATTTCTTGTTTTTAATTATTTCAGGGAATAACCCTTTATTATATTTTTTCGATTCAACTAATGAAAATCTTTTAATGATTATGATGTATGTGAATTCATTAATCATTTTATTAATTATGTATTTCGTTCATTTACTTTATTCAAAAATAATTGTAACAAAATCAAAAAAATAACATAGATCAAGATGAAATCCCACGGCTTGTTTTACCTTTGAACCATTCAAACAATAACAATTTAAACAATGAAAAAGATATTTTTAACTTTCGTTTTTGCTTTATTGAGCGTAGTAGGTTTTGCACAGACGGGTTGGGTAGTAGACCCAATGCACTCTTCGGTAAACTTCAATATCAAGCACATGGGAATCAGCTTTGTACAAGGTAGATTCGATACTTTTACAGGAAAAGTAATTACCAAAGGAAACACGCTGGATAATGCCACTTTTGATTTCACGGCAGATGTAAATTCAATCAATACTGGCGTAGAAATGAGAGATAAGCACCTTAAAAGTGCAGACTTTTTCGATGCCGGAACGTATTCTGAGATAAAATTCCAAAGTACTTCTATCGCAAAAGATAAAGGCACAAATGCTTACTTATTGAAAGGGAAATTAACAATTAAAGATGTAACAAAGGATATCACGGTTCCGGTTACTTTTGGTGGAACTACGAAAAACCAACAGGGGAAAGAGGTTTTGGGTTTCCAGACGACATTTAAGGTAAACCGTTTAGATTATAACATCAAATATGATCCAACAGGAGCAGGTGTAGCAAAAGACGTTGACGTTAACTTATATTTTGAGTTAATTAAGCAATAATTTTCATATTAATTTGGTTTAGGAAAGAGGTTTTCATTTTTTGAAAACCTTTTTTGTTTTTTATAGAGACGCTTCGAGAGACTTAGCGTGACAATTCTAATACTAACTGTAATTTTTCAACAGTTAATTTGTAGCGGTGTCACGCTGAGGCTCTCGAAGCGTTTAATTATAAGTTAAAAATACACTCTGCCCGACGAAACTGTAAAAATTCCAAAATCATCGATTAACATGTTTTCTTTTTGAACATTATTAAAAGCAAATAGCCTGTCGAGCTCTTTCTGAGAACGCCTTCTCATAATCCAGTCTTTCTTCTGATGATTATTCAAAACATAAGCAATCATTTTCAATTGCGGATGCCAAGGCTGTCCCGTGTAAACCACAAATGAATTTTTATCCGAAATTGCAGCAATTCCCTGAACGGCTTTACTCGCCATTTCATTGTCGCCAAAAAGTTCAAAAATCCCTGAAACGATGGTAATGTTCGGTTCAAAATTAAGTTTTTGATACGTTGAAGGATCAAAACAATCAAAATTGGTAAAACGGATGTGTTGATAACTTTTTTCTTTAATTACTTTTTCACCGATTTCGATATTTGATTGCACAAATTCGTTGATAACGATCTCAACTTCGGGATATTTTTCTTTGATGTCGAATAAATAATTTCCCGTTCCTCCGGCAATATCAAGAATTTTAATTGCTCTTCCTTCTTTTTTTAATTGTTGAATTTTTTCTTCTAATAGTTGAATTAAATGTTGTTTTCTGATACGAATTCCTCGCCAACCGATCGCTTCAAGATAATTTTTATCCATCATTTTTCCGAAACCAAATTTTCCACTTGGTTGATTATGATACACATAGTCCAAAGAAGCTCCGGAATCAAAACCATATTTTAAACCAATCGCCATTCCGGTACTGATCTTTCCAATATTGTTTAATGAAAACTTTTGAAATTTGAAATTCAGGTTGTTCCCCACATTGTTCTGTAAATCCTGATATTCTTTTATCGAAAATTTGTCAGGCGAAAGTGAAGGCATTTTTTGAATTTTATAGAAACATTTTTCTGCAAAATCTACAATTTTATCGTAAACCATTTCTTTTCCGGTATCAAATAAAATTCCGTGAAAAAAATTTGGAAGAACTTCATAATGTTTTAAATCTGTATCTAATTTATCATGAAAAATTTTCTGATCTTTATTAAATACTACATGGTCTTTTTCTGCCGCTAAAATCAAAGTCGACGTATCAATCGCTTCGGCATCTTCAACCAATCTTTTTCCTGCTTTGGCAAGGTCAATCAGTAATTCTGCATCAATCGATCTTGATATCAACGGATCCGTATCGTACGCTTTTTGCTGTTCAGGATCGTGTGTCAGCATTTTTGATTTCACGTAACTTTTTATGATCAATCCTTTTTTTAGCTTAATTCCCAAAGTAATCATTTCGTTAGCCAAAGGAACAATCAAATTAATTCTAAAAGCCGGTGCCAATAAAGCCATTCCGGCGATTTGAGGTGCAAAATCGTGAGCCCAAGCCGAAGCGACAACACCTCCAATACTGTTGGCAACGACAAAAATATCTGAAATTTTGATTTCGTATTTCGACTGTAAAAACTTAGCAAAAGCATCCAGATCACGAACATAATCCATAAAAATGGAAGACGTTTTTGTCTTGGTGTGACCGTGACCACGAAGGTCAAACGCAAAAATATTAAATTTAGAAAATTGTGGTGATTGAGCTATATCATTCAATCTTTCAGAATGTTCATGACCGCGGTGGATCATGATGATATTTTTCTGTTGAGGCTGAAAATTCCATTCACGGTAAAAAATTTCATTGCCGTCAAAACTTTTAAAAATTCCGCTGTTCATAAAGTTAAATTTTTTTCAAAAAATCCAATACATAAGAATGGATAATCGCATTTTTATTCTTGGTTTTCATGTTGGTTACTGCTTCTTCTAACGATAAAGATAGAATATTTTTCATTACCAAAATCCCAATCACAGAACTTCTCGTAAAGCCCATTGTGCAGTGAATCAGGATTTTTCCGTCTTTCGGAAGATTATGATAATTATTGGTGATTTCAGTTAATAATTTTCTTGTTTCGTCAATGTCAAAACTTCCGATATCTAAAAATGGAGCGGATCGATAGTTTGTTTCTTCTTTTAATTGTTGAGTTTCTTCAATTTCGGCTGATAAATCGTAGACGAAAGTATTTTTATTAACATTAAAATCAATTAAATCTTGCTTATTTGGCTTTGATGAAATATAAATATTAGAAATAATCTCAATAGGCTTTTTATTCTTTCTTAAAAATCTCCAAAAGATCCAGTAAATCAATAAATAAGGAGCATAAAATATCTTTTTTAAAATTGAAATATTTCCGTTTTTATCTTTTAGAAAATGAATATTATTCTTTTGATATTGATAACCGATCAAAGCTATTGAAAAAGTTATCCACAATTTTATCCACAGAGTTATCCACAAAAATGTAGAATCAAATTTTGCTACAAATTGATTGAATAATAAAGTTATGGTTAAGAAAATCCAGCTGAATAAAAAATAATAATTTGCTACCTGAAAATTTCGATATTGAAAGTCATTTTTACGATAAGGAAAAATAATAAAGCTTATGTGTGTAAGAATTCCTCCTGCCAAAACATCGATCAAATGGTGTTGATAAGTGGTGAGTGTAGAAATTCCTAAAAGAATTAACCAAATCATTAAAAATATTCTTTCTCTTTTTAAATTTCTGAAAACCGACCAAAAGATAAAAGCATACGCAATATGCAGTGACGGAGCTTGATTAAAAGGTGAATCAAATATTTTTAAAAACTGAAATGGAATTCCTAAAACAGAACTGTTGATTTCAGGTTTATTTAAAGAAAATTTTAAAGGAAATAAAAGAAAACAAATTCCCGCAATGACCGTTACAAAAAGCATTCTTTTAGTCAGAATAGCTATTTCTTCTTTGGTTTTACAAAAGAAAAATACCAAACAAAAAAATAATCCGCTGGTCATATAAGGAATGATTGTCCATGGAATAAACGGAATATATTTTTCCAAATTAAAAACAAAAGAAGGAACATTTTCCAGCTTCGAAATATGCCACGCTGAATAATTGTAAACCATCATGAATACGAAAGAACACAAGATTAAAGAATTGATTTTCTGCGATATTTTCAGTCGTTTTTCATCCATTTTGCTTTTCTGAACATGATGATATTTAATAATGAAGAAGGTAATAGGGCAAGTGATTTCATCATCCATTTCATCTTTGACGGGAAAATGATGAATTTTTTTCGTTCTTCAATCGCTTGAGAAATCATTTCTGTTGCGGACTTTACATCCATTAAAAACGGTTTTTTGCTTAAATCGTTATGGTTGAGATCTCTCAATTTCTGAGTATCAATATACCCCGGAGCAATCGTTGTTACAGAGATTCCAAACGGCTTCAAAGCTCTTCGGTAAGCATCTGCAATTTGAATCACAGAACGTTTTGTTTTCGTATATAAACTTGAATTTTCGTAATCCAAAATTCCTGAAACCGAAGCAATCACAGCAATTTTTCCTGACTTTTGCTCTTTCATGAAATTTCGGGCTACCTCAAAACAGTTGACGGTTCCTAAAATATTTGTTCTCAACATTTCTTCAGCTTCTTCGTAAGAAATATTTCTGGCAACATCTTCGGCATAACTCCCAGCGCAATTAATAAATAAATCTAAATTTTCCTTGTTTGGAAGAAAATTTTTCACTGCCGAAACTAACGCATCCATATCACAAACGTCTGCTTTGAAAGTTTTTAAATTTTCGAAATGATTTTTTGAAATTTTTGTTAAGTCACGTCCGCAAATTCCCACTTGAAAACCTTTTTCAAGATAATGTTGGGCAAGAGAATAGCCAATTCCTGAGGTTCCGCCTGCAATAAAAACGTTCATGAGGTTTTTGTGATTTTTAATTTTAGGTAAAAATAGATTTTATTTGAAATTTAGCGACAATTTTTTGACGCAAAGTTTTATTTGGAGGAATTCATGATTTGAGTGGACAAAGAGGAATCAACAAGTTGATTTGGTGAAGCGTAATTTTTAAGCTTCGCGAAGCAAATTTTATTTGCCTTTACTTCCTAAAAATATAAAGTGTGAAATAAAAATCTTTGCGTTTAAAATTATCAATATTTAATATCAATAAGACTTCAATTTATTTCCTCAAACTTTTCATCGTTTGATCAAAACCGTATTGCCATTGCTTTTCCATGTCTTTTTTAAATTGTGGATAACTTTTTGGCAATGAAAAATCAATTTTAAATTTTAGCCAATTAATGCTTTTCTTTAAATAATGTCCTTCCAAATCTTGTTTAATATTAATGGTGTCAATCTGAAAATCAGGAGTAAGTTTTTCAATTTCATTTAATCTTTCATTTCCGCTGTATCCTAAAACAGCGCGAACAAATGCTTCTTCGGTTTCATTATAAGATTGTTTTTTTTCAATAATAACTTCGTTTGCCAAATGTTTTGCCAATTCAATCGGAGCAAGATCGATGGCTCCACCTGCAAAATATTTTCCCTGAATAAAAACGGGTTCAACGTAAAACATATCTGAAATTGAAATTCTTGTACTTTCCAACATTGAAAATTGAGTTTCTATTTTTGGAAGATTTTCAACGGCACTGTTTTTATAATTTTCAGAATTAATAATTATCTGATTGGGAGTGATTTTCTTCGCAGTTTCAGGATCGGTGAAAATTGTTTTTTGATATAATTTTCTATTGTTTCGTTTTTGATTGACTTTTTTTGGATCAAAAAGAATTTCTGAACCAATGATTAAAGTCGGAATTTCCTCAGAAAATGTTGTGTTTTTTAATGATGGAAAATCTTCGGATAAATCCTGATTCATTTCAACCAAATATCTGTTGAAAACGTCTTCTATGAAATGCGCATTATTTTTATTGAGTATTTTTTTTAAAGTGAAAAGTCCAATTTTATTGAGCTTTCGATGTTTTGTTAATGTCGTTTTTGAAACAAACTGATAATATTCTTCTGACTGCAAATATTGTTTTCTTGAAAGATTATCCGAAAAAGCATTGATGACTGTTGCAGCAAAAGCTCCACCGCAGGAAGCGATCAGAACATCAGGTTTCATTCCGAGTTCTTCGAGAGCAGAAAACATTCCGAGGTAGATCATTAATCTTGTTCCGCCTCCTGAAAATAATATTGCTTTTTCGAATTTTTGATTCATTTTTTAAATTTTTAAAAGGTAAGGAAGTAGCCAGAAAAATAAAGGGGCATTAAAAATTAAGCTGTCCATTCTGTCTAATAATCCACCGTGTCCGGGAAGAAATTTTCCCGTGTCTTTGATGTTGGCTTTCCGTTTTAAATAAGACATAAAAACGTCTCCGAAAAATCCTGAAATTCCTAATGTTAATCCCAAAATTGAATTAACTAAAATATTAGTTTTCAATAAAAAAAATCCTAAAATATTGCTTAAAATGATTGTCAGAAAAACTCCGCCGAGAAATCCTTCTAATGTTTTATTGGGGCTGATTTGTGGAGTAATTTTATGTTTTCCGAAGAATTTACCCATTAAATATTGAAAAACGTCATTCAATTCTGTGACGACAACAATAAAAATAATGGAATTGATTCCTGAAAAATTTTCTCTGATAAAATATAAATGCGGAAAAGCAAAAAGGCAGACAATCAAGGCAATTCCTATTTTTGAAATCTGTTGCAAAGGAGTTTTTAATAATGAAAAATAAATCAGAACAATTAAACTTAAAACTAAACTGCAAAGAAAATAATTTTCAAGACGGAAAAAAATTAACAATACAAATTGTGAAATTCCGATGAAAATGGACGGAATAATTCGGTTTGAATTGATTTTAAATAATCTCAAAAATTCAAAAAAACTTTGAAAAGCAATCCACGAAACGAAGATTTTCATGGCAAAAGGATGCGAAATTCCGATGGCAAAAACGAGGATGATGTATATCCATGTTTTTACGCGTAAGGGAACGTCGGCAAATTTGTTTTCTTCTTTATTCATGCAGAGATTCCTTTAATCTTGTGAATGTACTGATGATGAGAAGAGCGATAATAATGCCGAAAATATAATTGGAAATTCCTGAAATATTTACCCCGAAAAAAATCAATAATCCATATAATCCTAAGATCAACGCGCGGTCGCTTTTTCCCATCGGTCCGTCATAACGTCGATTTTTGCCAACCACTTTTCCAAGTAATCCTGAGAATTCATTAATAATGCTTAAAATAATGAAAATAATGATGAGATATAAACTTTCGGGTTGAAATTTTAACAAAGGAAAAAAAATAATCACGTCTGAAACAATGTCACCGACTTCATTCAAAACCTCACCTAATTTGCTTGTTTGGTTGAATTTTCTTGCCATCATTCCGTCCAAAGCATTCAGTGCCATCCTTATTAATAAGCCGATAGGTAAGCTTAGGAAAAACCATTTTGAATGATCTGCGTTCCAAAATAATATTCCGATGATGACAGAAAGCAAGATTGAACTTATCGTAATCTGATTCGCTGTAATTTTATTTCGATGAAGAAATAATAGGATAGGAGTGAGGAGTTGCTGGAATTTTGGTTTGAGTTTGTATACGGAAATCATTTATGTCTATTAGTTTTTTGAGTTTTGATGAAAGTCAAATTTAGATAAAAAAATCTATCAAATCTAAAGTTCTTTGTGATTATTCATCTATAAATGAAAAAGACATTTGGATTTAAACTTAAAACAAAATTGCTTTGTATTTCTTTTTCCCCTAACTTTGCACAAACCTAATCTAATGAGTAAAAAGAATACAAAGTACATCTTTGTGACAGGAGGTGTAACTTCATCTTTGGGAAAGGGAATCGTTTCAGCTTCTCTTGGACTTCTACTAAAATCACGTGGCTTCAACGTAACTATTCAAAAGCTTGATCCTTATATTAATATTGATCCGGGAACTTTGAATCCTTACGAGCACGGAGAGTGTTATGTAACCGAAGATGGCGCGGAGACGGATCTGGATTTAGGACACTATGAGCGTTATCTTGATGCTCCGACTTCCCAAAACAACAACGTTACGACAGGAAAAATTTACCAAACTGTAATCGAAAAAGAAAGAAAAGGAGATTTCCTTGGAAAAACAGTGCAGGTAATTCCTCATATTACAAACGAAATTAAACGTAGAATTAAAATTTTATCTAAGCAGAACTACGATATCATTATTACAGAGATCGGTGGAACTGTAGGGGATATTGAATCTTTACCTTACATCGAAACTGTTCGCCAGTTGAAATGGGAATTGGGTGAGAAAAATTCTATGGTGATTCACTTGACATTGTTGCCTTATCTGGCTTCAAGTGGAGAATTAAAAACAAAACCTTCTCAGCATTCTGTTCGTCAGTTGATGGAAAGCGGAATTATGGCGGATGTTTTAGTTTGTAGAACAGAACATAAAATTCCGAAAGATCAGAGAGCGAAATTGGCTCAGTTTTGTAACGTTCCTTTAGATAATGTGATTGAGTGTAAGGATTTGGAAACAATCTATGAAGTTCCAATGTATCTTCAAAAACAAAATTTTGATGATGTAGTTCTTAAAGAATTAGATCTGAAAAGTGATAAAGAAGCAGATCTTAAAGACTGGAAATCTTTCTTAAAGAAATTCCAGAATCCTAAAAAATCGATTGAAATTGCATTAGTTGGGAAATATGTTTCTCTTCAGGATTCGTATATTTCCATTGCTGAGGCTTTCAAACATGCAGGTGCAGATTTGGAAACTGAAGTGAAAATCAGATGGGTTTACAGTGGAGATTTGACGAGTGAAAATATTAAAGAAACTCTAGCTGGTGTTAGCGGAATCCTTGTCGCTCCAGGTTTTGGCGACAGAGGAATTGAAGGTAAAGTTTTGACTGCTCAATATGCAAGAGAAAATAAAGTTCCGATGTTGGGAATTTGTTTGGGAATGCAGATAATGACCGTTGAATTTGCAAGAAATGTTCTTGGTTATACTAAGGCAAACTCAATGGAATTCGATACTTCTACGGAACATCCTGTGATTTCTTTGATGGAAGAACAGAAAAATGTAGTAGATAAAGGTGGAACAATGCGTCTTGGTGCATGGAAATGTACATTGAAAAACGGTTCTAAATTAAACGAAATCTACGGTGCAAAAAATATCACCGAAAGACACCGTCACAGATATGAATTCAACAGTGAATATATTGGAGAATTCGAGAAAAACGGTTTCTTAGCAACAGGTACAAACCCTGAAACAGGATTGGTGGAAGCATTAGAAATGCCGGATCATCCATTCTACGTTGGGGTACAATATCACCCGGAATACAAGAGTACGGTAGCAACACCGCATCCTTTATTCAGAGCTTTTATTAAGGCTTGTACGCAGAAATAAAGTAATTTACAGATTACAAACGTCATATATAAACTCAGACTGATTATTCTCAGCCTGAGTTTATTATATAGTAACGTATTATAGTATAGAGTTTTGATAAAAAAACAGTATTTTTGTCGACTCGAAATACGTACATATGTACGTACAGAAAAAGTTTAAAAATTTAATTAAGATAAAATGCAACAGAACAACGGACTCGATAAAAGTCAAATGATTAGTTTTGCGGTTTTATGCGTGGTTCTTTTTGGTTTCATGTTTTATTTCCAAAACAAGCAATCGAAAGAAGAAGAGGTAAAAGCTCAGCAACAAAAGACCGAACAGGTAAAAAATGCCGTAAAACAGTCTCAGGCAAGCAATATCAATCCAAATGTAACTCCGAACGCTATTCAGACTGCGAATCTTTCTAACAAAGAATTGAAAGTGGAATTTGCAAGTTTGGGCGGACAGGTTTCTAAAGTAGAACTTGCAGAATACAAAGCATATGATCATAAAACGGATAATGCAGATCTTCCGTTGTATCTGATCACGAAAAATAATTCAAACTACGGTTTCCAATTCAAAGATAAGACAGGGAAGGTAATTAATACAAAAGATCTTGTTTTTGCACCAACTGTTAACGGAAATGCGGTAACGATGACGGCTAATTATAACGGGGCTGTTATTCAATTCATTTACACTTTACTCCCAAAATATACCTTAGATTTTAAAGTAAGAACTCAAGGGCTTGCGAAAATTACGGCTGATAATAAAGCAGATTTTATCTGGGATTATAACGTAAGAAACCTTGAAAAAGGTAGAGCTCAGGAGCAGTCTCACTCAGAATTCTCGTATGCTTTCAATAATTATAAAGATTATGATTATGATGGAAGAACAACGATGGAAGAAGAAAAAGAAACCCTGAACTGGATTGGTGTAAAACAGCAGTTCTTTGCTTCTGTAATTGAAGCTAAAAACGGATTTACTCAAAGTAAAGGAAATCAGGAGAACGTAGAAGAAGGTGAATATTTGAAAAAGCTAAACTATGAAGGTTTTGTTCAAATGACTGGAAGTGAATTGAATCAGGATTTTACTTGGTACTTCATGCCTTTGGATTTACCATTGTTAAAATCTTACGATAAAAATTTCGACGAAATTTTACCATTAGGTTGGTCTTTCATCGGATGGATGAACAGAGGATTCTTTATTCCTATTTACAATTTCATTGCATCTTGGGGATTAACTGCTGGTTGGGCAATTTTCTTATTAACAATTTTAGTTAAATTAATCTTATCGCCAATTATGTACAAGCAACATAAGCTAAGTGCGATGATGAGAGTAATTCGTCCGGAAATTGATGAAGCAAATGCTAAATTCAAGGATGCAGATCCAATGAAAAAACAACAGGCGACGATGGAAATCTATCGAAAGGCTGGAGTTAATCAAATGGCGGGATGTTTGCCGGCGTTGGTTCAGATTCCTATTTTCTACGCATTATTCCGTTTCTTCCCGAACTTTATTGATTTGAGAGGTAAAGGATTCTGGTTTGCAAAAGATTTAACAGCGTATGATGATATTATTAAGTTGCCATTCAAAGTACCTTTCTTAGGAGATCACTTGAGTATTTTTGCAATTGCATGTACTGTTGTAATCTTAATTTATACGGTGATGACTTCAGGAAATATGCAGCAGCCACAACAAGAAGGAATGCCAAATATGAAGGTATTAATGTATATCTTCCCGATTACATTCTTATTCTTCTTGAATACTTCTGCATCTGGTCTTTCTTGGTATTACTTCGTTTCAAACGCGATTAACATCTTAATTATCCTTGTGATTAAGTATGTGATTCTCGATGAAAAGAAAATTCATGCACAGATTCAGGCGAATAAAGAAAAGCCAAAAGCTGAAGGTAAGTTCCAAAAACGTATGAGAGAAATGATGGAAAAGGCTCAGGAACAGCAAAAAGTGCAAGAGCAGCAAAGAAAAAAGAAATAGATAAATAATCTTATATAACAGAAAAGAGAAGCGAATATTGCTTCTCTTTTTTTTATTTAGATAGAATTTAAATTTACGTTAGCCCATTATGAAAGTCATAATTTATCGTCTATACTATTTAATCATATTTTAATCTGAAAGATTGACGGTGATATTTCGTCGGACCATGCTTTATCAGGGCTTCCTGATGTTTTTTTGTGGCATACCCGAAGTTGGTATCCCAGCCATAGTCCGGAAACTCTTCATGTAACTCGATCATCAGTTTATCTCTATAATTCTTTGCTAAAATAGATGCCGCAGCAATAGATAAAACTTTTGAATCTCCCTTAATAATACACTGGTGTGGAATGAAATTATAGGGATGAAATTTGTTGCCGTCTACTAAAATAAACTCAGGTCTTGTTGTTAATTTATCGAGTGCCTGATGCATAGCATGTATGCTGGCATTTAGGATATTATGCTCATCAATAAATGCAGGAGGTAATTCTGCAATAGCATAATTTTTTACATTATCCTTTATATATTCATCGAGACTCATTCTCGTCTTAAAATTTAACTTTTTGGAATCATTAACCAAATTTTGCTTAAAATCATCATCCAAAATTACCGCTGCTGCAACCACTGGTCCGCTTAAACATCCTCTTCCGACTTCATCGCACCCTGCTTCGATGTAAAGATTTGTCCAATTTTTTATTAATTCCATAAAAATTAACATTTTTAATCTTGCAAAAATAGCAATAATTTAAAAACTATGATAAAAATAACAATTTTTTAAGTTTTTGTTTTGTTTTATTAGGAAAGTTTTACAAATTTGTACGGTACAAAAATAATTTGATTATGAAGAAACTAACAGCTGGTGTTCTTGCATTGGTGTTATCTTCATCTTTAGCTGTTGCGAATGCTCAGCAAAAGAAGAGTGACACAGTAAGAACTCAGGAAATCGAAGGTGTAGTAGTCACTGCCCTTGGAATTAAAAGAGAGAAAAAAGCTCTTGGATATGCTTCTCAGGAAATTAAAGGAGATATTCTTTCTGACGCAGGACAAAATAATGCAGTAAGTGCATTGTCAGGAAATGTTGCAGGGGTACAGGTTACAGCACCTAGTACAATGGGAGGATCTACCAGAATTACTATGAGAGGGATTAGTTCTATTACTGGAGAAAACAGACCATTGATTATTGTAGATGGAGTTCCTTTAGATAACTCGAATGTAAATGATACTAATACACAAAGAGGTGCAGGTGGTCGAGATTATGGAGACGCCTCTTTCGATATTAACCCAGATGATATTGAAAGTGTAACTGTTCTAAAAGGAGGACCAGCAGCAGCTTTATATGGCTCAAGAGCAGGGAATGGTGCTATTTTGTATACAACAAAATCTGCAAAAAAAGGTAGAACTGATGTTCAATTAAATACAGGAGTTGCTTTCGAAAGTATTTATATTAGACCAAAACTACAAAATATTTATGGAGGAGGTTCTCAATTTACACTTCCAACACAGAGCATAAACGGAACTACATATAATATCCAAGAATATCAAACGGATGCTTCGTGGGGCCCTAGATATGATTCAAATCTAATGTATCTTCCTTGGTATGCCTTTGATCCAGAATATTCAAACGATTATCTAAAGGCGGTTCCATTTGTAGCTCCTAAAAATGATGTAGATTCTTTCTTCAATACTGGTGTTACTTATACAAATAATGTAGCTGTAGCTAAATCATTTGGTGATACAAACGTAAGGTTGTCTTATACAAACACAAATATTAGTGGTATAATTCCTACATCAAAAATTAAAAAAGATAACTTCAGTGTAAATCTAAATTCTAAATTGACAGACAATTTAAAGGCAGAGGCTATTATTAATTATGTTCACACAGAAGGTTTTAACAGACCAGAAGTTGGATATGGTGATAACTCTGTTGCCCAAAAATTTTATCAGTTTGGACAAAGAAATTTAGATTTTGCTAAGCTAAAAGATTATAAATTAGCCGATGGAAGTCAAAGAACATGGAACAGAACATCATGGAGCGATGGAACTCCTAAATATTCTGATAATCCATATTGGACTATTTATGAAAATACATCAAACGATAGCAGACACAGATTTTTTGGAAATGCTGGTTTAACATATAACTTTGATAAGCATTTTTATATCGTTGGCAAAGTATATGGAGATACATATACACAAAACATAAGTACTAGAGTAGCAGTTGGTTCGCAGGCTGTTTCAAATTATACTCTTGAAAAAAGAACGGTTTCAGAATTTAACTACGAAGGTAGAGCTCACTATAACAATACATTTGGAGATCTAAGTGTAAATGCTGTTGGAGGTTTTAACATACGAGATAATAAAATGAGTTGGTTAAGGGGTACAACCGTGGGAGGATTAATTATTCCTAACTTATATAATTTAAATAATGGAATTGAAAACTCATTAGCAACAAATAATAGTTCTCATTCGTCAATCAAGAGTTTGTTTGCCTCAGTTTCTTTGGGATATAAAGATTTATTATTTTTAGAAGCAACAGGAAGAAATGACTGGTTCTCCATGTTAAATGATTCTCAATTTTATCCATCGGTAACAGGAAGTTTTGTATTCTCAAAGGTCCTTAAGGCTGATTGGTTATCATTTGGTAAAGTGAGAGCTGGTTGGGCTAGTATTGCTTTAGGTACAGCTCCTTATAGTAGATTGACATATACTGAAATTGGCTTGCCTTTCAACGGAGCACCTCAGTATTCTAATCCTAATACAAAAAATGATCCAAACATTAAGCCTGAGTTAAAAATTACTCAAGAAATTGGTTTGGAAGCGAGTCTATTTAAAAATAGAGTAAGTCTTGATTTTACATATTATCAGACAAAATCAAAAGACTTAATTATTGCTTTACCGGTAGACCCAGCAACAGGATATTTGTATAAAAATATCAATGCAGGAGAAATGACTAACAAAGGTATCGAAGCTATGGTTACAGTAACTCCTATTAGAAATGAGAACTTCTCATGGGATTTAACTTGGAACTTTGCAAGAAATAGAAATAAACTAGTAAATCTATACCAAGATCTACAAAATTATGTATTGACAAATGCTCCATTTAGAGCACAATTAGTTGCTCAAGTTGGTCAGGCATATGGAACAATTTTAGGTACAGATTATGTTTATGATGCTAACGGTAATAAAGTTATAGATGAGAATGGTTTTTATAAGGCTTCTGAAATTAAATCATTAGGATCTATCCTTCCTGATTATAACATGGGATTCAGAAATACAATTAAATATAAGTCTTTAAGCTTATCATTCTTAATTGATATTCAACAAGGAGGAAAATATTTCTCAACTACAAATATGTGGGGAATGTATTCTGGTATGTCTGAGGAGTCAGCGCTTGGAGGAAATAGAGAAGCTGGTATAATTTTACCAGGGGTTAAAGAAGATGGTACAGCAAATGATATTCTATTAGATGCTCAAACATGGGGTAGTACATATTATAATACTGTTGATGCTCAAAATGTTTTTGATGCAAGCTATATTAAATTAAGAGACATTACTCTTGGTTATGATTTACCAAAATCACTTATTGGCAATGTTTTCCAAGGTGTTAGAATTTCTGCTTTTGCAAGAAACCTATTTGCTTGGAACTTAGCAAATAAAGGAATTGATCCGGAAAATACTTCGTATGGTTCTGGTAATATTCAAGGTATGGAAGGTGGCTCTTTGCCTTCTACAAGAACTTATGGAGTTAATGTTAACTTTAAATTTTAAACTAAAATGAAAAAAATATTTTTAATATTATCTGTCCTATCATTGACGTTAGTGTCAAATAGTTGCTCAGATAAATTCGATGAAATTGATGAGAATCCTAATTCTACTGATAAACCTTTACCTACTGGTATTTTCAATAGCGCTAATAAGGAGCTTATGGATAACACAAGAGATGAATGGCAGTCAGGAAGAATTACGCTACCATGGGTTCAGTATTCAGCTCAAACTGGATATACAGAAGAAGATAGATATCAATATAGATTGTCAACTGGAGTTTCTTTATGGAGCTTTTCTTATAGAGTTGCACAGGATTATAAACAAATTATTGATTTGAATACAGATCCTGCCACAAAATCTCAAATGAGTGTATATGGTCCAAATGAAAATCAAATTGCAGCTGCAAGAGTTATGTTATCGTACGTATTCCTTACATTAGCAGATTCTTTTGGAGATATACCATATTATTCTTATGGTAATAAAGATGCTGATTTTCAGGCATTAAATATTGATGCTACATTACAGCCTAAGTTTGCAAGCCAGCAAAAAGTATATGCCGATATTTTAAAAGAACTTAAAGAAGCATCTGAAATGGTTGAGGTAAATCAGCCTGTATTTACTTCTGGGGATAATTTATTTTCTTACATGGAAAATAATGTAAGAACAAGTAAAGGAATAAAGCTTAAAAAGTTTGCTAATTCTTTAAGATTGCGTGTTGCAACTAGGGTAAAAGGAGTTGTTCCTGGAGCTGAAGCTCACATCACAGATGCTATCGCTTCTGGAGTTATGACATCAAATGATGACAATGTTGGCCTTACTTATGAAAATAATTTGGTAAATCCATCACCGATGTTTGATAATTTCCGTACAAGAACAGATTTTGCAATTTCGAAAACATTCGTTCAATTGTTAAAAGGGCAAACGGGTAGCTATGGATTAGACCCTCGTTTATTCAAATATGCAAGTCCTGTAGGAACTTCACAAAAAGAGATTTTAGATGGAACATCAGCAGAATCCACAGATCCAGCTGATTTTAACGGTATGCCTTATGGAATTCCAAGTTCTTTAACTGCTAGTCAGGCTGCTACCGCTAATTTCTTTAGTAAAAATGTTTTGAAGCCAGGTTATACAGAGGTTTTAATGGAGTATGCTGAAGTACAGTTTTTATTAAGTGAAGCAAATGGATGGTCTCAATCAAACTATACTAATGGAGTTAAAGCTTCAATGGAGAGATGGGGGGTTAATGCTTCAACTATTACAACATTTATTAATGCTTTACCTGCCGCTTCTAAAGAAAATGTTCTTAATCAGAAATATGTTGCTTTATTTATGCAGCCATATGAAGCTTGGGCAGAATATAGAAGAACGGGATATCCGAATACTTTGTTGAAACCAGGGCAAACAGCTAACCTGAATGTTGCAACAACAAGTGGACAAACAACATATACATTTACATCTTTAATAGCAGGATTGTCTGATTTACCTAATAGATTATATTATCCAACATCAGTACAAACATTAAATCCTACTAACTATCAAGCTGCTGCTAGTGCTATTGGTGGGGACCAAATGAATACAAAATTAATTTGGGACACAAATTAATAAGAAAACAAATTTTAATATTTTAACATTCACATGAAAACCGCCTTCGGGCGGTTTTTATTTTGAAAATAGTTAGTATTGAATGCATATTTTTTACTAAATTAGGTTACTAAAATATTTAATATGAAAAATCTAAAAAAATTAAGTGCTGTTGACCTTAAAAAAATTCAAGGAGGTGCTGCTCCACCTTGCTGTATTAATTGGGATCCTATAAAGAGATATTGCTCAGAGTGGGATCTTAATTGCCTTCCTTAGTATAAAGACTTCAGAAATGAAGTCTTTTTTTATTAAATTTGTACGAGCGTAATTATAGAAGATGAATATTAAAGATATAATAGACCAAAAATTATCAGAAGTAATTTTAAACGTCTTTCAGTTAAAAGATATTAACCTTGAAATTCAGGAAAATAAAACTGAGTTTGAAGGTGATTTTACCATTGTTACTTTTCCTTTGGTGAAGCAATTAAAGAAAAATCCAGAAAGTATTGGAGTAGAATTGGGCGAAGCTTTAACAACGCAAACCGAATTATTGGAAAGCTTCAATGTGGTAAAAGGATTTTTGAATGTTAAAGTTAAAAATCAGTTTTTTGTAGATCAATTTCAATCTGTAAATAGTGATTTTGAAAATATAGAAAAGAAAAATTCTACGGTAATGGTAGAATATTCTTCCCCGAATACCAACAAACCTCTTCACTTAGGGCATATCAGAAATAACCTTTTGGGTTTTTCAGTTTCTCAAATTTTGAAAGAGGCTGGATATGATGTGATTAAATCTCAAATCATTAATGATAGAGGAATTCATATCTGTAAATCGATGTTGGCGTGGGAAAAATATGGAAAAGGAGAAACTCCCGATGCTGAAAATATTAAAGGAGATAAATTCGTTGGAAATTATTACGTAAAATTCGATCAGGAATACAAAAAAGAAATTGCTGAACTGATTGAACAAGGCGTTTCTGAAGATCAGGCTAAAAAAGAGGCTCCTTTAATGAAGGAAGCTCAAAAAATGTTGTTGGACTGGGAAAATGGCGATGAAAAAGTAAGAAATCTTTGGAACGAAATGAACTCTTGGGTGTATAAAGGTTTCAATGAAACATATAGCCGATTAGGTGTAAGTTTCGATCAGATTCAATACGAAAGCAATACTTATATTTTAGGAAAAGACCTTATTCAGGAAGGTTTAGATAAAGGAGTTCTGTATCAAAAAGAAGATGGTTCTGTGTGGTGTGATCTTACAGATGAAGGCCTTGATCAAAAATTATTATTACGTTCAGACGGTACTTCGGTGTATATGACTCAGGATTTGGGAACTGCCGTAGAACGTTTTAAACAAAATAATATCCAGAAGTTAATTTATACTGTTGGAAACGAACAGGATTATCATTTCCAGGTTTTGTTTAAGATTTTAGGGAAATTAGGTTATTCTTGGGCAGATCAATTGTATCATTTATCTTACGGAATGGTAGAGCTTCCCAACGGGAAAATGAAATCTCGTGAAGGAACGGTGGTTGATGCAGACGATTTGATGCAGGAAATGCACGATATTGCTAAATCTAAATCGGAAGAGCTAGGCAAATTAGAAAATTTTACCGAAGAAGAAAAGAATGATAACTACGAAAGCGTAGGTATGGGAGCGTTAAAATATTTCATGTTAAAGGTTGATCCTAAGAAAAAAATGCTGTTCAACCCTGAAGAAAGTATTGATTTTAACGGAAATACAGGGCCTTTCATTCAATATACTTATGCACGTATTCAGTCTTTATTAACGAAAGCTTCTTTTGAATTTAAAGAAATTTATTCCATTGATTTAAGCCAATCTGAGAAAGAGTTGATTATGCAATTGGCGAATTATAAAGTAGTAGTTGCGAGAGCGGCAGAAGCTTTAAGTCCGGCTTTGGTAGCAAATTATGTTTATGATTTGGTGAAATCTTACAATTCGTTCTATCAAAGCAGTCCGATTTTGAATCAGGAAGATAAAAATATTACACAATTCCGTTTAAATTTATCTGATCTTACGGCAAAAACAATCAAAAAGTCATTAAGCTTATTAGGAATCGGAACGGTAAACAGAATGTAAATTTTTTTGAATTTTAAAGAATATATAAGCAGCTATGGAAACGTAGCTGTTTTTTTGTTGTGATATTTTTTACAACAAATGATATGTTTTATACAATTTTTAGAGTGAAAAAGGAGGTAAGTTTGTGAATAATAAAAAACAATTATGAACAAATTAAAGAAAATTTATTATTTCGTTGTAGCGTTTGCTTTGGCAACTCCAATGATGTCATGTTCTAATGATAACGATACAGTGGCAGAAGAGCAATTAACTCCTTCTCAAAGGCTGTCTTCCACACCTTGGGAAACTACGGGTGCTAAAGACAATCAGGGAAATGCTGTTGCACTAACTGATGCAAGGGTTTCGGGATTTGTAGGATTTGCTTACTTTAAAACGGATGGCAAATTTGCCATTTATGGTTTGAATGATGCAATAAGATCAATGGGAACCTGGTCTATAGACGCTTCGGGAAAGACCAGAACGATTGTGTCTAAAAGACCTGACGGAACTACAATTTTTACGCGTGATGTCGAAATTCTTGAACTGACGAAGAATGTTTTCACCTATAGAATTCATACAGATTCTTCTAATCCTGCAGTATATTTTGATATTATTCATACCAAGACAACGCATGCAGAACCTGCAAACGGACAGCTGACTTTAGCTTCTACACCTTGGGAAACTACGGGTGCAAAGGATAATCAGGGGAATAATGTTGCTTTGGATAATGCCAATGTATCCAGCTATGTAGGCTATGCTTATTTCAGAGCGAATGGAACGTATGCCATTTATGGTTTAAATAATGTGTTAAGAAATAAAGGCGACTGGTCTATTTCTCCAGACGGAAAAACAAGAACTATTGTGGCTAAAAATGATGATGGATCTGTAATTTTTACAAGAGACGTTCAGATTTTAGAATTGAACAACGGTAAATTCACGTACAGAATTATCCCAAATTCATCTAATCCGAATGTATATTACGATATCATTCATACTCTGGTAACTCACAACGAACCTTTATAGGTTGTTTTTTTGGTAATATGGGAAATCCTACTCAATTTGAGTAGGATTTTATTTTTTTATACGTCAATTAAATTTTGAAAAATTGTATTGAGAAATGTTTGAATTAAAAAAAATTAAGATTGGTTTTCTGCTTTTGCTTCAGCTTCAATTTTTTCTTCATATAATTTAGCTTTACTCCATTTGGCGTGTTTAGAAGGAATAATTTTAAAGCCTCTTTTATAGGCATAAACCTTTGTAAATTCAGCTCCGAAAAATACGAGCATACAGGAATAATTAATCCACATCATAATAAGAATTACGGTTCCTGCTGTTCCAAACGCTGAGGTTGGATTGGCTTTGCTGAAATAAAGACTTAATAAAAATTTACCTAAAGTAAATAAAACGGCTGTAAGAAAAGCGCCTCTCCAAACGGGTTTCCAGCTAATTTGTACATCGGGAAGTACTTTGAACATCATGGCAAAAAGTAGCATGATAAACCCGAATCCAACTCCGAAGTTCACTAATTCCACCAACATATAGGTTTCAAAGCCAAAATATTTAGTGATAATATTATTGAAAACGCTGATTAATGATGATAAAACCATGGTAATCATTAATAAAAATCCTAAAATTAGAATCATACCTAATGAATTGGCTCTGTCTAAAAGAAATTTTACCAACGCTTTTTTAGGAGCAGATTCTACATCCCAAAGGCTGTTTAGGGATTGCTGAAGTTGAAAGAATAGGGTAGTGGAACCAAAAACTAATGATCCTACACCTACTGCTTTCATGATAAAATTTTTCTTATCAATTAAAGCTCCGGCGATCATATTTTCTACACTTTTGGAGGCTTCAGTTCCCATGAATTCGCTGATTTGTGAGCTAATTTGTCCACGAATCGCTTCTTCTCCGAAAAAATATCCTGCCACCCAAATGATAATAATTAACAATCCCGGAATGGAAAAAATAGCGTAATACGCCAAACTTGCAGAGTCTTTAGACGCAGATGAGCTGTTCCATTCAGAAAAAGTTTCTTTTAAAGCTTCCCAGAAAAATTTTATGTTTTGTACCATATTAGAAAGGATATCCGATTGCTATATTCAAAATAAGATTATCTTTTCTCCAGCTAGAATCTCCAAAATTGATTCTGTCGAAAGTCCATCTGTCCCCTTTTTCATAATAAGGAACTCGTAAAGGCATTGCTAGATCTAATCTTAAAATTAATATAGAGAAATCAAGTCTTAGACCAAATCCGGCTCCGACAGCTACTTCGTTTAAAAAATCTTTTGAAAATTTAGCTCCCGGTCTAAAAGGATCATCGTGTAATAACCATATATTTCCTGCATCTACAAAGGCAGCAACGTTTAAGAATTTATATAAATTGGCACGATATTCTGCATTCAATTCCAGCTTAATATCTCCTGACTGATCTAATAATGTCCCCACAGGAATGGTTCTTGGATCAAAGCTTCCGGGACCTAGTGTTCTCGCGCGGAAAGCACGGATACTGTTACTACCCCCTGAAAAGAATTGTTTGGAAAAAGGTATAAATTCTGAATTTCCATATGGATAAGCAATCCCACCTATAAATCTTGTTGCAAAAGAACTTTTTTCCGCCAACTTATGATAGAATCTAAAGTCGTTTTCAATTTTAGCATATTGACTAAATGGAATACCAAAAATTTCCTTTTGTTTATCTTTTTTTGCATTAGCACCTGTTACCAGCCCTGTGATATTTCCTGCCAAATCTACTGTTCCCTTATAATAAATGGTATTGGTTTTTGGAAGCATGGTATTTGTATAAGTATAGGTATACGTAGGCCCAAAAATCAACTGTTTTTCTACAATTCTTTTTAACGCAGGAGTTGTTGCAATAGAATCGTATAATTTGGTCACATTTGCAGGAGAAACCAATGTGATATCTATCACTTTTAGCTCATGTTCTTTTCTTGCATTCTCCTTCCAGTTATATCCAAAAGAACCGGTGAAGTTATTAAGCGTATAATATTCTCTTCGGTTCTGAAATTCATATCCAAGGCTAATATTGGTTCTCGGAACAAAAGCACTGGATGAATTGAAACGGAAAGGCGCCACAATTCTAGGAATCGAAAGTTGAACATTAGTTCCGGCACGGAAGAGATTTTTAGAATTGTCACCACCTCCCATCTGAACATCAAAAGCACCATATACTGAAGCTTTAAATTGTTCTGCTCCTTTAAAGAAGTTTCTGTGTGTCCAGTTTAAGTTGAGCTCACTCCCTGCATAATTTGCGGAGTTTGTTCTTCCTAAAGCTTCCAATCTGAGTGATTGAATTTGCCTTGGTGTTAATAAATAATAGGCATCAAATTTATGATTAAGAGAATCTGAAACTACAAACTCATTTTTAACAAATTTGAAAACGCCTAAACTGATTAAACGGTTTAATGAAAGGTTATGATTGGAACGGTTATATAAATCTCCTTTTTTAAAGTATAACGCTCGGTCGAAAATCTTCGGTTTAAATTTATGCTGAGGATCTATGACATAAATATTATCATAAGCGTATTTCGGAAGAGAATCTGTGGGCATGGGAACCTGATATTTTCCGTCTTTTACATCCTGAATATTATAACTTGGAAAAACCACAACTTTATCAATACTAAATTGCTCTGTCGCCAATTTCGGAGTATCATCTTTTAGTTTAACATTCAGCTCGACTTTATGATTTTTACTCACCGTACTGTCTGCCTGAACAATAATATTGTCTCCACTGAAATAATAAAAACCTCTTTCTTTTAATCCGTTATCAATACGTTCTCTCTCGCTTTTTATAACATCTAAATCAAAAGGGTTTCCTTGTTTTAATAATGTTTTATCGGTTGTCGCCTGAATTTCTTTATTAACAAGCGTTGAATCTTGTTGAAATTTAACATTCCTAATTAAATATCTTGCACCAGGTTTTAATGTATAAATTACCTGAGCTTTTTTATTTTTAGAAACGGTGTCGTACGTTGCTTTTGCATTGAAATATCCTTTGTTTTCAGAATAATTTTCAATAATATCTTTATTGAATTCACGATCTACATCTCCTAATAAAACAGGTTTTTCCCCCATTTTATATTTTAACCAATAATTAAAGCCCTTGTCTTTTTTAGGCTCTTTCGCAATATTATAAAAATAGAGTTTAGGTCTTAATCCTAAAATGGTTGAGTTGGGTTTTGGAACTAAATTAGCTTCTAATGCAGCCTGAAGTTCATTCTTTTCTTTCTTCGAAATGGTATCATTTTCGATTTTCACTTCTCCGCCTGTGTAAAGCATTTGACCTTCCTTCAGGTATTTTACATTGCTACACGAAAGACTGACTGCGGCAAATCCCGAAGCGAACAAATATTTATAATAGATATTAAGTTTACTTTTCATTATTTAAATTCTACCACTTGTTTTTTTTTATTTTGTTTTTTGGTTCTGTCTTTTTTTGTTTTTTGGAAAATCTCACGGAATTTATCGTAATCCAACGTGATGATAAAACCAAGACCCGTTTCTATGATTTGCCCCTGAAGAGCCACCTGATATTCATCTTTACGATAAGCACGAAGCATATATCTTCCATCTTTGGAAAGGCTGTAATCTACTTTTACGTCTCCTGCGATATTGGTTGTGTTTTCATTCTGACGGGCGTCTCCTTCCAAAGCAAAATTACTTCCTACAGAAACTTTCAAACGGTCATTTAATAATTTTTTACTCAAACCTACATTTAAGTCCGTTCTTGTATTTTTTTCTCCAGTGGAATAATCTTCAGACGAGTCAAGACCTAAATCGATATCAACTCCTTTTATTAATCCTGAAGCTAGATTATTTAATTGCTGAGAAAGAAGTTTACTCACACTTTGTCTTGCCATAGCTTCTGCCGACATTCCTGCGCTGGATTCAAATGGATTTTCTCCTATAAATCTACCCAATAACAATAACGCAAAAACCTGTTTATTCATTTCCGATTCTTGAGTTCTCAATTGAGCCAGTTTTGCGTCAACTGTATTTACAACATCGGCAGATACCGCATTATTTTTATCATCAGTGGTAATATCAAAACTAATTTCAGGCTTTAACAATTCGCCTTTCATCTTCAGTAAAGTATTGAAAGCTATTCTTTGTTTATACTGATTCAGTGTCGTCGCTGCTTCACCGCTAAGTTGTTGCTCCACTAAGTCTATCGGTGCAGCCTCGGTTTTGTAAACGGCAGTGATATCCATTGTAGCAGCAGTCGGTTCACCAGTCCAGGTAATTGTACTTCCTTTCTGAATGTCAAACTTACGTTTCAGCAAACTTACCGACATTTCATAAGAACCTTTTTCTACTTCATAAACACCAACTAAAGTGGTTTTTCCTGATGGATCAACACCGCCTGTTAATTCTGCTTCTCCTTGAAGTTTTACAAAATCTCCGTTGGCTTTATCAATAATAATCGACATTTTAGCTTCTTTGCTGACTTCGATATTCACACTCACATCCATTCCTTTAATGCGGCTTTGAGCTTTTAACGAATCTGCTTTTACCGTTTTATTTAAAACAACCTGATCCTGATCGATAAATTCTACAATCCCGTCTCTTTCCTGTAAAGATGGGCTCGATTGTGGCAATACAAAACTGAAATCTGTATTATCTGCAACGGCTAATCTTCCGTCTACTTTTGGTAAGTCAAGATCTCCACGAATATGCAAAGCGGCATCAATCGCTAAAATTCCGTACATCATCGCATCGTTAGATTTTTCAGAATTTACCACTTTGAAATCTTTCGCATTTAAATCAAGATTGAATGCAAAATCTCTATAAGTCTGCGTTAAAACCTGACCGTTAATTTTCAGAGAATTTCCGTCTTTATCGTTAATTTTGAAGTTATCAAACTCAATTCCACGGTTGGTAAAGTCGATTTCATCATTCAGTTTTCTGAAATCACTTCCTGTTTTGGCAATTTCCAATCCAACATCATTGAATTTTACTTTACCTAAAATATTCGGTTTGTCAGCATTTCCTGTAATTTTCAGATTACCAGAAATATAACCTTCCGTGTTGGTAATGGCGTTCATAGAGAAACCTTGTACACTCTTCATCTGAAGCTTGTTGATCGCCATATCCAAATCAAACGTGCTGGAAGATGTGTTGTAATCTCCCAAAAGTTTCACGTCATTATTATTTCCAGAAAGTACCACATCTGCATTGATGATATTGGCCGAAGTGTTGTTTACTTTGGCAACCACATTTCCTACAGGATTTCCATAGACAATTAAATCAGAGATATTTAAATCTGAAGTAAATGTCATGTTTTTGGTTAAATCTCTCAGCTGAGCCGTTCCATTGATGGTTCCTCTTGCTAAAACCGTATCTTTTTTAATTAATTCTGTAATCGTTTCAATTTTAAAATCTTTCAACGAAACATTTAAAGGAGAATTCGGGGTTTGCGTTTCAGATTGCAAAGCAATTTCACTTCCGCCATTCGAAAGTCTGAAATTATCTGCCAAAATTCCTTTGCTGCTGATCTGTATTTTATTGCCTTCACCTACCGTCCAGTCAGTATAATTTAATTTTAAACCATTCGGATTCAATGAAATTTCTGTAATATCGTTCATCGATTTAGCATTACCTGCGATCAGGAACTGCGTTACATCTTTTTCATCTTTTGTCGTTACGTTATAGTTGATGGTATTATCTGCGACATCTCCATTAATGCTGACTTTATTTAAAGCCAGACTTGAACTTTTCAGTGCGGCAACATTCAGTGTATACTGTAAAGCCTGATTTTCGTTGGTGATTTTTAATGAAGCATTTTCAATTGTATTTTCACCATATAGCAATTGCGGAATTTGTCCGTCAACTTCAATTTTTTGTGAATCGGCATCGTAATTTCCGGTGATATTTATGGTTTCAAAACTTTTCAGATCCGGAACAAATTTTCTGATAATATCATCATTTTTAATTTTAGCATTGAAGGTAAAAAACTGTCCTGCTGTAATTTTCTCTGTTTTTCCAGGCTTTTGAAACTGATAATATTGATTGATCGTATTAGATAATGCTCCAAATATCTGAGTTAATTTATATTTTCCTTCCAGTTCTACATCTGCAACCTGAGAATTGAAAACAATTTTCGTGGAATCATTAGTAGAAGAAGCTTTTAAATTCAGTTCCTGAACCGGATATACTTCTTTGGTATCAGAAAAAGCAAAATCTTTTAAGTTTAAATAACCGTTTAAATTATCAGGATCAATGCTTGTAAAATCACCATCAATTTTACCTGCAATAATCATTGGTTTTTCATAGAAACCTAATTTGTTTACATCAAGTTTTATAACTTCCCCATTTACTTTAATCGTAGGATTTTTTTCGTCATAAACGCCCGAAGCTGTTAATTTTAAATTAGCATTCGGATCTTCAGAATCTAGCAAAATGTTATAAGCACCACGATTTATTTTTCCGGTAAGATTCATGTTTTGATAGCGGTAACCTTTGTAAACAGCCGATGCCACGTGACCTTTAAGATCTGCTTTAGCATTTTTGAAATCAAAACTTTCACCTTTCGCATAAATTTGAGCCGAGATAGGTCCGATATCCTTATTCTGAATAATTTTCCCAACCTGTATGGCCTGAAGATTTGCTTTTACATCATACAATTCGTGATTTTTTCTGCGCATATCAACTTTTGCAATCAGCGAAGCATTTCCAAGAGTAGAGTAGAGGTTCAAATTGGTATCGACAACTTTCGTAGTCCCTTTTGCCGTTCCTTTAATACTGAAATTCGACGGTAAAGAAATATTTGACGGAATTGTATTTTTCGGAACTAAATTGAAGATCGTTTTTGCCGATGATGAAAATTCTGCAATTCTCAAATCGTAATACAAATTATCAGGATTCATTGCATTTTTGATGCGTCCAGAAGCGGCAACTCGTAATTGATCCAATCCTGAAACTTTCAGATTATTGATCAAAAGATCATTCACGCTTCCTTTTACATTAGCGTTTACACTAAGGATAGCATTCGGATATTTATTAAATGGAACGGTACTTTTCAAAGTAGGAACCAAATTCAAAATGTCAGCGAAACCTATTTTGGAATCTTTAATATTAGCTGAAATTTTTACAGCACCTAAATTAGACGTTAATTGATCGATAGATTCATAATTTAAAATCACCTCATCACGAATCAACGTTTTTGGCGTTTGCAGGTAAAGATCTTTCAAATAAGCCTCTTTTTCTGCATACACAAAATCTGTGTTGAATTTTTGAATATCAAGACCTCGAGCTTCCTGAATTTCTGCGGAATTTACCGTTCCAGCGAACGTATTGTTGTCCATTTTGAAACTACGAACCTCAACATTCATTTTAGAAAAATTCATGTGATTAAAATCCATACCTTGTTTTGTAGGAGCAATGGCGGTATTGTTGTAGGCTACTTTTACATCATTCAGAACCAGTTTTCCTAAAAGAAGCTGCATGGCTTTTTCTTTATCGGAAGCTTTTGAAACTTCAGGCTCTTTTTTGTCTTTAGGATTGGCATCCTGAGCCGGAAGATAAAGATTCGCATTAACATCTGCCCCGGAAAGTACTACATTACCAATATTGTAAGCATTGTTTTCCAGATCAAGTTTATTGACTTTCGTGCTTAGTTCTTTAAATAAAACTTTAGCAAAAGTTTTGGTATTATCATCACCGTAATCGATATCGAAATTGGTCAGTTTTATTCCTCTTAAACCAATCTGCATAGGCTTTTGATTATTAAGAGAATCTACTTTTTTCTCAACTTTCTTAGAAACTTCTTTTACAAGATCCTTTTTCAGTTTTAGCTTTAATCCGTCAAGATTAATATCATTTACAGCGTATTTGTTATTGGTAAGATCGAATGTTTTTACCCTCGTATCGAAAGATTTAAAGTAAAGTTTAATATCATTTTTAGACTGTTGATCGTTGAAAGTAACGCCAATATCTTTTAAATTTATTTTATCTAAAGAAATAATGAATGGTTTCGACGGACTTTCCTCTTTATCACTCGTAGCAAAAGCATTGATGATATAATCGAAATTGAATTTTCCGTCTGGTTTTCTTACTACATTGGCTCTCGTTCCCTCAAGATCTACCGAAGTAATATCTGCTGTGGAATTGAGAAGTTTAAGCATATTCAAGCCAACATCCAGTTTTTTTACCGCCAAAAGGGTATCAACATCCTGCCCCTTTAAATACAAATTTTCCATAACAAGACTGTTTGGAAACCCAATGTAAACCCTTTCTAAGCTTACTTTTGTTTTTATTTTCTTTTCGAGATAGACGACCAGTTTGTCTTTTATGAAGTTCTGAACTACCGGAAGTCGCAAACTGAAGATAAGCAGGGTAAGAAAAACCAATATAGAAATAATGGTAATTAGTGTTCGCTTAAGGAATTTTTTAGTATTAAATTTTCGTTTCAAATGTGGATGGGTTTAAAACAAAGATAATAAATCATTTGAGAAAAATATGTTAATTATAATTGTTGTGGTACCCTTTTGTTATGCAAAAATCCTGCCTCGGCTGCCTATTATGGAATTTAGTTTAGTTAGTCGTCAAGTGAATTAGTTGATATAAACAACCAAGGCGCGGATTTGTAGTTTTAAAAAAAAGCCCCCTTTTGTGTTGATTTTCTGTTGTATGAAAAGGTTTAGCAAAAATGAAAATTCAAAATGTTAGTGTTAAAAGGGGGCTTGGCATGGTTTATATGTTAGGTAATAAATTTTTTTATTTTTTAATTATTTCCGTTTTCCCACGTTACTTTTTCGCCTTGTGGAGCAGCGCCGCCCTGAGCTTGGGTAATCGGAGCAGTTTCCTGGTTGATATGATAAACATAAGCGGCAATTTTTTCGGCATCTCTTCCTGTAATAGTTCCTTCTTTAATGAATGGTCGCATGGTTGGATTATTCGGCGAACCGTTTTCCAGCATCCAGAATACATTTTTGAAAAGGCTTTTTTCTTTGATATTAATCCAATGTGTATCTGTAAGGTTTGGCCCGATTCCTCCTTTGCCACCGTCTCCGTGGCAGGTTACGCAATTGGTTTTAAATAATTCCTGACCTTCCGCAATGTTGTCTGCGCTGTATTTTGCGGATTCAAGATTGATCTGAGGTGCTGTTTTTTCATAATCTTCAATCGAAGCCAGCATTTTCTTTGTTTCTACCGTTAATTCTGCTTCGGGATGGGCGTAATCTGTGAAGGCAAACGCCGTAAGATAGACTACGCAGAAAATACATCCGAAGTAAAATAAACCAATCCACCATTTTGGAAGGGAGTTGTCAAGCTCTGTAATTCCATCAAATCCATGATCGATCAGAATATCTTTTTCCTCTGTCGCCGACTGTTTTTTGAAAGCAGAATTCCAAAGTTTCAGATAATAAGGCGTATTTTTTTCTTCTAAAAATTTCGCTTTTTCTTCATCTGATAATTTTTTGAAACTTTCGTTTTCAACCAGATCTCCAATGGAGTTCATGATGAATAAAAGAATAATCGTTATCAGAATCAATCCCCAGAAAAAGGGTGATGAAAAGTAGGCGGTATCCTGTGCAAACATTTCGAAGGCAAGAATGGTTAAACCTATCGTTACAGCGATGTAGACTGATATTGGGGTTCTCGTTTTCATTGTATTCAATTTTAATTAACAGCGCTTGCAGTCTGAATCTGAGTGGTTTTAATATCTGTTCCCAGCCTTTGCAGATAGGCGATCATGGCTATAATTTCTCTTTGCTCCAACGGAACGTAAGATGCTCCTTTTGCTGCTCTGTCTTTTTCTACCTGATCTTTTACATCTGAAGCTTCGGAATAAATTCTTTTCACAATGGCTTTCGACTGATTATCTGCCCATGCATTAGCGGAATCAATTTCTGCTTTGGAATACGGAACATCAAAATAGTTTTTCATCAATTTCATTTTGTTGACCATCTGTGTTCTGTCTAGTTTATTGGTAATCAGCCAAGGGAAACGTGGCATAATAGATCCTGCAGAAGTAATTCTAGGGTTATACATGTGCTTGAAGTGCCATGAATCCGGGTTTCTTCCTCCTTCTCGGTGCAAATCGGGTCCGGTTCTTTTAGATCCCCATAAAAATGGTCTGTCGTAAATAAATTCTCCTGCTTTAGAATATTGCCCGTTTTTACCTTCAAATCTTACAATTTCATCACGAAACGGACGGATCATCTGGGAGTGACATGAGTTACAGCCTTCTCTGATGTATAAATCTCTTCCTTCCAATTCTAAAGGTGAATAGGGTTTTACTGCCGTAATGGTCGGAACACTTTGTTTTAAAGTTAATGTCGGAATAATCTCCACAATACCTCCGATAGCAATAGTAACGAACGCTAATATGGCTAATAATTTCGGTGTTCTTTCCAGCCAAAGGTGAACGCCTTCGCCTTCTTTTCTTGCTGTTCCGATGTTTGCCAATGCCGGAGCTTCTGCCGGAACATCTTTTTGGAATGAACCCTGTCTGATGGTTTTAAAGACATTCACCACCATTAAGATGGCTCCCAAAAGATAAAATATACCTCCTAAAAATCTCATTTTAAAGTATGGGATGATAGCAGTTACAGTATCCAGCCAGTTTTTCCATAATAAAGTTCCGTCTGGGTTGAATTGTTTCCACATTAATCCTTGAGTGAAACCTGAAATATACATAGGTACGGCATAAAACATAATTCCTAAAGTTCCCAGCCAGAAATGCCAGTTGGCTAATTTTTTAGACCAAAGTTCGGTTCTCCACATCACCGGAATCAAATAATACACCACTCCGAATGCCATGAAACCATTCCAGCCAAGGGCTCCCAAGTGTACGTGACCGATTACCCAGTCGGTATAGTGCCCGATTTTATTTAAAGATTTTGTCGCTAAAAGTGGTCCTTCGAAAGTTGCCATTCCGTAACAAGTCACAGCGACTACGAAGAATTTTAAGATAGGATTTTCTCTTACTTTATCCCAGGCACCTCTTAGTGTTAAAAGTCCGTTTAGCATTCCTCCCCAAGATGGTGCGATCAGCATGATAGAAAAACCTGTTCCCACAGCCTGAGCCCAAGCCGGAAGCGCCGTATATTGTAAGTGGTGCGGACCAGCCCAAAGGTAAACGAAGATCAATGACCAAAAGTGAATAATGGATAATTTATAGGAAAATACAGGTCTGTTGGCTGCTTTTGGTAAAAAATAATACATCAAACCAAGAACTGGAGTTGTTAATACAAACGCTACTGCATTGTGACCGTACCACCATTGTACCAAGGCGTCTTTCGCACCTGCATAAACCGAATAAGATTTCCAACTTGTAAATGATAATGGAACTTCAAGGTTGTTAAAAATATGAAGCATTGCTACAGCCAGCCACGTTCCGATGTAGAACCAAATGGCAACATAAAGATGTCTTACTCTTCTTTTAGCAATTGTTCCGAACATATTGATCCCGAAAATAACCCACGAAACGGTAATTAAAATATCAATCGGCCATTCATGTTCTGCATATTCTTTTGAGGTGTTGATTCCCATTAAGAACGTAATCACTACAGAAATAATCATAATTTGCCATGTCCAGAAATGAATCCACGAAAGGGTATCGCTGTACATTCTCGTTTTCAGCAATCGCTGCATGCTGTAATACGCGCCACAGAAAAAGGAATTACAGACAAACGCAAAAATCACCGCACTCGTATGCAACATTCTGATCCTTCCGAAACCTAAGGCTCCTTGTGTATTAATCAGTCCCTGAATGTTTCCGGATGCTAAACTCTTAATTGTCGTATCATCCGTTCCGAATAAAAATTCAGGAAGTTCAGGATAAAAAAGCATCAGTGCAGCGGTAAGACCGAGTAAAAAACCGATCAAACCAAATGCGATTGTAGCATAGAGGAATGCTCTGACAATAGTATTGTCATAATTAAATTGTTGCGTCTCCATAATTCCAATTGTATTGTACTGAAGAAATATTTTCCTTTAAAACAGAAGTTTTTGAATAATTTTTAAACTTAAATTTTAATTAAAAATAAATATCATGTAGCGTAATAATGTTTTGCCAAAGGTATTCACTAACTTTGTGTAAGTCTAATAGATATACTTCTAAAATATACCGAAAACTACTAAAATAAACACAATGAAAATATGCAGTCAAAATATTAGGAAAATCAGAAGAAATAAGGATTTTACCCAAGAATATATGGCTTTTGAGATGGGAATTTCGCAAAAAGCATATTCTGATATCGAAAACTCAAAAGTGAAAATCAACCTTGAAATTTTAACTAAAATTTCAAATATTCTGGAAATTAAACCTTCAGAAATTTGCAGCATCTCACACAAATGCGGTGTGAATGATTTTGAGGAAAAATATAATGATTTGCTGAACTATATGAAACAGAATAATATTTCGATTCCGGATCAGTTTGCTTAAAAATATATTGTTGTTTTCACTGTTGTTTGTTGTTTCCTTTTCATTATCCACTTTCAATTAGCTTGCAGAGGGAAAGTTTTTATATATTTAGGGGCAATATTTTAATCTATGAGCAACGAGAAGAAAGAGAACGAAAATGATTCTCTGGTTAGGGGTCTCACCAACCGACACATTCAGTTAATTGCCCTTGGTGGAGCTATCGGTACAGGGCTTTTCTTAGGAATTGGTCCTGCAGCAGTTTTGGCTGGTCCGTCTGTAATTTTAGGCTATGCGCTTGCCGGTATTATTGCCTTTTTTATCATGCGTCAGCTTGGTGAGATGGTAGTTCAGGAGCCGGTTTCGGGGAGTTTTAGTTATTTTGCCTATAAATATTGGGGCAATTTTCCGGGGTTTGCATCGGGTTGGAACTATTGGATTCTTTATATTCTCGTAAGTATGGCGGAGCTCACTGCCATTGGTCACTATATTCACTTTTGGTGGCCGGAAATTCCGCTCTGGGTTTCCAGTTTATTCTTTTTTATTGTAATTAATGCGCTTAATCTTGCTTCGGTGAAAGTATATGGCGAAACCGAATTTTGGTTTTCTATTATCAAGGTTGTGGCAATTATTGCAATGATCGTTTTCGGAATTTATTTATTGATAAGCGGAACGGGAGGTGAAAAAGCAAGTATTTCCAATTTATGGAATGATGGCGGATTTTTCCCAAAAGGTTTGTTCAATAAAGGAGAAGGCGGATATTCGGGATTATTTTCTGCAATGGCCATGATTATGTTCTCATTCGGTGGTTTAGAATTGATTGGAATTACCGCAGCAGAAGCCAAAAATCCTGAAAAAACGATTCCAAAAGCAACCAATCAGGTCATCTACAGAATTTTGATTTTCTATGTGGGAGCATTGGTAATTTTGTTTTCATTGAGCCCTTGGAGAGAAATTACAGAAGGAACAAGCCCGTTTGTAATGGTTTTCCAAAATCTGAACGGATTTCAGTTTACCATGTTTGGAAAAGTGATTCAGTTCAATGTTTTGATCGCGAACATTCTTAATTTAATAGTATTAACAGCGGCTTTATCGGTGTATAACAGCAGTGTTTACAGTAACAGCAGAATGCTTTTCGGATTGGCACAACAGGGAAATGCTCCGAAATTTTTAACGAAATTAAATAAAAGCAGCGTTCCTACGAATGCAATTATTATTTCATCTTGCTTTGCAGGAATTTGTATCATCATTAATAAATTAGTTCCCGAAAAAGCCTTCGAATATTTAATGGCTTTGGTGGTTTCTACGCTAATTATCAATTGGTTGATGATTTGTTATACACATTTGAAATTTAAAAAAGCTAATATTAAAGCAGGAACAGATCTGAAGTTTCCATCAATATTTTATCCTGTTTCTAATTATATCTGTATTGCCTTTTTGGTATTGATTTTAATATTAATGAGTATTACAGGCATGGAAATTCAGGTAATTTTAATTCCGGTATGGTTAGGGTTTTTATTTGTGATGTTTAAGCTTTATAAAAAGAATTAAATTTAACATACAATAGAATGAAAGGGTAGAGGTAATCTACTCTTTTTTATTTTCATAATATTCAAATAATATAACAATAAAAAGCATCCTTTTGCAGGATGCTTACACTAAAACACAATATGAAAACTGATAACTACATCAGTCTATTTTTTTCAGGCTTTTGATTTCTGTTTTTGTAATGATTACTTTCTTTAGATAATATTAGCAATTTTGTCGATATAAAAATGGAAAGATCGAACTTAGTTGATGTATTTGATATTTTATTCTAAACTTTATGATCTTTTGTGTTTAAATATTCTTTATCAGCTTTTAAATGCTGAATATTAGTAATGTGAACTACCTTTGTTTTTGAGGTAATTGTGGATAGATGAATAGAATTTTGCGCTAATTACTTTATTTGTTGAATTGAAAACACAAAAAAACCACCCTTAAAAAGGATGGTTTTTGTAGACTCACAGGGATTCGAACCCCAGATGACTGAACCAAAATCAGTAGTGTTACCGCTACACCATGAGTCTCTGTTTGTTTTAGTGGTGCAAATTTACAGCTTTTTTAATTATTTGCAAGAACTTTTTAAACTTTTTTTTACATTTACTACACTTTTTATTACGACGATCATGCAGATAGACTTCAATAATCTCAATACGAGTAAATTATACTTTGAAACCGACTTCGAAAAAAAAATAGATCAATTTCTTGAGGAATGGTTTTCTACTTCTGAAACTGTAAAAGTTCAGACTTCCGGTTCTACGGGAACACCAAAAATTTTTAATATTGAAAAAAATAAGATGGTAAATTCTGCAGAGATGACCTGTAATTTCCTAGGATTAAAAGAAGGTGACTCTGCGTTGATCTGTCTTCCGGTTGAGTATATTTCCGGAAAAATGATGGTGGTTCGTTCAATTCTGAGAAGATTAAAATTAATTGTTCTAGATCCCTCTTTAAGACCATTAGAGGATATTGAGGAGGAAATTGATTTTTGTGCAATGACGCCGTTACAGGTTGAAAATTCCTTGGAGAAATTATATTTAGTTAAAAATTTAATCATCGGAGGAGCGGCCATTTCAGAAAATTTAAAGAAAAAAATCTCTCAAACTCTCAAACTCTCAAACACTCAGACGCAAATCTTCGAAACCTACGGAATGTCGGAAACTCTTTCTCATATTGGGCTGAAACAAATTTTTCCACAAGCGGAAGATTATTTCACTGTTTTTGAAAATGTAGAAATTTCGAAAGACAAAAGAGGTTGCTTAAGAATTTTTGCACCGAATCTTAATGATGAGGTTTTGCAGACGAACGATTTAGTTGAAATTAATAATGATAAGGAATTTAAATTTTTAGGAAGAATTGATAATGTAATTAATTCCGGTGGGGCGAAAATTTTTCCTGAACAGTTAGAAGCTGTGGTGAAAAAAGAAATTCCGAATGAAGTTGTTTTTTTAGGAATTGATGATGAAAGTTTAGGTCAGAAATTAATTGCTGTTATTGAAGGAAATGAATCTGAATTCATAAACCAGAAATTATCAATAATCAGTTATCAGCAAAAATTCCATAGACCAAAAGAAATTATTTTTGTTGAAAAAATCCCCAGAACGCCCAACGGAAAAGTGAATAGAATAGAATTAAAGAAAATCATCGCGAAAAAATAAACGGCACGAAAAATTCCCTCTGGAGAGGTGGCGAAAATTTCAAAGAAATTTTTGACGGGGTGGTTTAAAAAAGAAAATGATAAAAAAATATGAATAACAAAAAATGAAAGATTTCTCAAAAGAGCTCAGCTTTAAAACTTTCCGCAGCAGTGGAGCAGGAGGGCAGAATGTAAACAAAGTGGAAACTTCGGTAACAGTTCTTTGGAATGTTAATGAATCTGAATTTTTTAATGAAGATCAAAAAGTTTTAATTCAAGATAAACTCAAAAACAGAATTAATGCAGAAGGATTTTTATTTTTAACAGTTTCTGAAAGCAGAACACAATTAATGAATAAAAACAAAGCGATTGAAAAAATTCTCGATATCGTAGATCGATCTTTATTTGTTCATAAAAAAGAATTGCTACAAAACCTTCCAAAGGTCAAAAACAAAAAAGATTAGACAATAAAAAGAAGCTTTCTGACAAAAAGGAAAATAGAAAATTTAAATATTAAATTTATAAAATTATAAACATACTTATTGCTCAATAGCTTTTAACATTAGATAAAAATGTATTTTTGGGCAAAATTTAATGTATGATCAAAAAACTAATAACACTGGGATTATTCTCAGTTTCTGTATTTTCATTCGCTCAGCAAACTGAAGCTAAAACTCAATCTAGATTTACCATTATTCCATCAGTTGGTTACGCCTGGAGAACAGCTGAAACGGCTTCGGGGCTTTCAAAAGAAGAAAAAGATTACGTAAAAGGTCTGAAAAGCGGAATGAATTTCGATATTTCAGCCTATTATCATGTAAATAAAATATTATCAGTCGGATTAAAATATTCTAATTACAGTGCTTCAAGCGATGGATATATTTTAGGATATGTAAATGGTATGCCTGTTTCTGTTCCGGTTACTACCAAAGATCAGATTAATTTTTACGGACCTGCTGTGATGATTTCGAATTTTACGGAAGCTACAAAGCATAAATTGTTTGTAGATATGGGCTTGGGAGTGATTTCGTATACAACCAAAACGGCAGATGTAAAAGGTACGGGATCTAACCTTGGTGCAGAAATTAATGTGGGATACCAATATGAGCTTACCAAAAATATTTTAATAGGTCCGAAACTGGGGCTTACAGCCGGAACATTGAACAAAATGAAGATGAACGGAGTAACCTACGAGTTTGGGGAAGACCAAAAAGAAGGTTTGGCAAGAGTTTCTTTAAGTGCAGCCGCTTCATTCCGTTTTTAAGTTTTATCTTTGCAAAAATTAAAAAAATGAGCAAACCGATAACTGAATTCATAGAAAAGTATTACCTGCACTTCAACGCAGCTGCATTGGTGGATGCTTCTAAAGGATATGTTGCGCATCTTAAGGATGGCGGAAAAATGATGATTACTTTGGCAGGAGCAATGTCTACTGCAGAGTTGGGGAAAATTCTTGCTGAGATGATCCGTCAGGGAAAAGTAGATTTTATCTCTTGTACAGGGGCAAATCTTGAAGAAGATCTAATGAACCTTGTAGCGCATTCTCACTACGAAAGAGTTCCTCATTACAGAGATTTGACGGCTCAGGATGAGTGGGATCTTTTGGAAAGAGGGCTGAACAGAGTTACAGATACTTGTATCCCTGAAGAAGAGGCTTTCAGAAGATTGCAGAAACACATTGTTGAGATCTGGAAAGATGCTGAAGCTAAAGGAGAAAGATATTTCCCTCACGAATTCATGTATAAAATGATCCTTTCTGGAGTATTGGAGCAGTATTACGAAATTCCAAGAGAAAATTCTTGGATGATCGCTGCTGCAGAAGCAAACTTGCCAATCGTGGTTCCGGGATGGGAAGATTCTACAATGGGTAACATCTTCGCTTCTTACTGTATTAAAGGTGAGTTGAAGGCTACTACAATGAAATCAGGGATCGAATATATGACGTATTTGGCAGATTGGTATACTAAAAACTCGGCAGGAAAAGGAGTTGGATTCTTCCAAATTGGTGGAGGTATTGCAGGAGATTTCCCAATCTGTGTTGTACCGATGTTGTATCAGGATATGGAAATGCATGATATTCCTTTCTGGTCTTATTTCTGTCAGATTTCAGATTCTACAACGTCTTACGGTTCTTATTCAGGAGCTGTTCCAAACGAGAAAATCACTTGGGGTAAACTGGATATTACTACACCGAAGTTTATCGTTGAAAGTGATGCAACCATCTGTGCACCATTAATGTTCTCTTACATCTTAGAAAACGCATAATAGGCTCGAAGACGGAGGTCTGAAGCTTTAAGATATACAAACGCTCCAAATTTTGGGGCGTTTTTTTGTTTTTGTTAAACACGAATAGCACTAATCTTTTCACAAATAAGCACAAACATCTGCTTCATCAGAAAAATCTGTGAGAGAAAAATGTGTTATTTATGTTTAAAACTAATCCATAGAATTAATCAACACAAAATATCGATATGCCAAAACTCCCTTTTGAAGTTTAGTCAGGCTATTCGGATCTTTATCACTCAATTTCGGTAATAATGCTTTATTGATTGTATTCAAAAAGCTAAAAAATGACTTTTTCATAATGTATATTTTAGTGATGCTAAATGAAGTTCAAAAATTGTGCGAAATCGAATCAGACGTCAGAAATTAGTTTGCTGATAAACTATTCCTATTTCTAAAAAAGAAAAATTGCCCATCCAAAGACAGACAATTTTTAACACTAACAAAGATTAAAAAATTTATTATTTTCTATTAAGGATTTCCGTACATATTAGATTCTCCACCGTCGATGGCGATTACCTGTCCGGAAACATATCCGTTTTCATCACTTAAAAGATAAGCCACCAAATGACCAACATCCATCGGATCTCCCAACCTTCTTGTCGGATTTCTCGATGCATATTCTTTTTCTGCAGCTTTTGGATCTGCGGGATTTACCTGATTGAAAGCTTCCGCAACCATCGGCGTCAAAATTGCTCCAGGTGCAATTGCATTCGTTAAAATATTATCTTTTCCGTATTCTAAGGCTGCATTTTTCGTCATTCCGGCTACGGCGTGTTTAGTTGCCACGTAGGCTGTTTGATTTAAAACTCCTCTTATTCCTCCAACAGAAGCAACATTCACAATTCTTCCGCCGCCATTTTTCTGTAATTCAGGGATTACGTATTTCATTCCGTAATACACACCCAACAAATTAATATCAATTACCTTTTTGAAAACATTAATGTCATAATCAATCATTGGAGCCTGCTTTCCTTCAATTCCGGCATTGTTGTATAATCCGTCCACTTTCCCGAATTCTTTTACGGTTTCATCCACATAATTTTTTACATTTTCTTCAACAGAAACATCAGCCGTTACCGTTAAAAATTTACTTTCAGGATATTTTGATTGTAGATCGGCCTTTGCCTTATCTAATGCTTCACCATTATAATCTACCAAGGTTAAATCGGCTCCTTTAGAAGCTAATACATCTGCTGCAGCCAAGCCAAGACCCATTGCTGCTCCTGTTACAATAATTACTTTCCCTTTTAAATTTGCCATAATTTTATTTGAATTTGATTTACCTAAAGTTACCGCTTAAAAATTTTTGTGGTATTGATGTATGATAAGAAAATAGGAATTCAATGGCTGGAAGAGGGAAGTTTGAGGATGGAAATTTACAATCTTATGTACATTTAATAAAGAAATATAATGAAGGATCGTGGCTTCCAATTTCTCTCTTCCAGCAATTTTTTTACATTCTAAAAATTATCTCTATCTTTATTCTATTGAGATCGTAGTATGGACGAAATTTTCAAAAAACAGGTCTGGGAAATTACCAAATTGGTTCCCAAAGGTAAAGTCACAAGTTATGGAGCGATTGCCAAAGCCGTTGGTTATCCTAATCATTCGCGTCACGTTGGAAAAGCGATGGGAGGGTGCCCGAAAGATGTTCCGGCGCATCGTGTGATTTCCAGTTCGGGAACTTTGTCGGTGCCCGAATTTCAGAAAAAACTGGAAGCTGAAGGAATTGTGGTGGAAAATTTTAGAATTAAAAATTTCAAAAAACTATTTTGGGATCCTCTTATTGAACTTTGATAGCCTTGCTTTTATCCTTTTTGAATTTGAATTTTCCTCAATTTTTATATCATTTTTTTCGAAAAGCATTTTAATATAGCCAATTAAAGCCGGAATCAAAATGGTGACAAACAAACTGCAGACTCCCAATACCCAAATTGGAGTGTCATCTCTTTTTCCGTCAAAATATTCCCAGATCACCCAAGACATCGCAACGATAAATCCAAGCATGGCTGCGGGAAATAAAATATACATCACAAAACCGATCACGATTTTCCAGATAAAGGAAATATCACGTCCAAAGGCGTAGAGCGTAATTCCGAGTATGGCAAATGAAAAAATGATGAAGAAAATTAAAACTATAAAAGTCGTTGTTTTATCTTCCCAAAAGCTGAGGTTTTTAACTTGCTGATCACCGTTTTTATATGAAACTTTTAAGATCGTTCCAATTGCGATCGGATCACTTGAACCGTAATTTAAAGGTAAAACAAGCGTTTTATTCTGATCATTTTTAAACTCTACCACCGCTTTTTTAGTATCATTAAGTGTTTGGTGAGAAATTACTTTAGCTTCATAATTTTTCTCGAATAAAGAAGCGTACACAGACGATCCTACTAATCCTGAAAGCCAGAAAAAGAATAATGAAATGATCCAAACAATCAATCCGAAAAACAAAAGGTTTTTAAAAGAAAAATTGGGATTTTCTTTTTTTCTGACGTAAAGAACAATCAGAATGAATAAAGTAAAAATTAGAGCATACATGGTTGATCGTTTTTAGATTTATTTTTTCATTTTTTGAGCTTCTTTCATGAAATTAACGACTTGTTTCTGATTGAATAAGGTGAAAATTGCAGTGAAAAATAAAATCACAAGATAGGTAAGTGCTATTTTTAATTTTTCAGTTTCCAGAAAAGCAGAGAAGAAGACAATGGGCATCAATACCAAAATGGATAAACCATAGGTCATGATAATATATTGAACGATTCCTTTTAAAAAAGGAACTTTGCGAACCATACTGTAAATAATGAAAAGCCCGATGGTAATCACAGGAAAGCCAATCGCCATGCTTCCCCAAAATTTTCTTGAGTTTACAAATTCTCCTAAAATACCTAAATCAATGGTCATATTTCATCTGTTTTTATAATTCAACGCCGCTATATTCTATTTCTTTTTCAGAAAACTTCAACATTTCCATTTTCTGATAACGCATCATTTTAGCAAAGATCATATCCGGAAAAACCTGAATTCCTGTATTGTATAAATTTACCGAGTCATTAAAATATTCTCTTCGGTCTGAGATCATATCTTCAAGATTACTTAGTCTTTTTTGCAATTTAAGAAACGATTGAGAGGCTTTAATTTGTGGATAACTTTCAACAGAAACAAAAAAAGATTTCATTTTTCCATCAATAGCTTCTGCTATTTTTACTTTGTCATTCGTTTTTTCAGATTGATTGTATTGGCTTCTCAATGCTGTCAATTCTTTGAGAACGGTATTTTCGTTTAAAGCTGTCGCTTTTACCACACGAACAAGATTCGGAACCTCATCGGCTCTCTGTTTTAAAATCACATCAATATTTGAAAAGGCTTTATCAACATTATTTCTCAGGATCACGATCTGGTTGTAAGATTTAACCAAAAACGTGACGACCGCAACAATAACAATGATAAAAATAAGGATCGGTATAAGCATTTTTACAATTAAATTTTATTTAAAAAGATCATTAATCATATCTAAAGGATTTTTAGAAAACCTTTCTTTTAGTTTGATGGATTCAAAAGTGAGTTTGCTTCCGTCAGCTTTCATCGGGGTGATAAAAATAAACGCTGAAATCAGGGCAATACAAAGCAAAGTGGTTACAGCGCGAAGTTTTAAAGGTCGCCATTTATTAGCAAAATTTACAATTTTCAGAGGTGCCATTCCGAAAAGTTTTTTCGTTTCGTCATATCTGAAAATAGTGTTTGCGCCTTCATAAAAAGCTTGCCCGATCATCAGTATTTCTGTTTTTTCATCTAAAATATATTCCCGGTAACGACGGCTTCCGGTTTCGGTTTCAAAACTGGGCGAAAAATTAATCCATTCCAGTTTTTCTGTCTGAATTTCAATACTTCCGGAATCATCCTGCAAAAGAAAATTTTTAGCATTAATTTCTCTTTTTATTTCTCTGTACGATTTGTCGGTTCTTCCGTCATCATCGGTTTTTTCGGTTATTTCATCGATGGTATAAATATAGGCAACACATTGGGTGGAAGTATGAGGCGAAACGGCCATTGTAATGGCTTTTGCTTTTCCGCAGATTTCTGCTAAACCCATGGCAACACTTTTAATTTTTGAGGTCGAAAGATTTCGTTGATAAAAATAAAAACGGTTTTTATTACTCGGCAGAATAGAAGTGATGATGGCTAAAAATATGATTATAAAAATAGAGTAAACTCCAAGAAAAATAAAGCATATAAAGATGAGAAATACTCCTAATCCTGACAAAGCGACTTTCCAAAGCGATTTCTTCTCCTTTTTGGCTTCTCTGAAACTATTAAGAATTCCCTGAATACCGTGCCTGATAAAGGCAATAATTCCCAAGACGAAAACCGAAACGAAAAGTCCAATAAAAATATATCCTGACTGCTTCGGAAATAGAAAAAATCCCAAAGCAATAATTAAAGGATCGATAATAAATAGAATCCACGAGGGTTTTAATTGTAAGTTAAAAAGCCCTGTAAGAATAAGCGTATGAAAAAGTGCGATTCCTAATCCGAAAAGCATTAGAAAAGGCAACATCTGAATATCTATTTCAAACATTTGCAACTGGTGTTTCTACAAATGTAATATTTAAAATGATATAATGAAAGGCTTAAAATTTTATAAAGGGAAAAGGTTTCGGCGCGGCTGAAAGCCGCGCCGAAACCTAAATACTTGAAAATTATTTTTATTTTAATAATGATTCCACTGCTTTTACCACATCCGCTGGTTTCTCTTTTACGGCTAGCAAATGATCTTCTGAAAATTCAAGAAACTGTTTAGGTTCTGAAGCATTGGCAAAGATAAGTTCTCCCTGAGAATAAGGAACGGTTTTGTCATTTTTACTGTAAATAAACAACTTGGGAAGCCCTTGAGTGAACTTTATATCCTCTTTTGCCGAGTACACATTACCTAAAACTTTGTCTATCATATCTTTAAATTGAGGTGTAAACGCTGAGGCAATGTCAGCAAAAGAAGACATTCCTCCGTCAATAATCAACCCTGAAATTTTATCTTTATTGGCTCTTGCCAGATGCGTGGCGATTTGCGAACCTAAAGACGCTCCGTAAAGCAGAATTTTAGTGTTTTTTACATCTTCTCTTTTGGTAATAATGTCAAAGAATTTTTGTCCGTCTTCTGCAACATTCAAGTGAGTTGGAACGCCTGTTGATTTTCCGTAACCTCTGAAATCTACCATCACGATCTGAAATCCGTCATCAACTAAAGGTTTAATCATAAAAGTATAAGAACTCACATTTCCTCCCGCACCATGAAAAAATAGAATGGTAGCTTTAGGTTTTTTAGCAGAAGGTCTTACGAAAATCGCTGTGATGGTATCTTTATCCATTGGAAGACTCATATTTTCGTATGTCAGATTTTCTATCGGCTTCAGTTCTTTTTTAGGCTGATAAAATTTATCATCCATCTGAGCATTAAAAAGTTGAAGAATCAATACAAATAATAGAGTGAATGTTGCTTTAGTTTTCATGGTTGTTATTGTTTTTAATTGTTGAAGCAAAGATATTTCAAGCCTCAATATTTTGAAAAAATAAAAGACCGAATGGTAGTTTTTACCTGCTAAATGGTAAAATTCATCGATTGAGAATTTTCCAAAAAAAATCGGAGCCGATTCCAACCCCGATTATCAATATAAAATTTAGTTAAATTACTTTTCCAATTGCTTGTAGCTTCTTTGGATAAAGTCTGTCAAGTCTTTTCCTTTCAATAAATTCTGAGAAAGTTTAGCCAAATCCAAAGCGTATTTTATCAAACCTTCTTTTTCCTCTGTATTTTCTGTTTTCAAGATCTGATTGGCAAATTCGCTGTTAGAGTTTACCACCAAATTGTACATTTCCGGGAAACCGCCCATTCCAAACATACCGCCACCGCCGGTTGCCTGCATATCCTTCATTCTTCTCATGAATTCCGGCTGGGTAATCGTAAACGGAGCATCTGTACTGTCTAAATCTTCAAGCTGAACCGTAAATTTAGTATCATTAATAGACTCTTCGATGTTTTTCTTTAGCGATTCTTTTTCAGTGTCATTTAATTTAGAAATAACAGGCTCGTCTTTTTTAATCAAATTATTGATGTGATCTGAATCTACTCTTACAAAAGAAATATTCTCTTTTGACGTTTCCAGTTTCTGAATAACGTGCGGAATAATCGGTGAATCTAAAAGTAAAACTTCATATCCCTTATCTTTTGCCGACTGAATATAGCTGTGCTGCTCATCTGCATTGGAAGCATAAAGAACAACTACTTTTCCGTCTTTATCGGTTTGATTGGGTTTAATTTTCTCTTCCAATTCATTCCACAAGAAATATTTTCCGTCTGTTGTTGGATATAATGTGAATTTATCCGCCTTTTCAGCAAATTTTTCTTCGGTTACAATTCCGTATTCGATCACAACTTTAATGTCGTTCCATTTTTGTTCGTAGTCTTCACGGTTTTCGTTGATTAAAGAAGACATTTTGTCGGCCACTTTTTTCGTAATGTAAGACGAAATTTTCTTCACTGCGCCATCCGCTTGTAAGTAAGAACGGGAAACATTCAACGGAATATCCGGAGAATCGATAACACCACGAAGAAGCATCAAGAAATCCGGAACGATACCTTTCACTTCATCTGTTACAAATACCTGATTTTGATAGAGTTGAATTTTATCTTTTTCAATATTTAAATTGTTACTCAATTTCGGGAAGAATAAAACTCCCGTTAAATTAAACGGATAATCTACATTCAAATGAATATGGAATAAAGGCTCCTCAAACTGCATCGGGTACAATTCGTGGTAGAATTTCATATAATCATCATTCGAAAGTTCGCTTGGTGCAATCGTCCATGCCGGAGTAGGGTTGTTGATGATATTGTCAACTTCTTCCGTTTCAGCAACTGCATCTTCTGGAGCACCTTCCGGTAATGGTAAAGTGTGCGTTTTAGTTCCGAATTTAATTGGAACTGGCATGAATTTGTTATATTTCAACAACAATTCACGGATTTTTGCTTCTTCTAAAAATTCTACAGAATCTTCTGCGATGTGAAGAATAATTTCCGTTCCTCTGTCGGTTTTATCCGTAGTTTCTTCTAAAGTAAATTCAGGACTTCCGTCACAAATCCAACGAACAGCTGGCTCGTCTTTGTAAGATTTAGTTAAAATTTCAACCTTTTCAGCCACCATAAACGCAGAATAGAATCCAAGACCGAAATGTCCGATAATTCCTGAATCTTTTGCCGTGTCTTTATATTTTTCCAAAAACTCTTCAGCCCCTGAAAAAGCCACCTGATTGATGTATTTTTCAACTTCCTCAGCTGTCATCCCGATTCCTTGGTCGATGATGGTCAGTTTTTTATTTTCTTTATCGATTTTTACTTCAAGCTGCGGATTTCCATATTCCACTTTTGCTTCGCCGATGCTTGTTAGGTGCTTTAATTTTAAAGTAGCATCCGTTGCGTTGGAGATTAATTCTCTCAAAAATATTTCGTGGTCACTGTAAAGAAATTTTTTGATAAGCGGGAAAATATTTTCCACAGATACATTAATATTTCCTTTAGTCATAATAATTTTTGTTTTTAATTTTCTATTTCTTTCTCAAAAAAAATACCGTTTGATTAAAAGTGACATTTTGACATTGTTTTGTGGAAGCGGGAAGTTGGAAGATGGGGGCTGGAGATTTTGTTTCGTCATCAGATTTAATTTAATTATAAATTCAGAAGTTGGTTTTAACTTTCACCCTCTGTTTTCCATCAAAGTAAGAATAATGTATCGCGAATTACTCAACGAAATACATTATTTTTAACCCTTAAATTATTTAATAATGAAGTTGAAATGTACAGTTTTTGTTCTGCTCATCATGACCTGTTTTGTGTATGGGCAGAAAAAGCCGTTGGATCACTCTGTTTATGACAGTTGGCAAAATATCGGTTCAAGAAAAATCTCCAATGACGGAAAATGGATCGCCTATTCTGTGGATGTTCAGGAAGGAAATCCCAACCTTTTTTTATATTCCGTTAAAAATAAAAACTCTCAGAAGTTTCCAAGAGCAACAAAAGTGGAATTAACGAATGATTCCAGATTTGCTGTTTTCCAGATTCGTCCTTTATATAAAGACATCAAAGCGGTAAAGGATAAAAAATTAAAGCAAAATAAATTAACAAAAGACAGTCTTGCGATTGTTGATTTTTCAACAGGAAAAACAGAAAAAATTCCTAATGTAAAAGGTTTTAAAATTCCTGAAAAAGGAAATTCTTATGTGGCATATCTTCTGGAAAATGTAAAAGATAAATCTTCAGACGATGCTTTGGATAAAGAAGATGGTGACGAAAAGAAAGATGAAGATAAAAATGCAAAGCCTTTGCAATTGGTGGTTCGAAATCTTTTGGATGGGAAAAGTACGATGTATGATAATGTATCTCGTTATGAATTCAGCAAAAACGGAAAACAACTCGTTTTTGTAACTAAAAAGCCTGAGGAAAAGCCAAGCAAGGATAAAAAAGAGAAGAAAGATTCTTTGGATGATAAATCTGTGGCTAAAAAAGATACAGATAAATCTAAACCGAAAAAATATGCGCTTCAAACAGTTCAGGTTGTGAATCTGCAAACCGGAGCTGTCGACAAAATTTCAGAAATGGAAGGCTATTTTTCACAATTATCTTTTGATGAAGAAGGAAATCAGCTGGCGTATGTAGGAACTTCTTCTGCACAGAATGATTTGGTGAAATTGTATCAGCTGTACTATTTTAATGTTAAAGGAAAGAAAAAGGAAATTATTGCCAACGACAATTCGCAAATGAAAAAGAATTGGGTGATTTCTGAAAACCGTTTGCCAAAATTCAGTAAAAACGGAAAACAGCTTTATTTTGGAGTTGCGCCAAAACCCATTGCAAAAGATACTGCGATGATTGCGAACGATCATGCAGTGGTTGATATCTGGAATTATAAAGATGATTATCTGCAAACCGTTCAGCTGAAAGAATTGAAAGATGATCTTAAAAAATCATACGCTGCGGTAATGCAGACCGATAAACCGAATTTTTTCACCACTATTGACGGGGAAGATCTCGATACTTTACGATTAATAAATGAAGGGAATGCTGAATTTACGCTGGGAATTACAAGTTTCAATAACAGAATTCCTTCTCAGTGGGAAGGTTCCACAAAAAAAACATATTTTCTTATCGATAATAAAACGGGAGAAAGAACAGAAATTATCAAAAATCTAAACGGAGCAGTTTCTGTTTCACCTCTTGGGAAGTTTGTTGTAATTTTTGATAGAGAAAAAGGAAAATGGTTCAGCTATAATGTTAAAACAAAACAAACGCTTCCATTAAATAATGAAATGGCGGTTTCTTTCGTTGATGAAGAATTTGATATGCCGGATTTTCCTGGTTCGTATGGTATCGCTTCATGGACGGATAATGATGAATCTGTAATCATCAAAGACCGTTATGATCTTTGGGAATTTTTCCTGAATGGTTCTAAAAAGCCAAGAAATATCACTAATGGATTTGGAAGAAAAAATAAAATCACTTTTGATACTTACGATTTAGATAAAGATATTAAAAGTGTAAACCGAAAATCTTCTATCTATTTGTCAGCTTTCGATAATACTTCCAAAGCTAATGGAATTTTTAAAACTTCGATTCATTCGAATGCAGATCCTGTAAAAATTCAAATGGAAAATGTTTGGGGATACAGAACACTTCAAAAGGCTAAAAATGCAGAAGAATATATTTTAGTTAAAGAGTCTTACACTGATTCTCCAAATATTTTTGCGACAACCGATTTTTTAAATCAACAAAAACTGAGCAATACCAATCCTCAACAAAATACTTATAATTGGGGAACAGACGAATTGGTTAACTGGACGACGCCAAAAGGAAATACTTCAACAGGAGTTTTGTTCAAACCTGAAAATTTCGATCCGAACAAAAAATATCCTATGATCGTGTATTTCTACGAAAAACTTTCGGATAATTTAAATCGTTATGTTGCGCCGGCTCCAACACCTTCAAGATTAAATATCTCATATTTTGTAAGCAACGGATATTTGGTTTTTACACCAGATATTTCCTATGTTGATGGCTATCCGGGAGAATCTGCAATGGAATACATTAATTCAGGTGTTGAAAAATTAAAGCAAAATTCTTGGGTAGATGCTTCAAAAATAGGAATTCAGGGACAAAGTTGGGGTGGTTATCAGGTTGCGTATCTTATCGCGCATACTGATATGTACGCTGCAGCTTGGACGGGTGCGCCTGTTGTGAACATGACTTCCGCTTATGGTGGAATTCGTTGGAGTTCAGGAATGAACCGACAGTTTCAGTATGAAAAAACACAAAGCCGATTAGGGAAAACTCTGTGGGAAGCTCCAGATCTTTATATTAAAAATTCACCGCTTTTTGCTATCGATCAAGTGAAAACTCCGGTTGTAATCATGAGTAACGATAAAGATGGTGCAGTGCCATGGTATCAGGGAATTGAAATGTTTTCGGCATTACGTCGTCTCGGAAAACCGTCTTGGCTTCTGAATTATAATGGTGATGATCATAATTTGATGAAACGCCAGAACAGAAAAGATATCCAAATTCGTGAGCAGCAGTTTTTTGATTATTATCTTAAAGGGGCTAAAGCTCCGTTATGGATGACTAAAGGTGTTCCTGCGACACAAAAAGGAAAAGATTGGGGATTTGAGTTAACTGATGATAAACCTTAATATTATAAATAAAATAAAACTCGGCGGCACCAAAGGTGCCGCCGAGTCTGTTTAATATGAATTAGAAATTATTGCTTTTTATTAGCAATCTCTTCTTTAATTTTATTTTCCAATTCTTCAGAAAGTTCAGGATTGTCTTTCAATACTTCTTTTACAGCATCACGACCTTGTCCCAATTTCGTTTCTTCATAGCTGAACCAAGAACCGCTTTTCTTCACAACTCCTAATTCTACCGCTTGGTCTAAGATTTCTCCGGTTTTAGAAACACCTTCACCGTACATAATGTCGAATTCAGCCATTTTGAAAGGTGGAGCAACTTTGTTTTTCACAATTTTCACTTTCACACGGCTACCAACAGCTTCATCACCATTTTTAATTGGTGCGCTTGCTTTTCTGATGTCAACTCTTACAGAAGCATAGAATTTCAATGCGTTACCACCCGTTGTAGTTTCAGGGTTTCCGAACATTACACCGATTTTCTCTCTCAACTGGTTGATGAAGATTACCGTACATTTTGTTCTGTTGATTGTCGCAGTTAATTTTCTCAATGCCTGAGACATCAATCTTGCGTGAAGACCCATTTTAGAATCTCCCATTTCACCTTCGATTTCCGCTTTTGGAGTCAAGGCAGCAACAGAGTCAATTACCACGATGTCAATTGCTCCAGAACGGATCAGGTTATCAGCAATTTCCAATGCCTGCTCACCGTTGTCTGGCTGAGAAATGATAAGGTTTTCCAAATCAATTCCTAATTTTGCAGCGTAAGTTCTGTCGAAAGCGTGCTCCGCATCGATGAAAGCTGCGATACCTCCCGCTTTTTGAGCTTCAGCAATGGCATGAAGCGTTAAAGTTGTTTTACCAGAAGATTCCGGACCGTAGATCTCGATAATTCTTCCTCTAGGATATCCACCCACTCCAAGAGCGATGTCTAGCCCTAAAGAACCTGAAGGAATCACCTCAATGGTATTGTCTACCGAGTTGTCTCCCAATGTCATTACCGTTCCTTTTCCGTACGTTTTATCTAGCTTGTCAAGCACCAAAGCCAGTGCTTTTTTCTTATCGTCAATATTACTCATCTTGTCTTTAATAATTTCTCAAAAATACATAATTTAAACATCAAAAGCTAATGTTTTTTCTTTGTAGAAAGTGTTTTTATAGTTAAAAAAATATAAAATTTTATTTCTTAAATAGTTAACAATTAAAAGGATGCATACCCATAAATTCATTTTTAAATTAATGAAAATTAGAGTTTTTTGTAATGGCTAAATAATCCTCCAAAACCTTCATCTGATCTTTATTTCCCTTTTGTATTCTTGCATTTCGGCTGACGATGGAATCATAAATTCTGTTGATGATCCACTTTGTTCGCGGGAAAGCTTTTTTGTTGGAAACATCCGGAATCTGAAGCCTTTTGCAAACTTCATCATCAAGCAAAAACCAAGTACAGCAAATGTGGAGATATCTTAAGTTTTTCCTTTGAAATTGATATTTTAAAATAGGGTTTTCCAATGATTCATTTAACAAAGAATGAGCCAATAGAACAGAATCTTTATCGGAAGGCGGCTGCACGGAAGTCCATAAATAAAAATATTCCGTAGCCTGTTTTTTATCGTTGGGTAAAAGATTTTCTGGAATTCCTAGCAGATAACCAACATATTTCCAAAGATGGAAAAGTCCTTTTTCTTCCTTTTCAGAAAATGTATTTCCTAATTTTTTTAAACTGTGAAGAAAAACCAGACTGAAACCGATGTAAGTCGCCATCATATCCCAGGAATTGATGGGCTCGCCCCAATTTTCTGTGTCCCAATCTTTATAATATTTTCTGATGGAAAGTCTTGCGTAAGAATGAATTAGTCTTGTTTTAATGGCAAATTCGTAACCTTTTTTGTGAATTTCCAACGCATCATATCTTGTGGCATTCACCCAAAAATCAAGCGTTTCCGAAAGACGTTTTACCGCTCCTTTTTTCAAGGCTTCGGTTGCGATTAAAGGTTTGTTGAGATAGGCATAATCATAACCGCCAATCAAGCAATAATCTCTAAGGGAAATCAATGAATCTAGATTGCTTCTCATGCAAAGCTCGGCCCCGCTTTTAATTAAATCATAATCCAGCCAATCGGGAATGGTTTGGGTTTGAGAGAAAAGGGTTTTTACACTTTCTGGAACTTCATCATTTTCGGAAACTCCATTTCGGATATAGCCTTCAATCTCTCTGGAAGCTTCTTGGAATTTTTTGGTTAAATAAACATCTCTTACCACCTGATCGCCAATTTCATCTACATGATAAAAATAAGGAGAAAATTTTTCAAAATCATTAAAGCTCAGTTCGGCACCGGAAAATTCAGTTAATTGCTTTCCGTTTCCTTTGTTCCAAAAATCTTTAAAATGCGGTGAATCTTTAAATCGAGGTTGTAAAATCATCCCTTTTATTTCACATAAAAATACAAGTTTTACGCCGAAATTCCTTGGTGAGATTTATCACTTAAACAAAATTATTTTTTCGTTAAATTTTAGATTTGAATTAAATTGCTCCTGATTCAAACGCTTTTTTCAATAATTCTTTACTATTTCTGGAATTGGTTTTCTTTAAGATATTTTTTCTGTGAGTACGAACGGTATGTTCGGATAATACCAAAATTTTAGCAATTTCTCCTCCGGAATATCCTTTGGCAATAAGTGCCAATACTTCAATTTCTCTTTTGGTAAGATTTTCTGAAAATTCGTTGGATTGCGAAAAATTTTCAAGCTTTATTTGATGAAAATCATTTCTTGGGCTAATCCCAGAAATTAAAACAGTATTAGGATTTTTTTTTGTGATGTGATTGATATTGGTATGAATATTAATAGATTGCACCAGCTGACCATCTTCATCTTCCATCGTATGAATCGACTGATGGTGGAAAAGTTCATACGTGTTTTTTGAAGTTTTCATTCTGCAGCAATAGCTCGCTTTTAAATAAAGCTGATGCTCCAAACCTATTTCTACCATTTTCTGAATTACAGTTTGCTCTGCCTGTATCACAAAAGGAATATCGTCGGGATGAGTAAGGTCGATCACATCTTTTAAATTTTCAGGATATTTTTCTAGTCCGTGAAGTTTTAAAATATTTTCATGATGATGAGACAGCGTACTGTTGGTAAGGTTGAGTACATAATAGTAAAACTCGCCGATGGCAAACATTTCCCCAATAATATGTTCGATAGGTGGTACGCTCAATATTCTCTCATCTGCCTGCTTAATACCTGGGTAGGTTTTCCAGACATCAATTAAAGGGTGTTTTTTATCGGGAGGATGCATTTTTGACTTTTGGACTAAAATAATTAATTTTTCATAAAAATACCACAAAAGGGTGATTTTTTTCGCGGGATAAAATTATAACCTTTGTGTGATGAATAACCGTGAAAGCTCATTTTCTAAACTTTATTGTTTAAAAGTGAGTTTTTTCTTATCTTTTCATGTATGCTAAGGTAAAAATCAAGAATGAAAAAAAATAAAAACGGTTTATACTTTTCTTTATTAGTTGTTTGGAAACGGTAAACTAACTACCTCTCAATATTTTGAGAGGTTTTTTTGTACTCTAAAAATTACACAAACGGGTAATTTCTTTGTATTTCTGGATTTTGAAAATTTGTATTAAAAATTAATAGCCATGAAAACAAAATTATTATTACTGTTTCTGCTTTTGGCAGGATTGGTATATGGACAAATTAATCGCTTAACAGATGAGGAGAATCAAATGCTTCAGAATTTAATCACAAAGCAAGAGGTAAAAGAACATATTTTAGGTTATGCTAAAATGAAGGATAGTATAACAATATATCAACCTATATCAAATAGGATAGTTTGCAAAGAAAAAATTGATACTATTAAAGTGGATATTAAGGATGGTATGATTGAAAAAGTACTCATAATTACAAAGAAAAATATTTATTATAATCATAAAGCTCCAATCCCATTGATCTATGATTTTGTTAAAAGATCTGATTATTTGTTTGACAGAGAAGAGAAAGAGTATATTCGTTTTTCTGAAGCCATCGATTTCCATTTTGATGAAAGATTTAGCACTTTACCGGATAATAAAGTTTTAATTCTATCAGGTGATTCTAAAAAAAATATTGGAGTTTTAACTCGAAATACAAACTTAAAATCATTTGTCAATTTTGTTGCTTATTCTGATTTTCTAGGTTTATTAGGAGATGAGCCTAATGCCTTAGTACATTTTGAAGCTAATGCTAAATTTTATTTACATCGTAATAATATTTTTAATAGATTTATGTATATTTTTCCTGTGTTTCAACCTAGTTTTAGTTATAATAAATTAGATAGTAAATTTGAAGTAGTTTCTATTATGTCTAATGAATTAAATCCCACTGAAATTTTTAGAAGACATAATTATTCCGTAGGTCTGGATATTACCCTTTTTAAATTTGACTTTCTTCCTAATAATTCCTTGGATGTAAATGCTAGTTACCAATATGTGTCAGGCAAAATACTTCTTCCCGATTTAACTACAAATACAGTTAATGCAGTTAGTCACCTTAAATCTTGTGAGGCTACACTGAAGTCAAAACTTGCAAAAAATTTCGGTATAGATTTGAGTGGGAAATATATATGGCAAACTCTTAATCCTACTGAATATTATGAGCGAAGTCAAAATAATCTTTTAGCATTTAGAGGAAGTATATATTATTATCCGCCAAGTGGAAATAATGGAGATAAAGTATTTATTCGATTCACGAATTATTTAGCATTAAATAATAGAGCTGATGATTTTTCTCAGTTTCAAATAGGGTTTTCAAAGTTGCTAAATTTTAATAGTAAATAATAATTTCATATAACCAAAAACAACCTCCCAATCGGAAGGTTGTTTTTTATTTCAAGCTAAAAACTTTATTAGTTAGATAAAGAAGCAGCGTGAATTAGCATATCAACTAACTTGTTAGAATAACCCATTTCGTTGTCATACCAAGAAACAAGTTTTACGAAGTTAGGAGAAAGCATGATACCAGCATCTTTATCGAAGATTGAAGTTCTCTTGTCTCCGATGAAGTCTTGAGAAACTACAGCATCTTCAGTGTATCCTAGGATACCTTTCAATTCACCTTCAGAAGCAGCTTTGATTACTGAACAGATTTCTTCATAAGAAGCAGCCTTTTCAATTCTCACAGTTAAATCTACTACAGAAACGTCAACCGTTGGTACTCTGAAAGACATACCAGTTAGTTTTCCGTTCAAAGAAGGGATTACTTTTCCTACCGCTTTAGCAGCACCTGTAGAAGAAGGGATGATATTGTTTAGAGCAGCTCTACCACCTCTCCAGTCTTTCATTGAAGGACCGTCAACAGTTTTCTGAGTTGCTGTTGTAGCGTGTACAGTTGTCATCAAACCTTCTACGATTCCGAAGTTATCGTGAATTACTTTAGCCAAAGGAGCTAAACAGTTTGTAGTACAAGATGCGTTTGACAAGATTTTTACATCGTCAGTAAGTTCTGTGTGGTTTACACCCATTACAAACATTGGCGTATCATCTTTAGAAGGAGCAGAAAGAATTACTTTCTTAGCACCAGCTGTAATATGTTTTGCAGCACTGTCTTTATCTAGGAATAAACCTGTAGATTCTACAACGTAATCTGCACCGATTTCGTTCCACTTTAAGTTGCTAGGGTCTCTTTCAGCTGTTACTCTGATTCTTTTTCCGTTTACAACAAGGTCATTACCTTCTACAGAAACTTCACCTGGAAAAATCCCGTGAACTGAATCATATTTAAGCATATAAGCCATGTATGTAGCATCGATAAGGTCATTGATTCCTACTACTTCGATGTTATCTCTTTCAGTCATTGCTCTGAAAACAAGACGTCCAATTCTACCAAACCCGTTGATACCTACTTTAATTGTTGACATAATAGTTTGTTTTAATTTATATTAAAAATATTAGATTGCTAAAATTTCTGAAATCAATAAAAGATCCTGATTGATTTCGTTGTGTTTTTTAATGGCTTCCTCAATCGGCGTATAAACCACGTCGTTAGAACGCATTCCTGCCATTACATTACTTTGTCCGTCCATTAATCCTGTTACGGCACCATAGCCCAATCGGCTTGCCAATACTCTGTCGGCACAGCTTGGAGAACCTCCTCTCTGCATATGTCCTAAGATTGCAACACGAATGTCATAATCTGGGAAAGCATGTTTTGTTTTTTCGGCTAATTCATAAACGTTGGCTAGTTTTTCACCTTCTGCCACTACTACAATACTTGATGCTTTTCCTGTCTTTTCAGCGTTTCTGAAGTTCGCGAAAAGTTCATCAATACTATCTTTTTTCTCAGGAATTAAAATGTCCAAAGCTCCGGTTGCCAATCCGCTGTTTAAAGCGATAAATCCAGCATCACGCCCCATTACTTCCACGAAGAACACTCTGTTGTGCGAAGTTGCCGTGTCACGAATTTTATCAATCGCATCCATTGCGGTATTCAATGCAGTGTCATAACCAATCGTGTTATCTGTTCCGAAAATATCGTTGTCGATAGTTCCCGGAATACCAATTACACGGATTCCGAATTCTTCATTGAAAATCTTAGCTCCGGTAAAAGTTCCATCTCCTCCGATACACACCAAACCGTCAATTCCAAGCTTTACGCAGTTGTCGTAAGCCTTCTGGCGACCTTCTTTGGTTCTAAATTCCATGGAACGGGCAGATTTCAGAATAGTTCCCCCCTGGTTGATTATATTTTTTACGGAACGAGGTCCCATTTTCAGGAAATCGTTATTGATTAAGCCATTGTAGCCTTCTCTTACTCCGTAGCATTCTATGTTATAATAATTGGCGGTTCTTACTACCGCTCTCAATGCAGCATTCATACCCGGAGAATCTCCTCCGGAAGTAAGAACTGCAATTTTTTTTACAGCACTCTCTTTCATCTAGTAAAAAATTACGAACACAAATCTACAAAAACAAGTTCAGATAATAGCATTAACTTTATAGGAGATTTGAATATAAATGATTAAAAACTTCTAAAATTTGAAGAATTGCAAATAGATCTTACACTATAAATCATAAAATACATCCTTCTAAAATTATTAATTTAAAATGCTCAGTCAAAATATAAGTCTGAATATGATCTTATTAAATGGATCTATTCAAGTTTTTTTAATTTGATATTTTCGGCAATTGAAAACAGTATACTAAATGATATGAATTGCTATTATTTCTGATATGATTTTTTTGTAATACTCTTATCTCAAGACAAAAGAAATTAAACAACCTCTTCAGGAATCAACAATTTGCCCCAATCATTCAACTGCCAAAGAATTTCTACCAGTTTTTCTCCAAGTTCTGTCAAACGATATTCAACTCTCGGGGGAAGTTCGTTGAAAGATTCTTTCATTAAAATTCCGTCGGCAACCATTTCGTTAAGCTGTTGATTTAAGACTCTTCGGTCTACTTTGGCAATTCCACGCAGAAACTCACTCGGACGTTTCTTACCTTCATTAATTTGCCAGACAATAGGAATTTTCCATTTTCCACTAATGGTATTCACGGCAACTTCCAACGGACAAATTTTATTTTCTTCAGCGCGTTTCTTTGTATTCATAAAATTGACTTTTTTATCCCTATGGGCGAAAAATATGCGGTATTGCTTCTTTTGTAAAGCTTTTAGATCTTTGTAAAGTTAGTAATTAATGGCATTATGACTGAAAAACGAAAAGGCGCACGTTCTATAAAAGATATTCCACAGGAAATTTTAGAACAGCTCAATCAAGGGAAAATGGAGACCGTAAATCTTACAGAATGGCTTGCTGTGGATCAAAAAATATTGCTTGAAAACTTACTAAAACAAAATGATAAGTTACACTATCTTCAACCTATTTTAGAAAACATAAATACGTTGAAAAAGCAAACGGTAAATACGATTAACGAAGCTATTGGAACGGAAATTTTTAATTTGACTGTAAAAAATAATGATAAAAATTTCTTAGATACTGTTGCAAAGCATTCATCCGATTTGGTTCGATGTTGGGCAACTTATACGATTGGAAAAAATCAAAATTTAAGCATAGCGGAAAAATTAGACAAAATCAAAATTTTCGTAGCCGATCATCATTTTGGTGTTCGTGAAATTTGTTGGATGGCGGTAAGGTCTGATATTTCTGAAAATCTTAATGAAAGTCTACAGATTTTATCAATGTGGACGAGCGATAAAGATGAAAACATAAGGCGTTTTGCAAGCGAATCTACACGACCGCGAGGCGTTTGGTGTGCGCATATTGAAGAATTAAAGCAAAATCCTGAATTAGGTTTACAAATTTTAGACCCAATGAAGTCTGACAAAGCAAAATATGTTCAAGATAGCGTGGGAAACTGGTTGAATGATGCTAGCAAATCAAAACCTGATTTTGTGATGAATGTATGTGAAAAGTGGCTGGAAGAGAGTCCGACAAAAGAGACAAAATATATCGTTAAAAAAGCTTTGCGAACCATTCAAAAATAAATTTTAAGGATTACCATTTTTCGGTTAAATATTTCCAATATCTTTTCGGAACATGCTGAATATGTAATTTTATATTTTTTCTTTCGACAATATTCGTCTTTGTAAAATACCGTTGCCAAAGGGTTTGGTAACTTTTTTCTTCATCATGAAACTTTTCATAATACCTATTTAAATCAATTTTTTCATCGGGATAAAAAAAATCGCATGTTTCCAGATCATACAGAATTCCGTAGTTTCTCTTTAAATCATAAATCATCCATTTTTGATCCTGATAACGGTCTTTAAAATGTTTTCGAATCAAAGGAAGTACATTGAAATCGGGGTCTATTTTCGCAAAGAAAACTTCATCCTGCATTTTTTCAAAACGAACGAAGGCAGTCATTCGATGTCTTTCGCGGCTTACAGATTTGCAGATTTTTGAGATTTTCAAAATATCGTTATCTGCATAATTTTGTAAAATATTTTCATCCGGATGTTTTATAGATTGTTTTACAGCAGATAAAATTAGTTGTTCCAACTCCGGATCTTCCGATAAATAAACTTTTAACAGCTCATGAATTCCGGATTTTCCGATGTTTTTTTCCAGTTTATTTAAAACCCTTTCAGACTTATCATTCTGAGTAATCACCTCATGAATTTCAGCGAAAATATTTTCCTGAAAAAACCTTTCACGGCTCGCAATTTCCACATCTTTATATCGATATTCAAAAACTTCAAATATCGCAGTGAAAAGTCCGTCGAAACTGCCGTCGTAGAGTAGGGTGGTCATTGAGTGGGAGAGGGTTTGAGAGTTTGAGAGTGAGTTATTTTTTTTTACATTTAGTTTGTCATGCTGTAAGCATCTAGACAAAGTATTGAGATTGACTTTGAAATTGTACTTAGATCCTTTCAAGATGACAAATGCGATTTGTGTTTAAAATTAAATTTTATAACAAGTTAGTTTTAATTCATTTTCATCACTTTCAAAGTAAAACTGACCGATTTTTTCTATAATTAATTTAATCTTTTCTAAATTTTGGATGTTATTAGAATCAATGAATTTAGGAAAAATCAAATATTCAATTTCTTTATAATCCAGACAACCTCCGAAAGAATTATTTCCTTCAAATCCCGTCTGCCAATAATCAAATTCAAAAATACTGTCTTCATTTAAATATATTTCACCGATTTTATCACCTTGAATTTTTTTAAATTGAATCATCTTAAACTCATGAGCATTGTCAACAATTGATTCAATTAACCTAATCCATTTAGAATTAGACATAAATTGTTGAGAAAACGTTGAAATAGCTTTTTCAACATCCCTTATTTTTTGATTGTCATATCGTAAGGCTTTGTTTGTTCTCATATTTTAATCTAACAATTTAAGAATGTGTTGTTTTGTCAGTTCGACGAAGGAGAAATCTATAATTCTAAATTTTAGATTCTTCACTCTGTTTTGAATGACATTGTAAAGAAAAATTCGTATTTATATTAAAACAACGTCAACTGCTGTGAAAACTGATTATGAAATTTCGAAGAACTTCCGCCAATCAATAATTTTTTAAGGTTTTGATCTGTTAAAAATTTTAGATAAGCATTTCCAGCATTGAAATCAATAAAATATTTCGCACGATTCACCGCGGCTCCTAATTTTTTCAAATGATCCATATTCAACACCTGAAAACGTCTTGCACTCACAATTTTTTGAGCAGTTTTCACACCAATTCCGGGAATTCTCAAAATCATCTGGTAATCGGCGGTTTGAAGATTTACTGGGAATTGATCAAGATGTCGTAAGGCCCAACTCAATTTCGGATCCACTTCCAAATCTAAAAAAGGCATGTTTGGATCCAGAATTTCTTCTGCTTTAAAACCATAAAAACGCATCAGCCAATCCGACTGATACAAACGGTTTTCTCGAAGCATCGGAACTTCAGTAGTTAAAGATGGTAATCTTTTATCTTCCAACACCGGAACATAACCGGAATAATATACTCTTTTAAGATTGAAATTTTTATAAAAATGATCCGCAACTTTAATGATCTGCAAATCGTTTTCATTGGTTGCGCCTACAATCATCTGTGTGGATTGACCAGCCGGAGCGAACTTTGGTGTTTTTCTGAAAATTTTCTTTTCGTCTTTATATTGCGCAATTCCGTTTTGAATATATTTCATCGGATTCAGCATATCCTGGCGATTTTTTTCAGGAGCTAATAATTTTAAACCACTTTCAGTCGGAATTTCAAGGTTGATGGATAATCGATCAGCATATAAAGCGGCTTCCTGCATCAGTTCATCACTTGCTCCCGGAATCGATTTTAAATGAATATATCCATTAAAATTCTCTTCTAAACGTAATTTTTTCGCCACACGAACCAAGCGTTCCATTGTGGTATCTGCATTTTTAAAAATTCCTGAACTTAAAAATAAGCCTTCAATATAATTTCTCCTGTAAAAATTGATGGTGACATCTACCACTTCTTCCACTGTAAATGCGGCTCTCTTGATGTCGTTCGAACTTCGCGAAACACAATAGGCACAATCGTAAATGCAATGGTTGGTCAAGAGAATTTTGAGAAGCGAAACACAGCGCCCGTCTTCGGTATAGGTATGACAAATTCCGCTTGCGGAACTGTCTCCCAAAGCGCCTTTTTTATTCTTTCTCGAACCTCCGCTGGATGAGCAGGAAACATCATATTTCGCAGCATCGGCAAGGATTTCGAGTTTTTCTTTCAGGCGGTCAAAATTCATATTTTTGAATTGAAAATTTTAATATTAAGTATCATTTTTTGTTCAAAAATAATTCCAAAATTGATAAAAATCAACCTCTTTTCATTGAAGTTATCCACAAAATACAGAGACAAAATTAGTATATTTACGGTCATTAATTTATGCGTTAAGTCTTAAAAAAATGCAATTGACGCAATAGAAATAATAAATCCTATGAATCATAAACCCGTTGAAGGTTTTTCCAAATTAACAAAACAGGGAAAAATCGATTGGCTTGTAAACGAATATCTTGAAGGAAACTCAGAATATCAACATATATTAAAACAATACTGGAACGAAAATGCTGATTTGCAGAAACTTCACGATGAGTTTTCTGAAAATACCATTTCCAATTTTTATATGCCTTACGGAATTGCACCAAACTTCTTAATTGACGGAAAATTATTCGCTCTTCCAATGGCTGTTGAAGAAAGTTCTGTGGTGGCTGCGGCTTCTAAAGCTGCAAAATTCTGGATTGATAAAGGTGGTTTTAAAACAACAATTATCAACAATGAAAAATTAGGACATACACACTTTATTTTTAACGTTGAATCTCATAAATTGCTTCATTTTTTTAATTTCAATTTAAAGAAGAAATTAATTGAAGCGACGAATGATATTACTGCTAACATGAGAAATCGTGGTGGTGGAATTTTAGATATAAAGCTTATTGATAAAACTTCCGAAATGCCGAATTATTATCAGTTGAAGGCAAGTTTTGATACGGTAGATTCGATGGGAGCGAATTTCATTAATTCTTGTCTGGAGCAGTTCGGAAAAACATTAAAGCAGGAGATAGCGATTAGTGAAGATTTTACTCAGGAAGAGAAAAATTCTTTGCAGGTGGTGATGAATATCCTTTCTAATTTTACGCCGGATTGTATCGTAAGAGCTGAGGTTTCTTGTAAAATTGAAGATTTAAAAGATGATAGCGGAATTTCCAATGAAGAATTTGCAAGAAAATTTAAGCAAGCCGTAACCATTGCTGAGATTGAACCTTTCCGTGCTACGACGCACAATAAAGGAATTATGAATGGGGTAGATGCGGTAGTAATTGCGACCGGAAACGATTTCAGAGCAACGGAAGCCTGTGCACACGCGTATGCTGCGAAAGACGGAAAATATTCTTCTTTGACGCATTGTACAATTGACAACGGAATTTTCAGATTTTGGATAGATCTTCCGATTTCTGTAGGAGTTGTAGGTGGTTTAACGAATCTTCACCCATTAGTAAAGTTCTCTTTGGCACTTCTTGGAAAGCCTTCTGCTCAGGAATTAATGAGTATTTTGGCGGTTTCAGGACTGGCTCAGAATTTTGGAGCATTACGTTCTTTAATTACCACAGGAATTCAGAAAGGTCATATGAAAATGCATTTACTGAATATTTTAAACCAAATGGGTGCAACAGAAGAAGAAAAACAACATTTTGTAACCTATTTTAAAGATAAAACAGTGACACATCACGAAGTTATCAATGAGTTTAACCGATTGAGAGGAAACTAATGTTACAGATTATTCTTCCCATTATATTTTTGATCTTCGGATTGTTTTTAAAGAAAACCAATAATCCGGGATTTAAAAGTTCTAAGAAATTTGCTACGATGTTTATTATTCTGGGGATTTCAACTTTAGTGGCGAAATTTATTTTAATGTATTTAGCATCAAAATAATGAAAAGTAAAATTTTATTATTTTTATTGATTTCAGGTTTAAGTTTTTCTCAACAGAAAAATGTAACGATAAAAAATCTGCCGCCAAAATCTGAAGACTCTGTTTTTCCGGTGATTTCTTATGCTGTAAATCCGAAAGTAGAAAATAAAATTAATACTTTTTTGCAGGTAGATCAGCTGGAGTACATTCCGGGATCGGAAGGAAATCCTTTCAAACTTGTTTCTACAGGGAAAACTTCCTATTCCAACTATGTTTATTTTTACAGTTGGGAAAAAATAGACACCCCACAAAGTATTTTGAGTATTGCGATTGATGGAGAAGCTTCTGGCGCTTATCCTGAAGGATTTTCTATTTGGAAAAACTTTGATCTCAGAACGGGAAATTTAATCAATGCTAAAGATTTATTTCAATCTAATTCAATAAAAACGATTGAAAATTTAATTCAAAAAAATGTCAAAAAAGAAATCAATGATTTTCTTGTTCAGCTGAAATCTGATAAAAATCCTTCAGAAGAAACAAAGGATCAGATTTCGATTTATGAAGAATGCTATACCGATTATAAACTGGAAAGCATAAGATATTATTTGGGAAAAGATAAAATCAGATTTATTGCCGGAAGATGTTCTAATCATGCTATGAGAGCATTGGATGAATTGGGAGATCATGTTGTGGATATTCCTTATAAAGATTTGGATAAATATTGGAGCTCATACGCGAAAAATTTACTGTCAGGTTCAGAAAAAGTTGATAAAACAAGTTTGGATCATAAGCTTTATAAAGGAAGTATTGACGGGAAATATCCTATAACGATGTTAATCGATCAGATATATGACGACGGTTCTCTTTCTGCAAAATATTGGTACAATAAGAATAAAAAACTGATTGAATGGCATGGAAAACTGAAAGGGAATCATCTATCACTTTTGGAAAGCGATTATTACAGCGAGGAAACTCGTATGTGGATCTTAAAAGCCGCAATAGAAGCAGACTTAGAAGGTAATAAGATTAGAGGAACCTGGCAGGATGATAAAACAAAAAAATATTTAAAACTAGAATTAGAAGAGTTATAAGATGAAAACAATTACTTTAGTTTTTGGAGCCGTATACGGAATGTTATCCGTGATTTTAGGGGCGTTCGGCGCGCACGCTTTAAAGAAAATTTTATCGGTTGAAAGGCTGGAAAGCTTTGAAACAGGAGTAAGATACCAAATGTATGCAGCATTCTTTTTATTGATCGTAGGATATATTTTGAAATTTGAAACTAAAACCGAAAATTGGATTTCGTGGTTAATGATTTTCGGAGCGATGCTGTTTTCTTTCAGTATTTATGGTTTGAGCATGCAGGATTATTTGGGTACAAATCTGAAATTTTTAGGACCCATTACTCCGCTTGGAGGTTTGTTGATGATTGTAAGCTGGGGAATGTTGATTCTTTATTTTGTTAAAAATAAAATTTAAAATAAATAATTAAAAATAGATGCTTCGACTTTGCTCAAAATGACAACGCTAAAATTTATGGATTAGTATTAGAAATGTCATGCTGAGCGAAGTCGAAGCATTTCAAAAGTTTTGCTAGTAAATTTTTTGCTTAAAAACATCCTAGTACACTAAAAATATTACAAACAAATGATGATCGTAATTTTAAATTAAATTAAAAATCAATCGAAGACGACGACTCATCAAAACATTTAATTTGTTGGATCAACCCATAAGATTCAATCCTTTTGTATTCAGTCGTACTTTTTTTATGTGGGCGATTACAGGTTTAGTTGGCGGAATTATCGCCGGGCTATATTGGATCGTTCTCGAACATTTTACAGAATTTTTAGCAGAATTTCAAGGGTGGATGGTAATTCCTACGATGGCAATTTCAGGATTGCTGGCGGGATTGGTGATTCATTTCATCGGTGATCCTGGTGAAATTCACCTAATTGTAAACAATATTAGATTTAATAAAGGAAAACTTGATGCTAAAAATAATCCTTCCATGATTTTATCGTCACTTTTTTGTGTGGCATCGGGAGGAAGTTTAGGCCCGGAAGCACTTTTGGTTCAGGTCACAGGTTCTACAGGAACATATCTGGGAAAATTATTCAGATTGAAAGGAGAAGAATTACGCTCTTAAAGTATTGCCGGGATGGCGTCTGGTTTTACGGCACTTTTCGGAGCTCCTCTTGGAGGAAGTTTATTTTCTCTGGAAATTCTGCACCACAAACACGCGGTAGAATATTATAAAGCGATTATTCCTGCGTTGGTGGCGAGCTGTTTCAGTTATCTGATGTTTGCTTTGATCATCCATTTGGGAATCGGGGCGACTTGGGATCTGAAGGCTTATCATTACACGGGAGTTTATGATTTTGCCTATGCCACGGCTTTTGGAATTGTAGGAACTTTATTCGGTTGGATCTTTATTTTTGTAGTAAAATTTTTCAAGAAAGTTTTTGAATACAGAAAATTTCCAATTTATATTAAAACCTGCGTTGGCGGAATTATTTTAGGAATTATCGCATTCTATTTTCCATTGACGAGATATTTTGGACATAACGAAATCAACCAGTTAATCAACGGAAATTATGCCTTAATTTTTTAATTATCATTTTGATTTTCAAAATTTTAGCCATTTCGATCACGGTAACTTCAGGATGGAGAGGCGGTTTTATCATTCCGTTGTTTTTTGTGGGAACGACTTTAGGTTTAATTATTCATCATTTATTTCCAACTATTGATACAACGTTGGCGATTGTAAATTGTATGGCTGCCATTAATGCGTGTGTCACAAGAACGCCGATGAGTACAACGATTATTTTGGGAACATTAACCGGATTTACCTATTTTGTTCCGATACTTTTCGCGAGCCTAACAGGATATTTTCTGGCTCCGAAAATTCCTTTCATAGGTTCGCAATCGGAGAAATCATCTGAAGAAGAGTAAATAGTAAGTCCAATTGTTAGATATAAAAAAGTTCAGATTTTGTCTGAACTTTTGTTTTTTTATCTCTCGAAAATTTAACAGATTATTCCGATTTAATAATCAGCGAAATTTGCTAAATCTGCGAGATTTTTCACCATTAAGAAGATTTAAGAAGTTAAGGATAATTAAGAAGAGCTTCACTTTAAGTAAAAATTCATTAAAATCGGTTTAATTTAAACTTAATTCATCTTAACTGCTTAAATCTTCTTAATGGTTCAAAAAAATTATAAAGTGAAATTCTCCTTCATCCATTTCAGTTTATTAAAGCTTTTCAGAAATTTAGTTTTAATGGAAATAAATTTCTCCTGTGCATCAATCACTTTATTTTCTCTTGAGTTGATCAGGAAAAGTGAACTTTCTCCATTGCTGTATTTTGTTTCTTCTGCATACAAAAGCCTTTGATAATTGACGAGATTACTTTCCGAAAGATCAATTTGGCTATGATAATTCATCAGCTCATTTTTATAGGTCTCGATCTTTGTATCAAGTTCTCGTATTTTTAGTTGAGTATCCAATTGGTTCTGATTGATTTTAATTTTGGCCATCTGATAATTCGCTCTTGCCTCCCTTTGAAATATCGGAATTTCAAGCTTTAAACCATATTGAAAATTATTATCAAAAAGAGGAAGATAGTCTGCACGGTAATTTTCTTTATTGAAGAAATTATAGGTAAAATCCAGTTTGGGAAGAAAACTTTGCCATTTCAGTTTTCTTTCGCTTTCCAAGATATTATTTTTCTGATTGTAATATAAAACTGATAAATGATTGTTGATTTCTTTTCCTTTAAATTCCTGCAAAATAAATTCAAAATCAGAGTAGGCTACATGGTCAGAAAGTTGGTTTGAAGGATAAAAAAGCTGTGAAATTTCAAATAATTCCTGTCCGTCTTTCCATAAGAATACCTGAAGCTGCTGCGTACTTTTTACAAAATTAAGATAAGCATCTCTTTGCTGAAGCTCAAAACTCTGCAATTGCGAAACGGCTTCAACCGTATCTATGGCTGGTCTTTCTCCGTATTCAAACGTTTTTTTGGTAAGCTTTAAACGTTCTTTGTTAATGTTGACAATTTTAGATTTCAGCTGATAGATTTCATAATGCTGTACCCATTCCCAATACATATTTTCAGCTTCCAGAAGGAGATCATTGGTCAAAACAGCCTGTTCGGCTTCCGTCATCTTTTGAGCAAATTTTGCCTGATCCAAAACTGCTCTTCGTTTGTCATACAATAGATTTTTTGCTAAAGGAACCGTAATTCCCATTTGATACAATCCGCCTTTGGTATCGCTGGAATTCAGTTTTTCGCCATCCAAATAATTGTAGCTTCCTGTTACTTCAATTCCGTACCAGGTCGGAATACCCAGTTCTACATTTTTCTGTTCGTAATATCTTGTTCCGTCAATGTTTTTTTCGCCCAGCTTGGCTCCTAAAACAGGGTCAAAACTTCCTCTTGCTTTTGTGATTTCAGCTTCTGCCATCTTATTTTGAAGCCGATATTTTAAAGCAAGCGGATGATAATTTTTAACCACAGAAATAAATTCCTGAGCTGAAATTTTAAGTGAATCCTGCGCAAAACTATTATGAAATAAAAATAAGAATAGAGTAAAAATAATTTTATTTAGCCTTTTCATCTTTGCCTGCTTTTTCATTTTTCACTTCATAATAATCGGGTGGGAAACCATTGATATTTCGCCATAGTTCGTACCAGATCGGCACGTCATTCAGAATGGCAATACCTTGTACTCCGGTTCCCATTTTGATCTTGGGTGGCCACTTTTTTTCATTTTTATCTTCAATCACTAAAGCTTTAAAAAGACCATTAACACTGATGTTGCTTTCCACGGCAATTACTTTTCCTGCAAATGTTCCGTAGCTGGAATTCGGCCATCCCGAAAATACGATCGCCGGAAATCCATCAAACGTACACATTACGCGCTGCCCTTCTTTTACCAACGGAAGATCAACAGGTTTGATATAAATTTCCACCGCATGATCTACAACTGTTGGAACAATAGTTCCGATATTTTCACCATCTTTCAAAATTTCCCCGATTCCGGCTTTGTTCAACTGAACAATTTGTCCGTCCTGAGAAGCAATAATGAAGTATAAACCTTGTCGCGCCTTATAATTGGCAACCTGATTTTCAAGTTTGGCAATATCACCATCGCTGCCTTCGATCTGTCCCATGCTTTGAAATCGTTCGCCTTCAATTTTACTCAGTTTTTCTGTATAATCCTGAATAACTGAATTTTGCTCAATGCCCACATTGATAATTTCCTGACGTGTTTGTGCCACTTTATTTTCTGAAGATGTTTTTTTCGCTACCGCATTTTGATAGGAAATACTTCTCTGCTGAAACTGTGTAAGAGAAACCAACCCTTCATCATACATTTTTTTCTGTCGGGCAAATTGGTCTTCGGAAAGTTTCAGCTCATTTTTAATAGCTTCCAGTTCTGCTTCTTCACCTACAAGTTTATTATTCAGCTGGCTGATCTTTATTTTTAACTGATTTAATTTTAAATCTCTTGCTGCATTTAAAGCTTCAAGCTGGCTTTTTGCTGTTCCTACTTTGGCTTCGTAATAGTCCCGCACTCCTTTTTTAGCATCTACCTGTTCCTGTGTTCTCTGCACCAAAAGCGGATCTAAATAGTCATCTTTTATCTCCGAAAGCTGAAGCAATGTATCTCCCTTCTTTACATAATCCCCATTTTTCACATTCCATTTGGTGATTTTTCCGGGAATCGGGGAGTTAAGCTGCTGAGGTCTCTGTTCCTGATATAAAGAACTTACATTACCTCTAACTTTTATATTTTGGGTCCAGGGAAGGAATAAAGTAATGATTCCACCAATCAGGATAAATAAAAACCATCGTTTTACCCTAGTTTTTTTATGAATATGATATATTTTGTCGAATGAATTTAGTTTCATTTTTCTGAAATTTTATAATAGAATATTTAAAGTACCGTCCTCCATGTGAATATGCTGATCCGCAATTTCCAACAGGTTTTTATCCTGCGAAACAATAATAATCGTGGTTTTCTCTTTTTTCATATGAAGATACTGCATCATTTTTTCCTGATGTTCTGGCTGCAATCCGGCAAACGGATTTTCTAAAATAATGAGTCTTTTTTCTCCTAAAAGAGCTCTAAGAAGCAGTATTTTTTTCTTTGAACTAAATGTAATTTCAGAATCTGTCTCACTAATTTCTGTGAAGAATCCGCTGCTGAAAAGGCTTGAAATATTTTCAATTCCAATATGTTCAGAAAGTTCAAGAATATCTTCAGTCGTACTTTCTGTATTTCCCAGCAGAATGTTTTCTTTCACATTGCCTTGAATAACTTTCATATTTTCCAGGTACAACCCGATAGAATTTCGCATTTTCTGTTTATCGATATTTTGTAACGGGATTTTATCAAAAAGAATGGTTCCTGAACTCGGTTCAAAAAAACCGGCGATCATATTCAGCAAAAGAGATTTTCCGGTTCCTAATTTTCCGGTTAAAATCGTGATGCTGTTTTCCTTTATTTTAAAATTAAGGTTTGAAAGAATAGGCGTACTGTCGTTGAAAGAAAAGTTTACATTTTTAAACTCAATTTCGTTTCCCTTTTCCTTTTGAGAAAGTACAATTTCGCCATCTTTTTCTTCTTTAAGATCGGTGATTTTCGAAAGTTTGGCGAAAGAAGCAATAAGATCATAATAACTTTCAAGGCTCACAATCAATTTTTCCACCGCAGCCATAATACTTAAAACAACAATTTCTGTAGCGATAAAAGCTCCGATATTTAATTTTTGATTAATCAATAAATACGTTCCAATCGCAAGCATCGCCAAGGTGATAATCACTTTAAAAGCAATAATCGTTTTGTACTGAAAAACCAACACTTTGAAATGAGAAGTTCTGTGATCCAGATATTCTACCACGCGGTCGTCTGTCCCTTTCAGATGAGCGCCGCTTTCAGAATGCATTTTGAATGTTTTTACCGATCCGGCAATATCTTCAATCCAAGCTGCAGTGTCGTATTTTTTGTTACTTTCTTCAATACTAGATTTAATACCGCTTTCCATTGTATATCGGAAAATGATAATCACACAAATCACAACCAAAGCTCCGAATGCTAAAAACCACGGATGATAAAAGGAAAGTAACAAGATTCCGAAGAAAATCTGGATCAATGCAGTCGGAATTTCCAATAAAATTTTAGAAACACCTTTCTGAAGATTTTGGATATCAAAAAAACGGTTGACCAATTCCGGAAGGTAATATTTTCTGGTGTAGGAAAGATTGATTTTAGGAATTTTTTCAGCAAAAGCCATTGAAAATTCAACATATATTTTCTGCTGTATTTTCTCGATGATCTCGATAACTTTTAATCTGAAATAGCCGACAAGCCAAGTTCCGATAACGACAAAAAATATTAGGATGTAAATTGAAGTTGCCATCGTAGCACCCATTACAAAACTCACGATAGACTGTATTCCCAAAGGAATGCTTAGCGAGACAAGCCCGTTTAGAATAGCATAAAAATAAATGTTGGTAACGTCTTTTTTCTCTTTTGTAATGTAGCGAATCAGCCTTTTTCCCTGTTCATTAGCAGTTATTTCCATTTTCTTATTTTGTAAGTTTAAATGTTTTCAATACTTCGTAGCTATTTTGTGAATGGTAGGTGTGAATGCCGATTTTTGTGATCTCTGAATTGTCTGAAATTCTGAAAAGATCCTTGATTTTTTCGGCGGTACAAAGATAAAATATGAGATTGGGGATTATTCTTATCTAGATTAGAATGCTATTAAAATGTGATTAGAATATGAGCTGTTATTCAAGGTTTTTTACCATCTTTACGGCGTTATTTCAATATTCGAAACGTTTAATCCGAATAAGTTTAACAGGAAACTGAATGAATGCGTTAAAAGTTCTATAATTTTCTTTTTAACCTTGTTCATTTTTAGTAAATTTGTCAACCTTTAACTATTAAAATAAAATAATAAAAATAATATGAATCTTCACGAGTATCAATCAAAAGAGATTTTATCAAAGTACGGAGTAGCTATCCAACGTGGTTACGTTGCTAATAACGTAGACGAAGCTGTAGCAGCTGCTGAAAAACTAACTGCTGAAACTGGCGCTCAAGGGTGGGTAGTAAAGGCTCAGATCCACGCAGGTGGTCGTGGTAAAGGTGGCGGTGTAAAGTTCTCTCCAAACATGGATAAGCTTAAAGAAAACGCTCAGAACATCATCGGAATGCAGTTGGTAACTCCACAAACTTCTGCTGAAGGTAAACTGGTAAATTCTGTATTGGTTGCAGAGGATGTATATTATCCTGGTGAAACAGAAACTAAAGAATTTTATGTTTCTATTCTTTTAGACAGAGCTGAAGGTAAAAATACAATCGTATATTCTACTGAAGGTGGTATGGATATTGAGCACGTTGCAGAAGTAACTCCTCACTTAATCCACAACGAATTAATTGATCCTGCTTTGGGTCTTCAAGGTTTCCAGGCTAGAAAAATTGCTTTCAACCTAGGTCTTGAAGGAAATGCATTTAAAGAATTTGTGAAATTTATTTCATCTCTTTACAATGCTTATGTAGGTATCGATGCTTCTCTTTTCGAAATCAACCCTGTGTTGAAGACTTCTGATAACAAAATTATCGCTGTAGATGCTAAAGTAACTTTGGATGGTAACTCATTATTCCGTCACAAAGATCTTGCTGAGCTTAGAGATACAAGAGAAGAAGATCCTTTGGATGTTGAAGCTGGTGAAGCTGGTCTTAACTTCGTAAAACTAGATGGTAACGTTGCATGTATGGTAAACGGAGCTGGTCTTGCAATGGCAACTATGGATATCATCAAATTATCTGGTGGTAACCCTGCAAACTTCCTAGACGTTGGAGGTACTGCTGATGCTGCAAGAGTAAAAACTGCTTTCGAAATCATCCTAAGAGATCAAAACGTAAAAGCAATCTTGATTAATATCTTCGGAGGTATCGTAAGATGTGACAGAGTTGCTCAAGGTGTTGTAGACGCTTACCACGCAATGGGAAGCCTTCCAGTTCCATTGATCGTAAGATTACAAGGAACTAACGCTGTAGAAGCTAAAAAATTAATTGATGAGGCTGGATTACCAATTCACTCTGCAATTACTTTAGAAGAAGCTGCCAACAAAGTAAAAGAAGTTTTAGCATAAGACTAAAATTTTAGATAAACAAAAAACCGCTTTAGTGATAAAGCGGTTTTTTATTTTTATTGGTTGGGAGCAGTTGTGGTTAAACTTCCGCTGTCACCGTTGGTAATGTTAATGCTTGTGGGTGTCACCAGCTGAATTCCGTCTGAATCTAAACGTTCTTTTATCTTTAAATAAGCCTCACTTTTAAAGTGAACCATATTAGATCCTACTTTCATCCAGAATTTTGCCTGAAGCGTGAAAATTCCCTGTTTCAAATCTGTGAAAATAACTTCTGTATTATCTAATCTATCGATATCTTTTAGGCTTTTAATCACCTCCATAATTCCTTTCTGTGCTGTTGTAATATCTTCATCAGCAGGAATTTCAAAATTTAAAATAATTCTTCGTTGAGGTGATGCGGTGATATTTGAAAATGGCGCATTAAAAATAACCTGATTCGGGATATACACTTTTCTTCCATCGTCTGTAATGATTTTCGTTGTTAAAAATCCAATCTCTGAAACCGTCCCTGAATTAGCTCCAATGCTGATATAATCTCCAATTTTAAAGGCTTTATCAATACCAATCAACATTCCGGAGAAGATACTTGAAACTAAATCTTTCAAAGCAACCCCGGCGATAACCCCGGCAACCCCTAAACTTCCGATAAATTTCCAAAGAAATCCGCTGAATCCCATAATTTCAAGGGAAATAAAAGTCCCCATAATCATAATAATGAATCTGAAAACTCCGATCAATGTTACAAGCGAACTTTCCTTTTTGCTCTTCGGAAATAATTTGTGAAAAACTTTTACCGAAATTTTACTGAGATACTTACTTGTGATTAAAAAGAAAGAGAAAACAAGAATTCCGACAACTAATTTGGGAGTGAGCTCCGCGAATTTCATATACCAACTTTCCAGAACCCTGTAAACAACATCTACATACCTTAAACTCTCTTTTTCCATGAATTGAAACTTTTTTTATTTAAATATATAAATTTTCAACAAAAATTTTGCCAGTTAGAAAAAGTCTACTAAATTTGTAGACTAATAAAGCAAAATATTATGTCAATCAAACTAGGAGATATTGCACCGAACTTTCAGGCAGAGTCATCTGTAGGTGATATTGATTTTTATACTTATTTAGGAGATTCTTGGGGAATTTTATTTTCTCATCCGGCAGATTATACACCGGTTTGCACTACGGAATTAGGTTTTACCTCAAAATTAAAATCTGAATTTGAGCAAAGAGGAACTAAAGTAATTGCCCTGAGTGTAGATGGAGTAGAAGATCATCAAAACTGGATAAAAGATATTAACGAAACCCAGAATACCGATGTACAGTTTCCTATTATTGCTGATAAAGACAGAAAAGTTTCCGAATTGTATGATTTTATTCATCCGAATGCATCTGCAACGGCAACCGTTCGTTCTTTATTGATTATTGATCCTGAAAGGAAAGTTCGTTTGATTATTACGTATCCTGCTTCAACAGGAAGAAATTTCAACGAAATTATCCGAGTTTTAGACTCTCTTCAGTTGGTTGATTCACATAAAATTGCAACCCCTGTTAACTGGAAAAATGGAGAAGATGTAATTGTTCCGCCCGCAATTTCTACGGAAGATGCGAGAAAAATTTTCCCGAAAGGTGTGACAGAAATAAAGCCGTATCTAAGATATACGCCCCAACCCAATACATGATTTATTTGATTTTTTATAGTTTAGTTTTAATTTGTAAGAAAATCGCCTCGAAAAATATTTTCGAGGCGATTTCATTTATATCGGTTAAAATAATTTTAATTACTTAACGTCGTTTACAACTTGCTTAGCTTTTGAAGTTGGCAAATAGATACTGAAACCTAGGTTGAATGTAATGTTAGACGTTAAACCTGTGTTTCCGAAACCTGTTACCCCAGCATATTTTACTAAACCTTCTAAACCGATGTTTGGAGTGATAAAGTAAGAATAACCAGGACCTACCCCAAAGTCAAGACCTGTAGTCGAGTTACCTCCTTTGCTGATAGAATAACCACCAACACCTAAGTTACCTTCGAAGAACCATCTTCCGTGGTTCAATAAGTTGTCAACACCTTGCTCACCTGGAGAAAGATAGTAACGACCTAAAGCACCAACACCATAGTCGAATCTTGTATTTGCTGTGTTTGAAGATTTACCAATACCTAAATTTACATAACCCCCAACTGCAACGTTATCTTCAACAAAATAGGCTCCTTTTGGTTGTAGGTTGATTTGGTAACCACCACCAGTGTTTAATCCGAAGTTACTTGTTACCAAGCTGCTTCCTACCATCCAGTTACCTTTTTGAATCTGAGCATTCATGGAAGTAGTTAATCCTGCTGCTGCTAATATACCTGCTAGAACTAGTTTTTTCATAATTTATAATTTTTAATAATTAATGTTTATTATTCTAAAACAAGTGAAATTCAATATGCATGCCAAAAGTGTTTATTTTCAGATAAATTTCTTAAAATACTGTTAAAATTAACAAAATTGATATACGTGAATTTTAACATTTAAATTAAAAAATTCATAAAATTAAATCATTAATAAAATAATAGAAACAATAATCCCAGCAACGGTGAAAATTATTCCGCGTTTGAAAATTTTTGTTTTGGGGTTGAACATCCAGAAGCTGGAGATGACAAAAAAGAATAATGCGACACCAAAGAACACATTTAAAGGTGACAATTTGTCTTTGGATTGCGCTTTGTGAAGCTTCACCATTTTATCTAAAACGAAAGGAAGTTCTTTTTTAGTATATTTCGCCTGCCCGGTTGATGAATCGTAAGTTCCTTGTTTAAACTTTAAAATATTTCCTTCTGTTTTCTCGATTTCAAAGTTTTTGATTTTCAGTTCTTTGCCGATTTCTTTTTCTGAAAGATTTTTTTCAATTACTTTATCATAATTTTTTTCTTTTTTCAGAAGATCGGTATCTCTGTAAACCAAAAGAACGCCACTTACCGCATACACAGCCATAATTCCTGCAAGGAAATAGCCTAAATAACGGTGCGTAATTCTCATAAAACTTCTCGTATCCTTAATTTTATCCATATCTAAAATCGTTTTGTTTTTAAAGTTCAAAAGTGGAAACTGCAAATTTGCAACTTCCACTTTATAAAAAGAAATTATAAATGTTATAAATTTCTAAAGTTTATATGTTAATGTGAAATAGTAATTTCTAGGCATAATCGGGTTTACAGAATAATTTTCGTGTACGTTGTAGTTTACCACATCGAATAGATTACCCACTTTTCCTTGGATGGAAAATTTATTCCAGTCGTAGCCAAGAGATAAATTTACGGTTGTGTAATCTTTCAGATCAAACATTCTGGTTACGCCACCTCGGCTTGTATTGGTAGATTTTGTATCGTTCCAGCCAGCAATTCTGTCTCCGATATAGTAGAATCCTGCGCCAATTTTAAGTCCTTTCACATAATTTGTAAATTTATAAAAAACTGAAGCATTCGCCGTTGTAGCAGGTGTTCTTACCAATCTTTGATTTTCGATATAACCTTTTTCAGGCGTGTCTACATACACAGAATTATTGTAAGAAAAACCTCCAATGATGGATAAATTTTCATTTGGATTTCCGGTAATATCTAGCTCAACCCCGCGGCTTCTCATTTTTCCTGCAAATTCTTTAAGATTGGTATCTGTAGCGTTTACAGGAGCTCCGTTTTGTGCCACAAACCAATACGTTTGGTAATAATTATTGTAATCGATTTGGTAAGCAGATACATTTACCGCTAAAGCATTATTCCAGAAATTCTTTTTAATTCCAACTTCATATTGATCAACGGTTGTTGGTTTAATTCCTAATCTCGATAAGCTTCCCAATTGATTCTGAACCTGCTGTGTCGGCTGATTGGTATTCACTGTATTGAACTGATCGGAAGTATATCCTGTATTCACAACAAATGAATTGGTGTACGTTGCAAATGCAGAGAAATTATCATTCGGCATATAAACAATTCCAACTTTTGGTGAGAATGCATTGTCTGATGTAGATGAATTTGCTACTTCAAATTTTTCATTAGATGCAAAACGAGTGGTTATTGTTGGCATATTTTCGATATATGACCATCGTAAGCCCGCGATTACTTTTAATTGTTTTGTTAAACTGATAAAATCTTGTGCATAAAATCCTATTCTTCTGGTATTAACTCTGGTTTTGGTATTGCTTGTAGAAGTTGGCATATCTACGCTGCCCCAAGTAGAAGGATCATCTAAAAATAAAGTATTTGATGTTGAGCTTAAATTGTAGCTGTAAGTATCGGCTTGATTATAATCTGCATCTGAACCTAATAAAACCTTATGGTTGATTTTTCCTGTATTAAATTCTCCGTTGATGTTTACTTGTGCAGAACCATAGTTTTGTTCGTTATAGGTTTTTCCAAAGGGTCTTGTCCATGAAAGGCGGTTGGTTTGAACTTTGTCATACATCCATTGTACTCTTTCAGAAGAAAAATAATCTTTCGTATAATTCTGGTAAGAAGCAGTAGCATTCAAAGACCATCTTTCATTAAACTGATGATTGAAAGTGACATTGGTAGAAGCTTGTTCCACATTTTGATATTGCCAGTTTGTTCCGAAGAAAGTATTTCTACCCACGGTATCATTCAGTCTGTAACTTCCGTCTTTGTTGGTAATAGAACCAATTCCGAAATCTGGCGTAAAATCTGTTTTTAAATAATCTGCTTCTACAATTAATTGCGATTTCGGACTTATATTAAATAAAAATGAAGGATTAAAATAGTATTTCTCAGATTGTACCACATCTCTGAAACTTTCAGCATATTCATAAGCTCCATTCACTCGGAAAGCCATATTTTTAGATAAAGGACCATAAATATCTACGGTTGGTTTGTAAGAATTCCAGCTACCGGCGTTCAATCCAAGGCTTCCTCCGAAATTAAATTTAGGCTTTTTCGTAATCATGTTGATGATTCCTCCGGCTGCAGCATTTCCGAAAAGCATAGCATTGGCACCTTTCAGAACTTCCACTCTTTCCAGTCCGCTTACTTCAGGGAAAACTCCGCTGTTGATTCTCGAACCGTTTTTAAAGATATTATCGTTTCCTAAAATAAAACCTCTTCCTCCAAAACTGTCTTGCGAATTTCCTCTTGAAGATGTAACATACATTCCGTTGACGTTTTGTATCACATCACTCAATTGTTTTGCCTGCTGTTGCTCAATAATTTCGTGAGTAACGATGGCAATTGGCTGAGGAGTTTCCATTACCGTTAAATTAGATTTCGTAGATAATGGCTTGGCTTTATTGGGGTTTCCTGTTTTGTGAAGATTCACATCTTCAATGGTTTGGATTTTAATAGTATCCACCTTTTCCACCTGTGCGGTTAGGGATATTGCTGTGAACAACAACCCTAGAGTAACTAGCTGTCTTTTCATTTTACTTTTATTTAGAGTGGTTTTAAATAAGGCGCAAATGTAAGATTGTTATTTAGAATAAATCAAAATAAAAATCTGATTTTTATCAGCTATTCAACAGGTGATGAATTATTCCTAAATTAGTGATAGTCTGTTTGGCGAAAAATAATTATAAATATCTTTGTTAAAAATAAAATTATGCAATTGGTAAAAGTTGGGCTTTGTGCCTTTGGAATGAGTGGAAAAGTTTTCCATGCTCCCTTTTTAAAGGAACATCCGGGATTTTTTATGTCGGCAGTGGTGGAAAGAAGTAAGGAAGAATCAAAAGAAAAATATCCCGATGCAAAAATTTTTCGATCTGTCGAAGAAATGTTGGAAAATGCAGATATTGAGCTGGTTGTAGTAAATACTCCCGTTCAGACTCATTTTGAATATGTTAAAATGGCTTTGGAAGCCGGTAAGAACGTTATTGTAGAAAAACCTTTTACGGTAAATGTTTCAGAAGCGGAGGAATTGGCAAAACTGGCAGAAGAAAAAGGGTTGTTTTTAAGTGTTTACCAAAACAGAAGATTTGATCGTGATTATCTTCAGGTTCAAAAAATAATCAGTGAGCAAAAATTAGGAACCATTAAAGAAGTTGAAATTCGTTTCGACAGATTCCGTACCGAACCAAGCGGGAAATCTCACAAAGAAAATCCAAACGAAACAGGTTCTGGTTCTCTTCACGATTTAGGCGCGCATTTGGTAGATCAGGCGGTTCAGTTGTTTGGTTTTCCTGAAAAATTATTTGCTGATGTTTTTTCAATGAAAGGAAGCGAATATGCAAATGATTATTTTGAAATCCTTTTATATTATTCAAATGAATTGAGAGTGAGATTAAAATCTTCCGTTTTCAGCAAAGAAGCTCATTATGCTTATGTATTGCATGGAAGTAACGGAAGCTTTTTACAAGAAAGAACAGATAATCAGGAAAATGAATTGGTTGCAGGATCTATTCCGGAATACGGAAAAGAATGGACTCAGCCTTTAAAAGAAGCAGACGGAATTCTGAATTTTTTAAATGAAAATAAAGAAACGGAAAGAATTCTTACTTCCAGCGAAGCCGGAAATTATATGAATTATTATCAGAATATTTACGAACACATCGTTTTTGGATATTATTTGCCATCACCAGCCGAAGAAGTGATTCTGAATATGAAGATCATTGATGCTGCAATGGAAAGCTCGAAGCAGGAAAAAGTGGTTACTTTTTCATAGGGTCTGAGAGTTGTAGAGTTTGAGAGTCTTAGAATTGTAGGGTTTGAGGGTTTTAGCGTCGTGGTAATATAAACTTTTTTACATATTCGGCTCTAAAACTCTCAAACCCTCTCACTCTCCAACACATTACCCTTCTCCCAACATTTCCTGAAGCTCCAGCCATCTCAATTCATGATTTTCAAGCTTTTCAGAAATGGTTTCAAGATCAGCAGAAAGTTTTGCTATTTTTTCGTAATCTGCTTCGTTGTTTAGCGAGTCAAGAATTTTTGCTCTTTGCTCTTCAAATTCCGGCATTTCTTTTTCAATCAGTTCAAGTTCTCGTTGTTCTTTGAAAGAAAGTTTTTTCTTCTTATTTGAATTTTGAGTAGGAGCTGAAACCGTCGCAGTTTCTTTTACAGGCTCAGCTTTTTGAACGGCTGATCTTTCCAACGCTTCTTCTCTGCTTTTTGCTTCACGATATTCAGAGAAATTTCCTACAAAATCTTTAATTTTTCCTTCCCCTTCAAATGCCAGAACGTGATCCACAATTCTGTCCATAAAATATCGGTCGTGAGAAACAATAATTAATGAACCTTGGAATTGTTGTAAAAAGTTTTCAAGAACCGTCAACGTTGGAAGATCCAAATCGTTGGTAGGTTCATCAAAAATCAAAAAGTTCGGATTTTGATATAAAATATACATCAAGTGTAATCTTCTTTTTTCGCCACCCGAAAGTTTTGAAATGGGAGAGTACTGGGTTTGATCATCAAATAAAAATAACCTCAAAAACTGAGATGCAGAAAGACTTTTTCCGTTGGCCAAAGGATAATGTTCGGCAACTTCTTTAATGAAATCAATAACTCTTTCATCCTCTTTATAGGTTAAGCCTTTTTGTGAAAAATAACCAAAAGAAATCGTTTCTCCTGTTTCAATTTCACCTTTATCAGCTTTTTCAAATCCTTGAATGATATTTAATAAGGTTGATTTTCCGGCTCCATTTTTCCCGATAATTCCTACTTTTTCACCACGCTGAAACTGATAACTGAAATCTTTCAATAAAACTTTAGTTCCGAAACTTTTATCGATATGGTGAAGCTCAAGAATTTTACTTCCCAGTCTTTTCATTTCAAAATCTAGTTCTAGAGCTTGTTTTCTGGTATCGGTTTTGGCTACTTTTTCTGTTTCGTAAAAAGAGTCAATTCTAGATTTAGATTTTGTAGTTCTCGCTTTGGGCTGTCTTCTCATCCACTCCAGTTCCTTTCTGTAAAGGTTATTGGCTTTATCGATGGTTGCGTTCATGTTGTCCTCTCGAATCATTTTATTCTCAAGATATGTCGCGTACGCACCATTGTGAACATACAGGTTTTTATCTTCCATTTCCCAGATAATGTCACAAACACTATCAAGGAAATATCTGTCGTGGGTTACAAGAAGTAACGTGATTTTTGCTTTGTTTAAATAATTTTCAAGCCATTCCACCATTTCCACATCAAGGTGGTTGGTGGGCTCATCCATAATTAATAGAGTGTGACGGTGCTCTGCTCTGGTTTCTGTTAAAAGTTTCGCTAAAGCAACACGTTTAATCTGTCCTCCCGAAAGCGTTCCCATTTTCGCATCAAGATCAGTGATCTTAAGCTGGGAAAGAATCTGTTTCATTTCGTTTTCAAGATCCCATGCTTTATGCGTTTCCATATCCAGTAATGCTTTTTCGATAAAATCATTATTGGTGGAATGCAAAGATTGATGATAATTTTTTAAAGCCATAATTGGCGCTGAATCTAAGGTCATCATAAATTCATCAATCGTAAGATTCGAATCAAAATCAATTTCCTGATCAAACAAAACCACCTGAATATCTTTATTGATGTTTACCACACCGCTGTCTGCGATTTCTTTGCCCATCAAAATTTTCAAAAGCGTAGATTTTCCGCTTCCGTTTTTGGCAACAATGGCAATTTTGTCACCTTCGTTGATGTGACAAGTGATGTTTTCGAACAAAACTTTGATGCCATAAGATTTGGTAAGATTTTCGACAGAAACGTAATTCATTGGAATGTAATGGTTTGATATTTAATTTCAATTGAGCCGCAAAAGTACGAAAATGTAACAAGAAAACTTTTAAATACACTAATACTAAAACTCATTTAATTATGATTAAAAAATTAAGATCTGTACCGAAAGCCAGATATTGGGAGTATTTTATTTTGGTTGCAAGATTTTTACTTGCTTTTATATTCATAAGCTACGGAAGCGGAAAGTTGTTGGAAGGTGGCCAGTTTGGAATATCATCTCAGGAAATGGCAACGCCAATCAAAGACCTGTCGCTGTTTCGTGTAATGTGGTATTTATTTGATCATGAACCATTTAAATCCGTTGTCGGAATTTTACAGATTATTACAGGTATTTTATTGCTCTTCCACCGAACTGTAATTTTGGGCGTTTTCTTTTTTATACCGATTGCAAGTACTATTTTATTGATGGATATTAGCTTCATGGAGAAAGGGATGGCAATTATTTTTGTGAAAAGATTTATTTTATATTTCATATTGTGTGGGTTTATCTTGTGGTACGAAAAAGAAAGAATGCAGATGATTTGGAAAGCAATAATTAAAGACTTCTCCTTTAAACTGAGGTTTCCTCTTTTTCTCTATTTAATTATCCCACTTTTGGCTTTATTACTTGAATTTTCTGTAGGTATTCTCCAGCTCATTGGCAATTTTGTTACTGAGCCTGATAAGTCTTTCCAGTTTATAAAACATATGATTCAATCTTTATTTTAAATTAAAATTTATAACTGATTTCTTAATATGTTGAATTATTATTCTGTTAATAGCATTTTGATTGTCATATTTTAGTTAAAATAAATAATGCTTTGAATTAATTGTATTTTGTATCGATTTTTGATGTAGCTTTATTATAAGTTATTTTAAAATTAAAACTATGATGCAAATTAACTATTGGGCTATTTTCGTAGCCGCACTTGTTCCATTAATTATGGGATTTATCTGGTATCACCCAAAACTTTTCGGTAAAATTTGGATGGAAGAAACCGGATTAACAGAAGAAAAAATGAAAGGTTCCATGATCGGAGTTTTTGTTTTTTCTGTGATTTTATCATTATTAATGGCTGTTTTCCTTCAGTTTGTCACTATTCATCAATTCGGAGCGTTGGGAATGGTGGGCGGCGATGAAAACAATGCCAACGATTCTTACCAAGCTTTCATGAAAGATTATAAAATGGCCTACCGTTCCTTTGGGCATGGCGCTTTGCATTCTTTTATGGCGGGATTTTTATTTGTTTTCCCAATGACGGCTATTAATGCAATGTTTGAAAGAAAATCATGGAGATATACGATGATTAATTCTGCATATTGGACGATCACAATTACCATCATGGGTGGAATTATCTGTGGTTGGTACGAGGTTGATGGTTTTCATTGGGTAACACAAAAATAATTTTAACAGATTAAAAGATAAGGCTACTTTTGCGTAGCCTTTTTTATGTCATATAATTTAAAAATTTACCGCAAAACTTCCGATTTACCTGAAAATTGGAATGCCATTATTGGAGATCATAATATCATGCTTTCCAAAGAATATTTTTGTGTTCTTGAGCATTCAAAACCAAAAAATATGGAATGTTTTTTCATTGGATTTTTTCATGATAATGAGTTGATTGGTGGAGCTTTATTTCAATATTTAAATTTTATTCAGCATAAAACGTTTCAGAAAAATGAAGTTTGGTGCAGTATCCGAAATTTTTTTGCCAGAAAGTTCAGTAAAGATGTGATGATTCTTGGAAATAATATGTTGACAGGGCAAAACGGATTTTATTTTGATGGTTCCAAAATAACTTTGGAGAAGGTAATTCCTCTTTTGGATGAAGCGGTTCGAAAGATGCAAAAAGAAATCCGCAAAACAGATTTGATTATTTATAAAGATTATCAGTCGAATTTTGTTAAATATTTTCAGGATAAAAATCACGAGGATTATTTCAGGTTTTCGGTTCAGCCGAATATGATGCTGAAATTGCGTGAAAACTGGAATAATTTTGATGATTACATACATGATTTTTCTAAAAAGTATCGTGAGAGAGTGAAATCAGCGAAGAAAAAACTGACGGGAATTGAAAAGCAGGAATTGCATTTGCCAGATATAAAAAAGCATCAGCATCAAATGAATATTTTATATCTAAATGTAGCTGAAAATGCGCCTTTCAATACTTTTTTTCTTGCCGAAAATCATTTTGAAAAAATGAAAGAATATCTGAATGAAAATTTTAAAGTATTCGGATATTTTTTAGACGGAAAACTCATCGGTTTTTATACTTTAATACTTAATTTAAAAGACATTGATACCTACTTTTTAGGCTACGATAAAGACATTCAAAAGTCGAAACAACTCTATCTGAATATGCTTTTGGATATTGTTGAATTTGGAATAACTCAAAAGTTTTCAAGAATAATTTTTGGAAGAACAGCATTGGAAATAAAATCAACAATTGGTGCGGAACCTTTTGAAATTTTTGGATTGATAAAGCATAATAATTTCGCAATCAATCCTTTTATAAAAAATATTTTTCCGTCAATTTCTCCCAAGACGGAATGGATTCAGAGAAAGCCTTTTAAGTAATTTCTGCAACTACGATCGCCGAAAAATGATGTTTTAAATTAATTTTAACTAAAACAGAATGAATTTTAGTATCGTCTTATGACTAATTGTTACAGGAAATTTTGATTTTTGTAGCAAACTTTTACACATGAAAAAATTCAATATTTTATTTCTGATATTTTCCACTTTTTATCTGAATGCTCAGGTAATTTCCGGAACTGTAATTTCCAACGACGAAAAAAAGCCGATTCCTTATGTAAAAATTGGAGTTGAGAAAGAATCTATCGGTGCGATTTCCGATGAAAAAGGAAATTTTACCATCGATCTCTCAAAAGCAAGCGTTTCTCATAAAGTGAAAATTGATGTGGCTGGCTATGAAAGTTTTTCACAGAATATAAATGATTTCATTAAACAAAATCCTAAAAAAATTGTGTTAAATGAAAAAGTGAAAGATATTCAGGAAGTAAAAATTACACCGAAAAAATTAGTTGATAAAAACTGGGGTGTGACCACGAAAACAAAAAGTGTGATGTACTCTTTGAACAAAGATTCTTCGCCTCAGGATTATTTGGAAACCGCTTTGGAATTCAGCACAAGTAAAAGAGCGAAAATTAAAAATATCAATTTAAATGTCGTAAAAATAGATTCTGAAAACCCTATTTTGATGCGTTATAGTATTTATTCAGAAAAAGATGGTTTTCCGGATAAAACTATTTTGAACGAAGAAATTAATGTTGAATTAATTGAAGCCAAGTTAAAAGATGGAACTTTTACTCTAGATGTTAATGATAAAAATATTTGGGTGCAGGGAAAATTTTTCATTGGAATCCAGTTTTTGAGAAAAATTGAAGGAGGAATTAAAATAAGTGCAGCATTATTCAGAACAGGCTATATAAGGGAATTTTATGGCGATTGGAAAAAAATGTCAATCGCGGCTCCAGCTATAAATATTGATGTGAAAGTGGATAAAAGCAGTAAAAATATCAAAGACGAAGTAAAAGATAATAGCGACAGAGCTTCGGTGCTTACTCCAGATATCAGCCAATATAATATGGAAGCTGAAGTTTCTGTGTACGGAAAAAATAATGTAGCAGGAAAAACGGTAAAACTGAATGATGCAGAATTATATTATGAAACCTACGGCGAAGGCGAACCGCTTATTTTACTTCATGGAAATGGCGGAAGTATTCAGGAATTTTACAAGCAGATTCCTGAGTTTTCAAAGCAATTTAAAGTCATAGCTATTGATACGAGATCTCAAGGAAAAAGTAAAGATATGACGAAAGGTGATTTAACCTATAAAATTTTTGCTGATGATCTTAAAAATATAATGGATCAACTGAATGTATCTAAAGCGAATATTCTGGGTTGGAGTGACGGCGGAAATACAGGCCTTGAGTTTGCTTTAAAATATCCGCAAAACGTAGAAAAATTAATTATTATTGGAGCAAATGCTTATCCACAAGGCGTTGACGGAGAATTGCTGAGGAATTTTAAAAGCAAAGTGAAATTCATGGAGCTTTCTCAACAGGCAGAATATGATAATGAAAAAAGATTGTTGAATCTAATGCTGAACGAACCAAATATCAATAAAAAATCTTTAAACACAATCAAGAATCACGTTCTTGTGATTGCCGGAGAAAATGATGTCATCAGAAAAGATCATACAGAAATGCTGGCGAAAGAAATCCCGAATGCAAAGCTGAAAATTTATCCTAAAGTTTCGCATTACCTTCCTTTTGAAATTGCAGATGAGTTGAATAAGGATGTGGTTGATTTTTTGAAGAATTAACTCGTTTAAAATAAATAAAATATAGCACTTTTGAATTTACTTCGAAAGTGTTTTTAGTTTAATCTAACGTCAGTCTTTTCAAAGACCAAGAACTACCGTTGTAAATATCAAGATCTACTTTGGTATTAATACCATGAACGATTCCGTTTTCTGTAAACTGCCAGAAATCCCAGTCACTGTCGGGCGATGGGGTAGGAACGTCGTTATAATTCGCTAACCAAAGCGGATAATCATCAAATTTACCTTTTAAAACGTCTTTGTAATAATGATAATAGGTGTAAATAATAGGCTTTTCACCGTAAGTTTCCTCGATAATTTTACACCAGATTTTCAAATCCTCCACTAGTTTTTTATTGGTTTTTCGTTTAGGTATTTTTTCAATATCAAGAATCGGAGGCAAATCTCCGCTTTCCAGTTTTACATTATCCAAAAAATTATTTGCCTGAATAATCGGATCTTCATCTGCGCGATAAAAATGATAAGCTCCGCGAATTAAATCATGCTTCTTGGCCTGTTCCCAAAACTCATCAAAATGTTTGTCAGCATTACGGTTTCCCATCGTGGCGCGCATCACGACAAATTCAAGCGGAATTGTTTTATTTCCGATGGTCAAACTGTCCCATTTTATGTCTTCCCGATTTTGATAATGAGAAATATCAAAACCATACGTTTTATCCAGATTATGGGAAATAATTTTCTGAATTCTTAAGGTTTCAGTTTCGTTGTTGTGAAGCTTTTTATGTGTGAATTTATTAAAGTAAAGCGCGTAATAGTAACTGATTGATTGTTTTAAATATAACCCCGTTCCGATTAATGCAATAATTAAAATTGCCAATACCACTTTTCGACGAAAAAAATAATTCTTTCGTCGGTTTTTATGCAGGCTTTTGGCGGTCTTTTTGCTGTACTTTTTCTGTGACATAAAGTTTTACAAAACTAACTTTTTTCACTTCTAAATGCTAAATAAAATCAGTAAATTTGTGTACTATGGAAACACGCGAAAAAATCATCATTATAGGGGGAGGTTTTGCGGGGCTGCAACTTGCAAAAACATTAAATAACAAGAACAAAAAGGTAATTGTTTTAGATCGGGTAAACCATCATATGTTTCAGCCTCTTTTCTATCAGGTGGCGTGTGGAAGGATAGAGCCTTCTAATATTTCTTTCCCCTTCAGAAAGATTTTTCAGCAATCCAGAAACACTCAGTTTCGTATGACGGAGGTTCGCGAAATCGATGCTGCGAACAATAAGGTAATCACCGATGAAGCTGAATTTACTTATGATAAATTAATCATCGCAACCGGTTGTAAAACTAATTTTTTCGGTAATAAAGATCTTGAAAATAAAGCTTTCGGGATGAAAAATACCCAAGAGGCAATCGGAATCCGAAACCATGTTTTAATGACTTTTGAAAAACTGATTATTGAAAAAGGAAGGAGTGACGACGGAAACTGGAATATCGTGATCGTAGGAAGTGGCCCGACTGGAGTTGAACTCGCAGGCGCTTTCGCGGAAATGAAAAAGGAAATTTTACCGAGAGATTATCCTTTTATGAATTTCGATCACCTTAATATTATTCTCGTAAGTTCTACAGAAAAACCTTTAGCGGTGATGAGTCCTGAAGCTCAGCAGAAGTCTGAAGAATACTTAAAGGAACTGGGCGTAACTTTTTTAAGTCAGGAATATGTAACCGACTATGATGGTGATAAAGTTCATATGAAAAGTGGAAAAACAATTCCTTCCAACAACGTAATCTGGGCTGCCGGAGTTACAGGAAATGTGGTTGATGGTTTTCCTGAAGATAAATTAATCAGAAACAGATATATAACCGACCGATTCAACAAGGTAAAAGGTTATGATAATGTATTTGCGATTGGAGACATTGCTTATATGGAAACTCCGAAATATCCTCAAGGGCATCCTCAGGTTGCCAATGTCGCAATTAATCAGGCGAAAAATTTAGGTAAAAATCTTTTAAAGAAAAGCCCTTCCGAATGGGTTGAATATGAGTATGATGATAAAGGCTCTTTGGCTACGATCGGGAAGCACAGAGCGGTGGTAGATTTACCATTTATAAAATTTCAGGGATTTTTAGCATGGTATTTCTGGATGTTCTTACATTTAATGTTAATTTTGAGCGTTCGAAATAAGCTTGCTGTATTCTTCAACTGGATGTGGAGCTATTTCAACAAAGATTCGTCTTTACGACTGATTATTTTACCTAATAAGAAAAACGAAACAGTACAATGAGAATTGATATAATAAGTGTACTTCCAGAATTAATGGAAAGCCCTTTTAAAACTTCTATTTTGAAAAGAGCGATGGATAAAGGGTTGGCAGAAGTACATTTTCATCAGCTGAGAGATTGGGGGCTTAACAAAAAGAAACAGGTGGATGATGAGCCATATGGTGGTGGTGCAGGAATGGTAATGATGGTAGAGCCGTTGGACAACTGTATTTCTGAGCTTAAATCTCAAAGAGACTATGATGAGGTTATTTATTTGACACCCGATGGCGTTACTTTAAATCAAAAAATAGCCAATACACTTTCTATTAAGCAAAATCTGATCTTTCTGTGCGGTCATTATAAAGGTATTGACCAACGTGTGAGGGATCTTCATATCACTAAGGAAATTTCTATCGGAGATTATGTTTTAACGGGAGGTGAGCTTGCTGCTTGCGTTCTGGCAGATTCTGTAATTCGTTTGCTTCCGGGGGTTTTGAATGATGAACAAAGTGCTTTAACAGATAGTTTTCAGGATGATTTATTGTCTCCGCCAATTTATACCCGTCCGGAAATTTACAAAGGGTTGGAAGTTCCCAAAGTTCTTTTAAGTGGTAATTTTGGCAAAATTGAAGAATGGCGTCATGATGAAGCGGTGAGAATTACCCAAGAAAAAAGACCAGATTTACTGTAAAATTTTTCCCTTAATTTTGGTAAACGATGAAGTAATTTTGCAATTTTTAAGAATTTATTTTTAAATTGGAATGAAAGTTGTAATAATTTGATTTGTAATTAAAATATTATTGTTTTTAAATATTTTAAATGATATATTATTCTATAAAATTTAGAATTTATATTTTATTTTAAGTTTAAAACTGATGATGTAATAAACGTTTAGTTAAAAATTTAAACCGTTGTAATGCGCTTTGGTTAAACGTTTTTACAGAATCGTTATGATTTGAATATAAAATAAATATGAAAATAATATAAATAAATTAATCATATTTAAAAAAAAATAATAAATTTACATCCAGAAAGTATAGTATAAATTTTAAGGAATAGAAATGCGTGTTGATGGAGCTGTTTTCTTTTTATAATGTAGAAAATTTATTTTTACCAGACCCGCCACCAAAACATAAGTTGGATCCTACAATCTCCGGATTGAGGAATTGGGACGAAAAAAGATACAAAAACAAGCTCTTTAAAATATCACATGTTTTTCAGTTGATGAAGGAGAAAAATGGTATATTGCCATTTATAATTGGTTTATCCGAAGTTTCCGGAAGGAAAGTCTTGGAAGACCTTGTGAAGTTGGAACCCTTTAATTCAAACTACGGAATTGTGCATTACAATTCTATGGACGAAAGAAAGGTAGATGTAGCAATGTTATATGATAAAAATAAAGTAGAGGTGATAGACTCAGAAACTATTACTTACTTCTTTGAAATTATAGACAAAAACACAGAAAATTACGACACAACTAGGGATGTACTTTATTCAAAAGTGAAATATAAAGGTGAGGTCATCAATGTTTTTATCGCGCATCTTCCCTCTAAGCGTGAGAAAGATATTAACAGACCAAAAAGAGCTTTTATACTCTCGGAAATTCGGGGCAGGATTTTGAGCCTTCTGAATAAAGATAAGGAACATGTGATTCTATGTGGTGATTTTAACGAAAACCCAGATGATGAAAATTTGATAAAAATTCTCTTCGACGATAGCCAAAATAAGGTGTTGGAAAACCCTTTTCTCGAGCTATTTTCTACCAGAAATTATTCTACTTTTCATTATAAATCTGGACTGTTGTTTGATCAGATTATATTATCCAAATCATTATTCAATAATGATCTTGCGATCTCTTACAAGAAAGCAGGGATTTTTAATTCTGAAAAAATAAGCAGCCGGACAGGAAATTTTAAAGGCAGACCCTTCCGAACCTATGCTGGTACACGATATTTGGGAGGCTATAGCGATCATTTTCCGGTTTTTGTAGAATTCACAAGTCTATAAAAAGTTTAAATAAAAAAACATGAATAATAAAAAAAAGTAGAAAATGAAAAATTCAAGCAACGCAAACTATCATTTAGATTCAATCGACAAAGAAATCATCTACATGTTGATGGATAACGCTAAAACTTCTTTAGCTCATATTTCGAAAAATGTTGGTATTTCAACAACAGCCGTTCACCAGAGAATAAAGAAGCTTGAACATGCCGGAGTTATCGAAAATTCAATTTCGTTTCTTAACCCTAAAAAAATTGGATACAAAGTAATTTCGTACATCGGTGTATTTTTGGATCAGCCAAGTCATTATCCGGAGGTGGTAAAATCTCTGAAAGATATTAATGAAGTGGTAGAGGCACATTACACAACTGGTAATTATACAACTTTCCTTAAAGTTCTTTGTAAGGATAATGATCACTTGATGCAAATTCTTAGTAAACTTCAAAAGCTAAAAGGTGTAACAAGAACAGAAACTTTCATATCTTTGGAGCAAGGAATTTATAGACAATTGAAAGTATAACAGATTATGAACATTGCTCAATATTTGGATTCAACCTATTTGAAAACACCTGAACAATCGGGGCTTTCAAATGAAGAAACTTTAAAAATCAACGAAAAACTTACTCAGGAAGCCATCGATAACGGAATTTTTGCCGTAATGATTCGCCCCGATTATGTTGCTGAAATTAAAAAGTATATTCAGAATAAAAATTCAAATGTTGTAATAGGTACTGTAATTGGTTTTCATGAAGGAACTTATTCCATCGAAGAAAAACTGGCAGAAGCCTCAAAAGCAATTTCAGACGGTGCAGACGAATTAGATTTTGTAATTAATTATAATGCTTATTTAAGTGGAAATCTTCAGCTTGTAAAAGATGAATTTGTAAAATGTACACAGCTATGTTTACAAAATCATAAAGTTGCGAAATGGATTATTGAAATTGCAGCTTTAACTGATATACAAATTGCAGATCTTACAAAGAATATTTCTAATTGGGCAGAAGAAAATTTCTCGGAAAAAGATTTATCTGAAATCTATGTAAAATCTTCTACAGGCTTTTATCAAACTACCGGTGGAAAGCCCAACGGAGCCACGTTTGAAGGCATAAAAATTATGCTGGATAATGCCGGAAAACTTCCTGTGAAAGCTGCAGGAGGAGTAAGAACTCCTGAAGATGCAGAAAAGATGATTAATCTTGGAGTAAAGAGAATTGGTACTTCTTCGGCTTTGGCTTTGATTAAAAATGAATCAAGCGCTGAAACGTATTAAAAAATCAAACAAATCAATAAAAAAATAAAACCATCAAATTCAATTTTGATGGTTTTTTATTTTAAGCTTGTTGAGCAAGATATTCAGTGTAAAACTGTTGTGTTTCTATAATCAACGCGTTCATTTCTTCTAACGTGAAAACTTCAAGGAATTTTTTTCTGAATTCTTTAAAGTGAGGTACCCCACGGAAATAATTGCTGTAATGTTGTCTCATTTCCACCAGTCCTAATTTTTCACCTTTCCATTCTACGCTCCATTCTGCATGTTGGCGAACAGCTAATAATCTGTCTTCAATGGTTGGAGCTGGTAAATGTTCTCCGGTTTTAAAGAAATGTTTAATTTCATTAAAAATCCAAGGATATCCAATGGCTGCACGACCGATCATGATGCCGTCGCACGCATATTTTTGTTTATATTCTAAAGCTTTTTCAGGAGAATCGATATCACCGTTTCCAAAAATAGGAATTTCGATATTTGGATTTTGTTTAATTCTAGAAATATGCTCCCAATCGGCTTCTCCTTTATACATCTGAGCACGCGTTCTTGCATGAATCGTCAATGCCTTGATTCCCGTTTCCTGAAGACGTTCTGCTACTTCATCAATATTAATAGAATGAGAATCCCATCCTAAACGAGTTTTTACGGTTACAGGAAGGCTTGTTGAACTTACCACGGCTTTTGTTAAACGAACCATAAGGTCAATATCTTTCAAAACTCCGGCTCCGGCTCCTTTGCAAACAACTTTTTTTACGGGGCATCCAAAATTAATATCTACTAAATCGGGATTTACCGTTTCCACAATTCTTGCAGACATTGCCATCGCTTCCTCATCGCCACCAAAAATCTGGATACCGACAGGTCGCTCGTAATCAAAAATATCTAGTTTTTTTCGGCTTTTCATTGCATCACGAATCAAGCCTTCAGAAGAAATAAATTCTGAATACATCAAGTCTGCACCGTGCATTTTGCATAGTCTTCTGAACGGAGGATCGCTCACGTCTTCCATCGGAGCCAATAAAAGCGGAAATTCCGGCAGTTCTATATTGCCTATTTTTATCATGCTGCAAAATTACAAAATTTTAAACTTTTGAGATGATGATAATATCTATCATTGTAAATTATAATGTGAAAGCCTAATTTTTTAAGCTTTAAAAACTCGCTTTTACCTGCATACTTCCAATATGGATGGTTCTTTCCCCGGAATTTCTTCCTTCATAATTTAAATTTAATTGTAAGAAAGAATTCAGTGCCTGTTGAATGAAAACACTCCAAACTTGGTTTTTCCCAGGTTTCAACCCGTCAAGCATTTGGTTTCCGACGATACTGAAATTGTTTCCGTTGAAATTATTATTGATGAATGAAAAATTCCCTCTGATGGAAGTCTTCTTACGTTCCCACTGAATAGTTCCGGTAATATCAAAAGCCTTTAATAATTCTTCACCATCCATTCTCTGTTTTTGTCTGAAAGCGGAAGAAAGTTCAGCCTGAATAGCATCTGTAAATTTGTAAGTGGCTTTTGGTTTTGTTTCAAAATTATTTAAATGATAATCTCTTGTTGCAAATAGTTGTGATGAATTTTGAATATCATGCACCGAATTTTCCCAGTCGATCCTGAATTCTTTATTAAACCAATATCCAACATTCACAAAATGAGAAGTTTGCTCACGTTCTTCATTACTAAAATTGGCATTGATGACGTTGTCATTGGCAATGAAACGGTAATTACCATTCCAACCCGATTTTTCTGTCGGACTGAACTGAACTGAGGCCAAAATATTCTGATTTTTCAGAATCTGATCATCACTTTTCTCAAATGGATTTAAAACTAATACTTTATCTTTTTTATAGAAAGAGTTTTGTGAATTTAAAGAAACATTGAAATTCCAACGCTTTAAAAAGGCATTTTCAGAATTAAAAACAACGGATGGATTCACAAATAAAGCCAACTGTAATTTATTTTTATTGGAAGGAATATATCGTACAGAATTGGTGTAAACCCTGATATATTGTGCCAAATCTGAATATTCTGCAATTTCAAATTCATCAAGCTGCTGAACGCCGTCGCCGTTGTAATCGGTCCATTTATAAACTCCTTGCCCGTCCGTAACTTTTATATATTGAAACTCTCTTTGTGCTTCCTGCCCGTTTCCTAACTCATAGAAAGCCTGCAAACGCATCCCGTTTCTGAACAATTGTTGGTTGTAAAGAATGTTTCCAACCACGAAATCATTATTTCTTGACGCATCAACATCCTGATTCTGATAGAAAAATTTTCTATAGTGAAGCAATACATTCAATGTAGTTTTTTCACTTTTTATCAACTGACTTTCCGCCATAATCCCCAAAATATTATTCATATTCTGAAGTCTGTTATCGCGCACCGAGTCGTTATCACGCATATAAACTTTAGCCAATAACTTCGTTCTGGTACTGTCTCCGATTTTTTTCTGAACGAAAAGTTCTTTCCAGCTGAAACTCGTAACATCCATCAATTGCGTATCGTTGTACGTTTTCTCGTTATGCTCCATACTTCCACCCAAAGCCCAGCTTCCTTTTTTACCGGTGTATTCCGTTGAAGCGCCCCCTCTGATGAACTTGGTATCCTGAAGAGTGGCGTTGGTTTCCAAATAGGATAGATTTCCTTTTGTGAAAAATTTACCCTTGATCCAGCCGAAATCCAAATCATTTTTAATCCCTTTGTAAGAATCTTTTTCATCAAGATAATTGATTCTATAGTTTAAGGTTGATTTATTATTCCATTTATTTAAAAAGCTGAAAATAAATCTGTTTTGTGTTCTTCCGCTGAATTCCTGAGCCAGGTTGAAATCTCTCGAGAATTCTACATCATTAATACGATCTAAAATATGGAATTGCTTATCTATATATTGATATTCGAAACTTGGAGTTCCTTTCCAATTGTTTTTCGTGAATGTTTTATTACCGAAAATACGTCCGGCATAACCTAAATTCTGATCTGAATCTTTAGATGAAAATAAATTGAGATCATAATTACTTAACGAGAAATCTGCCCCAATTTTACCTTCTTTCAAAGCAACTTCAGTATTTACTGAATATACTTGCGCTTTTTGTGGAGAAGGCAGTTTTCTCACCGCTCTGTAATCTCCCTGATTGGGACCAACATATTCGAAAACTCGTCCGTTGTTGGTCGTTTGTGAGGTTTTATAATCTCCTAAATTGGCTCCGAAATAAGTGTAAGAAACTTGATAAAGCGTTTCGTTGGCATCGGTAGAGAATTCGTAATAATTGCCATTTCCACCTTGTACTAAACGATACAAAATTTTGTTTACATCATAAGGAGTAGCCACCCCTGAAGGAGCGTACATAAGATCAGGATTATTTCCCGCATCGGCAAGAATTTGTTCGTCTTCTTTGGAAAGATTTAAAGCTAATGGAGCATTTTTATTATCATTTTCCATAAACCAGTTCAACCCAACTTTGAATTTCTCTCTTTTGTGCTCAACTTTTCCGGTAAATAAATATCTTGAATAATTTCTGTTGGTATAGTTATATGAAATTGTAATAAAGTTTTGTTGGAAAATAGGTCGGAAACTGGTAAAAGTTACCTCACCTGTATTATAATTGATGACGTAATCCTGGTTTTCGCCACGTTTCATTAAAATACCATCAATAAAAACCTGTTCCGAACCTGAAATTAAAGTAATGAACTGTTCGCCATTTTTTCCCGTCAAACGATAAGGCCCTTGATTTCCTTCAACCCCTTGAAAACGAACTCGGTGGAATTCACTTCGCGCAACACCCATCGATACATCTACAAAAGTTTTATTTTCTTTACCAAATTCTGTCTGAAACTCAAGCCCCATACTTCGTCTCTGAAACTTCGCGAAATAATTTTTAGCTTCCACCAAATCTAAATGTCCGGCTCTAAGGATCGATTTATCCTTAATATTAAGCTGCATATAAATTTTGTCGAATTCTTCAAGCGTTTGTGTATAACCGTCTGCCTGAATCGGAAGATTGTGATCTGAAATACTGGCTAAAATAGTTACATCTTTCGAAAGTCGACCAGAAATCTGTAAATCCATGGAGCTTTGTACCGATTGACCCTGATTATTACCAAAAGTAATCCCTCGAATAATAGAACCTTTAGAATTTAGTTCACCTAAGAAACGTTTTTTGTCATTTTTAGCTAAAACAGCTTCATCTACAATAATTCGGTTGCTGGTTTTAACAAAGTCTAGGGTATCTTTTGCAAAAATATCTTGTTCAAGCCTTGCTGCTAGAATACTATCTTTTTTTATTGAATCTTCCGGAATATTAGGATTTTTCCACGTAAATACCTGAGCATTAGTAAATGTAATGCTCATGAAAAATATCACGAATAATAGAATAAAATTCCGCAAGTCTTGGAAAATAATTGGTAAAAATAACTAAAAATTGTTTATAATTGAGGTTTTAGCATTATTAACAAAAATTTACATAATTTATTGCGTTGAAAATAAAAATACTTGTATTTTAGCGACCTAAATTATTAATAATTAAATTTTTAAATCATGAAAAAACTTTATTCGTTAGTTGCTACGGCAATGATTTCAATTAGTGCGTTTGCACAATCAACAATTTACTCTGAAAATTTAGGTGCAGGTAGTAGTTCAAATCCATTGGTGACAGCTTACACAGGTTGGCAAAACTCTTCTCCAATTAGTTATAGTGGCACAACAGATGTTAGAAATAATTCTGTGTCATCTGGATATGCAGGTGCGTCTGGTGGAGCAAATATTTTATTCAATTCTACATCGGATACATTTATTATTAGTGGAATTAATACATCTACTTATAGTAATATTCAATTATCGTTTGGGCACGTGAAAACCACTTTAGCTTCGTCTAATGAATTAACGGTTTCTGTTAGTTCCGATGGAACGACTTGGACTCCTCTGACATATACAAGAGAATCTGGATCAGGAACAGCCAATTCTTGGGCGCTAATCACTCCTTCAGGAACGATTCCAGCAGTAAATAATCTTTATGTGAAATTTGATGGTGTTCAGGTTCCAAGTAATACACAAATGAGAATTGATGATATCAAAATAGTTGGTACTTCTGCTTCTCTTGCAACAAATGAAATTAAATCAGGTAAAAGCTCGTTTATTAAAAATACAGTTGTAAACAATGATATTACTTTTGGTGCTAAATCTGAAGTGAAAGTTTATAACATGGCTGGTCAGGTTGTAAAAACTGCTTCCGTTTCAGAAAATCAATCTCTAAATGTTTCTGATTTGAAAGAAGGAACTTACATCGTAGCTGGAACTGTAAACGGACAGTTAGTTTCAGAGAAAATTATCAAGAAATAACTTTAAGTTATTGTTAAATATAAAGCATCACTTTAAATAAGTGGTGCTTTTTGCTTATTTTTACATCAATAATTTAAAACTTTACTTATGAAAAAGATTTTTACTGTTTTAGGATTAATTTCCGCAACAGCATTTATGAATGCACAGATTGTAATCAATGAAATCTATGGAGGAGGCGGGAACTCAGGTGCCCCATATACAAATGATTTTATAGAACTTAAAAATATTGGCAATACTTCTATAACCTTAACTAATGCAACTATTCAGTATGCATCTGCGACTGGTACGTTTAATTCTTACCAGACTCTTCCTACATTTACATTAGCACCTGGGCAAACCTATTTAATACAAGAGGCTGGAGGTGCAACAGGTTCGGCATTGCCTACACCAGATTTTGCTCCAACAAATAATACTTCTTTTAGTAACGGAACGGTTTATAATAATGCATTCAACTTACAAGCAAATAACGGGAAAGTTGCATTAGCAAATTCTGTTACACAGGTAGTATCCCCAACAGATAGTCATGTGTTAGATTTTGTAGGTTATGGTACGGGAAATCTTTCTGAAGGTGCTCCGGCTCCCCCTCCTTCCAATACAACATCTATTGCTAGAATTTCTGGTGATACAAATAATAATTCTGTTGATTTTGTAGAAGGTGCTCCAACCCCACAAAACTCTACCATGGGTGCATTAGCTGTATCTGATGTAAACTTATCAAGAGCTTCAAACTTCGTAAAAAACACTTTCGTTAAAACAAGCGAAATCACTTTCGGATCTGATGTAAAAGATGTTAAAATTTACAATATGTTCGGACAAATTGTAAAGTCTGCATCTGTAAAAGCAGGAGCTTCTGTAAATGTTGCTGATCTAGCAAAAGGAAACTATATTGTTACAGGTACTGTAAACAATCAACCAGTTTCTCAGAAAATCTTGAAAGACTAATTTTAATTAGAATTTTAAAATATTTAAACAGCTTTTCTTTTAGAGAAGCTGTTTTTTATTGTCAAAAGAAATTTTTTAGAACTAATTAATACCAACCCCTTCTCGCCGCATTAATGATAGAACCCAAATTCAATATCAGTGTATATCGAATACGTCTTCCGTAATCTTTAAATGCGGGTTCAAAACCTAACGAAGACTGAATTGGGAAGTATACTTCAAGAAAATCAGGGATTACACGTACTTTTATACCGCTGTCCCAAATGAATTTTGTTGGCTGATTTTTATTTTTATACATTCCGGCATCGGCATACACATGGAAAATTTTCCAAATGCTTGAATCTACATTAAACGAAGTGATCCAGTGATTAACACTTCCCGGAATAAAAGATTTAAACCCTCCATCTGCCAAAATATATTGTTGAGATAAAATTCCTCCAGTTGCACTTTGTCCAAGCAAATTATAAGAAAAAGAATAATCCGAAACTCTGGAAATTCCGTAATTGAAAGTGTTATTTCGGGTTTCATTTCTTGCAAAATATCCGGCAAATAATCTTAGACTCAGCTTTTGCTTTGGAGCAAATTCCCATCGATAAAATCCTTCAGCTGTAATTTTGTTGAAATCTTCCATTCCCTGAGTGCTTATGCTTAAGCTTTTTTCGTGGATCATCTGATTATCAGTATATCCATAACCTAAACTCCAAAGATTGTACTTATCATAATCTTTTCTTGCAATCATTAGTTGATTTAAATCTCTTTCCAAATAATTGTATGAAAAAGCAATTCCGCGGCTTACCGTACTTCTTGGATTTTTTCTAAAATTTAAAGCCGTAAAAAACGAAGCTTTTCGGTACGCAAGATCATAATCATAATGAAAATACGATCCCGAAACTCCAAAAGTCAAACTTCTGATAATGCTTTCAGCCGGTAAAATAGAGTAGGAGACAGCTCCCGAACCCGTCAGTTTCCCCGTTCCTGAACTGTACATTGGCGTGAATGAATACAAAAATTTCTGATCAAACAACGATTGATTTTTGAAATTCAACCCAAAAAGAAATTTGTCATACGCATTATTGAATCGCACTCTCGGACTGATATAAATTTCATTGAATTCAGGATTCGGAATATCTTTTATCAGCTTTAATTTGATCTTTTTATTATTTGAAAAAAAACCTTTTGCGTATAAAAAATTATCTCTGTAGTTCGATTCAGGGAAAATATAATCGTCGTTCAGCGTTATCTTGTAAATATCTAAAGCTGGAACGGTAAAAGTTTTTGTCTTTTCGTTTTCTCCTGTTTCTATCCAATAAGATTTTGTTTCACCAGTTCTTGTTTCAGTTTCCAGTTTTACAGGAATGGCGGTATCTGTATTTTTTGTGATTTTAATATTTAAAGAGTCATCTTCTTTTCGAATTCTTTTCAATTTAAAATTGACTCTGTTTTTTTGTTTGAAAAAAGCATCCAGATAATTCGTTGTTTTATCTTTTTCAGATAATTCTTTCAGAAAATCTTCAGGCTGGATTTGTTTGTCGGTATTTTTAGCAATAAAATCTTTAACAGTTGCATTAAAATTATCATAGCCCATTTTATCGGCAGAATAGCTGAAAAGACTTCCCGTTTCAAAGCTGCTGATGGCCATATCATTGAAATTACTCAGACCTGTAAAATTTTCATTAATTTTCTGATCCAGATTTTGAGACATGATATATTGATAGGCCAAACCATAGCGATCAATCAATTTTACATTGGAAGCATGAAATAATTTCAAAGGTCTTACCCCAAAAATCTTTGTTTCCGGAAGGGAACCAAGAATTTTATTTTCATTATAAAATTTCTTTAAATATTGCAATTCTAAATAAGATTTTAAACCATTTTTAAACCAATGATTGTCTTCTTTATCAGTAATGACGCTTTCGTCCAGAATTTTTTTAGCAATAATTCCGAAATAATCTAAATCTGTTTTTTCAGCATCCGTAAACATCTGAAATTTAAATTTCCAGAATGTAATATCATTATTTCCAAAAAAATCTTCTTTACCTCTGAATTTATCAGAAATAAAAATCCTTTTCGGAATAAAGCCAATGCGATCTTTAATGAATTTTAAATGTAAAGGAAGATAAAATTCAAGGTTTTGTTTTTCCTGAGGTTTTAAATTGTAACCGAATTTTATTTCAGTATTAATACCTTCCGAATTAATAATTATGGATGGAAACTGATTGTCGGAAATCAAAAATTCAGGATCAGAATCCAAATATCCTTTGAAGGAATTCATTTGAATCTGTTGAAGATTACTTTCAATAAAACTATTTACGGGTATATCAAAATTAACCGTCCAGTATGTGTTGAAGTTTACAGATTCTTCAATATCATAGTAATCTCTTTTGGAAATATTGTCCGGATCAAAATGATCCGGAACAATAAAGAAATATTTTAAGGCTGTATTTTTATCAGATGTGCCATAACCCGTAAATCTTTTATCAGGAAGCTGCATCTGATATTGCAGTTGTAGAATGACTTTTTCACCTGGCTTCAACGGCTGAGAAAGCGGAACAAACAAGTTTTCATCCGAAAAATTGTTAACAGAAATTTCCTGATTGTCTGAACTTTTTACATGAAACTGCAATAGTTTTCCCAGCTGTTCAGGTTTTGCAAAATGCAAATCGTTATTTCTGTCCTCAAGTTTTCTGTAAACTAAAGAAGTTCCTCTTTTATTGTATGCCGAAACCCAATTTAAAAGTTTTATGGTATTTAAATCTTTTTCTGAGTGGTTGTAATAGGTGATTTCCTGGTTTACATCCAGCATTTTTCTGTCGGCCGACAATTTGGCTTCAATATAAATACTGTCTTTTTGTGCAGAAACCTGAACAACTCCCCAGAACAAAATAAGGCAAATACTAAACTTTTTCAATTACATGTGATAAAGCGTCAAATATAATTTATTTTGACTAATATCCGTTGAATTTTAACTTAAGTTTTTGTCTTAAAACTACTTTTTCTCCAAAGAACTTAAATAGGCATTCCAACCTTCATTTTTATAAGTAATAGCAGCCTGTTCTGGATTTTCAGATTTGTAAATTCCTCTTCCTACAATGATGAAGTCGGTATGAAGTGTTTTGAAAACGTGCTCTGGCGTGTTATATTGCTGACCTTTTCCGTCTCCTGAATCTGCTAAATTTACACCCGGAGTGAACAATAAAATTTCATCCGGAAGCTGATTTTGAGAAACGCCACCAATTACGTTTGGATGAGATAAAGCTACTTTTAAAGCTTCTTCGCGATAGCTGGTTGTTGTTAAAGTTCCTTTAGAAGACATCCCGATAATGGCAACAACACCTACATTGCTAAAACAATCTAATGATTCGAAACCGCCAATCACCTGAGATGTTACGAAATCTGCCCAATCTGTAATTTTGAAAACGCCGCTCGTAAACTGAAGTTCCTGAGTATTTCCTATGTCGGCAAACTTTCTGTCTTCCATCAATAAAAACTGATGTTTTGAAGCCAACGCTTTTAATGGAGTAATTGTTTTTTCGTATTCAAAATCTGAAATAATATCGATATGCGTTTTTAAAGCAATAATGTGAGGACCTACTTTTTCTGCAAAATCCAACAATTCCTGAGTCGTTGTAACGTCTGCCGAAGCAATAAGGTTTGATTTTTTTTCTAACGCAATTTCTAATAATTTTTTAGAAACAGAGTGTTGAGCTGCATTTAATTTCTGCTCATAAGAACATCTTTGCTTTTCCTCAAACTGAATATGGTTTCCTTTTAAGAAATCCTGAATTCTTTTCACTTCTTCGTCTGTCAGTTGCCCGTCTTCCTGAAGAATAGCACAAACTTCTGAAATATTGAAAAGTGTATGAACTCTGTATCCTTTGCTTTCCAAAAGCTCTTTTCCGCCTTGTTCTCTATCTAGAACCACAACAATGTCAGCAACTTTTAAATCTTCCTGTTCAACTTCAGCAATGGTTTCTACTAAAGATTTTCCGGAAGTAATCACGTCTTCTACCAAAAGACAGTTTTGTCCTTTTTGGTAAATTCCTTCAATTAATTTTTTAGTTCCGTAACTTTTAGCTTCTTTTCTTTTAATAATTAATGGAATGTAGCTTTCTAAAGACATTGCCGTCGCCATTGGAAGAGCAGCGTAAGGCACTCCGCAAATCAAATCAAAATTATCCAAAGGAAGCATTTCCAATAAATAATTAGCAAGATTTTTTAAGATTTTAGGATCCGAAGCCAATGGTCTTAAATCTACATAAAACGGACTTTCGATCCCGCTTTTTAATGTAAATCTTCCGAATTTAATGATACCTAGTTTGTAGCACTCTAAAAAGAATTCTTTTTTACTTTCCATTATTTTTTATTAGATGTTGCAAATTTAAGGATTTGCGGTTAAAAGTCAATTGTGAATTTGTTGGGGATTGATGTAAATAAAACATATAAAAAAAACCACCCTGTTTAAAAGATGGTTTCTCATTTATTTTACAATTTCTGCGTCGATTACTTTAGTGATTCCCGAATCATACTTTCGTTCGGCTTCCCAAAGTAAGAATTTATCCACTTCTTTAATTAGTTTTGGAATTACCAGTGATAAAACTGCCAAATCATCCAAAACACCAACTACCGGAATCGCCACTTCAGGAATAAGATCGATGGGCGAAAGCACATATATAATACCTAAAAGCGGTAAAATAATGTCCATGGATTTTACAGGATACAAACCTTTTCTCCAAGATTTTATCATTCTGAAAATATCAGGAATCTTTCTCATAAAGCCCTTGTGGCTGATAGCTTCTTTAGCTACGTGTAATTTTGAATATTTCATTTTGTGTTTAGTTTTAAAATATTTTTTTTAACTGTATAAATTTCGCAAATTCTGTACCAAGTAATTATAAATTTAAGTTAAATAATTATTTAATTATATTGTCAATGAACTGATGCACAGTCTCTGTGTTCCAATCTTTGTAGGCATCTTCCTTAATCATGATTCTTCCTGTTTTATCCAAAAGGAAAGTCGTGGGGAACGCTTTTGGCAACAGTTTTTCAGAGATCGGACTTTGGGCGATGTATACAGGAACATTGTAATTATTATCTTTCAGGAATTTTCTTACCGCATCTTCCTGATCATTCATGGCGATCAAAACAAAATCTACATGATCTTTTCTTGTATCATACAATTTCTGGATCGTAGGCCATTCTTTTCTGCACGGAGGACACCACGTTCCCCAAAAATTAAGAAAAACAGGCTTGTTTTTAAATGTTTTCAGATTAGTGCTCGGAACGTTGATTCCTTTTAATTCTATATCATAATCGTCTTCGCCAATATGCACTGCATTTTCAATAGTGGCAACCGGGAAAAAAGTGTCTTTCAACATATTTCTTACTCCGGGAATAAATGCAATTCCTCCGATAATGACGATTAATACAAGATAAATTATATTTTTTTTCATTTTTACTTTTAATAAAAATTGTTTGTTTGAGATCCTTCGACTCCGCTCAGGATGGCACTGACTAATTATATCGCTTAAAAATAACAATTAGTATTAGCAATGTCATCCTGAGCGAAGTCGAAGGATTTTTATTTTAAATTAAAGCAATTCTAAAATTTCCTGAACAGCATCTTTCCCTCTATTTTTTGCATAATAAATTTGAAGATCATTGTAAAAAGTATCTTTCGGATAACCTTCAGGATCTGCTTTATGTTTCATCAACAATTCTTTTCCGTATTGAGGACGCGGGCCCCAAGAATTTTTTACGTTAAAATCTTTATCCAGAATAATAACTTTCGGAATAGATTCTGTTCCGTTGGTTTGGAACTGACTGATTAAACTTTTATCGCTATCTCTAAGAAAAATTTTAACCTCATTTTTACCTTCAAAAAATTTAACCAAAGCCGGAACAGTAGAGCTTGCATCACCACACCAAACTTCAGAAATAATTAAAATTTTTCCGTCGAAATTTTTAGCAGCAAGTTCCTGCAACTGCTCTTCATTTGGGATAAATTTCTTCAAAGTTCTATCGATTCTCTGAAGTCCCAGTTCGTAATATTGTTTATAATCAATTTCCTGTTGTGTAGCAGGATTTTCAAGTCTTTGTTTTCCGATTTCAATATATTCCTCGAAAGAAATTCCTTTATCCCAGTAATTTTTCATCTTTATATTTGATTAAAAATTATTAATATTTCTTGTCTTATTAATTAAAAATAAATCTGCCAGTACAAACGCTGCCAAACTTTCAACCACCGGCACCGCTCTCGGAACAACACAAGGATCGTGGCGGCCTTTTCCTTCCACAATCACAGGATTTCCATCTTTATCGATGCTTTCCTGAGGTCTGATAATCGTAGCCACAGGTTTGAAAGCCACACGGAAATAAATATCCATTCCGTTGGAAATTCCTCCCTGAATACCTCCTGAAAGATTAGATTTAGTCGTAAAATCTTCGTTGAAAAGATCATTATGTTCTTTTCCTGTCATTTTTGCACCACAGAATCCGCTTCCATATTCAAAACCTTTTGCAGCATTAATGTTAAGCATTGCTTTTGCCAATTCAGCCTGAAGTTTAGAGAAAACAGGTTCACCAATTCCCACAGGAACGTTTTTAATTACGCAGGTAACGGTTCCACCAATCGTGTTTCCTTCTTTTTTGATCTCTTTGATTCTTGCAATCATTTTCTCTGCAGTTTCTGCATCTGGACAACGAACTTCATTGCTTTCTGTTTGAGAAAAATCTAAAGCCTGATAGGGTTTTTCGCAGAAAATATCGCCTACAGAAGAGACATAAGCGTTGATTTCAATATTTGATAATAGCTGCTTTGCCAAAGCGCCTGCAACTACCCAATTAATAGTTTCTCTTGCCGAAGATTTTCCTCCGCCACGATAATCTCTGATCCCAAACTTTTGATCGTACGTAAAATCGGCATGACTTGGACGATAAGAATTCGCGATGTGATCATAATCTTTCGATTTCTGATTTTCGTTTTCGATGATAAAACCAATTGGGGTTCCCGTAGTTTTTCCGTCAAAAATTCCCGAAAGAAATTTCACCATGTCACTTTCTTTTCGTTGTGTCACGATAGCGGATTGTCCTGGTTTTCTGCGATCTAATTCATACTGAACTTTATCGAGATCAACCGCTAAACCTGCCGGAAAATTATTGATGATTCCACCATAAGCCACACCGTGACTTTCCCCAAATGTTGTAAGACTGAGAAGATTACCTAAAGTATTGAACATAATACAAAATTACCGTTTTTTCTTCAGATAATAAAGTTTCAGGATTTGTTCTATTTATAGTTGTTTTTGATATTATTGATAACTTTTTCCGCTTCTTTCTTCTCTTTTGGTGTTAAATTTTTCCAGATAAATCCTTTTTGAATATTATTTTCATCAATTAATTGCGGAAAAATATTTGCATTTACATCATCAAAAATAAAACTTGTGGATATTGCCGGAAGTTTTGTATCAAAATTATAAGGGTAATTCTTTGATACATTGAATTTTAAATTACCTACTTTAAACGTTTGATATTGATTGTATTCGTAAGTTGCCGGTTTGTAAAGTTGTTCTTTATTGAATTTTGCCATGTAATTTCCCAATCTGAAACTCGGAACCAATTTTTGAACAATATTTGGAAGTGATAAAAACAGAACGAAAAATATACTTAAACCTGAAAATAGTATAATTGATTTTTTCTGATTAATAAGGTGAAAAAACAGAACAAAAATAATCACGAAAAATACATCGATAAAAAATCTGTATTGGGCTGAAAATGCTAAGACTAAAATGCTTTTGATAATAATTGAAACGCAAACAAGTGTAATGATTTTATTCTTTTTGATATTGGTAAAAATGATAAAAATTAAAAGACTGAGAATAAATAAAATATTAATTTTTGATTTAATTCCGTGTAAGAAAAGCCAGTTTTTAATATAATCAAAATCTGAAAACTGCTGAATTTTCGAATAAGAATACTGCATATCATACGTTTTCAAAACAGCATACTGCGAAGATATTTTCAACACTTCAGGATTGGGTTTCCAGGATATTCCTAAATCTCCAATTGCAACGGGGAAAATGGGATAGCCAAAAGTCCATATATTTTTAAGGAAGAATAAAATTAAAATCAAACTTCCCGGAATTAGATTTTTAACATTCAATTTAATAATAAAAATAGAGTAGAGGAAGCTCAATATCGGAAGCCAAATCATGGTTGGTTTGATGGCAAAAACAAAAACTGAAAATGCAAAGAGGAAGTTTATATTTTTATTCTCTTTTAAAATTTCATTTAAAATAATTAGTGAAAAAACAATTACGGGTAAATCAGGACTTGGCGATTGTGAGAAAAGTAATAATATCGGAATAAAGCATAGTTGAATCCAGCTTTTCTTTTCTATTACATATATGGTATAAATGATTAATAAAATACCATTCATCCGTAAAAAAGGATCTGAAAAATGTGAAAATCCGGTCTGAAAAATATGCCAGATCGACATTTGTCCAAGTGTGAGATCTAAGTTTGAAATTCCTTTTATCATTCCAAATTCTCTCAACCATTTTATCGTGGGAACGTAATATCCGAAATGATCTAATATATAAGGATGAAATGAAGAACAGAATAAAATGATTAATGAAACTGTACTCAATAATAAAATTTCTTTCTTCGAGAATTGATAAAAGTCTTTATATAATTTATAGTAGAAAAAGAAAAATAATCCTATTGATAAAGTAATTATTTCAGTATAAAAATCAATAGCTCCGAAAAATGCTTTGAATGTTAATAATAAGCTTGTACCTAATATTCCGATTAAAATATTTCTTGAAATACTTTTCTCCTCAGAAAAAAATGTGAAAATTTTCCCCAATCCCATTAAGGTCGGAATGATGACAATGGTGGAAAGAAATAGTAACAGCATAAAAAAGATTGCCTAAAAATAAGCAATCTTTTATAGTTATTGTGAAAATAATAAATTATTTAGGTTGTACTCTTCCGTCTTTTCTGTCGCCGGCTCTACCGATCGTATAACCTGTAGCACCACCAACAACACCGCCGATCACAGCACCAAGACCTCTGTTTTTCTTAGCAATAATTGCACCTGCAGCAGCACCCCCTACTGTACCAATAATCGTACCTTTCGCGGCTTTACTCATCCCTTTTTTCTTGGTTGTGCCTTGGGAAGAGCTGCTTCCGTTATCGGCATAATTACCATTTGAACTTGAAGAATTTCTATCTCTGTATATCGTTTTCGTTTCTCTTATCACTTGTGGTTTAGCATTGCTCGCAGCCGCTTCCTTCGCCTTTTTAGCTTCAACAACGCTGTCTGCTTTTTTCTGAGCTTCATAAGCCATTTTTTCTTTTTCAATGGCTAGTTTCTGTTTCTCAATTTCAAGCTGTCTCATCTGGAACTCCATTTTCTGTTGCTCCAAAGATCTTTCAGCCACCTGATCATCTTTTTTACAGGCTGTCATTAAAAATATTGACAAAAATCCTGTTAACACTAAACGTTTCATAATTCAAATTTTTAGAAGTGAATTAAAAGTCTTGATGACCTTTAATTGTGTAAGTATTTTCAATTATAAAGCCAAAACAGAGTTAACTAATGTTAAAAAATTAAAAATTATCTTAAAATGTGTTTTTGATTTTATGTATTGAATATGATATATTATTTATATTGAATTATTTGAAACGATTATAGTTTATATTTTGTTGATTTTTAATTTACAGAGTTGTTTACCATAATAACTTAAAATTTGAATCAATTTTAAAAGAATTGAGAATGTAACATTGAGTTAATCCGGAATTTTCTTTCAATTCATATAAAATTTCTACTTTTGAATTAACCAAATTACATTATTATGAATATTTCAATCATTAAAAGCCTTGCAATAGTAGGGTTTGCAACAGTGTTGACTTCTTTTACGACGACAGATGTTGTGAAAAATGAAAATCTGATCTCGAAAGAAGCAAGCGCATCAAAAACCTATAAAATCAGATACGGTCTTTTGACAAAAAGTGGAACTAAGGTTCTTTCCGGAAATTATGATGTTGGAAGTTTTGTTGCTACCAATACCACAACTGGTGAGACTTTCGACACCTATTACGGTGGTGGTTTTCAATCGTTGCCTGCTTATTCAGAAGGTCTTCCTGAAGGAACGTATGAATTTTATGCCATGCAAGGACAAGGCGGTTGGCTAGGATATGGGTCGGTAACTTCTACGGTGTCAGATGCTCAGGTGGATACTGATGGATATGTAACAATTTATATCCCGATTGCTTGGGAAGAATAGTTTTTCTTTGTTTGATTTATAACTTCCTGTGTTTCCCTACTTAATGAGAAAATTTTTAATCTTCATAAATATTTAATAGTTTTTTATTCACATTTACAAGAAATAAATTGTAAATTTATTCTCCCATTTTATCTAATGCTATTTTTACTATGGAGATTGAAGACTATTCATTTATTATGAAATTTGCTTGTATGCTGATTTCAATCCTGCTGGTTCTTTTAGGCTATTATCAGCTTCTTAAAAGAAAAAATTTTAGGAATGGTTTTCGAACGTACGGTTTTGATATTCCCTATTGGAAAAGGTATAAAAGAGATCGCAGGTAGTATTTACACAAACACAAAATTTACTTTAAAAGACAATTATTAATTTAATTGTCTTTTTTTGTGAAAATATTTCATTAAGTTTTGATTTATGATTCCAATCATAAATTGATTATGGTTTTAAAATTATATTTGTGTGAGAATTAATTGATAGGTATTAATTTATCTAATTAATAATTTTTTTTCATCATTTGTGTTTTTAACCTCCTTCGGGAGGTTTTTTTGTTTTATGACCCGAATCATAAAAATAAAAATGGATATATGATTAAATTTGAATATACTTGAACACAAAGTCCTTATATATGTCACACCTTTACTTTTGAAATTCCCTGTTGAAGGGAATTTTTATTTATTAAACAATAAGGTATAATGACTTACATAATAATATCAAATAAAAAATAACTGGAAAAATCTGTTTATTAAGAAAAAATATCTATATTTGTCCCGAAAATTTTTTTTCATCATTTGTGTTTTTACCTCTCATATCATATGGGAGGTTTTGTTTTTTTCAAAAGTTTCAAACTTAACTATTCACTAAAATTATTACATAGCTTCATAATCGGATTTATTTTATTTTTCCTGAAGTTTCCAATCTATCTCACTATAAGTTTTGATAAAAAAGAAAGGCCCGGAAATTTTCCGAGCCTTTACTAATTATTTAGATATGATAATTATTCTTTGATGAACTTTTTCTGAGCCGTACCTTTCACATCTTCGATGTCTATTACGTACACTCCGTTTATCAATTTACTTACATCAATCTTGTTGTTCAAAATCACTCCTGTTGAGATCACCTGCCCGCCCGCATTGTAAAGTTTATAATTAGCTCTTGGGCTAATGTTTTTAACATTCAATATCGTGCTTACCGGGTTTGGATAAATTAAAATATCCGTTTGGTTTGTTGGGTTAGCAATCGGGTTTTTAGTAATTCTCACGGTGTAATCTTCAACTTCTCCATCCTGGAAATTTGTACAGTTTATAGGGATTCCGCCTTTCTGCATTGCTACTCTCATTACTACATATTTATAGTCTGTTAAGCTTACAAAAGCATCTGCCGGAACATTGAATGTACCTGTTACTTTTTCATTTTGATCTAAACCTGCCACGAAGATTCTTTCGTTAATATCGAAGGTTCCGCTTCTGTCGAAATCAATCCAAACTGCAATTCCTGCATCGTTGTTTGTTCCTGAAAGTTTTTTAGAAATTGAAATTTCGTTTCCTGTAGAACCTTGAATCAATTCAATGAATTTCTTTGGATCACCTGTATAATCTGAGTAAGTAGAACCTGTTGTCTCATTAATCATTTCCGGCTTGCCATTTGGCTTCACTGTTACATTTGAAATGTAATTCGCTGTTCCGTTTGCAGACTGCATTTGGCAGTAAACAACTGTTGGCGTAGTGAAGAAGTATGGAGGTGTATATGTACCCGGAGTTCCGCTACATACATTTACAACCTGCATTTCATATTTCGTTAATTCTATTAATCCTGTTAATACAACTGTGTTTGTATTTGAAGGAATATTCGTCCAGCTCGGAATACCTACTTTTCTATATCTCACGATATAACTTGCTCCCGGGAAAGGATCCCAAGTTACAGCTGCTGTAGTAGGAGTAATGTTTGTGATGGTAAGTCCCGGAGGAGGTAAGTCACAAATTCTTTCAGTTATAAATACTTTAGGATTAGACCAAGGATTTGGAGTAGTTTCTCCCACACACTGATTGGCAATCTGAACCTCATAAGATGTATAAGGAATTAAACTTGTAAGTGCGTAAGAGTTGGCAGGTGCATTTGGTAATGCAATATCTGCGCTCCATCCTGTAGCTCCACTTCCTACAATTCTGTATCTCATAATATACGTAGCATTAGGAACCACTGGTGCCCAAGTTACCGTAGCTGAATAAGCTGTGATATTAGAGATTGTAATGCTTGGTGGAGTAGGATCACATCTTGTAGAGAATGATGTTGTAGGAGAGAATGTTCCTACCGTAGCTCCACAAACTGTTGCGATTTCTACATCATAAATCGTTGCAGGATCTAAGTTTGTAATCGTTAAAGGAATGTTTGCTAATTGCGTTGAAGCATAAGCTGTTTCCCAAGCTCCAGCTGGTGGCCCTTGTTTTCTGTATCTTACCTGATAAGTTACGTTTGCTACTGCCGTCCAGTTTACTACTGCTGAATTGTGAGTAATTGTTGTAAATGTAGGCGCAGCCGGAACCACTGTAGAGCATGGTCTTAATCTTACTGCATAATCTTCAACCTCACCGTTTGCTACAGGAGTTTGGCACATTACCGGAGCACTTGTACGTCTTAATACAACTCTCATAGTAGTTGTTAAAGGTCCGTTGTATGCACTATTTGGTACGTCAAAATATGCTGCAACCGGAGTTGTAGTACTTGCTGCTGAGTTCAAAACAAGTTCTGAAGCTTCAAAAGTACCGTTTCTGTTAAAGTCAATCCAAACAGATACTGCATCACTTTGTGTAGTTCCTGTCCAGCCTTTACCAACAGAAACCTGGTTTCCTATTGATCCAATATCTAGGTTGATTAAAGTAGCCGGAGTAGTATAGCTTGTATAGTTATTCTGAACCGTAGTGTTGCTCATTGGTAAGAATCCTACGTTGGCAGAAGTTACCGTAACATTAGCAATATGATCATTCGTTCCATTACCTGTCATTGTACAGTAAGTTAATGGAGGTGTTGTAAATACTGTAGAAGTAGAATAAGCACCTGTAGAACCACTACATGTTGTAGAAATCTGAACTTGGTAAGTCGTCTGCTCTGTTAAACCTGGAATGGTAATACTGTTTCCTGGAGAAACTACAGTTCCTGCTGCTGTCCAGGCAGTTGTACCCTGAACTCTATATCTGATGTTGTAAGTAGCTCCTAATGCAGGTGTCCAAGTAACAGTAGCTGTAGAAGCTGTAACTGCACCCATCGCAATGTTGCTTGGCGGGTTTGTAGTACACGCTAATAAAGGTTCTCCTTTAAACTGAATTCTAGGAATGTCAGAATATCTGCTGCTTGCCGTTGGCGGGCTTGCAGGATCTGGATTGGTTCCATCTGCATAATAAAGAATACCTCTGTTTGCGCCAGCTGTGTAACCTCCCCAACTTGCTGCTGAACCAGAATATCCTGTTGAATTTTCGTCAACTGCAACAACAATATTGCTGTTCCCATCCCAAATAAATGGTGATGCTAAAGGAATTTCAACCCAAGTACCTGCAGTCATATTAGGTAATGTTCCTGAATAAACTTGCGTTAAACCTGAAAGCGGAACCCAGCTTGTAGTTGTTGCGAAGTTAGCTTGCGTTGTTTGTCCTAAATAAACCACCCATTCATTATAATTTGCTTGAGGTGTTTGAGGTGTAGCTACATAAAATCTGATCGCTGTAATAAAGTTGTTGTTTCCAACAGCATTTGTAAGTTCAGCTTTTGTATAGATTTGTTGAGAATAGTTATATCCGTAGTAAGAATATACAGGAAGATAAGTTGTAACCCCTGTTCCTGTACCAATTTGCCCTGTTGTAAAGGCAGGCCCAGGCATCCAAAGACTCTTATCAGACCCTGAACAAACAGAACGCACCCACCAATAGTAAGTAGTATAAGCTGTTAAACCACTAGGGTTTGCTGTAGTTCCTGCATTGGCAGTACCTACTGTTGCAGCTGTTGGTGCCGTGTTTGTTGTAGAAAGATAATATTCGTATCCGTTTCCTGGTGCCGGAGATGGGCCAGTCCAAGATAAAGATGCTCCGTTTGGAGTTTGAGAATTTACTGTAAGCGCTGTAGGCACATTACAAGTTGGAATATATAAATTCACATTATCCACCGCAATCGGAGGCTGTGTTCCGCCACTTCCATCATTTCTCCACTGGAATACCAAACGCATGGTAGTTCCTGCGAAGCTACTGATGTTAAGCGTTGGGTTCATATAATTTTGCCAAGAACCTTGTAAGTTGATATAATCTGCACCTACCTGAATTCTTCCACCTCCTGTTGTAATTAATGTACCTGCAGTTGGTGTATAAGTAGTTGGAACCAACCATACTTTTAAATAGTCATAAGTACTTTCTCCTTGTCCTTTCCAGTCGTAAGAGAAGATAGCTGTTGTTGCTCCTGCAGGAATTGTAATATCTCTGTAGGCATGTACTGTAGCTTCACTTGTTATCGTATAAGCATTAGCCGTTCCGTTATTATTTGAAATATAAAGAGAACCTCCGGTGTTACCCGTTGCCGTTCCGTAATTCCATTTGTTTGTATAAGTTCCGTTTGTAAATCCAAAATCATTACTTGTTGTAAAGTCTTGTGAATAAGGTAACGGAGCAGGAATCTGTGTTGTGCTGAAGTTTCCTCCCGAAAGCCAAACACTCTTGTCTGTTGCACTACAAACTGAACGTACCCACCAATAGTAAGTTGTACTTGGTGTTAACGAAGGTAAAACTGCTGATGTTACAGGAGCTGCTGTTCCTGTTGTAGCTGCTGTAGGCGCAGTATTCGTTGTAGATAAATAATACTCGTATCCGTTTCCTGGTGCTGTTGTTGGTGCTGTCCAACCAATCGTTGCAGTGTTAGGCCCAATTGCAGAAGTTGCTGGTGCAGAAGGCTGGAAACAAGTTGGAATTAATAATGAAATATTATCCACTGCTGCCGGCGGCTGCGTTCCAAATAAGTCGTCATTCGTCCATTCGTAAACAAGACGCATCGTATTTCCTGCAAAAGTACTTACGTTTAGAGCGTAATTTGTATACGATTGCCAAGTCGTCACCTGATTGAAGTATCCTCCAACCTGAATTCTTCCACCACCTGAAGTAATAGCAGTACCTGCAGTTGGAGTATAAGTGCTTGGAACCATCCAAACTCTTAAATAATCGTATGTACTTTCACCATTGGCTTTCCAATCAAACATAAAGGTAGCCAAAGTAGATCCCGCCGGAATTGTAAAATCTTTGTATGCATGAGATACAGATGTACTACCTGTAGAATATGCATTCGCAGTTCCGCCGTTGTTCGTAATGTAAATAGAACCACCAGGGTTACCGGCTACGGTACCATAGTACCAAACATTGGTTTGCGTTCCGTTTACAAAAGTAAAGTCGTTGGCTGTAGAAAAGTCCTGACTGTACGGTAATGATGTGGCCTGACCATAGGCATTGGGGACGAGTCCAATGTCAAGAAGGCACAGAAGAAGTACTAAAATAGTAGAGAGTTTCTTCATAAGTTGTTGTTGTTATTTATATTAATCTTACAAATTTAAATCGTTTTTTACTTATTTTTAGTATACGTGGCGAGGTTTTTTTTGTAAAATTTATAAATCTTTCTGGTTGAAAATTATTGAAATTGTTATCTAAAAGCGGGATTAACATTAATTTTTTAAGTCTAATATTTGTGAGAATTTAAACAAACGCTTAATCGGTAATTTATTTCTGTTGTTTAATGATTTTATATTCAGTGTTTTATATCTTGTTTGGACTAAACAGGTATCCATTTCTTATAAATGATTCCCGAAATTGGGATTGAAGAATTATGATAAAAACAGCTTGTATTTTACTATATTTTCAATTGAAATAATATTGATGTATTTTGTTTTCTTTCAAAAAAAATCATAAAATACGCTTAATCATTTCTAATCATTCAAATTTGTTTAGTATCGAAAAATTGCCATTGTGATAAATCAGGTTCACTTATTAAGATAAATTGTATCGTCGAAGAAATAGATAGAATTATGTACTGCCCAAGAATTTTTTAGTTTGAAAACTGATTTCAAAGGTTAATTTTTTATTAAAAATATTTAAAATTTATTAAAATATTCTTAAAGTGGGAATTTGAAATAAAATTGGCACAATTTTTCAATGTAGTTATGTAACTCATGTTTAATTTGAGTTTTCATGGTTATTAGTTTTTATCCTCAGAGAAGTCTGAGGATTTTTTTTGTTTTTAATAGTCGAAATCAAATAAGTAATTGTATCTGCTGTTTTCTACCTCTGAAATAAAGTTATAATAATCCGGGAAAATTTGCCCCCTTACATCTTTTACATAGAAAATTTTTCTTTCTGTATCAAAATTAAATTCAATCTTTTTAAAAGCATTTTTTCCGATGCTCATTAGGAAATGATAGATGTTTAAAATGTGTAAATTGTCTTTTTTTAGATAGCTGCCACTGTTTTTACAGATTTTAATACTTGTGGTTTCAATAGTTATAATCGTCATATTAATAATTTTGTGTGCGATAAAATTATTAATATGCTAAACTTTATATTATGATTTAAAGCATAGTATTCACTAATTAGGTTTTTTTTTCGTATATTTGCAATGTCTCTTACTAAGAGACGTTTTTTTTCATCATTTGTGTTTTTATGACCTCCTGTTCTCAGGAGGTTGTTTTGTTTGTGTACTTTTCTTATTTTGATTTAAAAAAATTATATAAAAAAATATTTGTAGATAAAAAATACCACAAAAATTCATTTTTACATGAATATAACCTTGACTGGCATAGTGGTTGAATATGATAGAACAACACTTTATTATAATATCTTTCAAATTTTAATCCTTGGCTTCGGTTGAGGATTTTGTGTAATAATCACTATAAAAAAACGTCATTAAATTGTGCTTTAAGAAAATATAGAAAAATTGTTATACTTTTGAAATGGCCTGATAAAATCCTTTATCTGTAACCACAATTCCTCCTTTTGCGCGCCATCCTTGAAGGATGTATTCGTTAACTTCTTGTTCTAAAGAATCTAAAAATAAGTTGTGTAATACTTTGTAATTCATAATATTGTTGTTAGATCTTCCTAATATACAAAAAGATCGAATTTAAAATTGACCCAATCTCAAAACTTAGGGAGAAAGTAGATCAACTTTTTATTGTCTTTTATAAGTGGAACGGCTTTGTAAAACTTAAAACATGTCATAATCATAAAACTTTGTGGGCTTTGTGTTAAAAGTTTAAAGTTCAAAGTTTAAGGCTTTGAATTTTTACAGTTAAGCAAATTGAATATTGCTATCATTTGCTGAGTAGGACGCCATTGCGACCTAAATATTTAAAATAGGATACAAAGCTTTAGCGATCGATAGCGTTAGAGAGAAAATAAAGAATTTTTCTAGTCTTGTTTTCGAATATTATACTGATATCTCTACGGGGATGACAAACTTTATGGATACAAACTTTTGCGTAGTATCCTAGTTTTGTAACTGATCCATTTTTTTCTTAGAATAAACTTTATAAAAAGACAACAACAGATGTAATTAAAAAATCATTTATCGGGAAAATATCGGGAAACATAGTAAGCAAATAGACACAAATGTTGACACACAATAAAAAAGCCTCTCTATAAATAACCGAAATTCGGTATATTATAGAAAGGCTAAGAGGTGCCTAGCGGATTCGAACCGCTGTAGATGGTGTTGCAGACCACTGCCTAGCCGCTCGGCCAAAGCACCGTTTTTACCATTTTTGAGGTGTGCAAATATAGTAAAATTCTTTATTCAACCAAATTTTTTCATGCAATTTCTTTAGTACCCAAGCTGTCGATTTCGCTTTTTATCTGAATTTCAGCTTCATAATTTTTAATATTAATCACGTTGGTGTCGCTCCAGTTGTCGTGCCAACCATTGCCACCTCCTAAAAATGAAATAGCATCAAACGGTACAACTCTAGATAAACACCTATAAAGTATTTGCTGTCTTGTTGGTTTTTCACCATCTATGCTAATTACTTTTGTATTAGTAACGAGCTTCCCAAGAGATCGACCGTCGGTTAAGCTTTCCCACAAATAATAATAAATTAATATGACAAAACTTCCGCTGAGGTATTCCCATAAAAATCCTCCGTTATTATAAAAGTAAAAGAAATTAATAGAAGTCATATTATAAAGTAGAATACTTGCAGTTGATAAAATGAGGTTGATAACAGATATTGCAATGATATCTATTAGATAATTGGCAAACCTGCTGCCTTTTGACGCTTGATTGTTGTGAACAATTTTTAAATATTTTCTCATGTTTAGTTATTAGTTTTAAGTTTTTACATTCCGTTTAATAATAATTTTAAAGAAGCATTAGTATCAATCACAGCAGTGATTCCTGTTGAGGTTAAAAGTATTTTAGAGGGCTTTAAATTGAAAACTCTGCCGTTCATTTTTAACCCTTTATAATATTCTTTGTTAAATGCATCTTCAATACTTTTTTTAGCATTTTCTTCTAATTCCTGAGTCGGAATTCCGTATTCCTGCTCAATCATCTTTACAATTTTCCCCTGAAACAAAACCGAAGCCGTTTTATGTAAAATATTCATCGTTTTCAGCTTGAATTTTGTATTCGACAACACAATTTTCCTTTTCGTTTCATCATATATCGGAATTCCCGAAATAATCGCGGTTCCTTTAATATAACCTTCTGTTTGGGCTTCAATCATAATTTTATCATCAATTCCGTAGACGCGAATATCCGTTATTTTTACCTTTGAGTTCTGAATATCAAATTCTTTATTCAAAAAAGTTTGCCTTGCAATATTGCTAGCTTCGGTGAAAGGAATATTCGCTGTCGTCTGAAGTGAAAACTGATCTGCCAAATTCTGTGAAAAATTAAAATTCGCCGCAGAATTTATTGTTGGAGAAGCTGCTGGTTTCGCTCCTGTAAAGGTTTCAGAGTATACGTCAATTCCTAAGTTGGTATTGATCTGATTTCCATAAAATTTCAATGGTGTAATATTCACAGCAATCGGCGTCACTTTCAACCACGTATTATATTCTTCCGAAATATTGAAAGGTTGTGAAAAAACATTCCATGCCATCACCGCATATTTTTGAAAATTAAGCTGTGTCGCCATTTGCTGATCAATGGTCTGGCTAAATTTCACCTGCTGTTCCTTCAAACTTTTTTCCACCAAAGAAGTAATCGGAATCTGAATTCTCCCGAAATCAAGCACCGGCTTGGTCACCCATCTGAAACCGTTGGGTTGGGTTTTAGTGGCAATCGTCCAGTTATTTTTGAAATTTAAGGTCGTGTTGAAAGACATCACCGTTTCAAACGTTGTATTCTGATAGCTGTAAACGCCCAAGGTTCCAATACCTTTTTCAGCCCAAATCTTAAGCGGAACTTCGATTAATAAATTATTATTCGTTCCTCCCACAAGACGTATAGCTCGGGTTTTCCAGACTTTTACCTTAAACTGATCGTTATTATTATCAGTATAAGAATCATCCTGATAAATAAGGTCGCCCACCGAAGCATTGATCATATTGCTGATCTCCGAAAGGGGAATGGTCACAGGCATTGTAATATTGGATTTTATTTTCGGAAAATTATACGGATTCGGCTGCGTACTCACACTTGTTTGCCCGAAAACACAGGCAAAAGCAAATAGAAATAATATTTTGATGAATTTCAAGTCTTTATGTTTTAATAAGCGAAAGTAATAATAATTTTAATTTTCAGGTTTAAAACTTTGTTCAAGTTCAACGCTGGCTCCTTTCATTTCTCCTTTCATCGGAGGGGAGGTCTTGGTTATTTTTAATTTAATATAATCAATCTGCGAAAATTTTTCATGAATTTTAGAAATGATTCTTCCAGCAACATGTTCCAGTAATTTAGAGTTGATTTTCATTTCATCATGAATAATATCGTTGATATCTGCATAGCTGATGGTGTCATTCAAATCATCAGATTCTGCGGCTTTCCACAGATCGGTGTGAAGTTCCACATTCAGAATATAATAGGTTCCGATAATATTTTCTTCAGGCAGAACTCCGTGATAAGCATATATTTTTACGTCTTCAAGATAAATCTTGCTCATATTTTCTTTAATTTTTATTAAGCAAAAATCGTTTTAATTCTTCAAAATCGGGAGCTATTTCTATACTTTTTTTATCTTTTTTCATTAAATCTTGTAATGATTCAGGTAACTCAATTTTAATATTGGTCGCTTTTTCTACGGCATCAGGAAATTTTACAGGATGTGCGGTTTCCAAAATAAATCCTTTTTTATCTGGATTTTCCGTTAAATATTTTTCCAAGGCTGCATAAGCAACGGCCCCGTGAGGTTCCAATAAATAATTATCTTTTTCATAAACCTCACGAATTATGTGTAAAGTTTCCTCATTATTAATAGAATAACCAGAAATTGTATGTTGCAAATTTTGAAATTCATTTTCAAAAAGCTCCAGAATTCTTACAAAATTACTCGGATTACCAACATCCATCGCATTCGAAAGGGTAGCAATCGTTTCTTTAGGTTCTAATTTTTGAGTTTTTAAATACTGAGGAACTACATCATTTTCATTACAGGCAGCAATAAAATGTTCAGCAGGAAGTCCTCTGAAATGTGCTAAAATTCCTGCACAAATATTCCCGAAATTCCCACTTGGAACACAAATCACAGGATTTTCTTTTTCCAATTTCTGCCATTGTTTTAAAGCTAACAAATAATAAATCTGCTGAGGAAGCCATCTTGCCACATTAATAGAATTCGCCGAAGTCAAGAATAAAGTTGAATTGATTTCGTCATCTGCAAAAGCCTGTTTTACTAAATTTTGACAATCATCAAAACTGCCGCCAACTTCCAAAGCAAAAATATTTTCACCCAAAGCGGTCAATTGTTTTTCCTGAACTTCACTTACCCGATTTTTAGGGTAAAGTATCACAACATCAATATTTTCTGTTTTATAAAATCCATTGGCGACCGCACCTCCTGTGTCTCCGGAAGTGGCAACCAAGACGGTTACTTTTTTATTTTCATCTTTTAAAAAATAAGAAATACAGCGACTCATAAATCTTGCACCAACATCTTTAAAAGCCAAAGTCGATCCATGAAAAAGTTCTAAAGAATAGATATTTTCATTGATTTTTTTCAAAGGAATTTCAAAATTGATAGTTTCTGAAACGATTTCTTTTAAAATTTCTGATGGAATTTCGTCTCCCACAAAATCTTTCATACATCGAAAAGCAATTTCTTCATCGGAATATTGATCTAAATTTTCAATAAAATCTGTATCAAATTGTGGAATATATTCAGGAAAAAACAGCCCTTTTTCTTTTCCTTGACCTTTTATAGTTGCAGTTTTGAAATCAACAACTTCTTCTTTATCTTTTAAATTATAGTATTTCATTGGGTTATATTTTGTGAATAATTTTTTTAACATTAAGACTTTATAAGGATTTAAGATTAATTAAGGAAACATCTTTGATGTTTTTTAGCGGAATGCTTATTATTTGACGAAGTCAAATTCCTTAAAAAACTCTTTTTAAGTTTGTAAATTTCTAAACTTCTTAATGTTTAAATGAATTAAGTATAGAATTAATCTTCAATAACTTTGATTCCTGACGGATTTATTTTTGAAACATACACAAAGCTTTCAATGTTGATTTCATCATAAGCAGATTTCATCATTTTAGCAATATTCTGTGCAGTTTCTTCTTTTTCTGAAAGCATAAAAATCGATGGTCCCGAGCCCGAAATGCCGCCACCTAAAGCGCCTAATTCCAAGCTTTTTTCTTTGACTTCATTAAATTTCGGAATCAAAATACTTCGGACAGGCTCTACAATCACGTCATTTAAACTTCTGCCAATCAATCCAAAATCATTTTTCTGAATTCCGGCTACCAATCCGGCAATGTTTCCCCATTGTTCTATCGCATCCTTTAACAGTAGAGTTTTCTTCAAAATCTGCCTTGCATCAGAAGTTTTTACCTCAACCTGCGGATGAACTGCTGTCACCCATAAATCAGGAGAATTCAAAGGAATAATATCAACAGGATCAGAAGATTTAACTAAAGTTATTCCACCATAGATGCAGGGCGCAATATTATCCGCATGTTTCACTCCAGAAGCTAATTCTTCTCCAAACATTGCGAAATAAACCAATTCTTCTTTAGATAAAATGTTGCCTAATAATTCATTAGCCCCAACTGCTGTTCCGGCTGCACTTGCTGCACTCGAACCCAATCCGCTTCCTGGTTTTATTTTCTTATTGATAATGACTTCAAAGCCATTTTTTAATTGCAGATGTTCCTGAATTTTCAATAAAACAACTCCGGCAACATTTTGTGATGGCTCTTCGGGCAATCCGAAACCGTCTGTATGTTTTATAATAATTTCTGGGGTTTCTAATAGTCTCAACTCCATTTCATCAAACGGTTCATGAATGGCCATTCCCAAAATATCGAATCCACAAACCAAATTGGCGACGGTTGCTGGAACTTGTAATTTTATTTTTTTCATAATTAAAATTTTAAACTGAACGAACAATATCTGCGAAAACTCCACTTGCCGTAACTTCTGCACCGGCACCGGCTCCTTTTACTACTAATGGTTGTTCAGAATATCGCAAGGTTTTAAAAATAACAATATTGTCTTTTCCATACAGATGATAAAGATCGCTTTCAGGAGCAATATGCTGTAAACCGACTTTAGCTTTTCCTTCATTAAATTCAGCAACATATTTTAAAATTTTTCCATCCTTTTTGGCATTATCCAGTAAATTTTTAAAATGACTTTCATATTTCAAAAGAGCGTTGTAAAAATCTTCTACGCTGCCTTTCATACATTCTTCAGGAAGAAAACTTTCATTTTCAATTTCATTAAATTCCAATGAATAACCTGCTTCTCTCGCGAGAATTAAAATTTTTCTTGCAACATCTGTTCCGGCTAAGTCCAATCTTGGATCAGGTTCTGTATAGCCTTCTTTTTGTGCCTGAAGAACAACTTCCGAAAAGGTTTGTTTGCTATCGTAATTATTAAAAACAAAATTTAAAGTTCCACTCAAAACTGCTTGAATAGACGTAATTTTATCACCACTTCTCATCAGATCATTAATAGTTCCGATGATGGGAAGTCCGGCACCAACGTTTGTTTCAAAGAAAAATTTGCAGCTGTGATTTCGGGCAATATTTTTTAAATTTTTATAGTTTTCAAAATCTGATGAAGCTGCGATTTTGTTACAAGCGACAATATTTACACTCTTTTTTAGCAATTTTTTATAAATATTTGGAATATCTGAATTGGCGGTCACATCAACAAAAATTGAGTTTCTTAAGTTTCTTGAAATAATTTCCTGAGCAAACTTTTCCACAGAAGCATCTTCACCATTTTTATTAAAATTTTCCAATTCATTTTCTGAAATTCCTTTATCTGAGAAAATCATTTTCCGGCTGTTAGAAAGTCCTACAATTCTTAAATTAATCAAAAGATTTTCTTTAAGATATTCGTTCTGATCGTAGATTTGCTGAATTAATTTCATTCCCACATTTCCTGTTCCGCATATATAAAGATGAACTTGCTTTATTTCTGATTCAAAAAATTCTTCATGCAAAACATTCACTGCTTTTTTCGTGTCTTTTTCTGAAATCACAATGCTGATATTTTTCTCCGAAGAACCTTGCGCAATGGCTCTGATGTTAATTCCGTTATTTCCCAGACAGCCGAACATTTTTGCGCTCACGCCGCTTCTGCTTTTCATATTTTCTCCAACCAAGGCAACAATGGAAAGATTTTTTTCAATTTTTACAGGTTCGACTCTTTTTAGTTTTAAATCATCTTCAAAAACAAAATCAATAGCATTTTTTGCATTAAAAACATCTTTTTCATGAATAGCAACTGTGATAGAATGTTCTGATGAACTTTGAGTGATGAGAATAACATTCACCTTTTCATTGCTTAAACATTGAAATAATTTTGCCGAAAATCCGGGAATTCCAATCATTCCACTTCCTTCTAAAGTCAATAAAGCGATGTTACTCATATTCGAAATTCCAACAGCAATCTGTTGATTTTCAAAATTTTGCTTTTCTAATTGATGAGAAATTAATGTTCCGAATGCTTCTGGTTCAAAAGTATTTTTAATTTTTAAATCAATATTTTTAACCATTACTGGTTGAAGGGTAGGCGGGTACAAAACTTTTGCTCCGAAATGCGAAAGTTCCATGGCTTCGGAATATGAAATTTCGGCAATGGGTTTTGCATTGGAAACCAATCTTGGATCGGAGGTCATCATTCCGCTTACGTCTGTCCAAATCTGAAGTTCATCGGCATTGATGGCTGAGGCGATAATCGAAGCTGTAAAATCGGAACCACCTCGTCCTAAAGTTGTCGGATTTCCTTTTTCATCTTGAGCAATAAATCCGGGAGCAATGATAATCTGATGTTGATTTTCATTTAAATATTTTCTAAAATTTTGTTCAGTTCGTTCAAAATTTACTTTTGCGTTTGTGAAATTGCTATTAGTCAAAATCTGTTCTGAAGAATTCATCCAATGGATATCCAATCCTTCAAATTTTAGTTTAGCAGCAATAATACGAGATGAAAGAAATTCACCATAAGATGTGATTTTGTCTTTTATTCTATTGGTAAATTCACCTAAAACAAAAATTCCGTTGCAGATGTCTTCAATATCATTAAAATGTTTTTTTGCAAAACTCAGCCAAGAACTTTGTTCTAAAACTGGGATTAATTCTTTAACAACATTTAAATGTTTTTCTTCAAGATTTTTAATGATTTCAATATAGTTTTCATCTTTTTGAGAGGCACTTTCTGCCGCTTTTATCAGTTGATCTGTAACTCCGTGAAGTGCTGAAACTACAACGATTATTTTATTTTCAGAGGCTTCTTTTTTTATGATATTTTCAACAAGCAATATGTTTTGAGCGTTGGCGACCGAAGTTCCGCCAAATTTTAAAACTTTCATTATTTAAAATTTTAGTGATAGAAAATTGAAATTTTTACTCTTTAGAAAAAAGAGTACGCAAGCGTATAATGATATGTGAAAATAGACCCCGTTATGGGGTAATCGTAGTTGTTGTAGCAATAATAGAAACAAAATTTCCTTCCGAAATAGAGAAATTCGGAGTTGAAATTTTAGATATGTTTCTTAAAAAATTCATTGTTACAGAACAAATGTACAAATTATTTTGAAATGACAATTTTTTTAAGAAAGAAATATTTTTATCATTTTCGTGTGATTTATTTAAATATTGTATCTTTATAAAATAAACTAAATCAGGTCATTATGAAAAAAGTTCAAATAACTTAATAGAACTCACTAAAACATATTATTGGGGGATTTGCTCCTCCTATTTCATATTGTAGTATATTTTGGTGTGATGAGATTATTGCTACTCGTCGGGAGGTTAATTAAATAGGCTGCCAAAAAAATCTTGGCAGCCTTTATTTTAGCAATTTTCGGGAATATAATGACCTCGCGGAACACAAATTAGTTGTCCGTTACAACCTTGTCCGCAGGTCTCGTGAATTTCACAATTTAAATTGCAAATTCCACTTCCTCCATTTACTTGTTTAAGACTTTTTCTGTCTAATTTCTTTAAATTTTTCATGTTGAATATTTTAGTTTCATTCAAATATAAATAAATATTCAATACGCCGTGAAAAATTATTTTATACTTTTTGATAGATCAAGCATGGCCTCGATTGGCTTTAATGCTCTTAATCTCAATTCTTCGTCGATCAGAATTTCCGGAAGTTCGTATTTCATACATAAATACAATTTTTCCATCGTGTTACGTTTCATATAAAAACATTCTGAACAATTACAGCTTTCGTCGAAAACCAAAGCTGGAATCAGTTCTTTATGAGGCGCACGTTTTTTCATTTCGTGCAAAATTCCTTCTTCCGTTGCGATGATAAATCTTTGACAATCGTCTTGTTCCACATAATTCAACAAAGCTGATGTAGAACCGATAAAGTGTGCTAATTTCAACACCGCTTCTTCACTTTCCGGGTGAGCAATTAATTTAGCATCCGGATTATCAGCCAGCTGTTGTGCAATTCTTTCCATTGAAAATGCTTCGTGAACGATACAGCTTCCATCCCAAAGAATCATATCACGACCTGTTTTTTGAGATAAATATCTTCCCAAGTTTTTGTCCGGTGCAAAAATAATCGGTCGGTCAGTTGGAAGCGCTTCAATCACTGTTTCAGCATTTGAACTGGTTACAATAATGTCACTTTCAGCTTTTGTTTCAGCATTACAGTTGATGTAGGTTGCGATCAAAGCATTTGGATGCTGTTCGCGCATTTTTCTCAAACCTTCACCTGAACATCCGTCTGCCAAAGAGCATCCTGCCATTGTATCAGGTAGAACTACTTTTTTAGTTGGGTTCAGAATTTTCGCTGCTTCAGCCATGAAATGCACTCCACAGAATACGATCATATCAGCATTGGTATCTTTTGCCTCTCTTGCCAATTGAAGAGAATCTCCAAGGAAATCGGCAATATCCTGAATTTCTCCAGGCTGGTAATAATGCGCTAAAATAACCGCATTTTTTTCTTCTTTCAACTTGAGAATGGCTTTCACCAATTCTTCACCTTCCGGAATGATAAGGTTTTTTATATCCAAATATCCCCTAACCGGAATAGCCGATTTAGCCCTTTCTAATGTTTCGGTACTCATATCAACCTCAATGTTTTTGCTCACTAGAAATTAGAAGTCACAGAAATAAGAAATAAGAATTTTGACGTCATGTATTAAACCTCAAACTTCCAGCTCCCATCATCCATCCTCTTAACTCCCAATGAAATTTTTTATTAAACTTTCTATTTCTTCTTTTGCAATATTCAGATCGTTATTAATAACGATTCTGTCAAATTCTTTCGCGTAAGACAGTTCTTCTTCTGCCTTTTCTACGCGTGTTTTGATGGTTTCTGCATCATCTGTATTTCTTGAAATCAATCTTCGTTCCAACTCTTCAATGGAAGGTGGTTCTATGAAAATCGATAATGCTTTTTCACCAAAATATTTTTTCAGGGAAATTCCGCCTTTTACATCAACATCGAAAATCACTACTTTCCCTTGATTCCAAATTTTTTCAACTTCAGACTTTAAAGTACCGTAATATTTATCCGTATAAACCTCTTCAAATTCAACAAAAGCGTCTTCTGATATTTTTTGTCTGAATTCATCCGGACTTAAAAAATGATAATCCACTGCATGAACTTCACTTCCTCTCGGTTGTCTCGTGGTACATGAAATTGAGAACTGCAATTCATTAAATACCTCCAAAGAATGCTTCACTAATGTCGTTTTTCCGCTTCCAGACGGCGCTGAAAATATGATAACCTTTTTTTTGTTCAAAGTTTTACGTTTATGGTTTAAAGTTAAACTCATTATTCAAAAGTGGTATGTTTGTTCAAGGAATTAACCTTGAATTTTAAATATTAAACTTTGAATTTAAAGCACATTTAACGTCTGTTCTTTAATTTTTTCCAAATCATCTTTCATCATCACCACCAATTTCTGGATTTGTGCATGATTGGCTTTTGAACCTAAAGTATTGATCTCACGACCGATTTCCTGAGAAATAAATCCAAGTTTTTTCCCGTTGAAATCTTCATTGTCCATCACTTCTTTGTAATATTTCAAGTGTTGGGCAAGTCTTACTTTTTCCTCAGAAATATCCAATTTTTCTGTGAAATAAGCCATTTCCTGATAAAAACGAGTTTCATCAACATTTTCAAATTCTTTTAAAGATTTTTGATAACGTTCTTTTACGGCTGTAATTCTTTCTTCTTCAAAAGGAATGACTTCCGCTAAATTTTTATCAATATTCTGAATATTTCTTTCCAGTTCTTCGTGAAGAATTTTTCCTTCCGTTTTTCTGAATTCTTCGAAACGATCAACTGCATTGTGAACAATTTTTGCCAAGGATTCCCATTCACCTTCCGCCAATTCATCGGGTCTGGAAGTGATTGCATCCGGAAGTCTTACCGCCATTTTCAGATATTCGAAATCGGGTCCATCTCCAGCGATGTTTCGAAGTTCTTTCATGTAAGAATCAATTAATCCTTTATTGATTTTCACATCGTTCGTCTCCTCAAGATTCTCTATATTGATGTAGCAGTCTACTTTTCCACGGATGAGTCTATCATTAAGAATTTTTCTGATTTCAAATTCTTTCTCTTTATAACGTAAAGGAATTTTAATATTTAAATCAAAGCTTTTGCTGTTCAGTGATTTAATATCGATAGTAATTTTTTTTCCTTCAAAAACGTCTTCGGCTCTACCAAAGCCTGTCATTGATAAAATCATAGTTTTTTATTGTCGTACAAAGATAATGATTTAAGTCTATAGTGTGACTTTAACGTTATACTATCAAATTATTTTATTTAAACCATTAAGATTTTGATTAAGAAGTTAAGAATATTAAGATAAGCTTCACTTTTAGCATAATGTTTATAAAAATCTATTTGATTTTCTTCTTAATTAAACTTAACATCTTAAATGTTCTTAATGGTTTAAGATATATCGAAATTTTCATTAATAGATTTTGTAGTTAATAATAAAAGCTTGTTTTCGTAGATTTGTGCTGTGAAAAATAAAAATTTGATTTCCGTTGTAGGACCGACCGGAATTGGGAAAACAAGATTGGCAATTGATTTGGCGAAACATTTCAATACGGAAATTATTTCCTGTGACTCTCGACAGTTTTTTAAAGGAATGGAAATCGGGACGGCGTCACCTTCAGTAGAGGAATTAGCGGAAGCACCTCATCATTTTATCGGAAATCTTTCAGTTCAGGAATATTATTCAATCGGGCAGTATGAGGAAGATGCTTTGAAAAAACTCAACGAACTTTTTGAAAATCATGATACCGTTATTTTGGTTGGCGGAAGTATGATGTATGAAAAAGCTGTAATTGAAGGTTTGAACGATTTACCCGAAGCCGACGAAAATAATCAGAAAAAATTACATGAAATTCTCGAAAATGAAGGAATTGATAAACTTCAGGAAATTTTAAAAGAGCTCGATCCTGAATATTTCAATATTGTTGATTTTCATAATCACAGAAGACTTTTGCGAGCAATTGATGTCATTTGGCAAACGGATAAAAAATATTCTGAATTAATTGCTGTTTCACAAGATTCCAGAGATTTTAATTCTATCCGAATTGGAATTGAAGCGCCACGAGAAGAATTGTACGACCGAATCAATAGGAGAGTGGATATCATGATGGAGAAAGGTCTGTTGGAAGAAGCAAAAAGTCTGGAAGAATTTAAAGAACTTACGGCTTTGAAAACCGTTGGATATTCAGAATTATTCAAATATTTTGATGGTGAATGGGACTTAGATTTTGCCGTTTCTGAAATTAAGAAAAACAGCCGAAGATATGCAAAACGCCAACTGACTTGGTATCGAAAAGCGGATGATATTCATTATTTGCAATTGGGATATTCGCAGGAGGATTTTGATGGGTTGATTGAATATATTCATGAAAAGATTTCGAACTAATTTAGTTGTTGGAAAAGCACAAAGGCGCAAAGTTCTTTTTAATATTTTGTAATGTTTTAAGGCGCAAGGATTTTATCTTCGATAAAATTGTGTACCATTCATCTTTGCTGAAATTTTTAACCATTAAGATTTTAATTAAGAAGTTTAGAGTATTTAAGATGAGCTTTGCTTTTAGTTTAGTAATACTTATTAAAATCTATTGATTTTTCTTAATTAAACTTAACTCCTTAAATGTTCTTAATGGTTTATAAAGTTTTAGTTTAAACAAAAAAATGCGATCCCGAAAGACCGCATTCTATTAACAATATAATTAAATTTACTACTTCCAACCGCCTCCTAACGCTCGGTATAAGTCTACAATACTGCTCAATCGCTGTCTTTTTACGGAAGCCAAATTAAGTTCTGCCTGTAGAGAATTTCCCTGCGCTGTTATTACTTCTAAATAGTTTGCCATTCCGCCTTTGTAAAGCATTTCGGCACTTTTAATTCCGTCTTTTAAGGTTGCCACCTGTTCGGTTGCTTTTTGTTCCTGAACTTTTAAGCTTTCATTAGAAACCAAAGCATCAGAAACTTCACCCACCGCATTTAAAACAGATTGACGAAACGCCAATACATTTTTCTCTCTCTGGATTTTAGCAACATTTAAATCTGTTTTTAATTGTCTTTTCTGAAAAATAGGTTGAGTAATTCCACCTAAAACAGAACCGAACAATGATGCCGGAATTGAAAACCAATTGTCCACTTTAAATGAATTTACTCCTCCGTTTGCAGTAATTTTCAATGAAGGATACATATTTGCCTGAGCAATTCCCACTATTGAATTTGATTCCAACAACACCAATTCCTGTTGACGAACATCCGGACGACGGCTTACCATCGCTGCAGGAAGCCCCGCAGAGATATCCTGTGGCAAAGACGTATCAGCCATTTCAATGGTTCTTGTGATTTTGTTCGGATTTTCACCAATCAAAATACTTAAAGCATTTTCCTGAATCGCGATATTTTGCTCCAACTGCGTAATCAAGAGTTCTGTGGATTGTTTTTGAGAAGTTGCCTGCTGAACTCCTAAAGACGTTGTATCACCACTTTTCCATAATTTTTCTGTCAAAGAAAGGGTGTTGGTACTTAATTCTAAATTTGATTTTGCAATCTGCAATTGCTTGTCAAGCATCAATAAATTATAATATCCCTGAGCAATTGCCGCAACTACTTGGGTCTGAATCGCTTTTGTCGCTTCGTAAGTTTGCAGATATTGCATTTTAGAAACTTCCTGTTGATTTTTTATTTTACCCCAAATATCGGCTTCCCAAGATAGGTTGAATGCTGCATTGTAATCTTCAACATGACTCTGACCTAAAAATAAGTTTAAGCTTTGCCCGTTCATGCTGTTTTTTGAAGGTTTTGAAATCTGCGCAGAAACGCCAAAACCAACATCAGGATATTGAAGATATTTTGCCTGTTTTAATTTCTCTTGTGAAGAAGCCACCTGTTTTAAAGCAATCTGTAAATCGTAATTGTTTTTAATTCCTTTTTCGATTAAACTTTGCAACATTGGGTCGCTGAAAAATTCTTTCCATTGTAAGTTCGCAACGCTTGCTGTATCGGCCGTTGCGGTATATTGAAACGTTTCCGGAAGCTCAAGCTCAGGCTCCTTGTATGCCAGTTTCGACACGCAGGAGACCGAACCCAGAGCCAGTCCAAAAGCGAAGATGATATTTATTACTTTTTTCATAAGTCGATATTTATTTTTTAATTGATGACAAAAACTTTGAGAAGTTATAGTTGCAAAGAAGTCTTTAGTAGGAGAAAATGCTTTGCTTTTTATGATATTAGTTTGAATAGTTTCTTCTCTATTTTTAAATTTGAACCATTAAAAACATGTAAGAAGTTGAGTTTAATTAAGAAAAATCAAATTGATTTTTTAATAAACGAAGTATAGCTTAATATTCTAAACTTCTTAATTAAAATCTTAATGGTTCAAAATGTATTTAAAAATTCTCAAAGTTTTGTCAATCATTATATTAATGAGCCGGAGTTAAAAGATCTTCTTCCAATTTTTGTCTTTGAAGTCTTTTCTTTTTTCTGCTCGGCATTTTTTCATGTAAATATTGGAAGATCACAAACATCACAGGAATAATGAATACTCCGAATACAACGCCTGTAAACATTCCTCCAACGGTACTGATTCCGATTGAATGGTTTCCTTTTGCTGCCGCTCCCTGTGACCAAACCAATGGCAACATTCCGACGATGAAGGCAAATGAGGTCATCAAAATCGGTCTTAAACGTAATCTTGAAGCTTGAAGTGCTGCTTCAAGTAAACTTCTTCCTGCATTTCTTCGCTGAACGGCAAATTCCACAATAAGAATCGCATTCTTGGCTAATAATCCGACGAGCATGATCAATCCGACCTGAACGTAGATATTATTATCAATTCCTGCTAATCCTGTGAAAGCAAATACTCCGAAAATCCCTGTAGGAATCGTTAAAATAACTGCAAACGGAAGGATATAACTTTCATATTGAGCTGCCAATAAGAAGTAAACAAACAAAATACTCAATGCAAAGATGAAAGTCGTTTGTCCACTAGTTTTGATTTCCTCACGGGTAATTCCTGTCCATTCATATCCAAAACCTCTTGGAAGTGATTTTTGTGCAGTTTCTTCAACCGCTTTAATCGCGTCTCCGGTACTGTAGCCAGGTTTCGGTGTTCCGTTGATCGTAACTGCGTTGAAGAGGTTATTTCTTGTTACCGTTTCAGGTCCGAAAGTTCTTTTCAATGTTACCAATGTTTTTACAGGAACCATTTCGCCTGATTTATTTTTAACATAAATTCCTTCCAAAGAATTCGCATCCGTACGATAAGGAATATCCGCCTGAGCCATTACTCTGTAATATTTTCCGAATCTGTTGAAATCTGAAACGAAGCTACTTCCGTAATAAATCTGCATCGTTTGCATCAATTCAGTAATAGAAACGCCTAACTGATTCGCTTTATCTGAATCTACATCAATCGTAAACTGAGGGTTTCCAGCGGCATACGTTGTAAATGCAAATGCAATTTCCGGGCGTTTCATCAATTCTCCGATGAAGGCCTGAGTGGTTGTTCCCAATTGTTCAAAAGTACCGTTGGTTTTATCCTGAAGCATAAATTCAAACCCGGAAACGTTACCAAATCCCTGAACTGTAGGGAAGTTGAAGAAGAACGCGTTGGCATCTTTTACCTGCGCGACTTTTCCGGTTAATGAAGCTGCAATCTGATCGGGATCTTTCATCTCGCCGCGTTGGTCATAATCTTTCAGTTTAATAAAACCGGCAGCATAAGGAGAAGCATTGGAGTTGCTGATGAAGTTCATTCCATCGGCTACCCAAAGGTGATTTTTAGCTTTTTCGCCGTTAATGATCTTGTCGATTTGCTCTGTTGCTTTGTTTGTTCTGTCTAATGAACTTCCCGGAGGAGTATTCACGGCATATAAAACGAATCCTTGATCTTCAGTCGGAATAAACCCTGAAGGTGCTTTGTTGATTAAGAAAACACTTCCGGCAATCAGAAGAGCTAGACCTCCGATGGCTACCCATTTATTTTTAATTAAAAATTTAAGGCTGTAGATATATTTTCTTGTCATGTTATCAAAACTGGCGTTGAAAGCATTGAAAAATCTTGCTCCAAACCCTGTTTTTTTACCATGTTCACCGTGTTCTCCCTGAGGATCGTTCAGGAACATTGCACATAAAGCCGGACTTAATGTTAATGCGTTAACTGCAGAAATCATAATCGCAATCGCCAATGTAAAGGCAAACTGTCTGTAGAAAACTCCCGCAGGACCTTGCATAAAGCCAACCGGAATAAATACGGCACACATCACCAATGTAATGGAAATAATCGCTCCTGAGATTTCACTCATGGAACTCATTGTTGCATGTTCTACAGGCATTCCTGTTCTTTCCATTTTGGAGTGAACGGCTTCTACCACCACAATTGCATCATCTACCACAATACCGATGGCGAGTACCAATGCAAACAATGTCAGCATATTAATACTGAATCCAAACAGTTGAAGGAAGAAGAAAGTTCCCACAATAGCCACCGGAACCGCAATCGCTGGAATTAATGTAGATCTGAAATCCTGAAGGAAAATATATACTACAATAAATACAAGGATAAATGCAATCACTAATGTTTCAACAACCTGATGGATTGAAGCATCCAAGAAATCTTTAGAATTATACATAATGATCGGTTCAACTCCTTTTGGAAGGGTTGTTTTCATCTGATCCACCTGTTTTTCAATCTCTGTTAAGATCTCATTCGCGTTCGATCCTGCTGTTTGAAGGATGGCAAATCCGGCAACCGGTTTTCCATCAACTCTGTTAGCGGCAGTATAAGTATAAGAACCGAATTCTACTCTTGCAACATCTTTCAGTCTTAGGAAAGAACCGTCACTGTTCGCTTTGATGGCAATATTTTCGTAGTCTTCGTTTTTGTTTAATTTACCTTTATATTTTAAGATATATTCGTAAGTTTCCTTACTTCCTTGTCCCAAACGACCAGGTGCTGCTTCCAAGTTATGATCTTTTACGGCATTCAAAACTTCCTGTGGAGAAAGTCCGTTGGCTGCTAATCGGTCTGGTTTCAGCCAAAGTCTCATCGAATAATCTCTCGTTCCGAAAACCTGTGCCTGAGCAACCCCCGGAATACGCTGAATTTGTGGAATAACGTTGATTTTTAAATAATTCTGAAGGAAAAGCTCATCATATTGTTTCGGGTCATCACTTGATAATCCCATAAACATAATCATACTGTTCTGAACTTTCTGTGTTGAAATTCCCGCCTGCACAACCTCTTGCGGAAGCTGGCTCATGGCTTTGGATACACGGTTCTGAACGTTCACTGCCGCATTATCTGCATCGGCACCTTGTTTGAAGAAAACGCTTAGGGTCATGGTTCCGTCGTTGCTGGAATTGGAAGTCATGTACGTCATGTTTTCTACTCCATTCACGGCTTCCTCAATCGGGGTAGCTACCGAGCGGGCTACCACTTCCGCATTCGCTCCCGGATAGAATGCTGTTACCTGAACACTTGGCGGCGCAATATCCGGAAAGAGGGCGATGGGCAAATTAAAGAGGGACAGCGCCCCCAATAATAAAAGTATTATGGAGATGACCGTTGAAAGTACCGGTCTTTCTATAAATTGTTTTAACATAAGAAGTTTAATTTTAAGTTGCTTATAGCGATTAGCTTTTGGCCATTGGCTAAAAAGATGCTTCTGAATTCATGATTTTTAAATATTGCATTAAACGCAAAAAGCAAAAAGCCAGAAGCAAAAAGCTGTTTTACAACGGTTTTGCCTTCAGCAAGCTGTCAGAAGAAATAGCTTTCGGCTTGATAGAAACACCATCTTTTAAGCTGCCCAATCCCGTGTAAACGATTTTGTCACCTGCAGAAACCCCTTCAGAAATAAAGTAATAGTTTTCTGTTTTTCCTGAAATTTTTATCGGTTTGCTGACTACTTTCTGATCTTTTCCAACCACGTAAACGTATGTTTTATCCTGAATTTCAAACGTTGATTCCTGTGGAATAACCACTGCATTAGACATTAATTGAGGCATACGAACACGTCCTGTATTTCCTGTTCGCAGCGTTCCGTTGGCATTTGGAAATACGGCACGAACACTGATGGCTCCTGTTGTTTTATCAAACTGTCCGTCTACAATGCTCATTTTACCTTTTTCAGGATAAATGCTGTTGTCAGCGATCACCAAATCTACCATTGGCATATTTTTCAGCTTCTCATTTAGAGTTGCTCCGGGATATTTATTTTGAAAAGCAATAAAATCCAGTTCGCTTAAAGAGAAATAGGCATAAATCTCACTGATATCAGATAATAAAGTCAACGGATTTACATCTGTTCTTGAAATCAAACTTCCTTTTTTATAAGGAATTCTTCCGATATATCCGCTTACAGGTGCGGTAATCGTAGTAAATCCAACGTTGATTTTAGCGCTTCCAACTGATGCTTTTGCTTGTGAAGCGGCTGCCACTGCGGCTGCATAATTGGCTTTTGCTGTTCTCAATTGTACGTCAGAAACTACTTTTGCAGCAACAAGAGGTTCCAATCTGTCGACCTCAACTTTAGCTTTTTGAATGTTGGCATTGGCAACTTGTAAATTGGCACTTGCCATATTCATTTGTTCGCCGTATGTTCTCGAATCTATTTTAAATAAAGGCTGTCCTGCTCTTACATAAGCGCCTTCTTCCACATAGATTTTGTCTAGGTAACCGTCTACCTGCGATCTTATTTCCACATTGTTTTTTCCTTCCAAAGCAGTCGGAAATTCTTGATAGGTGGTTGCCGGAGACGTGATGATAGAATAAACAGGCAGTTCAGGAGCCGGAGGAGGAGTGTTAGATCCTTCAGCAGCCTTTGTGCAGTTTTGTAAAAGGATAATACTTGATATAAGTACGATGAACCTTATTTTTCCAGGTATTTTCATTTTTAGTTTAAATTTTTTAATGAAGTGTTAGATTAAATAATATTGTTTTTAATTAATATTCTGTTATTTTTCCTAACGGTGTTAATTTAAAGTTTAAAAAAATTACAGAATTATTAATCTTGATCAGGTAGATGTTTCCATAATGGAAATTGTTTTAATGTTGGTTTAAGTATATAAAGATGAGGTGTACGTGTGTTATTTTTCCTAACGCTGTTAATGATAAGGAAAGAAAATTACATAAAGTAATGCCATGAAATTAGTCTTCATTGTAAAGTTTATTTTTTTAAGTTGAATACTATTAATTATACTGTGATACTTTTCCTAACGGTGTTAATTTTTAGTTCAAAAAAAATTTACAAAGACTTAATGAAAGCAGAAACTGTTTCATCTAAAGTCGTTTTATTCATCGTAGAAGGAATGTCGTCATTACGCATCATCATAATGGAAATCAACCCATGCACCGCCGAAAACAGCGCGTGAGAGGAGTGACATGCATTATCAGGATTTGAACCTTTTTTCTTGATGATCTCGTAGGTGCAGTCATACAGCATATCCTGAAACGACGAAAATTCTTCTTTCATCAATCCTTTTCCGCTGCATTGCATTCCCAGCCCGAACATCAGCTGATAATACTCCTTATTCATAAAAGCAAATTTCCAGTATGCATCCACAATCGCTACCAATTGCTCTTCAGGAGTGTCATGTTTTTTCTGTGCTTTTAATAATTCGATGTGCAAACAATGGAAGCCATTTAATGATATTTCAAATAAAATAGCTTCTTTGTTTTCAAAATAATCATACACTACAGGCGCGCTGTACTCAATCGCATCAGCAATTTTTCTGATCGAAAGTGAAGCCCAGCCCTCTGTTTTAGCCAAAGAAAAAGCCGCGTCCAAAATATTGGCACGTATAGATTCTTTTTCTCTTTGACGACGTTCATGTAAGCCCATGATATTTTTTTTCTAACAGTGTTAGCAAAACTACAAACTTTGAACATAACTTCCAAACAAATTTTTGACTTTAATTTTTAAAGATACGTTTTGAAGGTCTCTTATAATTTGGCTGGATACTTGAAGAATGGGGGCTGGAAGCACGTTCTGAATAGTAATTTTTTAAATTATTGTAAAAATTAATATAGCTTATAGTCCAATTCAATGGATCATTATTTTTAAAATTCCATCTTCCTGTCTGTCGCTTCTTTACTAATATAATAAAGAAAATCTCTATCTTTGTGCACAAATAAAAAAGTTATGAATACTCCCTCAAATATGATTGAGTTGGGTTTAAAAGCACCATTTTTTGAGCTTCCGAACCCTTCAAAAACAAACGAAATTCAGTCATTGGATGATCTGAAAGGAGAAAAAGGAACGTTGGTGATCTTTATGTGTAACCACTGTCCGTTTGTTCTTCATGTGATTGATAAGTTGAATGAATTATATGAAGATTATAATGAAAGAGGGATTGAATTTATTGCAATCAACTCCAATAACGTAGAAAAATATCCTGCTGATGCTCCGGAAAAAATGATCGAATTTCAAATTGAAAGAAAGTTTGATTTTCCTTATTTATATGACGAAAGCCAAGCAATTGCCAAAGCGTATGATGCGGCTTGCACACCGGATTTCTTTTTCTTTGATGAAAAATTAGACCTTATCTACAGAGGGCAAATGGATGATTCAAGACCTGGAAATCACAAAGATGTAACGGGTGAAGATTTGATTATTGCTTTTGAAAACCTTTTGTTGGGCGAACCGCAAGAAGAAATCCAGAGACCGAGCATGGGTTGTAATATTAAGTGGAAATAATTTCTGGTTGATTGTTGCGGGTTGTCGGTTGATAGCTTTGCAATTCAAATATATGAAGCTGTTCTTTCGAGCAGCTTTTTTGTTTTTGTAATGTATTGAAAATATACTGTTTAATTTTAATTAAAAAAACTTATCCACAATTTTATCCACAGAGTTATCCACAATTGGTTTTTGAAAATATCAATTGAATAGCTGTTATGAACTTCCATCTTCCCACATCCCGCTTCTATCCTAAAAACCAACGTTAATCTTCACTTCATTTTCAAGACTCAGATCCACATTCACTTTTTTGTGTGAGAAATTCTTAATAAATTCTGAAGGCGTTTTTTCGGTATATTTTTTAAACATTCGATTAAAATAAGTCACATTATTAAAACCACAGCTGTAACTGCATTCGGAGATCGTTTTATCCTGAGCCATCAGCAAACACGCTTTATTGATGCGATATCTGTTCACAAATTCGGTAAACGTAATCTGCGTCGCCTTTTTGAAAAAATTACAGAAAGCAGGCAATGTAAGATTGGCAAGTTTTGCCACCTCGTCAATATTGATTTCTTTGTCATAATTGTTTTCCACATAGGTGAAAATATTTTCCAGCCGCGTTTTATTTTTTGAAATAATGGTGTAGGGCATAATTTCTTTATTTAAAAGCTCATAATCTTCACACTTTGAAAGTTCAAAGAGGATTTCCAATAAAAGCAAATATCTTTTGTATCCTTCCGATTCCAGCATGAGTTTTAATTTTGGCATCATCATTTTATGGATATTCTGGTGAAAATGAATCCCAAATTTTGAAAGTTCCAATAAATTTTTGATTGAGATTGCTTCCACTTCCTGCTGTGGAAATTGTAAGATTTCTTCTTTAAACTGAAGCACAATTTCTTCATGAGGATCAATAGAATTCAACCCAAATCCTGAATGCGGAATATTGGAACCGATCAATACTAAATCTCCGTTCGTATAATTGCTTTTGTGATAACCTACGTGGCGTGTTCCGCTCCCGGAAAGCACACATACCAATTCAATTTCGGGATGATAATGATATTCCCATTTGAATTCTGAAATAGGTGAATTGTTGTGGATAAGTCGAAAAGAGCTCTTTTCATTGGGGATGACTCTCTCAAAAGTAACTTTCATTTAGTTAATCATATTTTGTTGACTAAAATAATAATTATATTAATATAGTTCAAATATTGGTTTATGATGTTAAATTAACGTTAAGTGAAATGCTTTTATCTTAGTCACCAAGAAATTATATGAATGAAAAATTTCAATATTAAGGCCGTTTTATTTTTAAATTATTTCGTTTTTGCGATTCTTTTGAATTCTGTAGGAACGGTAATTTTACAGATGCAGCAAAACTTCGGAATCTCAAAGTCTTCAGCAAGTGTGTTGGAAGGTTTTAAAGATTTGCCGATTGCAATCTGTTCATTCATTCTGGCTTCATTTTTACCTAAGATCGGAATTAAGAAATCAATGTTGATTGGATTACTTTTCGTAAGCTGCATGTGTTTTGTCATGCCTTTTGCAAATGCTTTTTGGTTCTTTAAAATTTTGTTTACCGTTGTCGGAGTTTCTTTTGCTTTAATTAAAATTTCGGTTTTTACCTCTATCGGATTGGTAACGAATACAGATAAAGAACATTCAAGTTTTATGGGTTATCTGGAAGGTTTTTTTATGATCGGCGTATTAATGGGAAATGTTTTATTCAGCTTATTCATAGATGATCATAACCCAAGATCAACCCATTGGCTGAATGTATACTGGGTTTTAGGAGGAATTTCTACACTGTCTTTTTTGTTTTTATTCTTCACAAAATTGGACGAGCACGAAGCAAAAAGTGAGAAAACAGATCTGCTCGGAGATTTAAGAAACAGCATCAGTTTATTCAGTTATAAAAAAGTATTGTTCTTTTTATTATGTGCATTCCTTTTCGTTTTGGTTGAACAAAGTTTCCAAACATGGACGCCAACTTTTTATAAAGAAATTTTAAAAGTTCCGACTTCAATGAGTATTCAGGCGGGAGCAGTTTTGGCAGGTGCTTTTGCATTGGGAAGATTTTTATCGGGCTTTTTCTCGAAAAAATTCAGCTGGATTTACGTAGTTTCTTTTTGTGTGGTTGGTTTTGCGATAAGTATTTTATTAGTTCTTCCCTTAACTCACAACATTCATATTGACGCGGGAACAACTTGGCTGAACGCTCCGTTGGTTGTCTATTTATTTCCGTTGATGGGAGGTTTATTGGCGCCAATTTATCCAAGTATCAATTCGGTGATTTTAGCATCAATTCCAAAATATTTACACAGTGCCATGTCTGGTTTAATCGTGGTTTTCTCTGCAATCGGAGGAACAATTGGATCGATAATTACAGGTTTTGTGTTTCAGGAATTCAGTGGTCAACAGGCGTTTTACCTTTCATTAATTCCGCTTTCATTGTTGATTATTTCAGCAATTTTCATGAATAAATTAAAAATAAATCCTAAAAAATAAAAATGAATAAACAATTATACATCAACGAAATTCAGACTCTTTTTGATGACGTTCAAAGATCGAAAATTTTTGAAGATCAGAAGATGATGACCGATGCAGTTCCATTATTTCCGATTGCTGAAATTAATGCAAAATATGAGCAGGAAAAAAAGTCAGAAAATTTTGATTTGAAAGAATTTGTACTGTCAAATTTCGACTTTTTAGGGGCGAAAGTTTCGATTCACAGAGAAAAACAATTGCCGATTGACGAACATATTGAAAAACTTTGGGATGAATTAACCAGAACCGCTTATGAAGAAAAAGGAACATTGTTGAAACTTCCAAAACCTTACATAGTTCCGGGAGGGCGTTTTAATGAATTTTTCTATTGGGACAGTTATTATATTATGTTGGGTTTACAGGTTTCAGGAAGAGTTGAAATGATGGAAAATATTGTTGAAAACTGTTCTTATTTAATTCAAACCGTTGGATTTGTACCGAATGCGAGCCGAACGCATTTCTTAAGCCGTTCTCAGTCTCCGTATTTTTCGTTGATGTTGGATCTGCTTTTTGAAACCACGAAGGACGAAAATATTTATATCAAATATCACGATACTTTAGAAAAAGAACATGCTTTTTGGATGAAAGGCTTTGATAAGCTCGGAAATGAGGAAAGCTCAGAAAGGGTATTAAAAACTATTAATGGAGATCTGCTAAACAGATATTACGATGCGGAAAACGAACCGCGCCCTGAAAGTTATTTAATTGATATTGAAGATTCGGAAAATGCGGGTGATGAATTTTACAGAAACATCCGAAGCGGCTGCGAATCGGGTTGGGATTTTTCCAGCAGATGGTTTGCAGACGGTGAAAATATACAGAGCATTGAAACGTTGAACCTGGCTGAAATTGATCTTAACTGCCTTTTGTGGCACTTGGAAAAAACATTGGCGAAATCTTCATCGCTTCAAAATCTTACGGAGAAAGAAAATTATTATTCAGAAAGAGCAGCAGACCGAAGACAGATGATCGACAAATATTTCTGGGACGAAAATTCCGGAACCTACAAAGATTATCACATAAAAAAACACACAACAACCTCGTCTGAACATATTGCTGCTCTTTATCCTTTATTCCTTGAATTGGCGAGTGAAGAACAGGCGAAGTCTGTTGCTGAAATTATTTCAGAAAAATTTTTATATCAGGGCGGATTAGTAACGACAACCAAAAAAACGGGTCAACAATGGGATCTTCCGAATGCCTGGGCGCCTTATCAATGGCTGGGTTTTAAAGCAATGAAGAAGTATGGCTTTGATGATTTGGCGGAAAAAATTAAAATTAACTGGTGTGCAAATGTAGAAAGGGTTTACCAAAACACAGGAAAACTCATGGAAAAATACAATGCATTGGATATTGAAACGGTTGCAGGAGGCGGAGAATATCCAAATCAGGACGGTTTCGGCTGGACGAATGGAGTTTATCTTAAGTTAAAAGAAAACTAAATTTTAAACTAAAAAAATTAAAACTAACTGTAAAAAATTATATGGCTATGAATAAAAAATCAATCTTATTAATTGCCGGTGTTGCCACATTTTATTTCAATAATGCTTATGCTCAGGAAACTCCGCAGGATTCCACAAGATCTGCATCTATTGAGCAGGTTGTCATCACCGGGAATTCTAATCCAAAAAAGAAAATAGAATCCAGCACTGCAATTTCTACGTTTAGTGCGAAAGAAATTCAGAAGCAAAACCCGATCAGTGCCGCAGCTTTACTACAAAGAGTTCCGGGATTTGCAGTAGAGACTTCTGGTGGAGAGGTGGGAAATAACCTTTTTGCAAGAGGGATTCCTTCCGCAGGGGCATATGAATTCGTACAAGTACAGGAAGATGGGCTGCCGGTTTTTGAAGATGGAGCTCTGCAGTTTGCGAATGCTGATAATTTTTTCCGTGTGGATAATTCGGTGAGCCGACTGGAAGCTTTGAGAGGGGGATCAGGATCCATTTATGCTACTAATTCTCCCGGGGGCCTTATTAACTTTATTACTAAAGAAGGAAGTAATGATTTTAAAGGAACTGCGAAATTAGAAACCAGTACTTATGGTCTAATGCGTACCGATGTCAACTTGGGAGGAGCATTGGTTCAGGATAAATTATTCTTTAATGTTGGTGGCTTCTACAGAACAGATGACGGGATCAGAAAAACAGGTTTTAAAGCCAATAATGGGGGGCAGATCCGAATGAATCTGAAATATGTTTTCGATAAAGGATATGCCAAAATTTATTATAAAAAACTAGACGACAGAAATACTTTTTTCCTTCCGATTCCTTTGGTTCAAAACGGAAATAAACTGAAAGGTTTTCAGGGGTTTGATCCGAATTACGGAACATATAGCTACAGAGCAATTAGTCAGTTGAATATTCCTCAAGCGGGAGGTGGTTTTTTTAGCAGGAATTTAGAAGATGGAATTCATCCGAAAGTTGATGTTTTAGGAGCTGAGTTTAAGTACGATTTGGGGAATAATTTTTCTGTCATCAACAAAACGAGATACACCAATATCAATATGAATTATACCGGAATTTTCCCTTCCGGCGGACCACAGTTAGCGACAGATTTTGCTAATGACAATGGGATTGCAGGGAATAATTTTCAGTATTCGTCGGTAAGTTCAGGAGCTATTGTCAATCCTCAATATGTTCAGAAATTGGGCTTTTGGGCAATTGATAAGCAGATGAATAATTTTGTGAACGACTTACAACTTAATTATAAATTTGATAAAGGAAATGTGACGGCAGGTTTTTATAAGTCTAACTGGAAATCTCATCAATACTGGAACTGGAGTAATATTCTGACCACGGCAACCGACAGACCAGAATTGCTGAATTTGGTTGATTCTTCATTAAATCCTACTGATGTCGGTTATTCTAAAACCTATAACGGTGTAACTGATATGTCTTTCTTAATCAGAGATTCTCAGATTCAGGGAAGTCTGAATGATCTTTATCTGAATTTAGATTATAATATCACAGAAGCTTTAAGTTTCAACGGAGGAATTCGTTACAGCCGAGATTTTTATAAAGGATATGGGGTGAATACCACGACTTCAAATCTTAATAATTCTGGATTGACCGTAGATGGAACTCATGGTTTTGAGACTACAACGGCTGATGATAATATGTCTGTGTTAGGAAATAAATACACCTATTGGAATTATGATGTGAATAAGGTTTCGTTTACGACCGCTTTAAATTATAAAATCAACAGAGAAAATGCAGTGTATGCCCGTTTTTCCAATGGTTTCAGATCTCCGAATGAAGAAGCATATTATAATAATATGAATGATCTTTCGGCGATAAAACCTGTAACGACCAATCAGTTGGAGATTGGGTACAAATATTATTCAAGATCATTTGATATTGCGGTAATTCCGTTCTATTCAACCTTGAAAAATCTTTCATTTACAGATATTTTCTCAGACGGAACTTCAGAAAATAAATTTGCCAACACCACCAATATCGGGGTTGAATTGGAAGGATATGCAAGATTATTTAATAATGTGCTCGAGCTGACTTTCAATGGAACGATTCAAAATCCAAAATATAAAGATTTTACAGGACGAAATGCAGATGGAAGCTCTTTTAATTATGACGGAAATGCAGTGAGAAGAATGCCGAAATTCTATTTCAATATTTCTCCTGCGGTGAATATTACGAAACAGTGGAGAGCATATGTAAGTATGAATTATTACGGGAAACGTTTTCAAGATGAGGTTAATTCGGAAAACAACAGTTTGCCTTCATTCTCTGAATTCGGAGCGGGAATCTCTTATCAGTTAGGAAAAATCCGTTTTGCCATAGACGGAACGAATATCTTTAACACGATAGGAATTACAGAGGGTGATCCAAGATCTCCATTAACGGGAACCGGCGATATCAGAATGGCAAGACCAATTATGGGAGCGGCTGCAAGAGCGTCTGTTACTTTAGATTTCTAAACAACTAGTTTTTTATATTTAAATTGAAAAACCGTCGGAAATTTTCTGACGGTTTTTGTTTTTATTACTAAGTTGGGTTTTTACTGAGATGCTTCGACTTCGCTCAGCATGACATCGCTAAAAATAGATTGCTAATAAAGAAGTTAGTATTAGAAATGTCATGCTGAGCGGAGTCGAAGCATTCAAAAGTCATTGAGTTTAAATTCTAGTTTTTACTTAAAAAACGGATTATACTGCTTTTCAAACCCAATACTCGTTGGATTTCCGTGTCCTGATAAAACCTGTGTTTCATCATCAAGAATGAAAAGTTTAGTTTTAATTCCGTTGATAAGCTGTTCGTGATTTCCTTTGTAAAGATCGGTTCTTCCGATGCTTCCTTCAAACAGAACATCGCCGGAGATCATGAATTTTCTATGGTCATTATGATACACAATGCTTCCCGGAGAATGCCCCGGAACATGATAAATCTTAAATTCTTCACCATCAAGATCAATGGTTTCTCCCTCGTTGATGTATTCGATGTCTACATTTACAGGTTCCAGTGGGAAACCGAATCTCATTCCGCTTGCCTGGAGCATATCCAAAACTTCCTGATCGTATTCATGCATAGTGACAGGAACTTTAAATGTGTCATATGCCCATTGAAGTCCCAAAACGTGATCGATATGAGCATGGGTTAAAAGAATTTTCTGAATTTTCAATCCGTTTTCTGAAATAAAATTGTTGATAAGCTGAGTTTCCTGCTCATTCATATTTCCCGGATCGATAATCCATGCATTTTTATTTTCATTATAAAGTACATACGTATTTTCGCTTGCAAAATTGAATACGAAACGCTGAATCTGAAGCATAAGCTGAATGTTTTTTATTGAAACAAATGTAGCCACAAAAGTTTTGTTTTAAAAATCTTTTGATTTTATTTTCACCGCAAAAGAATCAAAAGATACTAATAACTGATAAAATGGAATAGTAAGAAATCAAAAGTTTTCAAAAGAAAGAAAGTCAAAGACTCTTTATGAACTTATGTATTCTTCATTAATGTTTTTAAAGATAAACTTAAAATAAAAATTCACGCAAGTTTAATTAATAAAGAGCTTTACCTTTTATGGTTTAAAAATCTTTTTTCGTTATCTTCGTCATAATGAAAACTTTGCAATTATTTTTACTTTCTATAGGTGGTTTAATGCTTGGGCAGAAAATCCAGAGTATACAATTATTCAATCCTCAAACGAATGATGAAACGCCGGTGATTAATTTCAATCAGCAGTTGGTGTTAAGTTTTGATGATCTTACGAATTCCAGCGAGATTTATCGATATACACTGAAACATTACGACAGAAACTGGCAGGATGATAATCTTTTCTTTACCGAATTTGCTAACGGAAGTCTTAACGGTTTGCTGGATCGCTTCGAATATTCATTTAATACACTGCAGCCCTATACTCATTACAAACTGAATTTTCCGAATGATAAAATGCAGCCGAAAGTTTCAGGGAATTTTGAGCTGATTGTTTATAAAGATTCTGCAGAAAAACCTTTGTTTAAAAGGAGATTTTATGTAGTTGAAGATAATGCCACGATGGCTTTAAATGTTACGCGATTTGCAGATGCTAAAAATCCGAATGCCAACCAAAGAGTAGAGATACAGGCGGTTGCAAAAGGTGGTGATCTTACTTCAAATGTAAATTCTGTTACGGTAAACGTGATGCAGAATAACAACCCAAATGTTACGGTAAATAATCTAAGGCCAAGTACAACATTAGGAAACAAATTGCTTTTTCAGCAAATGAATCTTGTTTTTCCTGGAAATAACGAATTTTACTATTTCGATAATAAAAATATGAATATGGCTGCCGATATGGTAAACTCGGTTGAGGTAAAAGAGGGGGTAAACTATACTTACCTTCATCCCGTTTGGGCATATCCGTTGAATTATCAATATCAGCCGGATGTAAACGGAGCGTGGTATTACCGTAGAAATGATTTGGGATTGGAAAGAAATGCGGAGAGAGAAGCAGATTATTCTTGGGTATATTTTTCACTGGATTCGGAACCTTTGAATAAAGAGATTTATGTCTTGGGCGGATTTAATGATTTTAAACCTAGCAAAGAATTCCAGATGCAGTATGATGAACAGAATAAAAAATATGTGGCGAAAATTTTCCTGAAACAAGGTTTTTACAACTATATTTTGGCGACAAAAGAAGCAAACGGTGCGCTGAATTTTGGAGAGATCAACGGGAATTTCTGGCAAACAGAAAACCTTTATCAGGCCTTTATGTATTACAAACCTTTCGGTAGAAACTATGACGGATTGATAAGCTATGGAGAATTCAGAACGCCTGTGAAATAATTTTTAATTAAAGATATTTTTAACGAAAATAAAAAAGCCTTACAATGTATTTATTGTAAGGCTTTAATATAATAATACTAGTCTTGAAATATAATTATGTAATCAAATAATTCTAATCTTCTTTAAAAATAGCGGTAATAAAAAGATTCTCCTCGTTTTCAAAAACATAATGAATATTCACTGGGAAATTCTGCATTTTGTTAACGGCAATATCACTTGATTTTGCGACAGAATTTTCCGAGATTTCATTGATAGATGTTTTCAGATCTTCCAAAAAATCGATTCCTTTATTTTCTTTTTCAGCATTAAAAACCCGCATAAGCAGCCTTATGTCATTCTTTGCAATCGAAGAGAGAAGAATTTTCATCACTTATGCACAGTTCTTTTTCAGTTCAGAAATGTTTTCAAAAAAATCTAGTTTTGTTTTCGGATTTTCCTGATGAAACTGAATTCTGTATAACACCTCATCGATCTGAAACTGCGGAACAGAAATTCTATTTGTAGTTTCTAAATTTTCTACCATTTTCGCTAAAGTTTCCAACAATTCTGGAGTGAAACTTTCAATCTTGTGCTGTAAAATTTGGGCAGTTGCATTCATCATTTTAATTTTTAAGGTTGATGATGTTGTTTTGATGGGGTAAAGGTATGAAAAATTATTAAATTTCAAATATTTTATTTAAAATAATAGGGGTGTATTTTATTTTTAATTGAAAATTTGAATTAATGGGTGTTTTTTTTAGGGGTATTGTGTTATTTTTTTTTTTTTTTTTTAACCTTGCGACACTTGAACTTTCTTAAAAATAAATTCTTTAGAAGTTAAAGTTATCCATAAAGTCAGTTTTTTATTTTCATCACATTCTTTATTTCTTAAAATCTTCTTTCCATTTGTCATTCTGAAAGGATCTAGAATTGAATCTTCTTCATTATTTTCTAATACTATGTTTAGATCCCTACGGGGATGACAAATGGAGTGGTTATAAATTGAGTAATGAAAAAAAAAGTTATCCACAAAGTCAGTTTTTTATTTTCATCACATTCTTTATTTCTTAAAATCTTCATTCTATTTGTCATTCTGAAAGGATCTAGAATTGAATCATTCCCAATTATTTTCTAATACTATGTTTAGATCCATATGAGATTGCAAATGGAATGGTTATAAATTGAGTAATGAAAAGAAATAATCCAGAAAGGTTTTATCCAAATAATTAATGAAAAAAGTTATCCACAATATCACCTTTTTGTAATGATACTGGATTGTGATTTTTATTATCAATTAATTTTGATGGAGCTTTTTAGATATAAATGTTTTGATTATTAGTTATTTAATAACAATTACTCTTATGAAAAGGGATTGTGAAAAGTGAATTCAAAAGATAGTTTTCCACAGACGGATTTTCAGAATAATTATTTCGATCGATTTTTTAGGTGAAATGACGTGGGAAAAAAAGTTATCCACAATGTCATGTTTTCGAATTGAACTTTCTTTTGTGAAAAAATAAATCTCGTCTGAGTCTCAGACGAGTCAAAATATTTTCCTGTCGTCTGAAGTTCAGACGGAGCAAACTAAATGTGGTTGAAGCTAGTTTTACTTTCAAACGATAAGAACCAATAGTGATTGATGTTTTCTGAGTCTCAGACGAACAAAACCAAAACAGGTTGAGGTTTTCTGATGTTCAGACGACGCAAACATATATTAATTGAGAGATTCTGAAACTCAGACGCGATAAACAAATATTTTGACAAAAAAATAACCTCCATTGCTGGAGGTTTTATCTTTTAAACTAAATAAAATTCATTTAGTTTTTCTTCGCATAATGTTTTTACAACGTCTATCCATCGGTCTTCATCATTAAGACATGGGATGTAATGGAAATTTTCTCCGCCGCCGTGAAGAAACTGTTCTTTGCCTTCCACAGAAATTTCTTCTAAAGTCTCCAGACAATCTGAAACGAAGGCCGGGCAAACAATAGCCAGATTTTTTATACCTTTTTTGCCAATGCTTTCTAGCGTTTCGTCGGTGTAAGGTTCCATCCATTTATCTTTTCCTAATCTCGACTGGAAGGTTACCATCACTTTTTCTTTTGGCAATCCTAATTTTTTAATCACAGAATTGGTAACATCAAAACACTGATGACGGTAACAAAACTGATGACTCGGATTGTTTTCTCGCGAACAGCAGTCGTTTAAATTACATGTCTTTGTAGGATCCGTCTTATAAATATGTCTTTCCGGAACACCGTGATAAGAAAACTGCAAAGCGTCGAAATTCTCAGGAAGTTTTTCCTTAATACTTTCAGCTAAACAATCAATATAAATATCTCTATTATAGAAGGGTTGAATATAGTTGATTTTGATGTTTGGGAATTTTGCTTTTCTTACTTCTTCCGCCTTATCAATCACGGTTTCTGTGGTGCTCATCGCATATTGTGGATAGAGCGGAAAAAGCACGATGTCGGAAACACCCTGGTCAACTAATTTCTGAATTCCTGCTTCAATACTCGGTTGTGCATAGCGCATCCCGATTTCTACAGGAACATCTACCAGTTTTTGAAGTTTTTTCTGAATTTTTTCTGTGATAACGATAAGTGGCGAACCCTCATCTGTCCAAACCGTTTTATAGGCTTCTGCAGATTTTGCAGGTCTGGTGTTCAGAATAATCCCTTTCACCAGCAATGCACGGAAGATCCAGCGATAATCGATCACTTTTTCATCCATCAGAAATTCGTCAAGATATTCTTTTACATCATTTACCGCTGTAGACTTTGGTGAACCAAGATTTACAAGTAAAATTCCTTTTTTAGCCAAAATTTTTAATTTTAATTATGAATAGACTTTTCAAAATTCTTCATCAACTTTGAAATTTCCGCAAAAGTATCATTTTTCAGTGAGCCATCTTTCTCGAATCTGCCCTTGATACCTTTAATCAGCAGTTGGTGATCATCAACTTTTGCGCCAAGAGTCTTCAGAATTAATAATAATTCTTCATGCCCTTTTTCTCCATTGGCGGAAGCGGTTACCACAGCTGTAGGTTTTTCATTAAAAATAGTCGTAGAAACGAACCATTCTAATAAATTTTTTAATCTGCTCGGAATACTGAAAATGTACTCCGGTGTAGAAAATACAACACCCGCTGAACTATTGATGTCCTCACGAATTTTCAATACTTCGGCAGGTGTGTTGATATCTGTATGTTCCGTATCAAAATGCGGAAGGATAGAAAGATCATCATATACTATAAAATCTGTCTCTTGATTTTGTTGAAAGGCATTTTCCATTAATTTAAAATTGCTGGAATTTTTGGTAGCACTTCCTATAATGATGACGATTTTCTTTCTTTCAGACATTTTAAAGGAAATTATCCGTTTACAGCTTCCACTCTTTCTACCAATTCAGGAACGAATTGTTTCAAAATATTTTCAATTCCACCTTTTAAAGTAGCTGTTGAACTTGGGCAACCTGAACAAGCACCCTGAAGAAGCATTTTGGCAGTTTTATTTTCTTTGTCATATTCCATCAAAGAAATTTTACCACCGTCATTTTCTACCGCAGGAGCTACGTATTCATTTAAGATGTCAGAAATTTTCTGCTCGTCGTCTGTATACTCTCTGTTGATGATTTTTTCTACAGGATTTTCGTGCTTTTGGGGCTCAAGGTTTGAAATTTCACCTCCGTTCTGAAGATGCTCGGCAATTAATGCACGAACTGTCATCATTACCTGATGCCACTCCACAGAATCATCTTTGGTCACCGCCACAAAATTGTCTGAAATAAAAACTTCTTTAGCAAATTCAAATTCCTTGAAAATAGCCTGAGCCATAGGAACTCCTTCTGCTTTATCTCTAGATTTTACTTCCACAAAGCCGTCCATAAGCATTTTGTTGGAAACAAATTTCATTACATTAGGGTTAGGAGTCATCTCAGCATAGATCTGATACATCTCTTTTTTCTTCTGAAGGTAAATTCTAGGATTTGCCAAAAGCTCGTCTTCCACCACATTTTTAAGGCTTTCTGCTACATGTTCCCATTCTACGGTATCCTGTTTTGCAACGGCCACAAAATTAGCCGTAATGAAAATTCTTTCCACAAACGGATAATTGAAAAGTTCCTGAGCCAATGGAATTTCTGAAACATCTGAATCTCTGTCCAACTCCAAAGATCCCGGAATCAAATTGTAATCTGCTACAAATTTCATCACTTTCGGGTTTTCGGTTGGTTCTATAAGTATAGTATGCATTTTTTCGTTAAATTTGAGATACAAAAATACGGATTTAGAAGTTAGAAGCTAGAAGTTGGAAGTTAGATTTTCGCTATCACTGTAATTTACAATTTGTGATTTGAAGATTTAATTTTCAAATGAACTCATTATCAAATTTTCAAATTAAAAAATATGGCACTTATAAAAGAACTTTTAGGCAAATCACCTCAGATTGGGGAAAATACTTTTTTGGCAGAAACGGCTACGATTATCGGAGATGTTACGATGGGAAGAGATTGCAGCGTTTGGTATAATGCGGTGATAAGAGGGGATGTTCATTATATTAAAATGGGCGATAAAGTGAATGTTCAGGATAACGCGATGCTACACTGTACGTATCAAAAATATCCTTTAAATATTGGAAATAATGTTTCCATTGGTCACAATGCGATTGTTCACGGATGTACGATTCAGGACAATGTTTTGATTGGGATGGGAGCGATTGTAATGGATGATTGTTTGGTTGAAGAAAATTCAATTGTAGGCGCGGGTTCTGTGGTAACGCAGGGAACTCATATCAAATCAGGAGAAGTTTGGGGCGGTGTTCCGGCGAGAAAAATTAAAGATATCAATTCGCAGCTATTGGAAGGTGAAGTCAATAGAATTGCTGATAATTATGTAAAATATTCTTCTTGGTACAAAGAAAACGTGAAAGATGTTGTGGAATAGTTAGAGGTGAATGATCAATTTGCTACGCAAGGCAATTTTTTGAGTGGTTAAAAATTCATAATTGACTCGTAGAAATTGACTATTGATATAAAAAAGCTTTATCAAAATATGATAAAGCTTTTTTTGAATCCCATAATGTTTAAACTCCTTTCTGAAATCTATTACTGAACGGGATATACAACCTCTGCTTTTCCGTTGATACATCTTACTCCCACAGGCTCTCCTATAAAAGAACAGTCGGACGAGATGTTATATTTTTGGTTAAACTCTTTTTCTTTGTTGTTGTAGTTTTCAATTTTTGGTAAAATTGAAGCTTCCATTTTTGTAGGATAAGCGATGTAATATTTTGGCCCACCGCAGGCTTTTGCTCCCATTGCAGCGGGTTTCCAATCGCTAACTGTTGCTTCTGTACACTTTTCTTTACCAATTTCGGCTTCTATTTCAGTTTTTAATTTATCAAGCTGTGCCTGATCGTATTTTTGACTGCTTTCATCCGCTGGCCTTTCAGAAATATCTTTAGGCAGGTTGGTATTTACATTTTTTGTTGTATTACATGAGACTACCGTTAACGTAGCAAATAATACTAAAGCTGGTATTTTTAGAAATAAATTTTTCATAATAATGTTTTTTCTCCGCAAGAATTTTCAAAACTTGTGCCAAGATAAAAAAATCAAATTCATTTTCCGTAATTTTGGCAACGATGAACAATCATTTTTTTGACTTACTAGAGCATACCAACCGAAGTGTATTTTTAACGGGAAAAGCAGGAACAGGAAAAACTACTTTTCTCAACGATTTTGTAAAACGTACCCGCAAAAAGCATATTGTGGTAGCGCCTACGGGCATTGCTGCGATTAACGCTGGCGGAGTTACCATTCACTCGATGTTTGGTTTGCCGTTGAGAACATTTTTACCGACAACCGATAGGATAGATACCAGCTTGGCGAATAATATTGCCGATCTGATGCCTCATTTCAAATATCGAAAAGATAAGCTTAAGCTTTTAAGAGAAGTGGAAATTCTTATCATTGATGAGGTTTCTATGCTGCGTTCTGATGTTTTGGATATGATGGATTTTTCCTTACGTTTTATCCGAAGAAATAATCAGCGTTTTGGTGGGGTTCAGATGTTGTTCATCGGAGATTTATATCAGCTTCCGCCGGTGGTGAGAGATGAGCATATCTTAAAAATGTATTACAATTCGCCGTTCTTTTTTGATAGTCTGGCGATTAAAGATATTCCGTTAATTACCATTGAATTAACCAAAGTTTACCGTCAGACCGATCAGGAATTCCTGGAAATTCTGAATGCCATTCGTGACGGTGATGTTGCCAATATCGATTTTAATCATTTGAATGAAAGATACGATCCCAATTTCGAAATGGGAACAGATTCTTACGTGTATCTGTGTTCGCACAATAAAATGGCGGATGAGATCAATCAGGAAAAATTAGCCGAAATAAAAGTGGATGCCCGAAGTTATGAAGCTAAACTTTTTGGTGAGTTTAAAGAAAATCAGTTTCCGAATGAGCAGTTTTTAGATTTGAAGATGGGCGCTCAGGTGATGTTCATCCGAAACGATATTTCGGGAGAAAAGAAATATTTTAACGGAAAATTAGGTGAAATTTCTGCGTTGGATGAGAATGAAATTAAAGTGATTCTCGATGGAAGCGACAGAGAAATTACCGTTAAACGTGAAGTCTGGGAACAGAAAAAATATTTTCTAGATACCGATAAAAATATCAAAGAAGAAGTTTTGGGAAGCTTTGAACAGTTTCCGATAAAGCTGGCTTGGGCGGTGACGATTCATAAAAGTCAGGGGTTAACGTTTGATAAAGTAATTATCGATGCCGGAAAAAGTTTTACGGCTGGTCAAGTTTATGTGGCGTTGTCGCGTTGCCGAACGCTGGAAGGAATTGTTTTGAAATCTAAAATTACACCTGAAGTTATTTTTAAAGACAACCGAATTCTGCATTTCCATACCGATACGGTGGCTAATGATAACGTTGAAAATATTTTAAACAAAGAAAAATATGATTACAGCATCAGAAAAGTGCTTCGTACCGTAGATTCTCAATGGTTGCTCAAAGAAGTGGAAGAGTGGAACAGATTGTCGATCGTTACAAAAAGTATTGATCATGTAAAAGCCAATCAATTATATCTTCAGCTAAAGCATGAAACGGTAAATCTTGGGAAGATTTTTGAAAAACTAGAAAGGGTAATTTCCCAAAAGGTTAATAATTTTATTGAAAATAAAGAAGAATGGTCGGATATTGAAAGCAAAACGAAAGGTGCCGTTAATTTCTTTTTTACTGAAATTAAAGATAAAATTTTCAGTCCGCTGAAAGAATTTTATGCTGAAATAAAAGGCGCAAAAGGTTTAAAACAATATAATGAAGAGCTTCGAAATTGGCTGGAAGATATCGAAGAATATTTAAACAGTTTAAAGGAAATTCATTTGTTGGAAACCAGGCTTCTTGATGAAAAAAATGACAAGGAAGTCAGCATGAAAATTGCAAAAGTTCCGTCTCAGGTTTTGACTTTCCAATTATTTGAGCAGGGGAAAACCATTGCTGAAATTGCTTTGGAAAGAGGTTTGGTAAAGGAAACTGTGATTGGTCACTTGGCGAAATTTGCCGAACAAGGCCTGCTGGATATTTCCAGAGTGATTACTTCTGATAAGATTAAAACTTTTGAAGAAGTTTTCCACAGAGATCCTAAAGAGACGTTAACAGAATGGAAAAATGTATTGCCTAGTGATTTTGAATTTAATGAAATCAGAATTTTGATTAATCATTTTAATTATCAAAAGGAGAAAGGGAAATAAAATATAAAAAGGATTCGGTAAAAACTGAATCCTTTTCTATTTAAATGCTGCTTAACTTTCTTTTGTTATTATCCCAATACATTGCAGATCGGCTATCATTCATGAATTCTACTTCTGTATTTTCAATATCATTGAATCTACTTTTATCAGTTTTAGAAAATTCAATTACTGTAAAATATTTTTCATCCAAATAATTAAAATCAACAAGTTTAAAATATTCATCAATAGAATTTCTGTCAATCATAACTTTTCCGCCTCCGCACCAATGTCTATCCTGTCCATTTTTCTTTACACCAGAAACCCAATATTCTTCACCAGTTTCGATATCGAAATGATTTCCATAAGTTCCGGGATTTTTAAGTTTTTTCAAAGCTTTTCCGTTAAAGTAAACAGTTTGCCCAGACTTTGAAAATTCTACAAAACCAATCCAAGCTGGTCCTGTGTGACCAAAGATTTTGTTTTCGAGATACATTATTTTTGATTTCATGGTTTTAAATTTAAGCTAGATTGAATTCTTCAGCAATCACAAACTGATTATTAATTATGATTAATTGATGTGGAATAATCTTTTTTATTCCAAAATAACTAATTTTTACATTATGCTTTTCACATATTCTTTCCATATTTTCAACAATTGAAAAAGGTGCTTTTTAAAATTATACCTGATCCTTTTTGAATATTTTGTAAGAAAATATCATAAGTAATTCCGATGTTTATTTCAATGTAATCTTTCCAATTTCTCCAACCTTTTGTGATTGCATCGATTGAATTTTTAATTTCCTCAACGAACAATTCAATATTTTCAGGTTTTGAGTTGATAAAAACTTCCAGATTACTTTCGTTGTGATTAATGAGAAAGGGATGATATTCATGAATAGTGAGAAGTCCTATTTCCTTCTGTTTTAAAAATGCTTCTTTTTTATTTTTAAAGTCAAAACGATGTAATTTATTTTCAATTTTTAAAATAATAAATGTTGATTGAAATGCTTCAATTTCTACTATTTTATTATTAAAGTTTTTAATTTTGATCATAATTTAATGTTATATAAATACGTCTATAATTATTGAAAATATCTTTATCTATAAAAATTTTGGTTCTAGCAATATAGTATTGCACTTTTCATTACTTCAAAAATATACATTGTATAAATAAATCATTCAATTTAAAATTTTATTCTCATAGTTTTTTCCTGAACTACCCAATTAATTCCATCAATTACAAAAAGTAACTAATGTGATTTATTAGCTTTACATTTGTTTGGTTTTAAACCTAAAATTTAAAATATGAAAAATTTTGAAATATCGGTGCTTGATCTTGCGCCTGTAAAACAGGATAAGACGATTCACGATACTTTTCAGGACAGTTTATCTTTGGCAAACCATACTGAAAATTTAGACTATAAAAGATTCTGGCTTGCCGAACATCACAATATGGAAAGCATTGCCAGCTCTGCAACTTCAGTTTTGATTGGTTTTATCGCCAACGGAACAAAAAAAATAAGAGTAGGATCTGGGGGAATTATGCTTCCGAATCATAGTTCACTGGTTATTGCCGAACAATTCGGAACACTAGAGTCTCTTTTTCCAGGAAGAATAGACCTAGGTTTGGGAAGAGCTCCCGGAACGGATGGATTAACGGCTCAGGCGTTGGGAAGAAATCCAGCGATTATCAATCAGCAATTTCCGAGACAGATTTTAGAATTACAAAAATATTTCTCCAAAGAAAATCGTGATGCGCTGGTTCGTGCCATTCCGGGAGAGGGATTGGATATTCCGTTGTATATTTTGGGTTCGAGTACAGACAGTGCTTTTTTAGCCGCTGAATTGGGACTTCCGTATGCTTTCGCGGGACATTTTGCACCTGAACAAATGGAAATGGCTTTCAATATTTATAGGCAGAATTTTGAACCTTCAAAATATTTAAGCGAACCTTACATCATTGCGTGCGTTAACGGAATTGCAGCAGAAACTTCGGAAGAAGCGCATAAAATGTCAACGACTTTGTTTCAAGCATTTATCAATATTGTAAGAAACGACAGAAAACCTTTTGCACCGCCGGTTGATGATATGGATGAAATCTGGTCTGCAATGGAAAAATCAATGGTTTTGCAGAAGTTAAAATATACATTAATTGGAGATCAAACAGAAATTGAAGAAAAGCTGAAAAGTTTTCAGGAGAAATTCAATGTTGATGAATTAATGATTAATTCTCATATCTACGATCATCAGAAAAGATTAGCATCTTATGATATTTTCAGAAATGCTAAAAACTCAATATTCAAAGCATAAGATTAATTGGAAGATGCCTTTTTTTATGAGTATCTTTACGCAAATTTAAAAAGTAAAAATGTCTGATATTAAATTAAATACTATTCCAGAGGCTATTGAAGACCTTAAAAATGGTAAAATAATCATAGTAGTGGATGATGAGGACAGAGAAAACGAAGGTGATTTTCTTTGTGCTGCAGAACTTACAACACCGGAAATCATCAATTTCATGGCGCTTCACGGGAGAGGGTTGATCTGTATGCCGCTTCCTGAAAAAAGATGTGATGAGTTGGGATTGGAAGTTATGGTAAGCAGAAGTAGCGATCCGAAAGAAACTGCTTTTACGGTATCGGTTGACCTTTTGGGGAATGGAACTTCTACAGGAATTTCTGCTGGTGACAGAGCGAAAACAATTTTGGCTTTGATGGATGAAAAATCTAAACCGACAGATTTCATGAGACCAGGTCATATTTTTCCGCTTCGTGCAAAAAAAGGTGGCGTTTTGAAAAGAGCCGGGCATACAGAGGCTGCCATTGATCTTACTTGCCTTGCAGGTTTGAAGGAAGGTGGAGTGATCTGCGAAATTATGAATGAAGACGGTTCTATGTCTCGTTTGCCGGATTTGCAGGTGCTTGCTCAAAAACATGATATGAAAATTGTTTCTATTGAAGATTTAATTCATTATCAGCTTAAAAAAGGAAATTTGATCGAAAGATTGGAGGAAAGAAAAGTAAAAACTGCGTATGGCGATTTCGATTTCTTTGCTTTCAGAGAAACTTCTAACGATCAGATTCACTTTGCTTTAACAAAAGGAACGTGGACGGTTGATGAGCCTGTTTTGGTGAGAGTTCAGTCTTCTGATTCTTATTTCGATGTGTTGACTAGATTAAATAATGGCGAAAAACCTTTATTGGAAAAAGTGACCAATATGGTAAATGAAGCAGGAAAAGGCGCGATAATTTTCATCAATAATGTTTCAAATTCTGAAAATACATTGAGAAAATTGCAACAGTTCATCAATTATCAGGATGGTCAGGAGCAACATCCTACGTTAGCTTTCAATTACAGAGATTACGGAATCGGAACACAGATTTTAAAGAATCTTGGAATTAATAAGTTTAAAGTAATCACTCAAAATCCTAACATTAAACCTCAGGTGGGAGGTTATGATGTTGAGGTGACGGAGTTGGTGCAACTATAGAAAAATTATTTTTTAAAGTAATTAATTTATATTAATTCTCTATAATAAGAAATAATATTCAATAAATAAGCTAAAAAGACTTGAAAAATCAAGTCTTTTTTTGTTTTAATATATCTATTTGCAAATTTTAATTTATTTGTTAATTATTAACTTTAGTAAAATAAAATTGAAAAATATGATAAAGGAAATTATTAATACCGTAAATGTAATTATAGGAAAACTATTCGATCAATCTATCAATAAAAAAATCAAGAGACCGATTTAAATATTAAAACTTTAAATATGGTTAAGGAAAATAGTCTGTCTCCTATTTTTGTTGATATAGTTGAAGAAAGACAAATTAAATTATTAACTGGGAAGAATGTAAATGTTAATTTTGCTAAGAAAATTCAAAATTTAAAAATTAAGTTAGGTGGGAATTTTACTGATGTACAATTGTATTCAATTGAAAAGTTTTACAAAGAAGATGAAAATGGAGAATTATATGTTAAACTAAGTAAGAGAGATATTTTTTTGACTCAATTTTATATAATATTTATTTTATGTGCGTTTTGTATAGAAGTGATATTGTTATTTAGTTTGGCTGATCAAGTTAAAAGTATTCAAAATTTAATACTTTACATTTCTACTATTATTCTTTCTGTAATTATATGTTTTATTCTTATAAGTTTAAAAAGTAACGATTTGACAGCAATATATGTTAAACAAAAGCATGAAGAATTATCTATATAAAAAAATGGCTTGATTTCTCAGGCCATTTTTATTTCGTCAAAATTTCTGAAACCATTCAGAAAATCTTTGATATTCATTCTTTTTTTTCCTTCCAATTGTAATTCTAAAGGAAAATAAACACCATCTTGAGTATAAATTTTAAAATCATTTTTAGAAATTTCTAAACTTCCGATTTCTTTTCCGTGGTTTAAAATTTCAAATTTTCCGCCAAATATCTTTAATCCTTTTTCTTCTTCGCCAATTTTTAAGGTTGTAAAAGCAGCAGGATAAGGTGACATTCCTAAAATAAACTGGTGAACTTCTTTTGAAGCTTTCGTCCAGTCGATTCTTGTGTCTTCTTTAAATATTTTATAAGCATTTTTTGGATGTTCAACTTCTGGCTGAGGTTTTTCAATGATTGAGTTTTCTGCCAATCCATCCAACGTTTTTACCACTAATTTTGAACCCATTTCCATTAATCTGTCATGAAGATGACCTGCATTTTCGTCCTCTAATACGGGGATTTCTTCTTGTAATAAGATATTTCCTTCGTCAATTTTTTCATTGATAAAGAAAGTGGTAGCTCCTGTTTTTTCTTCACCATTAATCACAGCATAGTTAATAGGGGCAGCACCTCTGTAATCCGGAAGTAAAGAAGCATGAAGATTAAAAGTTCCCATTTTTGGCATTTCAAACAATACTTTAGGCATCATTCTGAAAGCAACTACTACGAAAACATCAGCTTCCAATTTTCTCAACTCTTCCAAAAATTCAGAATTTCTTAATTTTTCAGGTTGAAAAACCGGAAGATTATTTTCTGCGGCAAAAACTTTTACAGGAGATTGATTGATTTTTTGTCCGCGCCCACTCGCTTTATCCGCAACGGTTACAACGCCAACAACTTCGTGATGTGACTGATGAATGGCTTCCAATGAAGTCTTTGCAAACTCTGGAGTTCCTAAAAAAACTACTTTCAATGATTTCATAGTGCAAAGATAAGGTCTTTATGAACGGTTTAAAAACTAAAAATATTTAAATGATAACTTATTACCAATTACTCATTACTTATGCTAGTGCGTATGTCTTGAAATTCAACATTTTTACTTTTCCGGAATCTAATAAATAAATTAAGTTTTCCAAAATATTATCTTTCGGGTGATAAGTAAGTTGAATTGATAGTTCTTCAATAGTGGCGGGCTTTTTTGATAATAAATTGATGATTTCCAACCCAATATTTTTACCGAAAATGGATTGTTTATTTTTTTCGCATATCGAACAGATTCCACAATTTTTAGTATTTTTTTCTCCAAAATAAGAGAGAATCAACTTCATTTTGCAAAACTGATTGTCTTCAATATAAAATTTCATTTCTTCCCATTTCTGGATTTTATTTTTTTGAATATGCTCAAAAAGTTTCCAGTAAGAAGAATTAATTAATCTTTCGTTCCTCGGTTTTAAAAATTTAATACTAGATAAAGCTCCGTCAATATATTCTAGATACCCTTTTTGCTGAAGCTCTTTTAATCTTTCTTTAATTAAATGAATATCGGCGGCAATTTTATTACTCAGCTGCTGCTCGCTAAACATTACCTTATGAGTGGTAATTCCGGAAATCGAGCGAAGCAAAAGCTCAATAAAATAAGCATCTTTTTGAGGTAATTGATCTAATTCATCACCTTTTACAGAAAGCTCAAGTGATGACAAACTTTTATTATCATTAAAGTAAATAATTTCCTGATTATGAAGAAAAGTCAGAACATTTGTAATTTTCGCTTTAGATAATTTCGTGAAATTCTGGATTCCTGTAAAATTGAGTTGAAAAACTTTTTCCGGCAATTCATGTTCTGCCACCTGAAAAATAGAGTAGAGGTAGGTGATGATCTTTAAAAATTCAGACTTATTAGGAATCTGATTTTTTAAAATTTGATCAAAATTCGATAATTCCTGCTGATTCCAAAGCAAAAAAGCAAAACTTTTTTTTCCATCACGACCTGTTCTCCCAATTTCCTGATAATAATTTTCAATAGATGGGGAAGGGGAGAAGTGGATGACAAAGCGCACATTGTCTTTATCGATTCCCATTCCAAAGGCATTGGTAGAAATTAAAACATGTTGGTCGCTTTTATTCCAGATATTTTGTCGGGTATTTTTTTCTTTTGTTGTTAACCCTGCGTGAAAATAATCAACATTTTTCAATTGATTTTTATGAAGAAATTCAGTGAGTTGTTCGGCGTCTTTTCGTGTTCGAACATATATAATTCCTGATTTGGTAGCATATTTTAAAATATCAAAAACGCGCTGATATTTATCAGAAACTTCTTCTGAAAAAATTTTAATATTATCTCTTTTAAAACTTTTTTGAAAAACGGTAGGGTTTTTAAACTCCAATTTTGTTTTAATTTCATCTAAAACTTTTGGGGTAGCCGTAGCCGTTAAAGCAAGACAGGCAATTTCAGGATTATTTTTCCTGAATTCTTTTATATTTTGATAGCTTGGTCTAAAATCTTGCCCCCATTCTGAAATACAATGCGCTTCGTCAACAGCAATAAATGATAATTGAATTTCTTCTATATTTTGTAAAAACTGAGTATTGGTTAACCTTTCGGGAGAAATGTATAAAAGTTTTGTTAAACCGTCTTTGCATCTATTATAGATAACTTCAGCATCAAACTCATCCAATTCTGATGATAAATATTCTGCTTCAATCTGTCTTGTTTTAAGCTGATTGACCTGATCTTTCATCAATGCCAATAACGGAGAAATGACCAGACAAACTCCTTCTTTTAGTAACGCAGGTAATTGATAGCAAAGAGATTTTCCAGCACCTGTCGGAAGCAGCGCCAGAGTATCTTTTCCATAGATTACCGAATCTATAATTTCTTCCTGAGAATCTCTGAATGCATCATAACCCCAAAAATGCTTTAGGGTTTCATATTTTAATTTTTGAAAATCTTGCGAAGAAATCATATCGTAAAAGTAAGAAATGTAAGATAATAAAAAAAGCCACGCAATGCATGGCTTTTATATAATTTACTAATAAGTTTATTATTTAGCTTCGAAGTAAACTCTTCTGTTTGCTCTGTTTTTCCATTCAGGACATTTAGTAGCAGGGTCACACTCAGGGTATTTAAGGTCTTTTTCACCTCTACCTACAGAATTTAATTTACCAGATTGTACACCGTTTTTAATTAAATAATTTTTAACGTTGTTTGCTCTTCTTTCAGATAACTTTTGGTTATAAGCCTCAGAAGCTCTAGTATCAGTTGCTCCGATTACGGTATAAGAACCATTTGAAGAGTTGATATAATTTACTGCATTGTTAAGAATTGGTGTATTTGATGGTAAAATTCTATCTGAATTTAAGTCAAATTCAATTCCTTCAAGTTTAGTTACTTCTTCGTTCACTGGTCCGCCAGCCGGAGGTGTTGTTGTAGGACATCCTTGGTTTTCTACAGGCCCAGGAACAGTTACACACTTATCGTAAAGGTCGATTACACCATCTAAATCTGTATCTAAAGCTACACCAGCACCGTCAACTCTTGCTCCTGCAGGAGTATCAAGTTGTCTGTCCCAATCGTCACAAACTCCGTCATTATCGGCATCTCCTTTTTTACAAACTTCAATATCCTGGTTTTTATTAGCCAAAACATCTAGCTTATAATAGATTTCCTGAAGCGGATCATGCCACATTAAGTGAGACTCGTGTTTTCCTAATTTTAAGGTAACCCCAATTGTTGCATTGAAGAAGTTATCAGAAACCTGCTCTTCACGTTGATTAATCGCACTGTATTTATTACCTCCACCATCGAATTCATCATCACCAGTAACGACATACATCAATCTACCTTCAATGTCAATTCTATTGTTCACATTATATTTAAGACCTGTACCTACTTGAGCAAACATTGATCCTAGTTGGAAAGGTTTAACTTCAGTCATCATTCTTTGACCAGCCAAATCTTTTTGGTATGTTCTAAATGCTATCGTACCCACACCTGCATAACCATGTAATGCCCATCTGTATGGAGAATGATTATCAACTCTTCTTAATAAGTTTGAGAAGTTAATATCTCCTAAAATTGAAATCGCATCATATTGAGTTCTTGCACCAACTTGTTGATAAGGTAGATTATTAGGAACTGGATCTTTTGTATTGAACCATCCTTGTCTTGTTTCACCTCTGTCATATTGTAATTTTAAACCAAAAGCATGAGTAATTGCTTTATCGATACTTACATATGCAGAATAACCGAATAGATTCTTACCGTTACCATTTTTTATAGATGTTAAATCGGCAGACTGCATCAAAGGTACACCTGCACCAGCAGAGATAGACCAGTCGTTAAATCTTTTAGATTTATTTGTAAATGGGGAAACATTGGCAGAGCCCGAAGAAAATGTATTTGGATATTCTCCATTTGAAGAAACTGCCGTTGAGTCTTGTGCAAAGGCTACTGTCGGAACAGCTAGGGCAAATGCAACAATTGCTAAACTTAATTTCATAGTGTATTTTTTATTTAGTTAATTAAATGATTTTATTTTTACTGATTACTTGTTCGTAGGGCAACCGTTATTTTCAACAGGTCCCGGAACAGTTACACATTTATCGTATAAATCGATAACACCGTCTAAATCCATGTCTAGCGCTACACCAGCACCGTCAACTCTAGCTCCGGCAGGAGTGTCAAGCTGTCTGTCCCAGTCATCACAAACTCCGTCATTATCAGCATCTCCTTTTTCGCAAACTACAAGATCTGTAGATGCATTTTCAAGAACGTTTGCTCTGTAATATGCCTCTTGCAAAGGATCATGCCATGCTAAGTGAGATTGTTGCTTTCCAATTTTGAATGATACTCCAAGATTAACTGTCCACATGTTATCCGAACGTCTTTTGTTAAGCATATTATACTTAGCCGTCGCTGTACTTGTGTCATAGTTATCTGGGCCAGCCCATCCACCGCCATCGAATTCATCATCACCACTTATGATATACATGGTTCTTGCTTCAACATCAATAAGTCTGGATACATTATATTTTAATCCAATACCGAATTGATAGAAAAGTGAATTGATGTCTATGTCTTGTTTAATAAACAGAGGTGCTCTTTTAGGAGTAGTACTGTATCTGTACTGATCGTTGTCATACAAAGACGTATCATATCCCATTACACCAATCCCTGCATAACCGTGGAAAGCCCATCTGTACGGAGAATGATTATCAACTCTTCTTAAAAAATTAGAAAAGTTAACATCTCCCATTAAAGCAATCTGGTTATACTTAGTTTTTGCGGTAGCTACACCTGCTGCCAATCCTGCTGCTCCTTCCAATTGCCCTTTTTGAGTTGTCTCACCTCTCTGATAGATAAGGCTCAACCCAAAAGAGTGGGTAATTTGCTTGTCAATACTCACGTAAGTGTTATATCCCCAGTTTACCTTTTTATCGTAAATCGATTTGAGGTCAGAGTGCACCATAAACGCTCCACCACCACCAACAGAGATCGACCAATCGTTGAATCGTCTTGCTTTGTTGTTGAAAGGTTGAACATTGGCAGAACCTGAGGAGAAAGTATTAGGATATTCGTTCGTGGAACTTACAGCAATACTGTCCTGAGCATAAGTAGCAATAGGCAAAGCGGCCAATAATAATAAACCTAATTTCATACAATATGTTTTATGTTTTATTCAGATAAATCTTTTAATAATATCTTGGAAAACTCCCTTTCATATAAATGTTTTTTATGAGGAATTTCAAGCCTTTCAGAGATAAAATTCAAGTCATTATATTTAACAATATCGATGTCTATAATGCGATCTGCATAACCTCCCGATACCTTTGAATCATTTACTCTTCCCATCTCATTTTCAATACTTTTAACTAAATCAAGCAGTTGAATGGGCGAAAGACGCGTATATATTATTGATGCAATATTACAAAAAATATTGGAACTGGCAAATTCTACAGGGTCGGATGTCAAAAATTCACTATTCTTTAATATTTCAATTCCTCTATCCTTAAGCATCTGTAGTGCAGTCTCTAAATTTTTTTTTTGATCTCCGAGGTTACTTCCCAGTAACAAAACTACTTTTTGCTGCGACATATTGAAAAATGATTGATTTTATGAAAAGTTTTTTTAAAAATGTTCTGGCAAATATAGTGGCAATTGTGATATTGTGCGCCGTATTTTTCATCTTTTTTATTATGCTTATTGTCTTTAGTTCGATGGGAAGCGACAAATCTGTAACGGTAAAAAAGAATTCAATTTTAACGATAAATCTTACAACAGATATTCTCGACAGCCCTACGGAAGAGAAATCAGATTTTTTCAGTTTAAGCAAAGAAAGCAAAAGTGTTTTGATTTATGATGTGCTTGAAGCCATTAACAAAGCAAAAACAGATGATAATATTAAAGGAATAAGCATTGAGGCAGATAATCTGAAGGCAGGTATCACCCAAATTGATGATATTAGAAGTGCGTTGGAAGATTTTAAGAAAAGTGGAAAGTTTGTTTATGCTTACGGAAACGGGGTTTCTCAATCTTCTTATTATTTAGGATCTGTGGCGGAAAAATATTTCCTTCATCCGGCAGGATTAATTGAATTGAAAGGTTTGGCTACAGAAGTTGTTTTCTTTAAAGATTTTGCTGAAAAATACGGAATCGGGATTGAAGTTATCCGTCACGGTAAATTCAAGTCTGCAGTGGAGCCATTTTTGAGAAACGACATTTCACCGGAAAATAAAGAACAATTAAGTACTTTATTAAATGATATCTGGAAAAATACATCTTCAAAAATTGCTGCTTCAAGAAAAATAGATACAGCACAGTTCAGAACAGCTGTTGATAGTTTGTATGGAATGATTCCTGAGCAAAGTTTGAAATATAAATTGGTTGATAAATTGGCTCAGAAAAGTGAGTATGATAATTTATTGAAGTCAAAATTGAGTGTTAAAGACAAAGAGAAATTAAACAAAATTTCTTTATCAAATTATATTAAATCTTATGCAGACGAGAGTAAGTCGGGAGACAAGATCGCTATTCTGTATGCATCGGGATCAATTAATAACGGAGACGGCTACAACGATATTTATTCTGAAAAATATGTGAAATACATTAAAGATCTTCAGGAAAATGATAAAGTGAAAGCGGTGGTGTTAAGAATTAACTCTCCGGGAGGAAGTGCGAATGCATCAGACGAAATTTTGTTTGAACTTCAACAGTTGAAGAAGAAAAAACCTTTGGTAGTTTCTTTTGGTGATTATGCTGCTTCAGGTGGTTATTATATTGCTATGGCTGCCGATAAAATTTATTCTGAACCAAATACACTTACAGGTTCCATCGGGGTTTTCGGTGTATTGCCTTATTATAAAGATTTGGCGAATAAAAACGGAGTACGTTCAGATATTGTTTCTACAAATGCCAATTCTCAATATTATTCAGCATTGCACGGTCTTACCCCGTATGGAGTGACGATGATGACGAGAAGCGTGGAAGGAACTTATAAGCGATTTGTTCATTTTGTTACTCAAAACAGAAAGCAGACTTTCGAGCAGATTGATAATGTTGGTGGCGGTAGAGTATGGAGTGGTGTAAGAGCCAAACAAATCGGATTGGTAGATGAATTGGGAACGCTGAATGATGCCGTGAAATTTGCCGCTCAAAAGGCAGGTTTAAAATCATACAACGTTGCTTCTTATCCGAAAAGAATGAATGCGTTTGAGCAGATATTCAATGATCTTAATGAAGATGAAATTTCAGCAAGAATTATTAAAAATAAAATTGGTAAAGCCAACTATGAAATTTTACAGCAGATTACAGATGAAAAACTAAAATCTGAGGTGAAAATGGAAATGCCTTATCAGATAAAAATAAACTAACTAAATTATTATTGTACCGAAACGCCGGATTTGAATTTCAATCCGGCGTTTTATTTTTATTAAAAAGCTTAAATTCTAACCTTTTTTGGTAGCCATTCCGTAAAGCCAAAGTACAATTAAAGCTCCTCCGATGGCCAAAATCCAGCTTCGCGGATTCCAGAACGTCGTCACATCTCCCCAATGAAGAATGTAGACTCCAATTGCTCCCCCAACGAAAGCTCCTATAATTCCTAAAATAATGGTGATGAGCCAGCCACCTCCTTGTTTACCAGGCATGATAGCTTTTGCGATTGCTCCGGCTAAAAGCCCAAAAATAATCCATGTTAAAACTCCCATAGTTGCAAATTTTTTAATTGTTAATATTTATAAAATGATTTGTTTACTAATAAAGGGAAAACATGATGTAAAATCATCTTTTCTTGAAAAATGAATCTACAAATTCTGTACCATTGAAAAGTTGAAGATCATGCATTTTTTCTCCAACACCAATGTATTTAACAGGAATTTGAAACTGGTCTGAAATACCGATTACCACACCGCCTTTTGCAGTTCCGTCTAATTTAGTTACAGCTAAAGCGTTCACTTCTGTAGCCGCTGTAAATTGTTTTGCCTGTTCAAAAGCATTCTGACCTGTAGAACCGTCCAAAACCAATAAAATCTCATGAGGAGCATCAGGAATTACCTTTTGCATTACTCTTTTAATTTTAGAAAGCTCATTCATCAAATTGATCTTATTATGAAGCCTTCCTGCAGTATCAATAATTACAACATCTGCATTTTGAGCAACGGCACTTTGTACGGTATCAAAAGCAACAGAAGCAGGGTCTGATCCCATTTCCTGTTTTACGATAGTTACACCCACTCTTTCACTCCAGATCACCAATTGGTCTACAGCGGCAGCTCTAAAGGTATCTGCAGCTCCAAGAACCACTTTTTTTCCTTCAGATTTGAATTGATGAGCCAGTTTACCAATTGTTGTGGTTTTTCCGACACCATTTACTCCAACTACCATAATGACGTATGGTTTTTTTGAAGTATCAATATTTCCAGTTCCGGCGTGAGGATTTTCAAGTAATAAACCTGAAATTTCATCACGAAGAATTTTATCAAGCTCGCTTACGCTTACATATTTGTCTCTTGCAACGCGTTCCTCAATTCTTTCTATGATTTTGATGGTTGTAGATGCCCCAACGTCTGAAGCAATAAGTACCTCTTCCAGATCATCCAGAACTTCCTCGTCTACTTTGCTTTTACCGACTACGGCCTTTGTCATTTTTTCAAAGAAACCCTGGCTAGATTTTTCCAACCCTTTATCTAAAGTTTCTTTTTCTTCTTTTTTAAAAATATTTTTAAACCAACTCATAGTATGAATTAAGTAATTTTAATTAAATGATGAAAGCTGGAGGATGGAGGCGTGAAGTTTGCAAACTTAGTTTTTTAAGTTTGTTATGAACTTCCAGTACCCAGCTTCCGACTTCCAGCTAGATTAAAAGCAAAGATAACAAAAAAACTACCCAAAAGATGAGTAGTTTTTTTATATTGTAAATAAAGTGAGGATTATTTTTTCAAAAATCCGTCAACTTCGTCTGCATTCATTACTTTTTCTTCGAAAACGTAAGCTCCTGATTTAGAAGACTTCACCATTTTCACAACTTTAGTCATTTTTTTTGACTGTCCGCTTTGTAGGGTTGCTACTACTTTCTTTGCCATGGTAAATTATAATTTAATAAATTACTTGATTTCTTTGTGAAGGGTAGATCTTTTAAGAACCGGATTGTATTTTTTCAATTCCAATCTTTCTGTAGTGTTCTTTTTATTTTTAGTAGAAATGTATCTAGACATTCCTGGCATACCACTCTCTTTGTGCTCTGTACATTCAAGGATTACTTGAACTCTATTTCCTTTTTTTGCCATGATTTAGTTCTTTTTAATCAATCCGTTTCTAGTAGCTCTTTCAATAGCTTCCTCGATTCCAATCTTGTTAATCACTCTCAATCCATGAGCTGATACTTTCAGTGTGACGTGCTTATCTTGCTCTGGAAGGTAAAATTTCTTCTCCAATAAGTTAATTTCAAAACGACGCTTCGTTTTGTTATTAGCGTGAGAAACGTTGTTACCAACCATTGCACGCTTTCCTGTTATTTGGCAAATTCTTGACATATCTCGATGTTCTTTATTTGTATAATATTTGAGGTTGCAAAATAACGAAGAATTTTTTAGATAGACAAATCTTTTAGAAAATATTTCCAAATAACTTCTTGATTAATAATCTTGATTTTTGATCATAAAATATATCCTATCGCCCCCAACCCTGATGAATGATAAATTTCATGTACCCTTTCTTTTAATTCGGAAAATTAATCCCATATCTTTGTTTTTAATTAATCTAAATAAAAATAACATGAAGAGGATTTTTATTCTATTAAATATGTTACCGGTAGGATTTATGGCGCAAACTTTCACAGAAGTTCCGACTGCGATGAAGGATATTTACTATGGTGCGGCCGATGTAGGAGATATGGATGGCGACGGTTTTACCGATGTTGTGATCAACGGAGCAATAGACGCTAACGGCGACGGTCAGGTAGATACTTCGTTTAATGAGATATATAAAAGCAATGGTACTACATTGGTGCCTTATGCAGATTTGGGAGTAGATGCAACGCATTTAGGCGACATTAAATTTGTCGATTTTAACAATGATGGTTTAATGGATATTATTTCTACAGGATTAAGCTACAATGATATTGTGAATTACGAACATTATCGATTCAGAAATACAGGAACGGGTTTTGTGAAAGAAGCCGATCTTCCCGGAAAAATATATGGTTCACTAGAAGTTTTCGATTTTAATCATGATGGAAAATTGGATTATGCACTGAACGGAACTCAATACATTGATGGGGTAGGGTTTGTGCACGATTTAGACTTATATCAGAATACCGGAAACGGCTTTCAGGTTACTAACGGTTGGATGCAGGGAACGCAGAATTCAAGCTTTAAAATGGTAGATCTTAATAATGATAACCTTTTAGATATGATTGTGATGGGGCTCGATACGAACTATGTGCCACTTTTTAAATCTTATTTAAATCAAAATGGTACGTTGGTAGAATCTCAAAGCTTCCCCGCAATGTCAAGCGGAAAATTAGATTTTGCTGATTTCAACGGCGATGGCTTTCAGGATATCGTGGTTTCTGCGCAGGACGAAAATTATTCAGGGTATTTGGGTGTTTTGATGAATGATGGAACGGGGCAATTAACGCTTCAACAAATTCCGACAGGCGAGATGTCTGAAACATCCGTGGTTACAGGAGATTTAAATAACGACGGCTATTACGATTTCATTGTTTCAGGAAACGATGAAGACACAGAAGGCGTTGTGAAAATATTTACATATAATACTACAGATAGCTCTTTTACAGAGATTACACCTACAGGTTTGAATTTTTTAGGAGGTCCGGGTTTTGTGAATTTACTTGACATAAACAATGACCATCAGCTCGATGTTTTACTTTCCGGATTTGATTGGGCAACTCCGGGATTACCTTCATTAACAAAATTATTTAAGGCTGGTTCTACAGGAATCAATCTTAAACCTTTGCCTCCTACAAACCTGAACTTTACTAGAACCGGAAACCGTGTAAATTTCTCATGGAGTGGTGCTTCGGATGATAAAACACCGCTGAATGCGTTGCGTTACGAAATAAAAGTAGGATCAACGCCGGGCGCTCAGGATATCGCTAAGTATGTCGTGACAACGCCATCATGGTTTTTAGATTTAGATCCTTCGATTCAGAATGTGTTTTGGAGTGTGAAATCTATTGATGCTTCAAAAACATATTCAGAAGCGTCTGTGGAGAATGTTTTAGCGGTTCAGAATATTGCTAATTTAGATAAAGAAATTTCAATTTATCCAAATCCGGCAACGGAAAAAGTATTCATCAAAGGAGAAAAAGTATCTGCTGTTGAAATGTATTCAATCGATGGAAGAAAATTGAATGTAACGTTAAATAATGATCAGTCAATCAATGTATCTCACTTGCCAAAAGGCGCGTATATCTTACAACTGAAAATAAAAGAACAAACAATCACCAAAAAACTTATCGTTAAATAATTGAGCATTCTTCCAATGAGAAAAGCCAGACGTCCAGCTGGCTTTTCCTTTTATATTTGGTTTTGTGGGTGGCTTTTAAGTCACCTTTTTTATTTGAAATTCCATTGTTGGTAATCGCAAAGACACGAAGTATAAAATGAAATATATTTTAAGGCGCAAAGATTTTATCTACGATAAAATTCTGCTGTTTATTCTGAAAATCTTTGATTTTCTTGAGCCTTAAAAACTGTATTTTTTTATAAAACTTTGTGACTTTGTGTTTTCCAACAGAAAATTATATAGCTTGTTTTCTGTTTTGAAATCTTTTAATTAAATAATAAAACAGTAAAAATCCTAAAGCAAACATAGAAAATCGAGATAATAAATCTCCGGCTCTTGCATAAAAAGTCATGCCTTCATACAGATTTACTTTTGCAAATAATGCCGTTTGATCGCCATAAAAAGTATCTTCCACAATTTCTCCTTTGGCATTAATATGCGCTGAAATTCCGCTGTTGGCAGCACGGGCAATTTCTCTTCGGGTTTCGATGGCTCTTAATTTTGCATACGATAAAAGCTGTTTGTGTCCTTCTGTAACGCCCCACCAAGAGTCGTTGGTCATAATTCCTAAGAAGTTGGCTCCTTTTTTTACATAATCTGTGGTAAATTCTCCATAAATACTTTCATAACAAATGATTGGTGCATATTTTCCTTTGTTGTACGGATTGGAAAAAGCTACTCGCTCTTTATCAGTTCCCAAAGAAGCTACCGTTCCGCCCAAATTAAGCATCGCATCTCCTAAAAGAGGCTTTAAAACATTCATGTAAGGGAAAATTTCAACGCCGGGAACTAGTTTTCCTTTGTGATAAACTTCCACATTATGATTAGGCATAACCTGAACTGCCGAGTTAAAACTTTCAACCCAAAGCCCTTGATTGAGTTGATATGCTTCTAAAGGTAAATTGTCTTTACTTAAATAAAATTTGTGTGAAGAAATTCCGGTTTCAAAAACAGCACCCGGATGTTTTGCAAGAAAACCTTTGATATTATTTAAAAGTAAACTCTTTTCAAAAGCCGTTTCAGAAATCGATCCTCTTCCCGGAATTGCTGTTTCCGGAGCAATAAAATAATCGATTTTTCCTTTAGCATTTTTATCGGCAAGCGTTAAAAGATCATTTAAAATTGATAAACTGTCTTTAGAATATTTTTCACCATAAGGATTAAGATCGGGTTGGAGCATCAATACATTGACTTGTCCGATTGGTTTTTCGTTAAAACTATTGTATTTAATAATCGAAATAATCATCGGAATGGCGATTAATCCAACTAAAATGGAAGAATTTTTAATTAAATCTTTTCTTTTTCTTCCCGCTTCCCAAGTTCTGATCGTATAAAATACCAAAACATTGATTAACAGGATCCAGAAACTTCCGCCTGTTGCTCCCAATGTATCATACCATTGCACAAATTTTGGATATTCTGAAAATACGTTTCCTAAATTAAGCCAAGGCCATGTAAGTTCCCAATTCAAGTGAAATTTCTCAAAACTCATCCAAATGGCAATGAAAAATCCTAATCCCCAATAGGTTCCCTGAGCATTTTTATACCAATGATAACATTGAAAAACCAAAGAATACAAGAAAGAATTTACCAAAACAGGAAATAAAACAGCCATTAAAGAATGACTTCCATCCGGATTTTTAGAACCGTACAACCAGCCTGTGGTAACCACATTCCAAATAACAAAACATAGATAGGAAAGTCCGAAAACTACCCAGCTCTTTCTGCTGTAATTTGAAAATTTTGAAACGCCATGTTCCATCATCAAAAGTGGAACGAGCGCAAAAAATATAAAAAACGGAACTCCGTAAGTGGGCCACGAAACGGATAATAACATCGCCGAAATAAGCGTAAGTAAAACGTACTTCATTAAATTAATTTAACACACAAATTTAATGTTTTTGAAATGAATAAATTTGCAATTGATGTTAAAGAAAATTTATAAAATTTTAATTCTCCCTTACACTTTGTTTTTGCTTTATCTTATGTTTTTAGGATTTGGCAGAACGCAGTTTGATGAAAATGTGATTAGGATAAAACCATTTTTCTCCACCTTGATGTTTATTGAGAACACCTTTCGCCTGCAAACCATTATTACGATTGTTCTAGGAAATATCCTGATGTTTATTCCTTTCGGATTTTTAGGCTGGGTTTTTCCAAAATTGAATCATTTGAAAATTTTACTCTTCAATTTTGTTTCCGCAATTACGATTGCAGAAACTCTTCAGTATTTTACAAGAATGGGAATTTTTGAATTAGACGATATTATTCTGAATAGTTTTGGGGTGTTTTTAGGTTTTTTGATAAAAAAGATATTAGAAAAAAGCTTTGATAAGTGGGTTGTTTAATTTTTTAGATAGACAAATTTGAAGCTTCACTTATAAAACCTAAAGACTGCTTCAAATTTGAAACAGTCTTTTTTATTTAAGTATATTTTAAAATTATTGATTCAAAGACCAAACTGTATAGGAATTCGGTGGACATTGAATTTTCACACGCTTATCTGCCGCGGTCGTTGGATACCACGTAGAATTTCCTGTAAAATCTTTAATCTGCTGATTACTCCAGTTGGTATCTACCCATCTTTCCTGCCAGCTTGATGAATTATTAATGTAAACCACCAATCCCGGATTTCCATTGTAGCCGTTTCTTCGGGCAATATATTCATCATTATCTGTATACAGAATTGATGTGTTTCCGGTGGCTTTATTGTTGTGAATCCAGATCAAATTATTCAATTTATCTTTATTCAGCCATTCTTCATAATCACGGTAAAAAATCGTTGGATAACCTTCATGTGTTAAAATATAAGCATAGGCAAGCTGTTTATTATAAATGATATCCGTATCGTGATTAGCTACAAAAGTTACCGCCTTGTACGGATTTCTTTTCCACATCATATCGTCATTCAACACATTTAAATTGCCATTATCAAACGCTTCATCCATCTTATAATAGGCTGCAAAATCGAAAACAGAACTGTTCGCATTATTTGCCCACCATTCTAACGTATTGACATTGGAATCCCAAAGTTCCCCCACAGAAAATCCTCCAACACTGGAGTTCCATGCATTGACTACCCAAGGTCCGAAACCTTTTACATAATCGAATCGCCAACCGTCGAATTTCATCACATTTTTATAATATTTCGCGACAGAATCATCTCTTCCCCAAAGCCAGTCCTGAACATAAGGGTTCGCATGACAAAGATCCGGGAAACCTCCAAAAGCCCCTTCATCATTATTTCCGTAAGCATTTTTGTAAAAATCATTATAATTTCTTGGAAATTTTCCTGAAGCCACACCAGAAAAGTTCGTCCAGGTATTTGTTCCAGTGTAAGGATTCGCTTCCGATTGCCCGCCGCTGTTATGATTAATCACAATATCGGCGTACACCTGCATATTTTCGGCGTGTGCCTGAGTAATTAATCCTTCTAATTCAGTTCGTGAACCAAAACGTGTTTCTACGCTTCCATTCTGATTATAATTTCCAAAATCATAGTAATCGGTAGGATCATATCCCATAGAATATGCTCCGTTTTGTGCTTTTGAAGCGGGAGGCAACCAAATCGCTCCAATTCCTGCATTAGACCAAGCGGTTACTTTTCCTTTTACAGTATTCCACCAATTTCCACCATCAGGAACATCCCAATAGAACCCTTGCATCAAAACACTTCCGCCGGGACCTGCTACAAATTTTCCGTTAATTGAAGAATTGGTTCCGGTGCTGAAAGGTCGACCATCATGTTTTGTGACATTCACAATTTTGTCATGCACCTCAGTATTTTGTGACGTTTCATTTGTTAATTCATCATTATTCTGACAAGAGGTTACCAAGCCTAAAGCCAGTAAGGAAAGTAGGAAATGTGTTTTTTTCATATAAAAAGTTTTAATTATTAACCTATTACCTAAATTACAATTTTATTGATATAAATTCTATATTTTGTGATTTAATTTTAAGTTTAATCAAAAAACACTGTGGAATCATAATTTAAATTTTCATTAAAAAAATATAAACTTTAAAGATTTTCGGTACAATTTTTCCATTATTGCATATATTTGCAGACTATGGAATACAATACCCAAAAAACCCAGCTTCATATACCGGAATACGGTAGAATTATACAACAGTTGGTTGAACGTTGCAAAGAAACTTCTGACAGAGATGAAAGAAACGAAATGGCAGCGGCAATCATTGATTTTATGGGTCAGAGAAACCCTCAGCTTCGTGATGAAGAAAATTATAAACATAAACTTTGGGATCATTTATTCATTTTAGCGGATTATGATTTGGATGTAGATTCGCCTTATCCTTTCCCTACCAGAGAGCAACTGGCAGAGAGACCAAAAACAATGGAATATCCTAAACTTCAGGGAGATTTTAAATTTTACGGAAAAAGTATTCTTCAACTCATAGAAAAAGCAATTGAACTAGAACAAGGTGACGAAAAAGAAGCCCTGATAGAGGTAATTGCCAACAATATGAAGAAATCTTACAACGTATATAATAAAGAACACGTAACGGATGATGTGATTTTCCGTCATTTGAAAGAGCTTTCGGAAAACAGGTTGGATCTTACCGGAATTGACACGCTTGAAAAGAGTAAAATTTACTACACAAGCAACAATAACAGGAATAATAATAACAACAACCGAAATAACAACAACCGAAACCAAAATAACAATAATAACAAGCAGAGAAGGCATAACAATAACAACAATAATCATAAAAACAGAAAGTAAATGAGTGGTACATTTCAGATAAGAGGAGGAAAAAGATTGCATGGTGAAATCACTCCACAAGGGGCCAAAAATGAAGCTCTTCAAATTCTTTGTGCGGTTTTATTAACTGACCAAGAAGTTAGAATTAAAAATATTCCGGATATTCATGATGTGAACAGACTGATTGAAATTTTGGGTGACTTCGGGGTAAAAGTGACTAAAAACGGACAAGGAGATTATACTTTCCAGGCTGATAAAGTTAATTTTGATTATATAAAATCCAGCGAGTTCAAAAAAGACGGAGCAAAGCTAAGAGGTTCAATTATGTTGATGGGACCTATGTTGGCAAGATATGGTGAAGCATACATGCCGACTCCGGGTGGTGACAAAATCGGAAGAAGAAGATTAGATACTCACTTTCAAGGACTTGTGGAACTTGGTGCAGAATTTCATTATGACGAGCAGGAATTCTTTTATTCATTAAAGGCTAAAGAACTTAACGGTAAATTTATCCTTTTGGAAGAAGCTTCTGTAACAGGAACTGCAAACATTGTAATGGCCGCAGTTTTAGCAAAAGGAAAAACAAGAATTTACAACGCCGCTTGCGAGCCTTACCTTCAGCAACTTTGTAAGATGTTGAACAGAATGGGAGCCAATATTTCAGGAATCGGTTCTAATTTATTAACGATTGAAGGAGTTGAATATCTTCACGGAACTGAACACACAATGCTTCCTGACATGGTAGAAATCGGGTCTTGGATTGGTCTTGCAGCCATGACAAAATCTGAAATTACCATTAAAAATGTAAACTGGAACCAACTTGGCGTAATTCCCAATACATTCAGAAAATTAGGAATTCAGCTTGAACAAAGCAATGATGATATTTTTATTCCGGCTCAGGAAAATTATACGATCCAGAAATTTATTGACGGTTCGATCTTAACAATCTCTGATGCGCCTTGGCCAGGATTCACTCCTGATTTATTATCAATCATTTTGGTGGTGGCAACTCAGGCGAAAGGAAGTCTTTTGATTCACCAGAAAATGTTTGAATCTAGATTATTCTTTGTGGATAAATTGATCGACATGGGAGCGCAAATCATCCTTTGTGATCCGCACAGAGCAACGGTAATCGGATTAAATCAGGAAACTCCTTTAAGAGGAACAACGATGGTTTCTCCGGATATCAGAGCAGGTAACGCACTTCTTATCGCGGCGCTTTCTGCAGAAGGAAAATCGATCATCCACAATATCGAACAAATCGACAGAGGATATGAGAATATTGATGGCAGACTGAAAGCTATTGGTGCTGATATTGAAAGAATTTAATAAAGAAATTAGATAGTAGAAGCTAGAAATTAGTTTTATCTAAATCTCAAAATAGAAAAAGCGTTCAATTAATTTTGAACGCTTTTTTACTTTTATTAATGCAAAGCTTAATTTAAATACCGATATTATTAAAAAGAGCAAAGAGGAGAGATCAACAAATTGGTTGATGGAGCTTGATTTGGACGCTATTTATCACTTGGCTCTTTTTCCTTTTCACTTTTTACATTCAAAGGCTTACCAGCCACCGCCTCCACCGCCTCCGCCACCTCCGCCGGAGAATCCGCCACCTCCTGAACCAGAGCTGCTGCTACTGGAATTTGAAGATGATGGTTGCGTAGAAGTAGACTGAATAGAGCTTGTAAGGCTTGAATTCAATGCACTGGCAAAAGCATATTGATTCAACGTAGAACCAGCATACCATGTATTATTGTAGTCTGTAGACATTCTGCTCATGATCTGTTCAAATTTTTTTCCCCAAATATCATCAACCCCCAAAATCATGGCGTAAGGCAATAAGGTTTCAAAAACCTGTGGTGTAATTTGAGGAGGATTGTGAAATTTCAACTGTTCATTTTCGGCAGCACCCATATACATTTTAAATCCGTCAATCAGAGATTTTTTTCTCAACTTTTCTTCGCTTGGCCTTTTAACCAAATATTGAAAAATAATTAAAGACATAAATGCAATCGCAAGAAAAACATAACAGAAAATAAAATTATTATTCTCGTAATTTCCATAGTTTACGGCAGAAAAACCTCCCAATCCGATGATGGTAAAAATTGGTAAAGGAGCAAATACCCACCAAAACATTTTTCTGACAATAAAGGTGAAGATGATAAATGCGATGAGTAAAACCACATAAAATACTCCTCCCGCTACCAGAAACATAGGATCAGAAGATATTGAGAGACTTACAAATAATCCTACAACGTAAATAATTGAGATCAGAAAAAATGGTAATAGTAATTTTTTTCTGTTGTTTCCGTCATTCAAAAGTTTATCGTGCTGGAAAGATAGAGACGAGCGAAAACTGTTCACCGCATTTTCTACTTTAGAATTATATTTTCCATCAAACTTTATAGAATTCTGAGCATTGATAAACAAACTGTTCATCAAACCAATTTCTTCCACCGGCAAACTTTGATCGGGTTCTTTTAACTTTTGAATCGTAAAAACTTTACTGCTGAAAATTCCTAAAATCCCCGAATTTTCGCTTTCGATAATTTTAATATATCCTTTTACGGCAAGATTTACCAAAGCCGCGGTTAAGAAATTATTTCTGAAACTTTCATGCTGAATATATCCCATGGAACCCGGAGAAAGATTATCCGGAGCATTAAACTGAGGATAAATCGTAGGTGTCGCTGGATCTACGCCATATTTTTGCCATGTTCTGAAAAAATAAGCAAAAAATCCAAATAATAAAATCACAAAAACCGATAAAAGCCCGTACTGTTCTAAAAATCCGGGTGGTGGCGGCGGAACCATTATTCCTTTTTTGAATCCGACAGCAATAGTCAGTCCTTCCGAAGGATATAACTTTGAAGCACCCCATTCTATGGAAGTATCCGATAAAACTTTCGCATTACAATTTTGAGAATTACTTCCCGAACTTCCTGTATAACAAGAATTTTGCAAAATATTGGCGCCCGCCGGAAGATTTACTTTTGCTGAAATAGTATCAACATCAAAATTCCAGGCATTTCCGTTAACATTCCAATAGAGTTCATCATAGTTATTAAAAAAGCCGATCTGGTTTTTCGTTTCATACTTTATTTCATAAACGTAGTTTCCAACCTCAAGAATCACATCTTTATTTCCAACATATATTTCAAGATTATCACCATTGGTTTCTGTATGATAATTTTCTGTTTCACCATTTTTTGTGATAGAAATAATATCGTAGGTAACTTTTTGCTTCTTATTATTCAGATTTCTGCTTAAAGGCAATGTGCGGAAAATACCTCTTTTAATTTCATTTCCGGTACTGTAAACATTAATTTTTTCAGTAATTGTAAGCCCTGAATTTTTATTAACATCAATATCAGAATGAAACGAAGTTATTCTTTCCTTTTCATAATCCACACTTACCGCTTCAGAAGAATTTAGATCATCTTCAATATGCTGCTGAGCAAAGGTAAATGCAAAAAATAAGAGGTAAAAAAGCAATAAAAATTTCTTCATTGCCTAAAATTTTACCGTTGGAACTTCTCTTTCAGCAACATTTTGAAGTTCGAAGAAAGGAGATTTTTCAAACTTATACATATTGGCGATAATATTGCTTGGGAAAGATTCAACCGCTGTATTGTTTTCACGAACGGTTCCGTTATAATATCTTCTTGATTTTTCAATATCGTTTTCGATGGAAGTAAGTTCGGCCTGTAATTGCTGGAAATTAGTATTTGCTTTCAAATCAGGATATTGCTCGGCAACCGCGAATAAATTCATCATCGCCTGATTCAGATTTTTTTCTGCCGCTTCTTTTGCTTCTACAGAATTTGCTCCTAACGCCAGATTTCTTGCTCTAGTCACATTTTCCAACGTTTCTTTTTCGTGAGTAGCATACCCTTTTACCGTTTCTACCAAGTTTGGAATAAGGTCATGACGTTTTTTCAACATCACATCAATACTGCTCCAGCCTTCCTGAACAAGGTTTCTGAGTCTTACCAATTTGTTGTACACCGAAACTCCGTAAAGAAGAAAAATGACAACCAAAGCGATTACAATAATTAAAATCATCATAGTTTTAAATTTTTTAATGTTACTTAAAAATAAGTCTTTTTTCTATAACACAAACAAAAGGATGCTCAAAATGAACATCCTTTTCGTAATTAAAACTATATGAATCTCGCTTAAGAGTATTTTCTACAGAGATATTCTACCGTAGTACTCAAAAGTTTATTGTTTTCCAGATAATATTCTAATTTTTGAAAATCATCTGAGTTTACATTAATATATAACTGTACCGAACCAAAACTATTTCCGTTTACATATTCCACATTAGCCGACAACACTCTGTGACATATCCCGAATTTATTGTAAATAGTATTCATCAAATGTTCGAATTTCATCTTCCCATTCAACTCTATTTCCAAGATCAATTCTTTTTTCGGCAGGTTTACTTTCGTTTGTAAATACTGCAGGTTTGGATTAGGTGTAATCATAACTAAACATTATTTTTTGGTTAAACATCGTTGATTTAAGTATTACTAAGTCTCTTAAATCTTTGACAAAAATATAAAAAATTATTAGTCCACCAAATTAGTAGACTAATAATTTTTAATTTTAACATAAAAAAAGAGAAGTTTATCAACCTCTCTTCGTTTTTATAACTCTTTTATTCTATTTAATTTATCCGAAGCTGCCAAACCATTTGGATTGCAACCTAACTCACCTTCAGGTACTTTAAGATTTTTATTGTGGTAAAATTCCTCCCAAAATTCGTTTGTTTTTCCGGTTTTTGGATCAACGAACGTCATTGGTTCCAATTTAAAAATATGATCTTGCCGAAAAGCCCTTTCAATATAATCTGAGCAGTAATAGGAATTTTCATCCAAAATGTAATTGAAATTGTAAGGTTTCCCCAACATTGTTTCCGCTTTTTGAATCGCTTGAGGAATTGTCTTTTGATATTCCGGTTTCAAACGATAAATAACTACTCGTTGTCCGTCATTGGCTTGATCTTTCAGAAAATCCAGCAAGTTTTGTTTTTGAGAACCTCCTTTTGGAGCCGCATGAAGAACGAAAATACCTTCTTTATTTTTTTCTAAAATTCCGACATGATCAAAGGAAACATTTTTCTGCTTTTGGGTTACATTATTAATTGCTCCTGAAAGTCCACTTTCTTTGGCGGTGACAAATAATAAATCTCCGTTTTTCAAATCTGAATATACATTTGCTTTACATCCGAAAAGAAAAAAGCAAGAGATAATTGATAAAATCAGAAATATTTTACTTTTTAATAGTACTTTCATAACATTTAATCCAATCTTCAATAGTCATTCTTTTACACACTTCCGCAATTAATTCAAAAGGAATATCATCCAATTTTTTAAATCGAATACAAGATTTCCCCATATCTAATTTTCTTTTGGAATATTTGGGGAATTCAGCAACAAACCAATCTAGCAGATCAGGTTTTGCATACATTCCCATGTGATAAAACGCAATAAAATTTTTCTGAGAAGCCAGCGCCATAAAAGGAAGCGGTGAACCCGGCGTACAATGATAACCTGCTGGGTAAACTTCTAAAGGAACCGCCCAGCCAATCATCCCATAGCTGATATTTTCCTGAAAACCTTTCGGTAAATTATCATTAATCGTGTTGAAAAATTTCCCAAAAACTTCCTGTCTTTCCTCAGGAATCTTGGAAATATAATCTTCTACTGATGTTGCCGGAATTTGCATTTTAAATGAATTTTAAACTTTTCAAAATAACAAAATTTATCATTAATAATGATTCAAAATATTCAATTTAAATAAAAAAAAACAGTTACAAATTGCATGTAACTGTTCTGATAGAAGTTTATATAAAACTAAAAATTATTGTTTAATTGCTTTTGTCGTCAATTGAGATCCGTCTTTGAATTTCAAGGTTACTAAATACAATCCTGAATTTAAGAATCTTAAATCAATTTCTTTTGAAGGATTATCAATTGTTCTTACCGTTCTTCCTGTTACATCATTAATGGTAACTGAAGTCACTTTATCAATTTCAGAAATGTACAACACATCTTTGAATGGATTCGGGTGAATTGCCAAATTTTTCTTATTCGCATTCACTTCAGACGTTGCCAGCTGAGAAGCTTCCCAATAAATATCATCCCAATAATAAGATTTACCATCGTTGGCACTTCTGATGGCCAATCTTGCACCAAAAGGAACAGATGAAGGAACTTGCACTGTATATTCTGAATTGGACGCATAAGATGTATTAGCAATAGATAAAGTTTGCAAGGCAACGAATGTACTAGCATCTGTAGCATTTGTTACATATCCTACAATAAGTGATCCCGGAGCTCCGCTGCTTACTCTTGCTTTAAACCTTAACTGATTTCCACCTGAGCTAATATTGCTAAATTCAGGAAGTACAGCATAGGTAGGAGTTGCACTTGCACTGGTGCTCTGAAATATATTTCTTGTCCCCGATGCAGGCGTTGAAGATGTAATTGTCTGAGATCCCGTTCCTGCTATTCTATTCCAACAAGTCGGTACTATTGAACCTGTACCATAAGAATCAAAATTTTCAAATAATGTAGCTATAGCTCCGCATGCAGTTTTAAAAGTTCCCGAGAAAGACCATGAACTTTGGCTTGTTCCCGGGCTGCAGTTACTTCTTACCCAATAATAGTAGTTTGTATTAGCATTTAAATTATCTAAAACTCTTGAAGTACCCACAACTCCTGAAATAGTAGCTGCTGCGCCCATTGCCGGAGCCGTATTGGTTGTACTGTAATAAATATCATAACTTACTGCTGTTGCTGAATTAGCCGTCCACGAAACCTGAGCAGAACTAGAGGTAATAGAAGCTACAGGTTGTAACGTAGGTGCTACGCAATCTGAATATACATCGGCTGAGAAAGCAAAAATGTTTGAAATTCCTGTTCCAGTCCCAACTTTAGTAATGGTAACATTTTGAATAGGTTTTGTTTGATTTGCAGCATCAATATTTAATACAGCCTGATATAACCTAGGCTCGGTTGTGCTGGATTCCAACACATCGTTCCCTCTATTAATTCTTCCAATTCCCTGAATCGCAAAGTTGGCACCATAATACCAATCAGATACTACTTGGTTAGAAAATGTTTGTGAAGTTCCATCTGTAAAATTAACCACAATATCCACATTTGATGCCCCACTACCGCTTGTGGAAAGCATATATAGCTTAAAAGCAGGCTTTGGCGTTGTAAAATTCAATGTTCCTGATTGTCCTATGGTAGATAATCTTAATGAATTATTCGCACTCAGATCTCCCATCTGAAAACTTAAACCCGGTGTACTTGCTACAACAGAATTAATGATACCGTCTGAAGGAATACCATACGTAATAGGCGTATTAGTTGCCGTAGCTTGAAAACCTCTCGCTACAAAAGCAAAAGAAACCCCGTCAACATCCGTAGATGTACTAATGGATGATGAGCCTAATCCGTTTGCAATTACATCCGCAGTATAACCAGATTGTACAGGCATGGTTTGAAAGTTTTGTGCCGAAAGAATTGATGCACAAAAAAGAGCCGCAATATTAGCAACTCCAAAAAATAGATTTAATTTCATATTACCTAATATTATTGATGTAAATTTAGTAAAAAAACAATACAAAAATTGTTTTAATAAAAATTCAATAAACAAAATTAAAAATGATTCAAATTTTACATTAAAAATTAAAAAATTAACGAATGGTAAAATGGTATCAATTAACGTTAATTAATAAAAATTAAAGCCAAAATAAATATTTCACCAATCATATCATCAATTTTACACATCTGGTCTAATATTTTCTTATTGAGAAATTAAATCTTATTTTTGTCATACAAATTTTTGAACAATGCCGAATATTTCAAACAGAGCACAACACATGCCGCCATCGCCGGTAAGAAAACTGGTTCCTTTCGCTATCAAAGCAAAGCAAAAAGGAATGAAAGTATATCACCTTAATATCGGGCAACCAGATATTGAAACTCCGGAAACGGCACTTAATGCTTTAAAAAATATTGATTTAAAAGTATTGGAATACGCTCTTTCAGAGGGAAATATAGAATACAGAAAAGCACTTACAGAATATTATCATTCATTAGATTTTACAGATCTTACACCTGATAATTTCATCGTAACCAATGGTGGTTCTGAAGCGTTGAACTTCGCCATTTCTACTTTATGTGATGATGGTGATGAAGTAATTATTCCTGAGCCTTATTACGCAAATTATAACGGATTTACAAGTACTTTCAATGTAAATGTAGTAGCAGTACCTTCTACTATTGAAACAGGTTTTGCACTTCCTCCGATTGAAGAATTTGAGAAAAAAATTACTGCAAAAACAAGAGCAATTGTAATTTGTAATCCAGGAAACCCAACAGGATATCTTTACACACGTGAAGAGCTTCAGAAATTAACAGGAATTGCTTTAAAATATGATATCGTAGTTATTTCTGATGAAGTGTACAGAGAATATGTATATGATGGGAAACAGCAGATCTCTATGCTTGCGTTTCCTGAACTAAGCGAAAATTGCATCATTATCGATTCAGAATCAAAACGTTACTCTATGTGTGGCGTAAGAATCGGATGTTTAATCACTCGTTCTAAAAAAATCCACGATGCGGCAATGCTTTTTGCTCAGGCAAGATTAAGTCCGGTACTTTTAGGACAAATTGCAGCAACGGCAGCTCACCAGAATGACGGAGCTTACATCAGAGCCGTAAGAGAAGAATATACACATAGAAGAAATGTTTTGGTGGATGAATTAAATGCCATTCCAGGCGTTATTTGCCCTAAACCAAAAGGCGCTTTCTATTGTGTTGCCGAACTTCCGGTAGATGATACTGAAAAATTTGCACAATGGTTGTTGGAAAGCTATACCAATAATAATGAAACCATTATGGTTGCCCCTGCAGGAGGATTTTACAGCGATCCTGAATTAGGTAAAAAACAAGTAAGAATTGCATATGTTCTTAAAGAAGAAGATTTAAGAAGAAGCGTTGCGATTTTGAAAGATGCTTTAAAGCAATATAAATTAGAATTCAACCTTTAATTTAAAATATACATGTCAGCAATAAAAAATCTCAGTTTGAAAAATCTTTTTCCGACATTTTTATTGCTGATATTTTTTTCCTGCGAGAAAAAGAAAGAGATCCCTGTAAAAGCAGGCGTTTCCAATGAAATTACTTTTATAGGTTTTTCAAAAGTTGGCGGAAAAGGCGGAAATTACAAAACCGTAAAAATTACAAAAGATTCAATTAAATTAGAACAAGGTAGCACAGCCACACAAAAACATCAACAATGGGCTTCAAATATCAACAATGAAGACTGGAAAAACTTAACCTCATCTTTTGACACCGCTACTTTAGACAAAATAAAAAGTTCTGAAAGTATACAGGCACAAGATGGAATGGATGAAACTTTCCAGATTAAAACTTCCAAAAAATCCCATGTGTATGTAAATTCTTATAATGACAGCATTCATTACAAGCAATTTGAAAAATTTAAATCTCAATTAGATAAAATTCTTCCAAAAGAATACAAATAACAACAATGCAAGAAAATTTTTCACTTCAGCCTTTCAACACTTTTGGTGTGGAAGCGTATGCAAAATATTTCATCGAAGTTCAAAATATAGATGAGTTGAAAGAAGCAATTAACTTCTCTAAAACTCAAAATCTTCCTCTTCTATTTTTAGGCGGCGGAAGTAATATTTTGTTAACTCAAAATTTTGACGGACTTGCCATTAAATTAAATTTAAAAGGCATTACAGAAGAATTTATCGGTGAAAATAAAGTTTGGCTGACTGCAAAAGCAGGTGAAAACTGGCATGAATTTGTTCTATTCTGTTTAAGTAAAAACTACGGCGGATTGGAAAACCTTTCTCTAATTCCCGGAAATGTAGGGACTTCGCCAATGCAAAATATTGGCGCTTACGGAACGGAAATTAAAGACGTTTTTGTTAGCTGCAAAGTCTTAGATCTGGAAAATTTTGAAGTTAAAAATTTTAATCTTGAAGAATGTAAATTCGGATATAGAGATTCTATTTTCAAACAAGAAGGAAAAGGGCGATATGTGATTTTGGAAGTTACTTTTAAATTAACCACCGAACATCATCATATCAAAACCGAATATGGTGCCATAAAATCTGAATTGGAAAATTTAGGAATTGAAAATCCGACGATTCAGGATGTTTCGAAAGCAGTGATTAATATCAGACAAAGCAAACTTCCGGATCCAAGAGAAATTGGAAATGCAGGAAGTTTCTTTAAAAATCCAACAATTCCTTTAAGTCAATTTGAAGAATTACGAGAAAAATTCCCAACCATTCAAGGTTATCCGAATGGAGATTTCGTAAAAGTTCCTGCTGGCTGGCTCATCGAGCAATCGGGTTGGAAAGGCAAGCAAATTAGAAACGTAGCTTCTCATAAATTACAGGCTTTGGTTATCATCAATGCCACCGGAAATGCCACCGGAAAAGAAATTTTCGATTTTTCAACTGAAATCATTGATTCGGTAAAAGAAAAGTACGGTATAGAGCTGGAAAGAGAGGTGAATATTATATAATTTTTAAGAGATATTATGTAAATTTTTCACACAGTATTTTCTGATTTTTATCAACTATTTTGATTTATTCTAAATAAAATTATACTTTTGCAGTGCTTTTATTTAGAACAAAGAAGAATGATCAAACACTTATCAGTTGCTGTTTTATTGTTGGGAGGAACTCAACTTGCTTACGCTCAGGAAGACAGATCGCAACTGAACATTACTGTTCAGGACGAAAACAATAAAGCGCTTCAAGGTGCTACTGTAACTATAGATAACTCTACTTTAACGACTGATAATAATGGTAATATTACCATTTCTCTGCCTTCGGGAAAACACCGTATCAAAATAATTCATACGAATTATCAGGAAAGAGAGATCAATTTTAACTCCACAAATCAGCAGGTTTTTACATTCCGTCTGCAGCCGATTGATAAATTGGAAGAAGTGGTAATTTTTTCAAAAGAAGGAAAAGGTTTAACCACAAAATCGGTGATCGACAGACAGGCCATGCAGCATTTGCAGCCTTCAAGTTTTTCAGACTTAATGGAACTTATTCCTGGAGGATTATCAAAAGCGCCTGTTTTAAATTCTACAAACAGAGTTTTTCTTCGTGAAAACCCGAATGATTTAGTGGCTAACGAATATAAAACTTCTTCACTCGGCGTACAGTTTATGGTTGATGACAATATCATTAATTCTAATGCTGATATGCAGATGTCGATAGATAATAGTCAATTTGGCTATTCTCCAAGATCTAGAGAAACTGCTTATTCCGGAGTTGATATGCGAACGATTTCTACAAATGATATTGAAAAGGTAGAGATTATTCGAGGTATCCCATCAGCTTCTTACGGAGATTTAACTTCAGGATTAATTAAGATCGAACGTAAAATTGGGCAGACACCTCTTCAGGCAAGATTCAAAGCGGATGGTTTCAGTAAACAATATTATGTTGGGAAAGGTTTTAAAATCAACAATAAATGGCAATTAAGTGCCAGTGTAGATTTTTTAGATTCAAAAGCAACACCAACCGATGATTTTGAAAATTATCAACGTATTACAGCTTCTCTTCGTTCTAAGAAGATTTCAACCCTTTTGGGAAAAACATTAGAATGGAGATCAAATATTGATTTTTCGACCAATATCGATAAAAAGAAGGAAGATCCAGACAACGGAACTGCCAATATTGACACCTACGAATCGAACAATAAAAAGATAAGTTTTGCAAATAACTTTATTTATCATTTAGACAAAACTTCATTTTTTAATAAAGTTACTCTAAACACGTCTATTCGTGCCGGATTTGAAAAAATTGAACAAAGAAAACTTGTTCAATTATCTGGCCCGCGTTCTTTTTCTTTAGCTTACGAACAAGGTGAAAATGTAGGTTTTTTTCCTCAGCTACGATACATTACAGATTTTTCTACGCAAGGAAAACCTTTAGATATTAATGCTCTTTTCCAGCTCAACGGAATTAAAAAAACAGGAGGAATTATCCACAATTATGAAGCCGGAATAGATTGGAGATATTCTAAAAATAACGGAGCGGGATTGGTGTATGATATGCTTACTCCGCCTTCTGCAAGTAATGTTTTAACACGACCTAGATCTTTTAACGATATTCCTGCTTCCAATTTATTAGCAGCTTTTGCAGGAGATCAAATGAGCTACGCGATTAACCAGCATAAGTTTACTTTATATGCAGGGGTAAGGCTTTCGCATAACTTGGGAATCGATAATTCTTACGCCATCAGCAAGAAGGTTTTTACCGAGCCAAGGTTGAATTTACAATATAGTTTGCCTCATTTAATGATTAATAATTTTCCTTTAAAAACGGATGTCACATTAGGATATGGTTTGTTTTACAAGCAGCCGACTTTATTGATGCTTTATCCCAACCAAGATTATTGGGATTACACCCAGCTGAATTATTATCATAATGATGCACAATATCGTTATGTAAACTTTATGACTTACGTTCAACCAAGAGAAAATAAAGATATTGAGGCCGCAAAAAGTGTTAAAAAAGAAATCCGATTAGATTTAAGTTACAGAAATCATGATTTCTTCATCACTTATTTTAAAGAAGATATGACGAATGGTTTTCGTGTAATGAAGAATTCTGTTGTACATACGTATAAGCAATATGATGCTACGCAGGTTGATATTAATGAATGGACAGCCAACGGGCCGGATTTAACGAATGTACCTTACACCATGAAAAATAATTTCGCAATTTATGAAACAACTGAAAATGGTAGCGCGACATTAAAACAAGGGATTGAATTTGGTTATACATCTCCGAGGATTAAAGCGATTAATACAAGATTTACGCTTACCGGAGCCTATTTTAAAACCCAATTAAGAAATACAATTCCTATAATCTATAAACCAACGGTTTCCATAGGAACAGATCCATATCCTTATTACGGAATATATCAAAACGATTATGGGTATGTGAATTCTAATATGAATTACAACTTTTTGATTGACACTTACATTCCTAGTCTTGATTTAATTGTTTCCGCCTCTGTGCAGGGAAGTTTGTTTGATCACCGAAAAAACGATCAGCGAATTGCCGAGCCTATTTCATATTACGGAATAGATGGTGTGGTTCATCCTTTCACCGATGCCGATAGAACCGATCTTTACAAGCAATGGTTGGTAAGAAACGTTTCTACGTCAGATAACCTTCCTACTTTGTATACTTTCACGTTGACAGGAAACATCAAAGTAACCAAAAGTATTTATAAAGCATTGAAAACCTCTTTGTTTGTCAACAGACTTTTCAATTATAGCGCTCCGTATACTTTCAATAATGTAAAGGTTTACAGAAGAAGAGCGAATACGCCATACTTCGGAATGGAATTAAACTACAATTTTTAATAATATATAACAATAAGGAAATAACATGAAAAAAAGAGTTTTATTATTAAGTTTAGCAGCAATGATGGCCACTACATTTACCGTGACCTCATGCTCGAGCGACGATTTTGGAGCAGAAACTGTTCAAAACGGAGTATTAACATTATCTTTTTCCGGAGAAAATATCAATTCATATCAAACTTTAGACATCCAGATTACAGAAATCAATACTGGAAAAATTATTACTAAACAAATTCAAAATACAAACTCCATTTCTATAGAAGTTCCTTACGGATCTTATAAAATCTATGTAAACGGGCAAGTAATCACGAATGTAACAGAAGTTGCTGGAGCAGGAGGTTCTGCCAATGCAGACATTACAACGTTGGCTACGAATGTAAATGTACCTTTATATTTCAAATCATATCATGATGATTTTATTATCGAAGAAGTATTTTTTACAGGAATTAAAACTGCTGATAACAAAAACTATAATTCAGGACGATATTTTAAACTGACGAATAATACAGATAAAGATTTGTATGCAGATGGTTTAATCATTGGTCAGTCAGAATTCCTTACCACAGATGATAAAAATCCGACTCCATACGATGTAACTCAGAAATTTCCTGTGAAAGGAGTAATGGTTTTACCAGGAACCGGAAATCAATATGTAGTAAAACCAGGAGATTTCATCGTAATTGCAGACAATGCGATTAACCATAAAGAAAACACAAGTACAGGATACGATTTACACAATGCGAATTTTGAATTCCCTTCTACAAATCCGGCTTTAGGGCAGGTGGATAACCCTTCGGTTCCGAATGCTAAAGTTATTTATACCCAAATGACTTACAATATGTTTTTCCTGCACAACAGAGGGTTTGAAAGTTATGTAATTGCGCGTTTCCCTGCAGGAGAAAACGAAACAACTTTTCTTCAAAATAATAAATATGATTATAGTTATATTAACAGTGCGGGAACTGTAACGTCAAAAAGTGCTTACGCTATCCCAAATTCTTGGATTGTGGATGGTGAAAATAACAGTATTCCAACAAAATTCATTCATACATTAACTTCTGCAAGCATTGATGCAGGATGGACTTCTGCCGGAACAGTAGATAATGATGCTACCCGTTACGGAAAATCGGTAAGACGTAAAGTAATTGGTAAACTGGCTAATGGCCTACCTGCTTATTCTGATACTAATAATTCTACAACAGATTTTATAAAAGATTCTCAACCAAGCTTGAAAGATGGTATTACGCATCCAAACTAAGCCTGTTTGATATTTCTATTACAATACATTATGCTACATAAAAAAACATCTCTCTATTTATTATTGCTAAGCTTAGGAACTTTCTCCGTTAAAGCTCAAGACAGTCTTACTTTATTTAAGACCATCAATAATCAATATAATGTAGAGCGAAATTTAAAAGCAAACTATTACTATAATCCGGCTTCTATGTCGGGTTATAGTTCTACTTCCTTCTCAGAATTCGGAGTGGGCTATCATAGTGAAAACAGAAAAATATTTCGCCAACAATTTGGAGATAGCGACAAAGGCCTTACTGTAGAAGCAAAATCTTTTCAAAAGTTAAAACCCAATCGTTTTGTTTGGGGAAATGCAAGCTATCAAAGTATAAAAACAGGAGCCATTAAATGGAACGAAACATTAGATTATGACCGTGTTGCTCCATATTCATCTGCAGATTCTCTTGGAGGAAAATTAAATATTGAACGTTACCAATTCGCGGGAGGATATTTACAAAAATTCAACCGTTGGTCTGTTGCAGGACAAATAAGTTATCTGGCTCAACAGGGCTATCGTTCCCGAGATCCGCGATTACAAAGTACAACTTCAGATTTAAGAATCAATGCAGGGATTAATTATAATGTATTTAGAGAATACGAGGTCGGAGTTTTTGGAGAATTCAGCAAATACACACAAAATGCTTCTATCATTTTTCAAAGTGACTTAGGAAGACCTTTTGTTTATCAGATGGTGGGATTAGGTTTTTCCAACAGTCTTTTCAATGGAGGTACCAATCCTAATTACACTTATGAAGAGTTAGGCGCGAAAGGTGGCATACAGATTTCCAATAAAGGCGGGAAAGATTTTTATCTTCAGGCAAGCGTAAGACGAGCCAATAATATTAAAAGTTACAAAGGTTCAGGAAATACTTTTTATGATCTTTCCGATTTGGTAGACGAAAATTTTCAGGTGGAAGGCGCCAAATTTTTTAATTTTAATGAAAAACACCGTATTGGTCTTTTAGGAAATTTTATTTCTTCTATTAAAACCGGATCAGAATACGGTTATTCACTGAACACGGCAAGTATAATGCAAATTTTCAAACGAAAGGCTTATCGTAAAGAAAATTACATTACAACCATAAAAGGTTTCTATCAATACAATCAAGATCATTTTTCTGTAACCGTAACTCCTTTTTACGGGTATGAAGAAATCAAAGAACAAAGATTATATCCCAATGCAGGACAAAAATTTGAATATTCTTATTTTGGATTAAATGCAGATTACAAACAACAGATCAAAGAAAATCAGGTGTTGACTTTCCAGCCTTATTTTTCTAAAAGAGTGGTGAATAAATCGATTAACGCTTTAGCATCAACAGGTACAGCTTCTGTAAATGAATGGATTCTTCAGGATTATCAATTCCAGGCAAGTGATATTTCTACATTTGGAGCTTCTTTAAGATATGATTTTAAGCTTGAAAAACTTCCGGCATTCTTTGTAAACGCGGAATATCAATCACAAAAAATTCAGAAAAAAAATAATAATTTTGTAGGCGCAAGTATCGGGATAACGTTTTAGGAAATGAAAAGAGGAATATATTGGGTTTCGGGAATTATCTTATTGAGTTTATTAAGTTTTACACCAAAAGTGAATCGGGATTTAATGGAAATTCAGGATCCTACAATTCAAGACATTATAAAAAGTTATAAAAAAGCAATCACAGATTGGCCAAAACCTAATATTGATTATGGTGTGGAATGGAAAGAATTTGCACCCATAAAAATAGATTCCGCTTATTTCAAAGAACAGGATAAACCGAATGTTATGTTGGGAAAAATGCTGTTTTTCGATCCTAAATTATCAAAATCCAATCAAATTTCATGCAGCTCATGCCACGATCCGGAAATGGGTTGGTCAGACAGTAGACGAGTTGCTTTAGGGAACGATCATCTTTTAGGAGCCCGAAATACGATGTCTTTATTTAATATTTCCGAAAGAACCTCTTTTTTCTGGGATGGAAGGGCAAAAACTCTTGAGGAGCAGGCAGCCGGACCTTTGGGAGCACATCACGAAATGGCGATGGATGTGAAAACATTATCTGCAAAAATTCAGGCGGTAAAAGGTTACAAACAACTTTTCAAAAATGCTTTTGGAGACGATAAAGTAACTTACGACCGAATTGTAAAATCGATTGCAGATTTTCAGAAAACAATTAAAAGTCAACCAAGTCGGTTTGATCGATTTTTGGAAGGAAAGTATAATGCATTAACCGATGAGGAAATTTACGGGATGCATATTTTCCGTACAAAAGCACGTTGCATGAACTGCCACAGCGGACAATACCTTACCGATGAGTCTTTCCACAATATCGGGATGACGTATTATAAGAGAAAATATGAAGATTTAGGACTCTATGCCATTACCAAGAAGCCAGAAGATGTCGGTAAATTCAAAACCCCTCAATTGCGAGATTTAATGCTTACCCAGCCTTGGATGCATAATGGTTTATTCGACAGTCTTGAAGGTTTGGTAAATATGTACAACAGCGGAATGCACATGATCGATCCAACAGCCGAACAAAAACAACAAGATCCTTTATATCCGGTTACAGATCCTTTATTAAAACCTTTAAAATTAACAAAAGAGGAAAAGACGGCATTGGTTTCATTTTTAGAAGCGCTTTCGGGAACTAAATATAAAATGAGAAGACCTGAATTTCCAGTGGAATAATCTAAATTTTATCATTAAAAAATAGTTGAACAAAATAAGGTGCAAAATTAATTTTAGATTGTAAAATCTCTTTAATACAAGCAATTTTATAAACTTTAACATAAAATTATTTCACTAAACATTGAAAGAAAATGAATGAGTTTTCATCATTTTTGAAAGCTTTTCAATATTTTCTTTAAAATTTTATTATTTATTTGTGCGTAAACATTTATTTTTTTAATTTTTACAACGTCCTTTTCTGTCCAAAATTTAACATCTTAAGCTAAGTACTTACATATGAATTAGTTATTTTTGCACAAACTAATTTACATGACTTTTAACGAAGCAATAAAACACAAAAAGCAATTCCTGAAAGACTCAAGCAACTACACGCAATCACTTTACCATTGCATCATTACTCCTTCAAAAAAAGAGGAACATGATCAATATGTTAGTGAATTCAAAAAATCGCCATCATCATTCATCGATGAAAGCTGTAAAATGTACAGCTCCGATTCTGATTTTAAAGTAATTGTAATGCCTAAAAATCAAATTCCACAGCTTCAAAACGAAGAAAAAGTTTCTATGAATATGATTGACTAATCTTTTCGACATTCAGAAAAATTCCATATATTTTTATTATTTGTTTATTGATTTAATGCCTTAAAGTCGATAATATTCTTTATTTTTAGACTATAATAATTATTTCAATACAAAGCACAATATGAAAATTGCTATTCTCGGAGCCGGAAATATGGGGTTATCTTTTTCAAAATCATTTTTGAAATACGAATTGATAAAACCTGAAAACCTACATTTAATTACAAGAAACGAATCCAGATTTTCCAAAATATCAGAAGATTTTCCAAAATCGAAAATCTCAACTTTTGATGATGTTGATGAATTGGATGCAGATTTAATTATCATTGCCGTAAAACCTCAGGATTTTCAATATGCTGCTGAAAATTTTAAGTTTCAGTTAAAGGAAAATCAGATGGTTTTATCGATAATGGCAGGAATAAAAATCGAGAAAATTCAAAAATTATTAAACCATCCTTTGGTTGTAAGAGCGATGCCCAATTCACCAACCCTTTTAGGAATGGGAATTACGGGTTACACTTCTGCAGAAGGCATTTCTTTCAGTCAATTAATCAATATCGAAAGATTATTAAACTCAACCGGAAGATCTGTTTATCTTGAAAACGAAGAACTTTTGGATGGCGTCACTGCGCTTTCCGGAAGTGGCCCTGCGTATTTCTATTACATCGTTGATGCCATGATAAAAGCCGGAGTTGAGATGGGAATTGATGAAAATTTGTCTAAACTTTTCGTTAAACAAACGATGTTAGGAGCTTATCATTTAATTAATAATTCGGATAAAAATTTAGAAGAATTAATTAAAGATGTCGCATCAAAAGGCGGAACAACAGAAGCTGCTCTGAAAACTTTTAACGAAAATAATTTTAAAGATATTTTAAAAGAGGGAATTCTGAATGCAGAAAAACGCGCCAAGGAATTGAATGGTTGATTTTTAAACCTCAATAAATTTCTTCTTTTGATGAGGTGTTGGCAAATAACATTTCTGATTTGCCAGCTTCATTCTGTTTCTAGAAACTAGATCATATATTTTATCACTAAAAAATTTAGGGAGTAATTTTCCAATGCCTGAAAGTTTATAAATTCCGCCTAATAAATTGGCAATCTGAAGAACGGCACTCGACTTTACAAGATAATATTTATTGGGATTCCACAAATACATAGTGCTGAAATCTGTGGTTTTTAACCCTCTTTCGGATAAAAAATTCTGTCCGAAATCAGATTGGAGAGAGGCAAACATGAATTGATCGTTTTTGTCTCTTTCCAAAATCCATTGTACCCAAAAATTACAGACGCCACATTCGCCGTCGAAAAATACAATATGTTTGTTTTGCCAGTTTTCCTGCATGATTTCTCAGTTTTAAAATACCATTGCTCTTTCCGTTTCCTCTTTCATTTTCTTGAAATATTGAACTAAAATTTTTCGCTGATCATCGGTCAGCTTTGCATCCTGGTGACCTATATAATAAGACTCCAGCGGCATTTCCTTTTTTTCAACCATTTCAATACATTCTTCCAGTTTATGAGCTTGTCTTTTAGGCTCATATACAGCAAAGGTAGAGAAATTTAAATGTTTTCTACCTTCATTAATATGATTTTTTACCAACCAAGAAGAAGGGGCAATATCGGCATACCAAGGGTATTTAGTTTCATTAGAATGACAGTCGTAACAGGATGTGTTGATGATTTTAGCTACATCAGTTGGAGTTTTCTTAATTTTCAAAAAATCCATCCCGGGAGTAGGAGTTGGATTAGTCTTGTCAATTGGGAAAAACTGAATGATAATAAAAGCGACAAGAACAACAATTAATATTTTTTTCATATCCAAAAATTCATGTTTGTAAACAGATAAAGTTAATTAAATTTTTCGTAATTAAAAACTTTAATAATTATGAAAATATTAACACTGTGTTGAATTATTCTAAATATGAATCTTTTATAATTGTTTTTATTTAATTTAAGATAAAATATTACTATCTTAAGTGCATTGTTAAACTATTTGTGAGTATAACATCACCAAATCAATATTTTAAAACTTATTATAGTTTTTTACTATTGTAAAAATATTTTTGATAGATTGTATTTATTTTAAAACTGTTGTAGGTTTGCCTTGTTATTAAACAGAAAATTTAATTGTAATCAACATAAAAAATTTAAACGACAATGGAAAAAGATTCAAATGATATCAGCAAGTGTCCGTTTCATAATGGGACAATGAAAAAAGAAAATGTTGCCGGCGGAGGTACTAAAAACCTAGACTGGTGGCCCGATCAATTAAGAGTTGACATTCTTCGTCAGCATTCCTCACTTTCAAATCCTATGGATGAAGATTTTAATTACGCAGAAGCATTTAAAAGCCTTGATCTGGAAGCTGTGAAACAAGATCTTCACGCATTAATGACAGATTCTCAGGATTGGTGGCCAGCTGATTTCGGACACTATGGTCCTTTGTTCATTCGTATGGCTTGGCATAGTGCAGGAACGTATAGAGTAGGCGATGGTAGAGGTGGAGCAGGCGCGGGACAACAGCGTTTTGCACCATTAAACAGCTGGCCGGATAATGTAAGTTTGGATAAAGCGAGAAGGCTTTTATGGCCTATCAAGCAAAAATATGGAAGAAATATTTCTTGGGCAGATTTATTGATTTTAACAGGAAATATTGCTTTGGAATCGATGGGATTCAAAACATTTGGTTTTGCCGGAGGTCGTGAAGACGTTTGGGAACCAGATCAGGATGTTTATTGGGGAATGGAAAAAACTTGGCTAGGCGGAGATATTCGTTATGCTCACGGTTCAGAAGGCGTTCCTGGACATGGCGTATTGCCGAGTGATGATGATGCCGACGGAGATATTCATTCTAGAAATTTAGAAAAACCTTTGGCTGCGGTACAAATGGGACTTATTTATGTAAATCCTGAAGGTCCGGACGGAAACCCTGATCCGATTGCGGCGGCAAAAGATATTCGTGATACCTTTGGAAGAATGGCGATGAACGATGAAGAAACGGTTGCTTTAATTGCCGGAGGACATACTTTCGGTAAAACTCATGGTGCTGGCCCAGCAGATCATGTTGGAAAAGAACCGGAAGCGGCAGGAATCGAAAATCAGGGATTAGGATGGAGCAGTTCCTATAAATCAGGAAAAGGAACCGATGCCATTTCCAGCGGATTGGAAGTAACTTGGACGGAAACCCCTACAGAATGGAGCAATTATTTCTTTAAAAACCTTTTCGAAAACGAATGGGAATTAACAAAAAGTCCTGCAGGCGCTCATCAATGGGTGGCAAAAAATGGAGCAGAAATTATTCCGGATGCCTTTGATCCTGCTAAAAAACACAGAGCAACCATGTTGACAACGGATTTATCATTGAGGTTTGATCCGATCTATGAAAAAATTTCAAGGAAGTTTTATGAAAATCCTGATGCGTTTGCTGATGCTTTTGCAAGAGCTTGGTTTAAACTGACTCACAGAGACATGGGGCCAAGAGCCCGTTATTTAGGTTCTGAAGTTCCGACGGAAGAATTGATCTGGCAGGATCCGATTCCTGAAGTAGATCATGAATTAATCAGCAATTCTGATGTAGAATCTCTTAAATCTAAAATCTTAAATTCAGGATTATCAGTTTCTGAATTGGTTTCAACAGCATGGGCTTCGGCTTCTACCTTCAGAGGAAGTGATAAACGTGGTGGTGCAAACGGAGCAAGAATTCGTTTGGCTCCACAAAGATATTGGGTGGTAAATAATCCGACTCAGCTTCAAAAAGTTTTAAATACTTTAGAAAATATTCAGAAAGAATTTAATGAAAATCAAACCGGAGGCAAAAAAGTTTCGTTGGCTGATTTGATCGTTCTTGCAGGAAGTGCGGGTATCGAAAAATCTGCTAAAGATGCCGGATATACTATTATTGTACCTTTCGCACCGGGAAGAACAGACGCTTCTCAGGAGCAGACTGATGTTGAATCGATGGGATATTTGGAACCTGCAGCAGACGGATTTAGAAATTATTTAAAGAAAAAATTTGCTGTTTCTACAGAATCTTTATTAATTGATAAAGCGCAATTGTTGAATCTTACAGCTCCGGAATTAACTGTTTTAGTTGGGGGTATGAGAGCTTTAAATGCAAATTTTGATGGTTCAAATCACGGAATTTTTACTCACCAACCGGGTGTTTTAACGAATGATTTCTTTGTGAATTTATTAGATATGAAAACTCAATGGAAAGCTGCATCTCCAGATAACGAATTGTATGAAGGAACCGACCGCTCAACCGGAGAGAAAAGATGGACGGCAAGCCGCGCAGATTTAGTTTTCGGTTCCAATTCAGAATTGAGAGCAATCGCTGAGGTGTATGCAAGTTCTGATGCTAAAGAAAAGTTTGTAAAAGATTTCGTTTCAGCTTGGGTAAAAGTGATGAATGCCGATCGTTTTGATTTAAAATAAATTTATTAAAATTACAATGTTTAGCATGATAATTAAAGGTAATCGATAAGATTGCCTTTTTTTTTATGTGAATATTTTGGTTTTTTGTTGTTGGTTTTAGCATTAATTAAAAATAAAAATTTACATTTGTTTTGAAAAAACAACAAAATTCAAGACATGACGAAAAAATTATTTCCTGCCTTACTATTGGTAGGCTCTTTCACTTTTGCTCAGGTAGGTTTTAATACCGAGCTTCCTAATGCAACTTTAGATGTAGTTGGAAATCCGGCAGATAACAGCAAATTAGACGGAATTATCGCTCCTCGAATTTCAGGAGATCAGTTGAGATCAAAAACTTATACTTCTTCTCAAACCGGAGCTTTGGTGTACGTAACCACACCCGACACCTCACCATCAGGGCAAACACAGGAAGTTAATGCATCGGGGTATTATTTTTTTAACGGAGATCCAGCCGTAAATCGTTGGGCTAAATTGATTTCATCTGAAGATAAAAAAATCAGAACAATGAATACAGGGATGGCGACCAATGACGATTATACACTTCTTCTTACCGGGAATATTGCTCTTCCGGCGGCAAATAGTTCCAATCAAGGAAAAATTTATAATTTGATTAATGATACCAGCGGAAGTATTACAATTAACGGTACTTTCAGAATCAACGGCAGCAATTTTTCCAATTATGGATTGAATACTAATGATTGGGGAAAAGGAATTGTTGTTCAGAGTACGGGTTCTGCCTGGGCGGTAATTTCTAGGTATTAATTAAAGGGATACCTGATATGAGTCAGGTAGTCATTAAAAATTGAAAGACTGTTCTTTTTAAGAATGGTCTTTTTTATTGATTCTTTTGATGAATGGAAGAATTTAGACAACATATTGAAAAATTATTACCTCTTACAGACGAAAAGTTTAACTATATCTTTCCTTTTTTCAAATCAAAGATAATTAAAAAACATCGATTTTTAATGCTATTATTTATCGTAAGGAAGAAATAAAGAATATGTTGATAAAAAATATTGCGTAAGCTTTAACTAAAAACAAAAAAACCATCCTTAAAAAAGATGGTTTTCGTAGGCCTACAGGAACAAATCTCAAACCGATTCGTTGGTGATTTGCAAATTTTATCAACTTTACAGTTATAGGAATTTAGTTTGAATAGTGGAATATATAATTATCATTAGTTAATAGAAACACGGTAGTATTATGAGATTTTATAAGTGATCCCAGTCGATCACTTTATTTTTTCTTTTTATTTTCTCAAAATCTCATATCATTAAACAAAGTTTTATAAATTTACGAAGCATGAGTTTAATATAACAAAATGTACGTCTTTAAACCAACTTAGACATTTTAGTTTAAATCCTTAAGGAGGATTTTCGATTTATAAACTTACTAATTTTTGTTGATTATATATTTGTCTTCTTTTTCGGATGGATTCCGCTTTTGTTTGCTTTCTTTTTTCCAAAATCTGTTCTGATCTTCCGAAGTACACATCTGCTGGAGTGAGGTTATTTATCGACTCGTGATAGCGCTTGTTATTGTAGTTTGCTACAAACTTCTCCAGTGCCTGGATGAGTTCCTCGGGATGATAAAAATGATTTAGTTTCACTACATTTTTCATCGTTCTGTGATAACGCTCGATCTTGCCCTGGGTCTGCGGATGCATTGGTTTTCCGTGAACCTAATATTCAGCCATGCGAATCGATGATCTACTATTCAGATAAATAGAAATTCGTCATTTTGGCTTATTAAAATACATTTTAGATTAATAGCGGACTTCTTCGAATGTTCAACTTTGCATAGTAAATAAATACTTAATATTATGTCAAAGACAATTTTTATTACCGGAGCTTCCTCTGGTCTAGGTAAAGAAACCGCTAAATTATTTCAGCAAAAAGGTTGGCAGGTAATTGCTACAATGCGAAATCCTGAAAAGGAGAAAGAGCTCAACCAACTTCCAAATGTGCAGTTATTCCCTTTAGACGTTACCAATCAGGAACAGGTGAAAAATACGATAGGGCATGTTTTAAGCAAATTTGATGTTGACGTGGTTTTCAATAATGCAGGGTACGGAATGGTTGGTGGCTTTGAAGCTTACTCGGAAACCGATATCAGTCGACAGATCGAAACAAACCTTGTTGGTGTACTTAGGGTAGCTCAACCTTTTATAACCTATTTTAGAGAAAGTAAGAAAAATGGAATTCTTTTGACAACTACTTCTGCCGCCGGCATAGCAGCTAATCCTTTAGCTTCAGTTTACAGCGCTACCAAGTTTGCGCTTGAAGGTTGGAGTGAAGCTGTAAACTATGAGGTCAATCAATTTGGTATTCGATTAAAGACCATTGCCCCGGGAGGTATGTCAACCGATTATGCCGGACGTTCATTATCTTATGTTGAAAATGAAATATATACTCCTTTGTGGAATAAAATGCTGGCTGGTTTCGAAGATGGCAGTACTGATGTTCATTTTTCTTCAGCAGATGATGTTGCTAAGGTTATATATGAAGCAGCAACAGACAATAAACCACAATTGAGGTACGTTGTGGGTCCGGACGCAGAAAAAATAGCAAACGACCGCCAAGAGTTGGGCCAGCAGAAACAATTTGAACATATCAGCAAACTTTATTCATAATGAAAACCATTTTTATTACCGGAGCATCATCCGGATTAGGCAAAGCTGCCGCAAAATTATTTCAGGCGAAAGGCTGGCATGTAATTGCGACCATGCGAAAACCTGAAAATGAAATGGAATTAAGAAAACTTTCAAACGTTTCATTAATTGAACTGGATGTTACAGACACCGACCGCACGAATAAAACAATATCGAATATTTTGAAATCTCATTCTGTGGATGTCGTTTTAAATAATGCAGGATACGGCCTAATTGGTCCACTGGAAGCATTGACAGATGAGCAGATACAGATGCAAGTACAGACTAATCTATTTGGTGTCATCAATGTGACGAGAGCTTTTATTCCCTTTTTTAGAGAAAGAAAAAGCGGCACGTTTATTAATATCACCAGTACCTTCGGTTTATTGGGATATCCGACTTGCTCCATCTATAATGCGTCCAAATTTGCTGTTGATGGATTTTCGGAAGGTTTAGCTTACGAACTGGCAAATTTTGGTGTTAAGGTGAAAATTGTAGCACCTGGTGGGATGCAGACTGACTTTGCGGGGAGATCTATGCAGGGAGGTTTTCATCCGAAGTATACTCAATTGGTGGAGAAAGTGAGTGAGGGTTATAGTGACGAGCAAATCGCCAATTATACAAAAGCAGACGATGTAGCAAACGTCATCTATGAAGCAGCTACAGATGATAAAAACCAACTGAGATATATTGCAGGTAATGATGCTATAGGATTGTACGAAGAAAGAATAGGATTAACAGCCGAAGGGCAGTTTGCAAAAATGCGCGCTCAATTTATATTTTAGTTTTAATAGTTATTTTTGCCTGATGAAGTTATTGATTCGGTAGAAATAAAATTTTTACAAATTACCTAAATTTATACTATGAAAAAACAACCGGTCATATTCAATTCCTTATCTCAGCTGCATAAAGCGATGGGGCAGGAGGCTCCATCTCACCCGCTTATCAGTATTATGAACTATGGTGAGGCGCAGTTTGAGCCCAAGGACTTTGAAAATGGGATCATTCTTAATTTTTATAAAATATCTTTCAAAACAAGTTTTTCCGGAAAGTTAAAATATGGTCAGGGATACTACGATTTTGAAGAAGGCGGAATGTCATTTGTAGCGCCAGGACAACTTTTGAAAATGCAGGATGAAGAAGCCAATTATGATGGTATGACACTACATATACATCCTGATTTCCTTAGAACATATACCCTGGATTCGAATATAAAGCAGTATGGGTTCTTTGGCTATTCAGCAGCAGAAGCGTTATACCTCTCTGAGAAGGAGAAAACAACGATACTTAGTATTTACCAATTTATTCAGGAAGAGTTAAACGAGCGTATTGATAAATTTAGTCAAGACGTGATCATATCTCAAATTGAACTTTTACTCAACTACGCCAATCGATTTTATGATCGGCAATTTTTGACAAGAAAAGCGGTTAATAATGACATTTTGGCTCAGTTGGAAAAGCAGATCGAAACCTACTTTGCAGAAGATCAACCATTAGTAAAAGGGCTTCCTGCTGTTAATGCTATTGCAGAGAGTCTCGGCGTAACCCCCCGTTATCTTAGTGATCTCCTTAGAAATCTTATAGGATTGAATACACAACAATTTATCCATGAAAAAGTCATAGAAAAAGCCAAGGAATATTTGGCAAAGGATGAATTAACCGTCGCCGAAATAGCTTATCATCTAGGTTTTGAACATCCCCAGTCGTTCAATAAACTTTTCAAAAGTAAAACTTCAATTTCTCCTTCTGATTATAAAAGAAGTTTTCTTAATTAGACTTTTATAGAATTCTCTAAGGACAGTCAAAGACAGCTCTGGTATTGTAGTGTGATTGGTTTTAGTGCATATTTTTCATAATGATTTTTAGAGAATTATGCACTACCATTTATTAGAATTTTGGCAAATCGACTAATGATCACACCGATTTGACTACAGTTAAAACAGATCGTTTACCCACCTTTGTATTATTAAATTAACATTATGCTTCTAGATAAAAAAGGCACAGTCTTCATTGTGGACATAAGCGGTTATTCGCAAATGGTTAAAGAAATGGAGCCGACGGACGGAATATCGATCGTCAGACAATTATTAAATGGTATTATTGAGTGTAACCATTTATCATTTAAAATTTCAGAAATTGAAGGCGATGCTATCTTATTTTATCGGTTAGGAGTTCCGCCATCAGTTGAAGATATTTTGAAGCAGTTTGCAAAAATGCGTAGTGCTTTTACAAATATTCTTAACTATTATCGCCAGCAATTTCCCCATTTGGATAAATTGGACTTAAAAGCGATTTCACACTATGGCTACATGGAGGAATTTTCAGTAGACCGTTTTACCAAACTTTATGGTAATACATTGATAGATGCACACCGATTGCTTAAAAATAGTGTTCCATCGCATGGATATGTATTAATGACCACTAATTTTTTGCAAGTAATGAATGATTTCCCATTGAACTATGATACGGATTGCGGTAAATATCTATGCGACATATACGATACTGGTTCCATCTGTTATAAATATTTTCTTTTTGACCAGAAAGATGATATTGAAGATCTCAAGTGTAATAAACAAAAAAATAATTATGAAATTAACTTAAGTGAAAAAGCTTCAGTTTAATTCTGTAGATCTTTGTACTGTAATAAAATTATAAAACAATGAATACAGTAAAAAACAAAACAAAAAATGTAATCAGGATTTTTTCAACGATCGCTCTTTTGATTGTTGGAGGACTAGCAATAGCGTCTTGTTCTGATGATGATGAAAACACTGAAGCCACAAGAAAGCCCCCTGTAGTCCTGGTTCATGGTGCTTGGCAAGCGTCTTATGCGTGGGAACAAGTAAGGATGAAGTTGGTTGCTGAAGGGTATGAGGTAAGCTCAGTTAACTTAAAAGGCCATGGAGATGATAATACTGCAGTCTCAGATCTTAGCTTCGCAGGATATGTGGATCAAGTAAAAGATGCGGTGAGTCTTTACCACGAACCAGTGGTTTTGATCGGCCACAGTTTAGGAGGTGCTGTTATTACACAGGCTGCATCTGAAATTCCCACAAAAATACAAAAGCTTGTCTATGTTGCGGGCTTCATCCCTCAGTCCGGGAAGAGCGTATTTGATTATGCTGGTTTGGATACAGCTTCGTTATTGGGCCCCGTATTGGAATTCAATGCAGATCATACCTTAGCAGGTCTGACCAATCCGCAAGTAAATCTACCAAAGGTTTTCGTACAGGACGGAACAGATGAACAAAAACAGATTGTACTTAATCATTACAAAGCGGAACCTGTTATTCCATTGGCAACGCCATTAAACTATACTGCAGAGACCTATGCAGCCGCTGGGAAAAAGTATTACGTATTTACAACAGGTGACAATGCGATCAGCTTCCCCTTCCAGCAGAAAATGGCAACGGAAGCAGGTATTGAGAAAACCTATAAGATTGCATCGGGACATAGTCCTTTTATTTCAAAACCAGATGATTTGACGATTATTATTAAAAATATTGTAAAAGATTAATCAGATGCAAGCTAAGAAAAAAGTAACCGTAGACGTGGGGGACCAAGTACCTGCCTTTACACTTAGAGATCAGAACGGTAATGAGTTCAATATTGAGGATTATCGTGGTAAAAAATTAATTGTATATTTTTACCCTAAGAATGAAAGCGGGGTTTGCACAAAGGAAGCATGTGCGTTTCGCGATAATTACAAGGTTTTTGAAGATAAAGGTGCGATGGTCATTGGCATTAATTCAGGGACTGTAGAAAGCCACAAAAAATTTGCAGAGCATCATCGACTGAATTTTACTCTGCTGAGTGATTCAGGCAACAGGGTTTTAAAATCCTTCGGTATCAGAAATATATTGTTTCTCACCGGGCGTGAAACTTTTGTAGTCAATGAACAAGGCAGGGTGGTCTTTAGATATCGAGGCTTCTTAAACGGGGATGCCCATGTGGCCAATACTTTAGAATATTTAAATAATTAAAATGGATAAGGATTTAGTAAACTTTTTGCAAGATATTGTAATGCCGTTTGCAGGGCTGACAGAGGCTGATGTCACTATCAGCCTTCCATTCTGGCGAAGGCGCACTATTGCGGCAGGAAATTTTTATAACAAGCAAAACGTAGTCTGTAAAGACTTGGGTATTGTAATTAAAGGGATTTTCAGAGTATACTATTATGATCCTCAGACAGCTGAAGAAAAGAATATATTCTTTTTTTCAGAAGGGCAATTTATCGTTTCTTTCCGCAGCTTTATTTATCAGTATCCATGTAATTACTATATAGAAGCATTAGAAGATGCTGAGATTTTGTATATCCCGTATCAAGAACTGCAGAATCTTTATCAAAACCATCAATCCTGGGAGCATTTTGGAAGGATTCTCGCAGAACATTTTTTCAACCACTCGCAAGGAAGAACGGAAGAGCTTTTGTTTCTTTCACATGAAGAGCGGTACCGGAATCTGCTTGCTGAGCATCCTAATATATTGCAAAGAATAGCATCATTTCACATTGCATCATTTCTAGGAATAAAAAATCCCTCTTTAAGTAGAATTAAAAAAAGAATTCAGGATAATAATGAAAATTAATTCAATTCTGTAATAGGTGTTTCAGAAAAATGTTTATCTTTGCAGTATAATTATGGCAAGAAATGTAGAATTTGATGAGCAACTGGCAATCTCCAAAGCAATGGATGTTTTTTGGAAGACAGGATATAATGGTACCACGATGAGGGATCTGACTGAAGCGATGGGTATCAATAGCAGTAGCCTTTATAATACGATTGGAGATAAACATGAATTATTTATCAGGAGTTTGAAGCATTATACTGAATCGCGAATGAAAGATGCTATAAAACAACTTGAGCCTATAAAATCTCCGCTTAAAGCTATTGAAAAATATATCCAGTCAGCGGTATACACGATTACACATGAACCGAACAGTTGTATGGCGATAAAGACAACCTTTGAAGTTGCTACGACTGATGCGGAGGTTCAAAAGATTATAAAGTCAGACAACGATTTCACATATAATCTCGTATTTGGCTTAGTGGAACGAGCAATAAAGAAAGGTGAAATTAAGGCCACCACTGATGCGGCGATGTTGGCAGATTATATCATCAACCATTTTAGTGGATGGCATGAGTCTTTTATCATACATAAGGACAAAACAAGAATCAAAAAGATGTGTGATTTTCTGATTGAGCAGATTTGTCAATAATTTTTTTATCTAAATCTGAAACAAATGTTTTACATTATGAATATATTACAAGAAAACAAAAGCTATTTTACAGCTAAAGATCAGCCAGAAGTGGTAGAAATTGGAAAAGCGAGCTACCTATCAATTTTAGGAAAGGGTAGCCCAGGAACAGCTATTTTTTACAAGAAAAAGTCGGCTATTAAAGAATTTGTTGCTGCCTTATCAAGTGTCTTTCATCAAACTGAAAACAATTTTGAGAGCAATATAGTGGAAATATTCTACTGGTTCAATGAAGAAAAAGTTGGATATGTTGATATTGGCAACTTCTACACTACTGTGGATTTGAATCTGCTTCAATATCGCATTGTGATTCGCATTCCCGATTTTATCACAGATGAGACGATAAAAAAAGTTGCTCAGGAAAATCAGGATTTACCTTTCCATGATGAGTTTGAACTTTTCACTTACACTGCCGGCGAATGTGTGCAGATTTTACATACAGGACCTTTTGCTGATGAATTGGAGACACTTCCGGTATTGCAGCAGTTTGCAACCGAAAATAATTTTAAGAAGTCGGGCATGCATCATGAAATTCACCTCACGAATTTTGAAATAGGGCAAAGTCAAGAAAATTTGCAAACGATCCTTCGCGATCCTGTGCAGAAAGAAATATAATTTTTTTAAACTTAACTGAAACAAATGTTTCAATAATAACAATCAATAACAATAAAAAAATGGAAAAATCATTAAAAGAATTAGCCGGAAAAGTAGCCCTAGTAACCGGAGGAACAAAGGGTATTGGAAAAGCAATTGCAGATGAGCTTGCTGGTCTGGGCGCTAAAGTTATCGTTTCGGCAAGAAGCAAACCAGAGGGAGCTCTGGAGCATACTTTTATAGCAGCAGATCTAACCAAGCCTGAAGACAATGATCATTTAGCAAAAGAAATCATCGAGGCTCACGGCCAGCTTGATATCCTGATTAACAACGTAGGTGGTACATCAGCACCCGCGGGAGGTTTCAGTGTTCTCTCCGATTCAGATTGGGAAAATGACCTACAGTTGAATTTACTATCAGCTATTAAACTAGACAGAGCACTCGTTCCGATGATGATCGAACGTAATAGTGGAGTTGTTATACACATTTCCTCGCTCAATGGGAAGCTTCCCCTTTATGCATCAAATTTGTCGTACGGAGTTTCCAAGGCAGCTTTGAACAATTATAGTAAGGCATTGGCCAACGAAGTTGCACAGAAAGGTGTAAGGGTTATTACCGTTTCACCAGGGATGGTGAAAACTACTGCGATGGAGAGTTTTCTTCAAAGCTATGGATCTTCGATTGGTAAAACTGCAGATGAGACCGCACAGTTGGTAATGGATAGTATGGGAGGTGTACCTCTAAACAGGCTTGCAAAACCTGAAGAGATCGCTCATCTAATTGGATTTTTAGTATCTCCAAAGGCTACATACATCACTGGAGCTAACTACGTGATAGATGGGGGTACAATCCCGACCACTTTTTAATACATACTTCTGTGATCAATTCTGAAGTAGAATATTAGCATCTGCATTAGTTTAACAGTAAAGTATATTTAAATTTTATAGCAATTAGATTAAAAAATATAATGAGCTCTTCATCATTACACTATGAAATAAGTCATAAAAATCTCTCGCTTGGTAACAATCGCAAGATTTTAAATGAGTTTAACGTTGTTCGAATGGCTAAATCTGACCACCCTTTCGACTGTAATAGCTACAATCAAAAAGGCTTGTATAAGATAAGTATTCATCACGGTCATAATAAAGTGTTCTACGAGGATCAGGTTTTTGAGTTTAAGGATTATGCAATTCTTTTTTCCAGACCCAATGTGGTTGCGCGATTTGAGCCGCTTGGAGTTCAGTATTCGACTCAATTATGTGTATTTCCCGTCCAATTTTTTGAACAGTTTGTTGACCTTAATAATTATCCTTTATTTAATTCAGATGCATCTCCGTTGATAGAGCTGACTAAAGAGCAAATGAATTCTTTTGCACAAATCTTTATGCAGATGGAGGATGAAGTTGCTCATGACTTCAGTTATAAGAATGATTACTTAAGGAACCAGACATTAAAAATGATTCTGGATGCATTGAAGATCCGACCTATTGCAAAAACAGTTCACACAGATTCGAATAGTTCCAATAGGTTAGCAAAAAATTTCACAGAATTATTGGAAAAACAATTTCCGATTAAGAGCCCAGATGAACGGATGAACTTAAGGCATGTCAATGATTTTGCCGCACGATTATCTGTTCATGTCAATCATCTCAACAGATCATTAAAAATCGTCTGTAACAAGACCACAAGTCAACTTATTGCTGAAAGAATAATCAAAGAAGCGAAGGTGCTCCTTCTGGAAACAGACTTTTATATTATTGAAATTGCGTGGTGTCTTGGGTTTGAAGATAAGGCTCACTTTATAAAATTTTTTAAGAAAAATGTAAATACCACTCCCAGTGGTTTTAGAAAATCACTGGGAGTTTGATTTTGCAACTTTATTGTTTGATTAAGCAAATAAGTTGAGTTTTTGGGTTTTTATCTTTACACTGTTAAAATTGCTAACGCTATTAAATTTATTATTAAACTTTTGCGATGGGTAGAACAGATAGAATTAGCAGGCATAAAGATAACATGCGCAAATGCATTTTGGAAGCGACATTACAACTAGGTAAGCAATATGGATGGACAGCAGTCAGCATGCGCAAAATTGCCGACAGAATAGAATACTCGACGCCGGTACTTTACGAATATTTCAATAACAAAGAGCACATACTGCACGAAGTCAGTAAAAAGGGTTTTCTAGTACTGTGCTTAAAAATAAAAGAAGCGTGTGCAACGGAAAATAAGCCAGAGAAAAAACTGTTCGCTATGTCGACAGCATATTGGGAGTTTGCATTATTTGAACATGAACTGTATACCCTAATGTTTGGTAGTGGCAGCAAGTGTTACAATTTTTGTAAAGATATGCCTGAGGTACTTTCCATGGGGTCGTCAGTTCAGACTATCATCGCAGAACTCATCGGTAGCGGTGAAAAATCAGAGCTATTTATTCCTCAGTACTGTCTCATGTTATGGTCACTCTTACATGGTTTGGTTTATATCAATCTCATTTGTGAAGAGATACCCAAAGAAATTAATATGGGGATAGTGGAACAGGCAATTAAAAGTATAAAGCTATCCTCTAATATTCGCTAAGTGATATACATGAGAACTTTATTGATAAAGATCAAATCATTTATTTAAAATACTAATAATCAAATAATTAAATACAAGATGGCAACTAGAAGTTCCATTAAAGCGTATGAAAATAATATCATTTATAATAATGGCGGCCATCTGGGTGAGTTGTAGCGATGAGCCAAAAACTCAGCAAACGTTTTTGAAAAATATTCCTGTGATAACAGTAAGGACAGATACCGCTACCACCTACAGCGAATATCCTTCTTCAATAGAAGGAACAGCAAATGTAGAAATACGTCCCGAGATCAGCGGGAAATTAGGAGCAATTTATATTGACGAAGGACAATATGTCCAAAAAGGGCAGCTCATGTTTAAGATTGATGATTATTCTTATAGAGAGCGACTTCATAATGCGAAAGCTAGTTTACATGCCGCACAAGCTCAATACAGAAGTGCTTCCATTGAGGTAGAAAAATTGGCTCCTTTGGTTAAAAATAATGTAGTGTCCTCTTACCAGCTAAAGACTGCGCAAGCTGCACAAGAAATGGCTAAAGGAAATATGCAACAGATGGAAGCAACTGTTAGATCTGCGGAAATAGAATTGGGGTACACTTCAATAAAAGCTCCTGCCAGTGGCTACTTAGGAAGATTAAGTAAAAAGAAGGGGAGTATAATATCGCCATTGGACTCAGAGCCAATCACAAGTTTATCAGACATACAAAAAGTTCACGTCTATTTTTCGATGAGTGAAAAGGATTTTATAATCTTCAGAAATCAATATGCTGGAGAATCAATCGAAGCTAAATTAAAGAATATGCCTGCGGTAGATTTAATTCTAAGTGATGACAGTACATACCCTGTAGCTGGGCGAATCGATATGGTTGATGGCCAATTCAATAAAAATACCGGGTCTGTGACATTGCGGGCTGTTTTTCAAAATCCGGATAGAATTTTAAGATCTGGAAATACAGGTACTATACGGGTTAGTCATCTTCATCAAAACATTGCTGTCATTCCGCAAGCTGCGACAATGGAGATACAGGATAAAACTTTTGTTTTTGTTGTGGATAAAAGTAATCAGGTTTCTAAGCAACTTATAAAGATCTCAGGAAAGGATGATGATAGCTTTTATGTAAAGGAAGGAATTGGTTCTGGGACAAGAATCATTACTGCAGGCATAGGCAACATTCAGGAAGGAGAAAAAATTATCCCTCAGCAAGTAATGTCAAGTATAAAGAACGGTCTAAAAACAAAAATGAATTGATATCATGATAAAAAAATTTGTAGAAAGACCTGTTTTGGCCGCAGTTATATCGATACTTCTTGTAATTATGGGAGTCCTCGGTTTGAGCCAACTTTCATTGCAAATGTTTCCAGATATCGCACCGCCTGCTGTGCAGGTAACTGCGGTCTATCCAGGTGCTAACGCTGAAACATTGCTTAGATCGGTAGCGCCTTCTTTGGAAGAGGCCGTCAATGGAGTAGAGGATATGGTGTATATGAATTCCACTGCAAGTAATGATGGCAGCCTTGTGCTGACCGTTTTCTTTAAATTAGGGACTGATCCTGATCAAGCAGCTGTAAATGTTCAAAACCGTGTTTCACAGGCTCAAAGCCAGCTTCCTCCCGAAGTTTTGCAGCAAGGTATTACCACTGTCAAGCAGCAAAACAGCAATATTATGTCCATTGACCTGTATTCTGAAGATGCAGAAAAATATGATGAAACTTTTTTAGTTAACTATGCTCAGATCAATATTATACCTGAAATCAAGCGTATTCCTGGAGTAGGTTCAGCGATCGTCACAGGGGGCAATAAGGATTATTCAATGAGGATTTGGCTAAATCCACAGAAAATGGCTAATTATAATTTGACTACTAATGAATTAATGGCTGTTATCCAAGATAAAAATTTGGAGGCTGCGCCAGGAAGACTTGGTGAGAGCAGTACTGAATCTTTTGAATATATTATAAAATACAAAGGGAAATTAAATAGACCGGAAGATTATGAAAATATGATCATCCGTTCAGATGCTGGCGGTTCAGTACTGCGTCTTAAGGATGTTGCAAGGGTCGAGTTTGGCGCATCTACTTATGGCAGCCACACATCAATTAATGGGAAGCCTGGCTTTATGATTGGAATTTTCCAGCAGGCAGGATCAAATGCCAATGATATTCAAGTTGAAATCAAGAAAATTATGGACAGGAAGGCAAAAAGCTTTCCGAAAGAGGTGAAGTATCTCGTTTTGTACAGTACAAAAGAAACCTTAGATGAGTCAATTACTCAAGTAATTCATACATTGATCGAGGCGTTTTTATTGGTATTTATCGTAGTATATTTATTTCTGCAGAATTTTCGTTCAACATTGATTCCGGCAATTGCAGTACCGGTCGCTATTATCGGGACATTCTTCTTTATGTATATTTTTGGATTCAGCATCAACTTACTCACGTTATTTGCATTGGTACTTGCGATTGGTATTGTTGTAGATGATGCAATCGTGGTTGTGGAAGCAGTGCATGGTAAAATGGAAAAAGACCATCTGGATGCAAAAAGTGCAACGATGAAAGCGATGAGTGAAATCAGTGGGGCTATAGTTTCTATTACACTGATCATGGCTGCGGTATTTTTACCTGTAGGTTTTTTAAAAGGGTCAACGGGTGTCTTTTACCAGCAATTTGCCTTTACAATGGCCATAGCAATTGTCATATCTGCTGTTAATGCGCTGACTCTGACTCCAGCCCTTGCAGCTCTATTTCTAAAAAATGTTCACGTTGAAGAGGCCGACAATAACAAGAAAGGTTTTGCAGGAAGATTTTTTAGAGGTTTTAATGGGTCATTCGATAGGATGACACGAAGATACACAAGAGGTCTTTCTTTTCTGATCAAGAATAAATGGTGGAGTATCGCAGGCTTATGTGTAATAATAACCTTGACTGTTGTTCTCATGGATAAAAGTAAGAAAGGATTTATCCCTTCTGAGGATCAAGGATTTATTGCAGTAGCAGTTTCTCTTCCGCCTGGTGCGTCTTTAGAAAGAAATGTTGAAGTTTCGAAAGAAACGGAAAAAGCTTTACTCAACGAACCTTATCTACGGGTCTTAAGTATTACCAGTGGCTTAAATCTTCTTACGCAAACTAACAGCCCGTCACATAATATTACATTCGTCTTACTCAAACCTAAAAAAGACAGGGGTGATGTTCAAGATATCAATGAAATTGTCACGATTATTCAAAATAAGTTATCTGTGATTAAAAATGCTGAATTCTTTGTGTTTACATTTCCCACGGTTCCCGGTTTCGGCAATGTTGAAGGACTGGATTTGGTGTTGCAGGACAAATCAGGTTCGGGAGATTTGAATAAGCTCGGAACGGTAGGGCAGGAATTTATCAGTGAATTGATGAAGCGTCCAGAAATTGCAGTGGCCTTCAGTACATTTCAGGCAAACTACCCTCAATATGAATTAAAAATTGATGATGAAAAAGCTGAGCTACTGCAGGTGAGTACAAGCGATATACTGAAAACGATGCAAGCAACATTTGGCGGCATGCAGGCATCAGACTTCAACAGATTCGGTAAATATTATCGCGTTATGCTTCAGGCGGACATTCACTATAGAAATGATTTGTCATCTCTAGATGGCGTGTTTGTGAAAAATAAGGCAGGTGAGTCTGTTCCCATAAATACTTTAGTAAGTATGAAAAGATCCTTTGGACCTGAGACCGCCTCAAGATACAATCTTTTTAATTCGATGCAAATCAATGCCATACCTAAGCCAGGATTTAGTACTGGTGATGCGATTAGAGCCATTACTGAAGTTGCTGACAAAAAGCTTCCAGCAGGTTACGGATATGAATTTTCCGGTATTACAAAGGAAGAAATCTCTTCAGGAGGTCAATCTCTGATTATTTTTCTGCTTTGTGTGGTGTTTGTTTATTTTCTTCTTGCAGCTCAATATGAAAGTTTTGTACTACCGTTAGCAGTTATCTTATCCATACCGACTGGAATACTTGGGGTTTTCGTGACCATTGGCGTAGCGGGAATTGATAATAACATCTACGTACAGATTGCTCTTATCATGCTGATAGGATTGCTGGCGAAAAATGCAATCCTGATTGTCGAATTTGCTTCACAAAGAAGGAGTGCAGGAATGTCTATAACCTCATCTGCTATTGAGGCTGCAAGATCTCGAATCAGACCGATTATCATGACATCACTGGCATTTATTATTGGTCTTATTCCCATGGTATTTGCCACTGGACCATCTGCGCAGGGAAACCAATCTATTAGTATTGGTGCAATAGGCGGTATGCTTACAGGCGTTTTATTGGGTGTCCTGATTATCCCAGTTCTTTATGTGATTTTCCAAAATTTACAGGAACGTATTAGTGGAAAGAAAGTAGATGATTTGAGAAATAACCTCACAAAATAACTTTTGAGATATGATACTTATATATAAACGAGTCTTAGCAAGCTTTATACTTGCTTGCTCTCTGCTCATAGTCAACTCTTGTAAAGTGTCAGTAGATCCTTTGCAGCCGGATATCACATTTCCGGAAAAATATCGGAGTAGTGGTGAAACGGATTCTACAGAGGTAAATGTTATGCCGTGGAGAGAAAACTTTAAAGAAATACACCTCAAGGCTCTTTTAGATTCTGCGGTGTACAATAATCTTGACCTGAAGGTGGCAATAAAAAATATGGATGCTGCCAATCAAATGCTTAAACAGTCAAAGCTTGGTTATTTACCAAGTATCAGCCTTGGAATAACAGGTTCTTCAAACCGTCCGTCCGACAACAGTCTTGATGGTCTCACACTCAGTCAGTTCCTAGGAAAAAGACACGTAGAAGACTACACAGCTTCGGTAGGCATTTCGTGGGAAATTGATATATGGGGTAAGGTGAGAAATCAGAAAGAAGAATCATTAGCTGCATTTTTGCAAACTGAGGAAGTAAAAAAAGCCATACAGACACAGTTGATCTCAGAAGTGGCACAGGGATATTATAATTTACTTCTGCTTGATGAAAAACTGCGAATTGCAAAAAAAAATGAAGAACTGAACAGCCATACTTTGAAGATGATCAAACTTCAATTTGAAGCCGGCCATGTGAATTCTTTAGCGGTACAGCAAGCTGATGCACAAAAATCTACTGCTGCCTCGCTTGTGCCTAAATTTGAACAAGAGATTTTAATACAGGAAAATGCCATCAATCTATTACTTGGTAAAATGCCCGGGTCAGTTAAGCGTGCTAGCTCAATAGAGAACATGTTCCCACTTGAAGCTATTAGGTCAGGCATTCCTTCGTCTTTGTTGGGCATGCGTCCGGATGTTAAGCAGGCAGAATTAGAAATTCTGAGAGCCAATGCGCTCTTAGGTATAAAGAAAGCAAATATGTATCCGGCACTGACCATTACCGCTCAAGGAGGTACCAACTCGTTTCAAACGTCCAACTGGTTTAACATACCTTCCGCCCTTTTCGGAAATCTTTTAGGTGGCGTAACGCAGCCTATTTTTCAGAAACGCAAGCTTAAGACACAATACGAATTAGCAAAAATAGAACAGGAGAAGGCTGTTATTGTTTTCCGTCGTAAAATATTAGTTGCCGTAGGCGAAGTATCTGGAGCATTAATAAAAATTGACAAGTTAAATGAAGAACAGTTTGAAGTTGATAAAAGGTCTAAGATCTTACAAAATGCCGTAGGCAATGCTGATATGCTGTTTAAGAACGGCATGGCTAATTATCTTGAAGTGATTACTGCACAAGCGAATGTCCTTCAAAGCCAACTGCAATCTGCGGAAATAAAACGCGCACAACTGGATGCATCTGTTGAACTCTACCGCGCAATTGGTGGAGGCTGGAAATAACTACATACTAACGAATAAAATTATGAGTACATTAAATGAAAAAGCAATCCTGATTACAGGTGCAGCAATGGGTCTAGGCCTTGCGGCGGCAATTGAAGCTGCTTCGCAAGGAGCAAACTTGGTCATGGTCGATGTAAATGCAGTTGCGCTGGATAAAGCCAAAGCTGAAGTGATTGAATCGTTTCCAAACGTGAAGGTCATCTCTATCATTGCTGATGTTTCAGATGAAACAGCGGTGGAAAATTACGTCAATGAAGCATTAACTGCTTTTGGAAGAATTGACGGGTTTTATAACAATGCAGGAATAGAAGGGGGGCAGACGAAATTAATAGATTACGATTCTGAGCTATTTGAGAAGGTGGTAGGAATCAATCTGATGGGAATTCAATATGGACTGCGATACGTCATACCTGTCATGAAAAAACAAGGATATGGCAGGATTGTGAATGTGTCATCTGTCGCTGGAATACATGGGGTTGTTGATAGGGCAGCTTATGTCGCAACAAAACATGCAGTAGCCGGCCTCACCAAAGTTGCGGCTATCGAATATGCTAAAGATGGAATTATTACTAATGCCATTGCACCCGGTTTTATTTACACACCTATGGTTGCTGAGGCTTTCCGAATAATGAATCCCGAAAACCCGAAAATTGCAGAAATAGAAGCTTCTAAAAGAAACCCTACCAGACGTTTGGGAATGCCAGGTGAGGTAGCGAAGCTCGTGACGTTTCTTCTCAGTGATGATTGCTCCTATGTTAACGGGCAGGTTATCGCAGTGGATGGAGGGCAGGGTAGCGCATTTGGTCCTGTTTAAAGCAGATCAACTGCGTATGGAGCAGAGTTCCAATCATAGGTCATTCTTCAATGAATTTGAAGAACAGACCCTGTTTATCTTATTTTATGAATAATATATTTTTTAATCAAATTTGAAACTTTTGTTTCAATATAATTTAATTTTTTATGGAGAATTTACAAAAAGAGCTATCCGGTAAGATAGCGTTAGTAACCGGAGGAACTAAAGGGATTGGTAAAGCAATCGCTGACAGATTGTTTGATGCAGGAGCTTTTGTTATCGTAACTGCCCGTACTCATCCGGGAGAGAAAAACCTGAAGCATCATTTCATTGCAGCAGATTTAACAATTCCCGATGATACACTGAAAGTGGTCAGTGAAATCAATCAGAAATTTGGGACGATTGATATCCTGGTGAATAACATGGGTGGCTCCACGAGTCCTTCAGGCGGATTTGGAGCTCTTACAGACCTGCATTGGGAGAATGATCTTCAATTAAATCTTCAGTCTTCTGTACGAATCGATAGAGAAGTATTGCCCCAAATGGTAGAGAAAAAAGAAGGGGTCATTATTCATATTTCATCTTTAACCGGAGCAATTCCTGTATATGAATCATTAGGAGCATATGCAGTGGCAAAAGCTGCCATCAACAACTATAGCAAAAGCTTGTCAAAGGAGTATACACCACAAGGTATTCGTGTCGCTACGGTATCGCCAGGGATGGTAAAAACAGATACGATGGATGCTTATCTGCAATCTTTATCTGATACCTCTGGTTTAAGTGTGGATGAAGTTACACAGAATTTAATGAGGGATCTTGGGGGAATTCCAATGGGCAGAATGGCTCTTCCGGAGGAAATTGCTGAGCTGGTAGGATTTCTGGTATCTCCGAGGGCTTCCTACATTACCGGTGTCAATTATATTATCGATGGTGGTACTAATCCGTCGCTGTAAAAAGATTGTTATATAAAAAACAATGGGTAGTGGGATTTACTAACTACCTATTGTAATTTTTTAACAAAACTAGTGGTATTGAATTGATGAATTATACTGATCAATACTGTAAAATTTTAATAAGTAAAAAATGGGAAAAAATAAAAAAATGCTCCTGTATGGTGCAGCCGGATACACCGGAAAAATTATTGCAGCCAGGGCGAAACAATTAAATATTGATTTTGAGATCGCAGGGCGTGATCTGGATACAATAAAAGAATTGGCACAAGAACTATCGGTTCCGTATTATGTTTTCAGCGTAGATGACGAAAAAGGTTGGCAGGAAGCGTTGACGGATAAAAAAGTTCTCGTAAACGCTGCCGGGCCATTCAAGTTTACGGCCGAGCAGGCGATGAGCGCATGTCTCAAAAATGGAGTACATTATCTGGACATAAGCGCAGAGCTGGACACCTACCTTTTGGCGGAATCGCTGGATGACGAAGCTCAGGCAGCAGGCCTACAGCTGATGTCCGGCGCAGGTCTTTTTGTAAGCTATGATGCACTCGTGGTTCATTTATCAAAGTTGGTCGAGCAACCCGAATTTTTAAAAGTTGGATTTCGGCATTATGGAGGATTCTCAAGAGGTTCGGTTTTAAGCAGCAAAAATATCGCAGATCTGGGATCACTAATCCGCAAGAATGGAGCTGTTGAAGAAAACCCGAATCCAAACCCGAAGATTTTTTCATTTGGAAACGAAAATATTGAGTGCATGCCAACGCCTTTAGGCGGAATCATCCTAAGTTATAAATCTACAAAAATACCTAATATTGAGGAGTTTTTCTCGTTGAAGCTTCCAGCCACAGAGCTCCCGAATCTTCTTCCGGAAAATCTTCCCGACGGACCGACGATGGAGGAACGTTCATCAGGGAGGAATGGTATTTCAGCTGAGGTAACTGGCAAAGACGGCAAAGTTGTCAGAGCTTATGTTGATGCCCCGTCCGGATATGACCTAACGCCACTTTCCGTTGTAGCAGTCGCAAACCGCATTTTGAATGATGATTTTAAGATAGGTTACCAATCACCTGGATCATCCTATGGAGAGGACATCATTTATGATATTCCGGATACATACCTAATAGATATTAATTCCTAAGATAAAACAAAATCTAAAATATTATACAATGAGCAGCGAACAACAAATCCTAAACCTGATTGCGCAGTATACGCATTATTTGGATCAGGCCAAATTTGATCAGGTTGGAGAATTATTTGCCAACGGCAAAATTATTTCTCCTGGAACTGTAATGGAAGGCAAAGATGGTGTGGCGAGTCAGTTGAGCAAGAATTTACAGGTCTATGCAGACGGAACGCTTAGAACGGCCCACATAACGACCAACACGGTTTTGGATATTCAAGAGGAAAAGAATAAGGCTTCTGCAGTATCATATCTCACGATTATGCAAGTTGATCCAGAAAGAGGATTTCCGTTACAAGCAATTGCTGGAGGACGTTACCATGATTTATTTAAATATGTGGAAGGAAAATGGGAGTTTTCGGTTAGGGAGCTTATTATTACATTGGTCGGAGATCTTTCCCACCACGCCACACCAAATTCCATTGACCTGCAAACAATTGAAAAGAGTGGAAAATAAAAAAACTGCATTAGTCACCGGTGCCAACAAAGGAATCGGTCTTGCAACCAGCCGATTATTGGCTGAAAAAGGATATCAGGTTTGGATGGGTGTGCGAAGCTTGGAAAGGGGGCAGCATGCCTACCAAGAATTGAAAGCAAATAATTTTGATGCTCATCTTATACAAATGGACATAGCTGATGATGCCAGTGTAACAAAAGCCGCCGCTGTCCTGGATAGGGAGGCTGGTAAATTGGATGTCCTTATCAATAATGCGGGGTTTGCAGCAAATCTGTCCTTATCACCAAGCGCTGAATCCATAAACGCTATAAGAGAACAATATGAAACCAATACTTTTGGTCCTATCCGCGTTACCCAACAATTACTGCCATTGCTAAAGAGGTCAGAACGCGCAAGCATTATTATGGTCAGCAGTATTGTAGGATCACTGACGCTTTCACGAGATGAAAATACAATTTACGGACAGGTCAACTATGCGGGATACTCCAGTTCAAAGACTGCACTTAACGCTTTGATGTTGGCATATTCGAAAGAGCTAAAACCTTTCGGAATACCTGTAATTGCCATTGAACCTGGGCACATTAAAACTGATTTGAATAGTAATACAGGAACTGCTACTCCCGAAAGCGCTGCCGAGCTGATTGTAAAATATGCCTTGTATGCAGATATCACTTCAAGTGGCCTTTTTTTTGGGCCGGACGGTGAGCTGCCATGGTAAAATATTGCATCGGAGAGAGTGATAACAAAATAGTAGAGAAAGAATATTTTTGTGTACATGTACGTACCTGATTTAGAACTGTAAAAATATTACCAATGGTCAAAATGGCAACAGAATGTTCCATTTTGGCGAGTTTTAATTGTTAAAGTTATTAGACCTTTGTCATGAAATAGATTCAAAATTAAAAAGAGCATTAAAATATTATACAAAAAATGGATATACAAAAGTTTATTACAGAATGGTTATCTGCAAGCAATGCCTTCGACACGACCAAGTACCTTAGTTTTTACTCGGAGGAGGTCATCTTGGACGATCCTTCGGTAGGTAGAAAATTCGAGGGACGTACTGGTGTTAAGGAATATTTCACTAATTATTTTATCGGTTATCACACGCAGACAAGACAAGTTCAACTTATTACCGGGGATGCTGAGAATATACATCTGGAGGTGGAATTTACCGGCGAGTTCCCTGAAGGAAGAGTAGGTGGAACTTTTGACTTTAAACTTAAGGACGGTAAAATTATCTATGTTAAAGCAGATCTAATTTAATATTATATAAAATGAATATAGAAAAAATTGATGATCTCATCGATCAATCTTTAAAAATAAGAGAAAAGTACCATCAGCTGGAAAGAATACATCATGGTAGCGAATGGACGGTTGAAGAAGATGCATTGGCATATCTTACTGATGCAGGATTGATAGGAAGAAATATTATGTCTGAACAAAAACGCTGGCCAAAGCAAGGGGCGCAGCAGGAACTGGAGCATAAACTAGGTGAGAATATTTGGTGGCTGGTTATATTGGCTGAAAGATCCGGGATTAATATTAAGGATGCGGTGAATAACTTTATGAAAAAGACCAACTCTATACTTGAGTAATATGGAACAAAGTAAATGTATTTAATATCCGATGCCATACCTTATTTAATGTTGGAAGCTGTAACTGATATTTTATAACTTGAGAGTTTGCGTTACTAATGTCTAAACTAATGAACACTGCATTCCTTTTTCAAAGCTGCCTGGTTTCATTTTTGAAAATATCTATGTGGCTTCCTTTTTAAACTAGACATTTAGCTATAGTTTAATGTCGTGTAAGCTGCGATATAACGAGCTAGAAGCTTGAAAAGGATGTTCGCACTCTATTGTGAAATTGGGAACAATCGAATGTACGATGCTGACATTATATATGTAAGGAATATGCTTTCTTTATAATTATTTATAAAGAAAGCAATTTTAGGCATTTTACTTTTTGTTATGGCTATGGAGAAGATTTCGCAAGCGGATCTTATTTTTTGCAAAAGTTCATCGTCGTATTTTATCTGCTGAGATTTTTCCGGCAGTAAACTTTGAAGGATAATGATAAAGAACAGACTTGTTGTTTGTATTTTTTTCATATACAAATATGAGCTGAAATTATCTTTTATAGCTTGTAATATTAAAGCTTTGTCTTGTATAATTGCAGTATTTTAATTGAAATCAAGATCAATTGTTATTTCCGGTTGATGACATCCGTCGGCGAATGTCCAAAATATTTTTTAAAGGCAAACGAAAAGTGCGACATGTTTTCGAATCCTGTTTCATAATACACATCTACAGGCTTTCTTTTTTCTCGCTCAACTCATAATATGCCAGCTCCAAACGTTTCTGCGTCAGCCATTTTTGTGACGTGGTTTTAATAGCGATCCTAAAGTCCTTTTTAAAGGTCGTAAGACTTCTGCCTGTGAGGTACGCAAATTTTTCAATCGCCATATTGAATATAAAATTCTTTTCCATAAAATCTGCAATACTAATTTTCCTGGGTTCTGACAAATCAAACAGAATACCGTCTATATTTTGATTGATGCTCCGAAGAATGATCAGTATTTCTTCTATTTTTAAGGCGGTGATTTTTTCCGAGAGTTCACTTTCCAATTCAAACTACGGTATTAGTGAGGAAAGAAACTGTGCAGCAAAGGATTTTTTTGAAAAGTGAGGATCTTCTGCTGATGCTGTTCTGCTGATCTGATGGGATTTTTTGTGAAAAAAGTCTTCAGCCGCTCGGTAGTCAGCGTCATCACCACAGATCTGTAGTTTCTGCCGTCCTTAGGATATTTGATCAGCGTACATAATTGATTTCTGGGAAACAGCAGCATATCTCCGGCTCCAAAAGTGTGTGTTTGGTCTGCGAGAATGATCTTCATCTCATCTGAGATGATCTTTACAAAAGAATGGTGTTCCAGAACAATTTCGTCCTTGAAATATTTTTCCTCTATGCAGGCAAGAACCAGCATTTTTGTTTTGTTTTTTTTCTGCCATAAAACTTACATCTATCAAATTTACGAAAAACATACCAGAGCATTTTCTGCCCTGATATGATTTTATTTCAACTTTTGTGGTACCTCTCTAGAATCTGTTACATTGTGAATCTGACGCCTGTTAAATTCTCGCTCAGTATCCACAGCTTCTTTGCCGATGCTTCATCCAGGGCATAATCTACGACACCTGATAATTTTTTGATATCCGTCATTCTATCTGCAAAATTTTCTGGGCTCTCATCAATAGTGTGGTCTACGTCAGCGATATTATTATTTTCGCAGTACACACCGCCTATTTCATTTAGATCGGGGCTGGTTGCTGCCCAAACGGTTGTAGAAGCACCTTGAGCAATTGTTTTTAATCCTTTCAATGCATCTCTCACGACATTTCCATTCTCATCATAAACCCCTAATGCGGAAAGTTGTTCATCTGTAAGATGTCTTTTCAGATCTGTTTCTACAATGGCTCCGGGATGTAATGAATAAGCTCTTACACCGAAATCCTTACCTCTGTTATCCAGTTCTACCGAGAAAAGGATATTGGCGGTCTTGGACTGACCATAGCCCATCAAGCTTTCGTACTCACGGTTTTCAAAGTTTGGATCTTCAAAATTGAACTTCGAATAATGGTGTCCCCAGGAAGAAACATTGATCACTCTTGCGCCCTCGGCTTTAACCAGAGCTTTCCATAGTTTGGATGTCAATTGGAAATGACCGAGATGATTGGTCGATAATTGGGATTCATAACCACGACTGTCCCTTTGCAGCGGTACCCACATAATTCCGGCATTGTTGATAAGAAGATTCAATGGTCTTTCGGATGCGATAAATTTCTCTGCGAATGAATCTATGGAAGCGGGATCCATCAGATCCATTGTTTCCAACTCCACATTAGCAATCCCTGCCAGATTATTTTTGGCTTTTTCTGTATCTCTTGCCGGGACGATCACTGTTGCTCCTACTGATACCAATGCTTTGACGGTTTCTAATCCAATTCCTGCGTAGCCACCAGTGACGATAGCGATTTTCCCGGTCAGATCAATTCCTTTGATCACTTCCGTTGAAGTTGAAGAACCATCAAATCCTGAGTTGATAGGTTGCTGTAATACCCCTTGATAATTGTTATTTGACATATTAAATCTTTTTTTGTTAAGACAAATTTAGCTCGGTATGCAAAGGTCAACTTTGTTTATAAGGCGTGTTTTACTTTGTTTATAGGTTGCAATAATTAGCAGCACGACGAGATGATAAGTTTTTGACTACTGTATTACCCACCGTTTCCAATGATCATCTCAATAATGCGATAAAGATGTGGTTAATGGGATCTGGAAGTGGGATCTAGTAGACATTACGTCGATGAAAATTTTCTTAGTAATTTCTTTTGGATAAATAGAAAATTCTGATAAATCTATGAGAGCATTTGACCACTACTTTAATTTTGTTTTCATTTTCTGTCTAGGCAATCCAATCTCAGATTCTTGTGGATAGGGCTTTCGGAAAGTTAGACTAATATCTTCCCGAAGACCATTTTCAATCTCCTTAGCTTTATCCTCATCCATAGAATAAACCCTGAAATTAGGCTTATAGGTATTATGAGCTATTACAAAAGTTTTGATGCAATAGCGAAAAATATTCTTTCGAAATTCCTTTTACGAGACAGGAATTAGCTGCATTCACAGGGTTACGCGTCGAAACAGTCATTCGAACCTTTAAAAAGATGGAGCTTGAGAAAATTGTTAAGATCGAGAATAGAAAAATTTATTATTAAAATTATCCAGGATAATAATCAAAAGAGATAAGCTAACTATTTGTAAAAAAAGAAGCTCCATATTTCGCTATAATATTGGTAATTATTCAAGCTTTTTTTCTAAATATGAAAAACTAGAAATTGGGGACAATTAATCGATAAACTGGAAATTTATTTTAGCACTAAAGATATTAATTCATAAAAACGATTCCTATATGCTTGCAATAAGAAATTACTTTGTTAAATGTTTGGAGTCATAGATCAATTAGTAGTTCATCATTTTCAGCTATATGTCTTATATTTAAGCAATCTTTTAAAACATATTATGGTTATTTGTGAAGATTTATTGCTTTCACATGGTGCTGTAATAAATTCTTGCAACGCCTTAGAATATATTTTTCGGCAGGAGACAACTGCTAGATTTTATTTTCAGATCAAAAATGGAACTGTAAAAATTAATAATTTTACTGAAAGTGGAAATGAGTTTATTCACGGTTTTCCCTTTTGATGGACACTGCTTAGGAGAAAGCTACTTATGTACTGATGTTTTTTCTAGAATAGATAACTTATTACTAATGCTCATAATAAGGCATAAATTAATCAAAAAAATTAATAAATAAAAAATACCATGAGGCCGAATTACAAGAAAATTTATTATGACATGCTCACAGAGTAACAGCCTGAGAAGTTAGATGATCCTAAAGTTTTGCATCTTCTTAATAATTTAAATACGATGGGAGATGTCCTTAAGATAAATGCACTAGTCGCTGAATCTTCAACAAAGAGTTTAAAAAATAACCAGCGATTAAAAAATTACGATAAAGAAACAGTGTTAAGACTATTGAAATATCAAAAAACACATAATCTATCAGCAAATTTTATGTCAAAAACACATAATATTAGCAGAACAACCATTGCAAAATGGTGGAAACTGTTTGGTCACCAAGTTGAATAATTTATTTATATAAAATAATTTGAATTAGTCATACTTAATCTGACAGTTACAATAAAATTGAATAGCTTTAAAAACAGATTAAGTAATTACTAGTTCATGTTATTGGTTTTGCATATCGAAAGAAGTTTGCAAAAACTATATCCAGTGATAAGACTTATCCTTTCTGTTTAAATAGCAATGCATTTCTTCTTTTTTAAGTTCCGGAAAAAAGTCTATTGCTCGGTCAATTGCATAATTGGCGAGAAAATGGATTTCGTTTCGAATTGTGTTTACAACTTTTTGACGACCATAGTATTTTATAATTTCATCTATCTCATTTTGACCTCCTCTCTCAATGATTCGAGAAATGATAGGAACACAAGCTGTCTCCCAATTTAATAATCTAAAATCGGTGTCCCAAAAGAATTTAGGATGAATATCAGGTAATATTTTATCTTCTGTTCTCATACTATAAATATAAGGTTTTTATCTCTTTTTCGCAACATTATTACCTTCTAAATCCTTTACCTTTATTGATGGGAATGGCTTTTTTTGAAATTGAACCTCCAAATTTAAGATTTGGATTTGAAACAGCTTTTTTGAGTCTTTCCTGCATTGTCTTCCAATTATTCTCTTTCCCTTGAATCATTGAAACATCATATTGTTTTCTGATACCATCAAAGTAGATTAATGAACGTGCTACTAAATTTGAATTTCCGTTATATTTTTGTTGATAGCTATCGAGGTATGACTTTAAAGGATTTTGTTCAAGAAGAAAATACATATCTACGAAATCCTTTAACCTTGCTCCGCTTTGAAATATTGCGTGAAGTTTCATTGCGCCAATATCATCATTTGAAATCATTCTAACATTTTCTGAAATTTTATCCATTGCTATCACAGGATATTTGTGAGATAAAAGGTCAACTTTTATATCTTCAATATAGGTCATAACAGTATTTTCAAAAACTATCTCATTTGTTGCATTGTATTCTTTTTGTAGGTATCTAATTAAATCTTTTGAGTTAAAGTTTTTCGTAGTAAACAGATCAATGTCAATGGATAATCTATGCCCTAATTTTAAGGCTAAAGCAGTACCACCTACCAGAGTGAAATCTTTTAGCATTTCATCCTTCATTAGTCGTTGTAAGAGTTCCCACATTTCCTTACTGACAGTTTCTTTATGTAGCATATTTCATTTTTCAGAAAAGTAAATCTGAAAATGATGTATGCCTGTACAATGGCAGTGGAAGGAAATAGTTGACTTCGATTGTCGATGAAAGTCTAAAGTAGAAGCCTTTTATTGATGGAGATATTACCTATTGGAATTGCAAATTTTCCTGTAATAGTTCTTTAGTATGTACTAATTTTAAGAAGCACATCTTTTAGTAGGAAACCTTAAATAAAATCTAAAATATGCAGAAGGCTTCATTTTGCACATTTAAAACATTAATGAAAATCAAGCCTGCTTTGTTAAAAGTAATGTTCCAAAAATATTGTTTTAAGAATGTATTTATTACTTATTGAAATGCGTGCGATTTTACAACTACGCGGAGAAGTTAGGAGCTCATTCGCAACTTTGAAAGTCGTTCCTCCCAACAAAGTTGCTGCTTCGCTCTGCGAGGCATTGTAATGGAAAAAACCACTTACATTTCGTAATGATAAAAATATTAGTATTATTGGAATTAGTTAAAGAAACATTAGTTGGGAAAGAAATCACTAGTTACCATTCTAAAAATACATATTCCAGATAAAGGTGTTTTTTTAATACATTTAATAAGAGAGTTACAAGTATGATAGCAAATCATTCGTCTAATTTGTAATTAAATATTTCAAAAAAACTTTAAATTAAATTTATTTAGCAATTATCTTTCATAACAAAAATGAATAGTTAGGATTTCCTTTGAAATTAACTATTTTTGTTCATAACTTCCGATAATATAAATTACATAGAAGTAAATAAATGACACCAGAACAAAAAGCTAGAGAAATCATCAATCGAATGCTTAATGAATCTGGGTGGGAAATTGTCAATAGAGACCATTACTCACCCAATATTTCTGCTGTGGCTATTGAAGAAGGGATTTTAAAAGGAAGCCTTGAAGCTGATTATCTTCTGTTTATTAATGGCAAGGCGATAGGTATTCTTGAAGCAAAAAAGGAAGAATATCGGCTATCCAATGTTGTAATGGAGCAAGCTGAAAGATATGTTCGACGATTACCAAATTGGTGTTCTTACTGGTATGAACCGTTGCCCATCATTTATTTATCAAACGGTAAGGAAATATTATTTAGAAATATTAATAATCTTGATGAAGATTATTTGACAATCCCTCGTATACATTCACCAAGAGAGATTGTGAAAATGCTTGGAATAGAAGACGAGTATGCCGGTTTACCTTCACTGCAAAAGAAGGGACTAAGAGATTGCCAATATGAAGCAATTACTGAATTGGAATCTAGTTTCAGATTAGGCCAATCCCGTGCGTTAATGGTACTTGCAACAGGGGCAGGAAAAACTTTTACGGCTTGTATGGCCGCTTACAGATTGCTTTCTTATACGCCTATTAAGAGGATTTTGTTTCTTGTTGACAGAAACAATTTGGGGCGACAGGCAGAAGGAGAATTTGGCACATTCCGATTGACAGAAACAGGAGAACCATTCAATACCATTTTCACCACAGAAAGGCTGAAATCTGCTAATATTCCCAAAGATGCCAACGTCGTTATTTCAACAATTCAAAGACTTTTTGCACTACTTACAGGGCAGGAATTAAATGATAACGATAATGATGAATCAAATATTGAAGATGGGAAAGAAATACCATTGGGTGGAAAACTAAATCTTGCTCCTGATTTCTTCGATTTAATTATTATTGATGAATGCCACCGTTCAATTTATGGAAATTGGCGACAAGTTTTGGAATATTTTAAATCAGCAAAGATGGTTGGTCTTACCGCTACACCAGCTCCCGAAACAAAAGCGTTTTTCAATAGTAATATCATTGTAAATTATACCCTTGAAAAATCTATTGCTGATGGAATCAATGTTGATTATCGTGTGTTCCGTATTAAAACTCAGGCTACGGAAAATGGAGGAGCTGTAAAAGAAGGGGAAAATATAACACAGATAACCAAATATTCAGGTAAGATAGAAGATGTAAAAACTTCAGAAGAAAAAACATATACTTCTACAGAGCTCAATCGTAGTATTGTTAATCCTTCGCAAATCAAACTTATTTTAGAAACTTATCGTGATTCTATATATGATGAGCTGTATCCTGATAGAGAGCCTCAATTAGAGTATATTCCTAAAACTCTGATTTTTGCTTTGAATGATGCTCACGCAACCAATATAGTCCGAATTGCGAAAGATATATTTCCTAACCAATCTGAAAATTTTATTCAAAAAATCACCTATTCTGCAGGAGATAGCAATCAGTTGATAAGAAGTTTTAGAAATGACAAAGATTTCCGAATTGCTGTTACCGTGACATTGGTAGCGACAGGCACGGATGTGAAACCGTTGGAAGTTGTTATGTTTATGCGGGATGTAGAATCGGATGCACTTTATACACAGATGAAAGGTCGTGGTGTAAGAACCATAGGAGACGAACAACTTCGCAATGTAACTCCCAACGCGGTCAGTAAAGACCTTTTCTTTTTGGTCGATGCAGTCGGAGTAACAGAACACGAAATGCAGGTTACTCGTCCTGGTGCAGATATACCGCCGCCCAATATGTCTTTAAGAATATTATTAGAGCGTATTACGCACGGAGATTTGTCGGATGATAATTTAAGACTCTTGGCAAGTCGTTTATCACGAATCAATATTAAATCAGATGATAAACAACGCCAAAAATTCTCAGATTTAGCAAGAATCGAGATGAAAGATTTGGCAGTACAAATATTTAATGCTTTAGAAGAAGGAATATTAGAACCTTTTATTGAGGTTAATAATCCTAATCTTGCTCGAAAAGGTCTTGTTCGTCCTCTTACGCATAATCCGAAAGCAAGACAATATCTGTTAGAATTGAATGCAGGATTTATATCCATTTTGCAACCAGGAGAAGATAATTTAATTGAAAAAGGATTTTCAATTGAAGAAGCTCAGAACAACACCCAAGCATTTGAAGATTATGTTAATTCTCATAAAGACGAGATTGAAGCATTACGTATAATTTACAATAATACCAATGAGCCGATTACTTACACAATGTTGAAGGAGCTACGAGAAAAACTAATTCACACTAGCAACAAATTCAATCCTATTCTACTATGGAATACCTATTCCGTCTTAGACCCAGCTCATGTTGTCTCATTTCGTTCGAAAGATGAAAAAGATGCGCTAACGAATATTATTCAATTGGTGCGTTTTGCTTTTAAACAAAGCCCGGATTTACGTTCTTTATCATCTATGGCTGCAAGTCGCTTTGAGCTTTGGTGCGGGCAAAACCAACGACCATTGACGGACACTCAAAAAGAGATTATCCGCAGTGTTGTCAATTATATTGTAGCCAATGGAAGTTGCAATATGAACGATATTAAAGAGGAAGATAAACCTCTAGTTGCTCAAATGGTAAGAGATTTTGGTACCGCAGATTCTGTAAATACTGCCATCATCTCACTTTCACAATTTATACTAAAAGCTGCTTAAAATAAAATTATTAATGGCAAAAAAAACAGTTGCGACCGAACAGTCGCTTACAAAAAAAGTCTGGAACTTAGCTACCATTCTTTCTTCACAAGGTGTTGGCTTCACAGATTATATTACACAGTTAACCTATCTTTTATTTTTGAAAATGGACAACGAAAATGTTGAAATTTTCGGAGAGGAATCCGCTATTCCAGACGGTTACCGCTGGAATGATCTAACTGAACTGGATGGACTTGATTTAATCGACCATTACGAGAAAATCTTAAAATTATTGAGTCAGGAAGACAACCTGATAGGAACAATATATACAAAAGCCCAAAATAAAATTGATAAACCAGTATATCTCAAAAAAGTCATAACACTTATTGATGAAGAAAATTGGTTATCGATGGATGGAGATGTTAAAGGTGCTATTTATGAAAGTATTCTTGAGAAAAACGGACAAGACAAGAAAAGTGGTGCTGGACAATACTTTACTCCCCGACCACTAATTAATACAATGGTTGAAGTTACCCGTCCGCAAATTGGAGAAACAGTCTGCGACCCTGCTTGTGGTACAGGTGGTTTTCTTCTTACTGCTTACGATTATATGAAAGAGCAGTCGCAAGATAAAGAAAAACGAGCATTCCTGAGGGATAAAGCATTGCACGGCAATGATAATACACCTCTCGTTGTTACCCTCGCTTCAATGAATTTGTATCTGCACGGAATCGGTACGGAACGCAGCCCGATAGAATGCTGTGATTCATTAGAAAGAGAACCTGATACATTGGTAGATGTAGTGCTTGCTAATCCTCCGTTCGGGAATAGACCTGCTGGTTCTACAGATATTGCTGCTATGCGTACCGATTTGTATGTTTCCACAAGCAATAACCAGCTGAATTTTATGCAACAAATTATGCTAATGCTCAAAAATGGCGGAAGGGCAGCTGTGGTATTGCCGGATAACGTATTGTTTGAAGGTGGTGCTGGGGAAACGATTCGTAAAAAATTACTTACAGAATTTAATCTTCATACTATTCTTCGCTTACCTACAGGTATTTTTTATGCCAATGGTGTCAAAGCAAACGTATTGTTTTTTTCAAAAGGGAATAAAACAAATGAAACGTGGTATTATGATTACCGCACCAATGTAAAACATACTTTGGCAACCAATCCAATGCGCCGTCAGCATTTAGATGATTTTATAAATTGCTACAGTGCTGAAAATATTAACATTAGGATAGAAACTTATTCCAAAGAAAATCCGTCCGGTCGCTGGCGGAAATATACTTCAGCAGAATTATTGGGAAGAGACAAAACCAGCCTGGATATAACCTGGATTAAAACAGGAGAAGAGACCGTAGATATGTCGCTTGCCGAATTGTTGTCACAAATTGAAGAGAAAAGTTCCAATATATCAAGAGCTGTAACTTCATTAAAAAAAATAATCGGCAAAATAGAGGAATAATGGATACCAAGAAATTAAGACAAAAAATCCTCGATTTAGCAATACGTGGGAAATTAGTTCCGCAAGACCCAAATGATGAGCCAGCTTCTGTACTTATTGAAAAAATACGTGCAGAAAAAGAACAATTAATTAAAGAAAAAAAAATTAAACGAGATAAGAACGAATCACACATTTACCGTTCCGATAAATCATATTACGAGAAGTTCGCTGACGGAACTGTGAAATGTGTTGATGAGGAGATTCCTTTTGAGATACCGGAGAGCTGGGAGTGGTGTAGATGGAGAAACCTTTTCCAAATGAATCCCAAAAACACAATAGAAGAAGATGTTGAAGTTTCTTTTGTACCTATGGCCTATATAAAGGATGGATATGCAAATGAAGCTAAATTTGACAGACGACAATGGAGAGACATAAAATTAGGATTTACACATTTTCAAAACAATGATCTGGGTATAGCTAAAATTACCCCTTGTTTTGAAAATAGAAAATCTGTAATATTTAAAAACTTGTATAATAGTTATGGTGCAGGAACTACAGAATTACACATATTTCGTCCCATTGTTTTTCCTATTATTGCAGAATATGCTTTATACATATCAAAGACGGAAAATTTTATTTCAAATGGGATAGCAAATTTTTCTGGAGCCGTAGGACAGCAACGTGTCGGAAAAGATATTATCGGAGATTATCTTATTGCACTTCCACCTCTAGAAGAAATATGTAAAATTCTATCAAGTATATCAAAATTATTTTTGATTGTTGATGGCATTGGGAATGATAAGGATCAATTATATTCTTATATTCAAAAAACAAAAAGTAAAATACTGGACCTCGCCATCCGAGGCAAACTCGTACCGCAAGACCCAAACGATGAGCCAGCTTCCGTACTGCTGGAACGCATAAAAGCAGAACACCCGGAAAGCAAAAAAAAGACTAAAAATGCAGGGGATAACTCACATTATCCCTTTGAAATTCCAAAATCTTGGGAATGGTGTTATTTTGAAGATATTGCAACTAATGATTTGGGCAAAACATTGGATAAAATTAAAAATCAAGGAAAGTATTATCCTTATCTCCGTAGCGTAAATGTTAGGTGGGGAGAAGTTATCTTAGATGACTTGAAAGAAATGAAATTTGAAGATATTGAAATCTATCGTTACTCAATAGAGAAGGGAGATTTACTTGTTTGCGAAGGAGGGGAAGTTGGGCGATGTGCGGTATGGGATAGAGAGAACAGCATACTATATCAAAATGCGATACATCGAGTACGTTTCCATTGTAAAATTGATTCTTATTTGTATATGTATTTTTTGTGGCATTATAATGATATACATTTCCTCGACAATTACAGTAAGGGAGTTACTATTAAACATCTCACAAAATCATCTTTAAATACTATTCCTTTCCCTTTACCCCCACTATCAGAACAAAAACAAATTGTCCAAAAAATTGAAGAAATTTTTGCATCACTTGATAAAATAATAAATTCAATTATAGCGTAAGCATCTGCCTACGCTATAATTTTCAATCTTTACCAATTCACGATTTTGTCAACAATGGCTTGCTGTTCACTTGCGGTACGGCGAAGATAAATTCGGGTCGTTTCTATGCTTTCGTGTCCCATAAGGTCAGCAAGCAGTGCTATGTCATTAAATCTATCTAAAAAGTTCTTGGCAAATCGATGGCGAAAAGAATGTGGATATACTACATTCACATTTAAGCCATATTTTGAAGCAAAATGTTTCAACTGTTGAGATATTCCACGGGTTGTAATTCTTTCTCCAAAACGATTGAGAAATATATATCCGGATTTGATATTCTTTGTTTCTAACCATTTGATAGCCTCTGCACGAAGATTTTTAGGAATATATAAACGTCGGATTTTCCCTCCTTTTGTGTACATATCGAGATGCCCTATTTGAACGTGCTCTGCTTTTATCTGCAACAATTCACTGACCCGAGCTCCAGTTGCAGTTAGAAACCAAACAACAAAATACCACTCAATATTTCCATCAGCTTTTAACTTTGTTTTGAAAAACTTGTAATCTGCATCACTAATGACGTTTTCGAGAAAATTTTTCTGTTGAACCTTAACAAATTTGAGCTTCAACCTATCTTTTTTGATAAATTCTAAATACTTGTTCATTGCTTGCAAACGCAGATTCACTGTTTGTGGTTTAAAATGTTCAATTAGAAATCCTTTGTAAGCCAAAAGGTTTTCTTTGTTTACTGCCCCATATTGGGTAAGAAAGTGATTTACCGTCCATACATACGATGTAATTGTGTTTTCTGCCAAGTCGTTTTTACTTAATGATTTTTTAAAATCTGTTACCATTATTCTACTAATTTTTTAAAATAAGACAACAAATTTATCTTGGCTATCTCACATTATCAGAACTTACCTCAAGGATGGACAGAATGCACCTTAGAAAGTATCGGCTCTTGGTCTTCTGGAGCAACTCCAAACCGTTCAAATAAAATGTATTATGAAAACGGAACGGTTAGTTGGCTAAAAACTGGCGACCTAAACGATAGCTATATTGACTATATACCCGAAAAGATAACCGACTTAGCCCTTAAAGAATGTTCAGTTAGATTAAATCCAAAAGATAGTGTATTGATTGCAATGTATGGCGCAACTATTGGAAAAATTGGTATTCTAAATATACCAGCTGCTACAAATCAAGCTTGTTGTACCTGCATTACATATTTAGGTATTTTTAATAAATTTCTTTTTTATCTTTTGATGGGTAAAAAGAAAATTTTGCAAATGAAGGCAGAAGGTGGGGCACAACCCAATATTTCAAAAGAGAAAATTACTAATTTTTCTATTCTATTACCTCCAAGTCAAGAACAAATTAGAATAGTCCAAGCCATCGAAAACTTATTTCAACAATTAGATAACATAACAGCAGAATTATAATTCTGCTGTTATGTTATCTAGAATAGTATATAATGAATTAATTGTTTTTGTTATTCTAATTTGTTCTTCAAAAGGAGGAATCGGATATAGCCAATTAAGAATGTTTTCATTATTTATTGACGGAGAATTATCTCCTTTCATAAAGCTGTTTAATCCATCTATCACATATTTGGAAGTCATTAAATTAAAGCAAAATATAGGGAACAATAAAGCATTAGGTTTGCAAACATAAAAACCAGTAGAAGCAATGCAATTATTCAGGGAACAATCTATGAAAGCAATATTCTCTAAGTATGGTCTCACCATAGAAAAAAGAGTATCTCCTGTTGATAATTTCCTTGTAGCACGACTTGGAGCATCTTGTTTTTTAATGGTTTTTGGGTTAATAACTTTATGAGTTTTATTATCTATTGCATCAATATCAATGTATATAAAACTATCTTCCGTAGGCCTAGTACTTTCCATTTGATTGAAACAAGAATAGCCTCGAACCCACATCCAATTCTCGGGTATCTCAAAGGGTAAGTTCTGATAATGTGAGTTATCCCCTGTGTATTTAGCCTTTTTTTTACTTTCAGGATGCTCTGCTTTTATGCGTTCAAGCAATACGGAAGCTGGCTCATCGTTTGGGTCTTGCGGTACGAGTTTGCCTCGGATGGCGAGGTCTAGGATTTTGGATTTGAACAGTTTTATATCCTGCTCTAACTGGTGTTTATTAAGGTTAATTGCATCTGTAAAGCAAAGATTCGAATGTGATTTTTTAGCAATTTGCCGTTGTTCTTCTTGCGGGGGAATTGGAATCAAAATTGTTCTAATTGTAGCCATTGATAAACTTGGTTGCGCCGTCGATTTTCGAATGTCCTCGATTCCTCTTTGTCCAAAACTCGACATTAAGTAGATGAGGATATATTCTAAAGATATATCTGAGTAAAACTCTATTTTGGCTACATTAGGAGCTAAGTGTGACCTTTTATTATTCGGAAATATACAAACATCTCCGATTCCCGCTCCAATAAAAGTCATTAATAAGCATTCTTTATTTAAAGCACATCGATTTAATTCTTGTGATAATTTAAAATCGATAGCCTCTTGTTGATTCTCAACATACATTCCCATTTTTACATTTTGGGCTCTAACTAACGGAATTTCTTTATTAAAAGAAATATTATCTTTTGTAAAGTATTTAGTGTATTCAAAACCAGCAAGTTTTGTAACAAAAGCGATATTGCCTATTCGCTCCCACGACCAGCTCTCCGGTATCTCAAAAGGAATCTCCTCATCAACACATTTCACAGTTCCGTCAGCGAACTTCTCGTAATATGATTTATGGAATGTTATTTAGAGAGAATTTTTTTAAAAAAATCTTTTCTAAATAGACAATAATAACTTAAAAATCAATGAAATTTAAATTGTTTTCTTGCAAAAAAATCTTTCCATAATTTAATGGACTATTTTAAAATCAAAAATTAGTTACTAAAAATAAGTTGTTACTCAACCTTTAGTTAGATTCAAAGAAGTCTTTAGACTAAGAAAAATTATTTTATAATTGATTATAGAAAAGAGTATTTATAAAGACGAAAATGCTATAATTAATAATTTTTGGATCCAACAATTATTTGATAAGAATTGGGAAGCTCTGAATCTTGCAGAATAAAATATTACAGAATAATCTTAAGACAAGGATTTGATTATTTCATTATGTAAAATGGAAAGAGTTTTTCGCCATAATGTACGCTCTGGAAAACGAATGGAATATTTCGTTATTAGTAAAATGCTTGAAAAGGGATTAGATGTTTATGTACCTCTGATTGATGATAATGGTATAGATGCAGTAATTAGAAAATACGACGGAAGTTTTGTAGATGTTCAGATTAAAGCACGTTCAACAGATGTTAAATTTGGAGATGCAGTTCTCTTTGCTGCCATAAATCATATAGACCGCAACAATTATTTCTTTGTATTCTATTCTCATCGTTTAGAGAAACTTGGATTCTTTCATCTAAAGAGTTTATAGCAGAGGCAAAATAGAATAAAAATGGCAAAAACATTGGTAAGAGATCTATTTGTTTTAATGGAAAGAGAACAAAAAAAATCAGCATCCACATCCAAGATTTAATAAATATCTGAAAAAAAATTTGAGATTTTTAAGTAAGTCTAATACTTTATATGTATTAAAATTTATCATTAAATAAATGTAAATCAGCTTGCCACTTAATAGCCAAAGGAAGCAATTTCATCGTCTTAATAGACACAATAACTAATAAATGAATAGTTATTAGTTATTGTGTCTATGAAAACTTCCATTAATTTCAAAGCGGCAAAATCAGATTCTGAAACCCATAACTTTAGAAAGAAAACTTTCGATTATATTCGAAAAGACTTAACAGCTAAAAATGAATATTGGTCAGAAGAAAAACTTTCAGACAGATTAAGGAAGATAGAAAAGTATTGTAAAGAAAAATCAGGAAGGAAATTACAAAAAAATGCAATGCCCATTCGTGAGGCAGTTGTAGTGATTAAGGACAATACAACAATGCAGGATTTGCATCAGCTTTCAAAACGACTTGAAGAAGAATTGCAAATCAGAATTTTTCAGGTTGCTATCCATAAAGATGAGGGTCATTATGATAAAGAAACAAAAGAATGGAAACCGAATTATCACGCTCATCTTGTTGCTGATTGGCAAGATCTGCAAACTGGAAAAACCTTAAAGCATCAATCTTTCCACTATTCAAAAATGCAGGATATTACAGCGGAATGCTTAGGAATGGAGAGAGGCATTGAAGGCTCAAAAGGTAGATTGGAGGCAATAGAATTTAAGATCCAGAAAAAAGAACGAGAGCTTTTAGAACTAGATGAAAAGATAAACGATGTCAAATCTGAGCTCAGTTCCAAAAAGTTTGAAGATTTTATTGTTAAAGAAAGAGACTTCTTAGGCTTTAAAAAAATTAGAACCGATCAAACTCTTGACAACTACGAAAAAGCGTTCAAGACGTACAATATACAGCTTAGCAAAAACAAACAGGAATTAGAATTCAAAAACAAACTGATAACAGAACTCCAAAGCAAAAATTTTGATCTTAAAAAAGAAATTTCAATTCTGAAAAACAAATTATCCACCGTTCTATCCAACGGCAATATTTATTCGAGTGAAAAAATAAAATATTTAAACTCTGTGAAGGATACTTTAATCAAAACATTACAATTTGAGAAAACAAAATTACCTCAGCTTTTTATTGGTTCTCAAGAAAAGTTACTCGCAGAAATCAATAATGTTTGTAAGAAGGTTTCGCAAGGGAACAATATACCTTTCTCTGCATTTGAAGAAGTTTTTAAAGATTCAGAAAGTGTTTCTCAAATAATAACTCTCTTAAATTTTGGCAATTCTGAGATCAATTATAATTCTGAGCAAATTCTATTACAGCAAAAGAAGAAAAAACAAAGGAGATTATAATAGATAATTAAAAATAATAAAAAGAAAACAAAAGAATAGTTCCAGATTATTAAACACAAGTTCAAGCCTATTGGTATCAATAAAAATCTCCACCCTTCAGGTCGTATTTTTATTGATAAACTTGCTTATTAAAATCTACAACAATAATGAAATGGCTTTCTTTTTTTTCCTTTTTTCTTTTGAAATAAATAGGAATTTTAGTTTTCAGCTAAGTTTTATATTTATAAGATCGATATTATACACATCAGAATTGGATGTGAAAACACAGATTTGTAGAGATTTAATATAAAAGTTTTGCATGAAATTCCTTATGCAAATTCCTATTATAATTATATAAAAAATCTGTAATCATATTCTGTACTTCCCACGTTATTAACCAGTTTTCCAATTCTAGCAATCTCATTTGATGAAAATATTGTTGCTGGCAATTGGGAATACATATTTAAAGAATTCCAATTCATTTTAGATAATCCTAAAATCTCGTTAGAAATTTGTTCTAATGAGCTATTGCCATAATGTCTTATTATTTTTAATGGTTTTGGGATGTACCTACCACCAGGATAAAAATTATAATACTCATTTTTTACCGACGGAATAATTCCGTGAGTCCATAATAATGCTGAATAACTTGTTAATTGAATACAAGTGCCTCTAGCGATGGAATAACCGTCAATTTCTGTTTTCCCATTTTTAATTTTACTAGAGACATATTTAACATCATCTTCAAAATTTATTTCAATTAAATCGACATTCTGAATATTGGCATTTTCTAGAAGACTATCGCAAATTCCATCTCTTTCTTCTTTGGTAAAAAATGTCCTTTTATGAATTACGACCCGTCTCGGCATTTCGTTCATGGATTCATAAAACAAGTTGATAATGGACCTCCCAAAATCATATGCATCATCATATGATAGATGAGGTTTTTTATCTCGCCATTGAATTTTATCATTACTTAATTTTGAGAGCTTATATTTTAATCCTTCTCCATTTGATGTGTATAAATGACTACAACCTAAAATTATTGGATTGTTTTTATTGAATTTATCAACGCTGTAGCCTATTCCTGCAAAAGCCGTATCACTTGTGGAGTTCTCTACCAGCCAAGGCGTTCTAAATGATTTTACATAAAATGACAATGAAAGCCACCATATAACTTGGCATTCTTGTTTTTTATCTAACAATGTCCTTTCTGTTATAAATTGAGAAGTCAAACCTTTCTCAGCACAAAACGCTTTTATATAATCATGAAGGTTAAACGATTCATATTCATTTGAAAAGGAAGTATATTTTAACCATTTGTCTGGAATAAATATTACAATTACCTTTTGAGTTGTCGATGCACCTATCCTTAAAATTTCGGAACAAATATTTTCTTTAATTCTATTTGAAACACCTTTTATATCACTAGATAGTTCTAAATCTTCGATTTCTCTCCAATCAGACGAATTTATATTTGGGATTTCCAAATCCACATTATATACATCATCAAATCCTTCATAATCAATTAAATATCTTTCTTTAGGATTGTTAACAGGTATTTTTGTATTTAATTTGCTTAAAAAATTGTTTAATTTTTGAGAATATTCAGAAATACACAATACTGACATTTTTATCTGCTTATTCAAAAAGTGATCAATCCCAGTCTCATAAGGTTTATGATTAACCAAACCCTTCATTGGATGAGGTTCTAAACATCTTTTCCCGCCATTATTTGAGCTAAAAATCAAATTTGGTTCTCTAAATTTAACACCTCGATATCTTATCAAATGAGATGGAATATTATGAGCCTCATTATTACTCTTTGTCAAGTCATCAATCAATGTAAATACTGGATTTTTTTTGATTTTAAAAGCAAAGCCTGAATTTGAATTATTTGGGAAATCAAATTCGTTAGAATTTTTGAATAAAATTTCTCTCCATTTTGAAACATACTCATTGAATTTACTATTCCAAATTTGATGAAAATATTCAAGACCTATTGCGTGAATTTCATCTTTAGAATCAACATGAAAATCTGGATTTAAAGTAATATATACTTGATTAGATATAATCTCAATGTTTAAACGAATTGCGCTGTATACTTTATGTCCTCTAATAAATTTAAAGTCATTTTCACTCCATAATTTTCTATTATTATCTGTGTTTAATTTATTTTCTAAAGAATAGTACTTACAGATCGCTGAAAGAAATAGGCAAATCAGGTTATTAGAACTGTTAGTGATTTCGGTTATAGGTTTTCTAACTAGCTTTGTTTGAATAAAAGAACCAAAGAGCTTACTTATATTCTCTGCAACACCAAGACTCCATATTTGGTTGCCAATAGGAACTGCTGCAATTCTCTTTTCAGGTAAAATGTTTTCATTTAAAAAATCCCATGTTTTTCCTGTAATTGTGTGTTCAAAAACGTAAACTTCTTTTGGAAATTCTATTGGGAAAAAATTGCTTTTTAAAACAGTGTTGGTTTTTTTAGGCATAAGATTAAATGGAATTGATTCAATTTTCTTTGAATCATCTTTAACAAGTGCCTCAAACTCATTATAGATTTGTACATTATCACTTAGTAATAATTGAGCAATTTGATAGATAGCATTATCAAATCCTTCTGTAGCAATATAGAAGGCTCTCGTTTTTCTTTCATTTGCAGAAAGGATTAGGTCTTTGACTACCTCACTTTTGTTTTCTTTATACCCACACCAATATAATCTCCCTCCACCATCTTTTGAATATAATTCTCGCAGAGTATTCATTAGAGAATGATCCCTACCACTGTAACCAAAAACAATAAGATGTTTATCCTTAAGATACTCGATCATTTTTTCTCTAAATACTTCATCTTGAGTCTTTAACTCACTTTCAGTATTTTTTAAATCTCCAAACTTAAAATCTCCGTGAAGCTTTAGAATTGGCAATTCACTACTATTTTGAGTACGATTGATAATTCTAGAAGTATTTTCTAACGTTATATCAATTGATTGAAATCGCTGCGATATACATGCGTCTCTCATTAAATCGTCAAAATTAGTTGTCCAAATAGTATCAACAAAACCTGCTTTTGCTAATAATGCTGTCGCTTTGTAGCCAATGGAAGGTTGGGCATTAGAACAAATTTTCTGAAAATATTTTCTTCGATCTTCGTTGATGGGAAAACATTCATTTGCATAAAAAGAATACTCAATTTCAGATCCATTAGGAGGAAATCTCCCTTGATTATTAAGCCAATTTTGTATTATCTCTTGATTTTTTTTATTCCTAAAGTTTTCAATTAGTTCACTTGAGATATTATTGGTAGTCTGATAAATCATTTTTTTCCACTCCCAAATACAATCATAAGCTGATTGAATTCCGGAGGTTATTGAACTACCCGCACCTAGCAGAAAAGCATATTTGTCATTTTTTGAAATAATCAATGACCTTTTAAACTTATCAAAATCTAATTCCATCGTTCAAGTTTTTTAATTATTAGTTTAGTTTTTAAATTTCAGTGCAAGCTTGAGTATTTAAAAGGCTCAACCTGTAGTTGAGCCTTTCTTATGAAAAAGTAATTATCCCGAATTACTTATATTTATTTGCTGATAAGCTTCTCAAGCCTATCCATCATTTCATCCTTCTCTTTCAGCATTCTTTCATACAAAGCAATCTTTTCTTCGTGCAATTGTATTAATTTATCAATAGGTTGAAATACTGGATTATGATTGTAAACAGCTCCATTATCATTATTGGTAATAGTGTTAGCAATTATATTTATTGCAGCCTGTTCATCAAAATTCTGAAAAGCCTCTACAGGAATTTTAAGAGCTTTAGAAATTGCTTTCAATAGATCATCTTCTATAACATCTTTTTGCTCCAACAGAGAAATTTTCTTTTGATTCCATTCTTCGCCCAAGTCAAATGCCAAAGCCTCCTGCTTTATGCCAAGCATTTCTCTAAAGCGTTTCACATTTCTCCCTTGATGTATTTTCTGTTCCATAGCGGTTATCACAATTTAAAGGCTTAAAGATAAAGCCATTTCTATTAATTCGTCTGAATTGTAAAGTTAAAAAATTATCCTGTAAAATATCCCTTCCAACGGATATTTTATTCGCCAAAAGAATAGATTATTCATTGGCAACAATAGAATTTAGTTCTCACATTTTAAAACCTATTCTTATGAAAAAGATGAAATTATCTTTGGAGACGAGTTTCTGGGCAATCGATGAAATTGTAGATCCATTTAAGCTGATCAATGCTTTCTTCAACTATTGTACAGTAGATATTTATAAAAATACACTCAGCGAGATTATGCTGTATGTAAATAAAGCAGAGGTCTGTAATAAAGAACGTCCGGGAGATCTTTTTGATTTTCATAATGCTGTCAGATCATTTATAAGATGTGCGTATCTGCTAAACTTCAAAGTTAAAAGATGGGAAGTAAAAAAAGCTCCCGAAGAATGGCAGATCATAAATCAGGGATCTTTAAATAAAGAAGAATATCAAAATCCATTTCTTGTATTTGAAAAAGCATTTGAATGCAAAACACTGGAAGAATATGAGTTTTTCCTTAATGAAATTGTTCACGTATCGCTTTCACCTTATAAAGAGGAATTTGATTACGATCTGACTACTCCGCACATCTACCTTGTTAAAATGCTGGATGCAGCGCAGGTAATGAGTGAAAGAGGTCTCAAAAAGATCAAAAATAAAAAATCGTAAATCCTGAATAATTTATTCCTTCTTGGAATAGATTATCCCTCAGTCCTTTTTCAATTTTACTAAAGATAAAATTGTTGATATGAAAACTAACACACCCTTTACTAAAGAGAAACAACTTGTACATACAAAAGAACAAGCTGAAATTGCATTAAATATTCTGGTTCAGAATTCGCAAGGACAAGATCTTGAATTAGGTATATTCCGCCTTCTTGACCAACTGAATAATCCCAGACTTACAGAACTGCTCGATAGCTATCCTGATTTGATTCAAGAATACGAATTGGAGAAATTGTTATCAGGAAAGATTGAGGTCAAAGATGCAAGCAGGCAGGATGTCAAGACGGCAGGATTGCTGTCCTGCCTTTTATTACTCATTCATTTTTACTTTGACAAGGATCAAGGTAATTTGAATAAATGCAATGTCGATGATGTGTCTCAATTTGATAGCATAAATTATATAATGAATGCAATCTCTTCCGAGGAATGTATTAGTGAGCTATTCCTACTAATATTATCAATAGTAGGAATCGATTACTTTAAGAAATATCAGGAAAAGATGAAAGACCCTGATTTTGTATTGAAACAAACAGTAGGATTTGACAACGACCCTGAAATGAATGAGCATATTGATATGATGGTATGGTTTGCCTTGGTTCGTTTATTTATTGAAGCTATATTTATATACTATGATAGTGGTTTTGAATCTAAAAACATTCAGCTATGAAAACACCAAATAAATCTCAATTTTCAATCCTCGCCAATGAGTTTATTGAAAATACACTAGAGCAAATTATTAAGGATTATTCCATCGTTCAGGTATTCTTTCGGAAAGAAAAGCATTCAACTCGATCACACATTTTGGTTCAGCTCAATAAATTTACTGATGTAGCAAAATTGCGTTCAAAAAGATGGGTGAAAGAATTTAGAGATCAGTATGAAGTTTACTTTTATTTCATTGACTATTCGAGATTAGAATATCAATTGTCAAAAGGTCATCCTTTCATAGAGTACCATTGCCAGCAATCTTCGATAATCTATCAAAATAAAGATTCAAGATCATCAATTTTCAAAGATAGGATTTGGAACAAGTACAAGAAGAAATTCAACCGATATGAAGATGCGTTTCACCATGATCACGAAATTCGTAGGGTAAAAATTGAAAGACTTATTGCTGAGGATTCATATAACAGTGTTTTTACCTCTTTCGAAGAACTGATCCAATATGACTTAGAGTATTTAGAGGAACTACATAGCGGAGACAGGACAAGTGACTTTAATCTGAATCAAAGGATAAATCAATTGTTGATTTATATTCCGGAACTTCAATCCTATTTTGTCAAAAAGAATCCATGGGAATATTTTATAACTGAACTTTTTGCAAAAGTAAAGAAAGCGATTGACGAAGATGATATCATTTACAACACAGAAATGTTTGAATCATTACGAATCATCGAGGATTCGCTGTTTACATTTATTGAAGCTCGATTCTACGAATTGAAACATCTGATCAAAAAGCAATATGATAAAACTTATACGGTTGGTCAGGATATAATCCCAATAGACGAGTATCGAACAGATGAAATACTTGATAAGGCAATTGACAGAATCCTGACTTTTACAGAACTGGAACAAATATATTTCTTTCATAAAACAATCTATGGAGAAGTGACAACCTACTATTTACTTTTGATTGGCTTGAATGTGAATAATGAAAAAATAAAAGCCATTACTCATTCTTTGACGAGTATGTTTGGAAAAGAGTACAAATTTTTATTGGTCGGACACGATCGGTATTGGATTCAGAAGAATCTATATCAATATCAGAGCTTTTTCGTTTTCATTATGCAAGGCAAAAATTTGGTCTATTCCTCGGATCAACATCATCCAGAGCCACATTGGGAGACGCCTCATCAACCACAGCACCATGACTTGCATTTCCATTACAAGAGCACATTAGAAAGTTCATTGCAGTTTTATAAATTGATTGATGGAAAAGAAGAAAATTATCAAGGTGTAGATAATCTCTTCGCATTATTTCTATTGTCCTTTTGCAGAACTTTTATCTACATAAAAACATTTTATCTACCTAATTATATGACCAGCGAAGCCCTTTGGCAATTATGTATCTACGCCGATAAGGACATATATAAGTACAACTATCTTTTTGAGCAATTTTCCAGCAATATATTTTCTTTTACTGATTACAATATGAGCGTGCATCACAGTATAGCAAAAGTTGACACAGAGAAAGCAAATTGTATGAAAATGATTGTAAAAAAGCTGATGAATGAACTCAAAGAAACTGTTGTTGATGGTAAATTACTAGATAGTTTTAAGATGAATTTAATAGTTGAAAAAACTATTATTTGAGCTTATATTAAATATCATTTCAGACCATCAATAGAGATATAAGATAGCAAGAAACTTAAAACAATAAACAAATATGAATATAGATATTTTAACTAAAGAAGATCTCCAAGAATTTAAAGTAGAATTACTGGAAGAAATTAAGAAATTGATCGATATCAAAGGTTCGGAAAAGAAATCGTGGTTACGATCTACGGAGGTCAAGGAACTTCTCAATATTTCTACAGGAACATTACAAAACCTTCGTATTAATGGAACTTTGTCTTACACTCGTATTGGAGGCACGTTATATTACAAGTATAGGGACATCGAGCGGCTACTAGATAATAAATCTTGATATTATCTCATCCTCTCAAATTTTTTCAATGCTATTCAAATTGGATATCAGTAAATTATTATCAAGCAAATGAATTACAATAAACATTTAACAGCCTTCTATGGTAAAGTAGCTCAAGAAAACTCATTAAATCCTACTCACTTAAGTCTCTATATGGCTTTGTTTCAATTTTGGAATTTCAACCGATTCAGGAATCCAGTTAGTATCCGTCGGGATGAGGTTATGCGAATTAGTAAGATTTACTCAAAAGCAACCTATCATAAATGTATAAAGGATTTAGATTTCTTAGGATATTTGGACTATCACCCCTCATATAATCCCTTTACAGGTAGTCAAGTCTATATGCATGATTTCAGTAATGAACAAAAACACAAATTAAAGAAAGAGACTAAATAAGATTTCAAAAGAAGGTATGTAATAGATATAGACTAACAAAGACTATTGATGCCAATATATATCAAAAATTTAATGTTGGGATTTCTCTGAATTATTTTTAGGGAAATTCTGCATTTATGTCTAAGGCAAAAGAAATCAAAAAAATACCAATAGAGGAAGTTATCGAATATTTCCGCTCTGAAGGTATGGAGCTTTCGAAAGAAGAAGCTGAATTGGTAATGGAGTTTCTTTACAACCTTACATTAATGGTCATTAAAAAGTATTTTTATTCTGAGCAGAAATGATACTCCGTAGTGGAATATCCAACTGATGAATCTGAAATTCTATTATTTGACCATACTTAATAATATTCCACAGAATTAAATTTTAAAATTATGAAAACAGCAGATTTATATATACGTGTATCGACAGATGAGCAAGCGGATAAAGGCTATTCCCAAAGAGATCAGGAAGAACGTCTCAGACGTTATTGTTCACAAAATAATTTAACTGTAGGAAATGTTATTTATGAAGACCATTCTGCAAAATCTTTTAACCGTCCAGAATGGAAAAAGCTTCTTACTGAACTTAAGAAAAAAGGTTCTAAAACCAATATTATTTTGTTTACGAAATGGGATCGTTTTAGTAGAAACGCAGGTGATGCCTATCAAATGATAAGCATCCTCTCAAAGTTAGGTTTGGATTTACAAGCCGTTGAACAACCGCTTGATCTTTCGATACCTGAAAATAAAATGATGTTGGCTATTTATTTGGCTGCGCCCGAGGTTGAAAATGACAGAAGAGCACTCAATGTATTTTATGGAATGAGAAGAGCTGTCAAAGAAGGGCGAGTTATGGGAAAAGCCCCATTTGGTTATGCGAACAAGATTACCGAGAATGGTAAAAAGTACATTGCAATCAAAGAACCCGAAGCAACAAAAATGAAGTGGGCATTTAATGAATTGGCTAAAGGCATCTATGCAAGCAATTCTATAAGAACAAAAATTAATGAGTCTTTGAGAAAAGGTGTCAGTAGAACATCTTTTCATATAGCCATTCGTAATCCGATTTATTGCGGTAAAGTATTTGTTCCAAAACACAAGGATGAGGAAGCCTGTTTTGTTGAAGGTCAACATGAACCATTGATCAGTGAGGAACTTTTTGACAGAGTGCAAGAGATATTGGATGGAAAGAAACGACCTCAAAGACCAAACACAAAAATCACTGTTCAGGAAAATTTTCCACTTCGTGGATTTTTAACGTGTCCCAACTGTGGGAAAACACTTACCGCCAGTGCTTCAAGAGGTCGAAATAATAGATACTATTATTATCATTGTAATTCTATTTGCGGATTCAGAGAAAGAGCAGAGATCGTCAATAAAGTTTTTGAAGATGGATTAATGACATTAGAAATGAATACACCAGTTAAAAAATATCTTAAAAAGCTTTTGACCGAAAACTATCAGAACTTCATTAGCGATCCATTAAAAGAGAAAAAGAAAATATCTGACGAAATTGATACTTTAAATAACAAACTATCCTTTGCTCGAAACAAGTTTCTTAGTGAGATAATTGATGATGATGAATATTTGGAGATTAAAAGAGAATGTAAAGAGCAAATTTCAAAGTTAGAAGAAAATCTTAATAAGAGTTCAGTACCACAAATTACCAATATAGATAAACTGCTCGAACAAGCCTTAGAGACGCTTCAAAATATCGGAAAACACTATCAAGGAGCGGGAATTGAGACAAAGCGTGCAATAATTGGTTCGATATTTCCTGAAAAATTGGAATTTAACGGAAAACATTATCGAACCGCCCGAATTAACTCAATCGCATACCATATCTTTCAGATTAATAATGACTTAGATTGTATAAAAAAAAAGAGAAACGATCAAAATGATCATTTCTCCTTGAATGTAGACTCACAGGGATTCGAACCCCAGATGACTGAACCAAAATCAGTAGTGTTACCGCTACACCATGAGTCTGTATTTCTGTTCCGCGAAATTAGAAAATTTATTTTGAAAATAAAAATTTAAAGTTGAAATTAATCAATAAAAATTTCATGAAATGCCTTTGTTTATTGATATTCAAAGAATTATTTTGTGAATATTTTTTCGAATGAAAGCTATATTTTTAGGTTCAGCTAATTAAAAGACTAAATATTTAGCAATAATCTTATAAGTAAATTAACTTATAATTCTTTCCAGTTTTTCTTTTTCAAAAAAATCAAATCAAATAAAAATCATATCTTTGCAAAAAATTGGGCTCCAAAAGTTGGAGAAACCCATTAATAACATATCCTGAGCTTTAGCAAAGGATTATTAAACATTTTTATGTCGAATATTGTCGCAATCGTTGGGCGTCCCAACGTAGGAAAATCCACGTTATTTAATCGTTTATTAGAAAGAAGAGAGGCTATTGTAGACTCTACTGCAGGTGTAACCAGAGACCGTCACTACGGAAAATCTGACTGGAATGGAGTAGATTTTACCGTAATCGATACCGGGGGGTATGATGTAGGAACGGATGATATCTTTGAAGAAGAAATCCGTAAGCAGGTACAATTGGCTGTAGATGAGGCAACTTCTATCATTTTTATGATGAACGTGGAAGAAGGTCTTACCGATACAGATTACGAAATCTACAGACTTTTAAGAAGATCAAACAAACCTATTTATATTGTTATCAACAAAGTAGATTCTTCAAAAGAAGAACTTCCCGCAACGGAATTCTATCAATTAGGAATCGATAAATATTATACTTTATCTTCTGCAACGGGTTCAGGGACAGGAGATTTGTTGGATGATATTGTAAAAGATTTCCCAACAACGGAATATAAAGATCCTTTCGAAGGATTGCCAAAAATCACAATCGCAGGTCGTCCGAACGTAGGAAAATCTACAATGACGAATGCTTTGCTTGATGTGGAAAGAAATATCGTAACAGATATTGCGGGAACTACAAGAGACAGTATTCAAACGCTTTACAACAAATTCGGGCACGAGTTTGTATTGGTAGACACAGCCGGAATGAGAAGAAAATCTAAGGTAAACGAAGATTTGGAATTCTATTCTGTAATGCGTTCGATCCGTTCTATTGAGTATTCTGACGTGGTAATTATCATGGTTGATGCAACGCAGGGTTGGGAATCTCAGGATATGAATATTTTCGGTTTAGCTCAGAAAAACAGAAAAGGAATCGTAATCTTGGTGAATAAGTGGGATTTGATTGAAGACAAGGAAACCAACACAATGCGTGATTTCGAAAAATCAATCAAAGATAAAATCGGGCAATTCCAAGATATTCCAATTTTATTCGTTTCAGCATTAACGAAACAGCGAATTTTAAAAGCTGTTGACATGGCGATGAAGGTATATGACGATCGTAAGAAGAAGATTAAAACTTCAAAACTAAACGAAGTGATGCTTCCGATTTTCGAAGGAACGCCGCCGCCAGCAAATAAAGGGAAATACATTAAAATCAAATATTGCGTACAGCTTCCAACGCCGTCGCCACAGTTTGTATTCTTCTGTAATTTACCGCAATACGTAAAAGAACCATACAAAAGATTTACTGAAAACCAATTGAGAAAAGAATTCGGGTTTACCGGAGTTCCAATTGAAGTATATTTCAGACAAAAATAATTTACAATCCCTTTTAGATTTTTCTAAGAGGGATTTTATTCTTAAAATATTAATAATTTTGGATTATTGAAAACTTTGAGAGCTTAGCTAAGTAAAACGCCTTTGTGAACTTAAAAACGAAAAGTAGTCAAAAAATCTTTGTGTGCTTTGCATTAAAAAAATATTCAAAATTAAATTTAAACTTAAAAAAGTTATTTCAAAATAATGAATACAGTCGTATTATCAGAACAATTTTCTTTAGTGAATACTTGGATTAATGAACTAAGAAACGTTGACATTCAGCATGACCGAATGAGATTCCGTAGAAATATGGAAAGAATCGGGGAAATTGCAGCTTTCGAAATCAGTAAAGGTTTAGAGCAGAAAGAAGTCGAAATTCAGACGCCTTTAGATACTATTAGAGTGAAGGAAATAGCTGTTCAGCCCGTTATTACTACTATTTTAAGAGCTGGAGTTCCTTTATTTGAAGGTCTTTTAAATTATTTTGACAGAGCAGATTGTGGTTTTGTAGCGGCTTACAGAAAACACGATGCGAACGATTATTTTTCTATCAAGCAAGATTATTTAACTTGCCCGAATATCGAAGGAAGACCTCTAATTGTAGGAGATCCGATGTTGGCAACCGGAGCTTCTTTAATTGAAGCGATCAAAGATTTGTTAACCAACGGAAATCCTTCTCAACTTCATATTGTAGCTGCAATTGCTTCAAGACAGGGGGTTGAAACGATTGAAAAAGCATATTCAAATGCAAAAATTTGGGTAGGAGCCATCGACGAAAGCTTAACTTCAAAAGGATATATTACACCTGGTTTGGGTGATGCGGGAGATTTGAGTTATGGTGAAAAATTACAGAGATAATTTATTTTTAATATAACGATTAAAGGCTGTATTCATCTTGAATATAGCCTTTTTTTATGTTTAGTGATTGGTGAGTTTTGTTTTGAAAAATAGAATATAATTTTTTTATTGTTAAATTATATTAATGATTTTTCATTATATGTTGAATTATATTTAATGTTTTTTGTATATTTAACTGTTGAATTTTTTGATTCAATAATAATAACCAGAAAAAAACAAAAATTCCATGAAAACATCAATCTTAAGCCTTATTATAGGCTCAATTACTCTGTGGTCTTGTACCAACGACAAGAAATCAACACCGGAAATACCAGATGATCTCGTAAGAAAACAAGCTTTTAAAAATCATTCCGATTCTATTCCTAAAGATCGAAAAGCTTTCTTTCAGCTTAATGCCGATTATCCCCGCACACAACCAAGCGTTGGATTTAAATTTATTAATGAATTTAACCAACCCATCACGGTAGAAAATGCGGAAACTTATGTGTCTAAAATGAAAGAATATGCATCACCCGTCATTACAAAAATGATTAACGAAAAAGATAAATTTAATGCTAAAGAAGTCGGGTGGTTTCATGAGCCGTGGATGGGAAGTCAAAGAGATCCTATTATGGGTACCTATCCTGGAAATCCTAATGGTAAAGGAACTTTTAAGCATGTTGATAAAAATCAGGAAGGGTTTGTGCTGGTAATGTATGATCCGACGGCGGCTTTCACGATCGGGGAGGTTTTTGATAAAAACGGAAATGTTCCGCTAAAAATAGATTCGTCTTATTTTAAAAGTACTCAGCCTATTAATAATTTTATTAGTATTGATCTAAATAAAGATAAAGGTCAGTTCAAAGAAGGAGCTGTGATCGTAAAATTTGCTTTCTCTGAATTGAATGGCAACGATTGGGATGCGATGAAGGATGCTCCGCTTTTTACACTCTATAATCAGTTGGAAGGTCAAACGAATTATAGTTATCGAAATGTAAGCTTATTTCAGATAGATGTTGTGGTAAAAGACTCTAAGGCCGCTCCCGACACGGGCTGGGTTTTTAGTACTCTCGTTTACGATAAAGATGTTAAGTCGAATAATATTCTGGATAAATTTGTTCCGTTGGGAGCAATGTGGGGCTTAGATCCGGATGTTTCCACAGATTTTGCATCGGTAGAAAAACAGAATGTAAAATTAAAACAAACCTGGGTTAATAATAATGCGCCTTATTACAGCCGAGAAACGCTGGGTTGGGGTGGAAGGTTAAGCGGTCCGAATGACGGAAGTGTAATGTTGAATGGTAAAGTCGTAATTGTGAATAAAGAAAAAAAATCAAGAACGGTTATAACTTATCCAAGATTACCGATGACCTCTTGTATGAGCTGTCATTTGCCATCGCAACAGAAGTTTTCTTCGTTTTTACTTCCGTCGCCGGATAAAGGGGCAACTTTCTTTAATTACAACACTCCGGAATTCCTGCGTTACAATAGAAATTTGAAGGGCGAAAGTTTTGATACAGGTCAGTTTTCTTTTGATTATAATATGGCGATGAATTTTAAATCAATGAATCAATATCTTGCTTTTCTAAATACTTATTATAAATCACAAAACAATAATGATTTAATGAGAGGCAATAATGCAGTTGTTGAATACAAAGATGATTTTGAAACTTTCAGAATGAAAAAAATAGATAAGTAATTATCATGATTTGGAAGTAATTTTAAACCTCAATTATTAAAATTGAGGTTTTTTTATTTACAATTATTCATCAACAGCCATCACCAAAACACTTACTTTATTTTCTCCCGATTTTAAAATTTCCCAGGCAATTGTTGATAAAGTATTTCCCGTGGTGAAAACATCGTCGATTAGTAAAACATGCTTTCCCGTAATATTTTTAGTAATTGAAAACGTGTTTTCTGTTTCCAGTCGGTGCTTTTTATCCTTTAAAGCTTGAGCTTTTGAATAATAATTTCTTTTTATTAAATCATGACTGAAAGGAATTTCATAAAACTTCGACAGTGTTTCTGTGAATAAATGCAATTGATTATAACCTCTTTCTTTTAATTTTTTCGGATGAAGCGGAACAGAAACCAATAAATCTGGTTTGTCGTTTTTAAAATTGAGATTTTCTATTGTCCATTCGGCTAAAGTTTTCCCAATTTTTTCGCGACTTTTATATTTTAATTCATGAATAATTTTCCTGCTTAGATTTTCTTTTTGAAACTGCATTAAGGCAAATGTATTTTCTACAGGAAATAGTAATTTGCATTTTTCTTTGATAAAATTATTTTCAAAATAATCGAAATGAGTGAAATGAATTTGTTCATAACAAAGATTGCAAACAAGAAAGTCAGCTTCAATAATTCGGTTGCAGTGAAGGCAACGATTCGGAAAGAAAATATCTAAAATCATTTGTGTGTTTTATGAAACTAAATATAATGATTTTGAATAGAAATAGTAGTGTTTTTAGATAAAAAAATAAGTTCATATCTTTGAATATGAGTTTGATTTTTGAAAAGCAGATAACGGTAACGGAGGATCATATTGACAGTAATAATCATGTAAATAACGTTCAATATGTTCATTGGATGGAAGAAATCGCAGGAGAACATTGGGATTTTGTAAAACATAAAACCAATTTTCCTAATGATATCTGGATGCTTCTCGATCATCATATTCAATATAAAAAGCAGGTCTATTTAGGAGATATTATCACGATAAAAACGTATCCAAAAGCTCCGGAAGGAATTCGCCAACCAAGAAAAGTGGAGTTTTATTGTAACGATCAGTTGGTGGTCGATTCTTTAACGCTTTGGGTTTTTATTGATAAAGAAACACAGAGAATAAAACGACTGGAAAGTAACTGGCTTGATAAGTTGTAAAAACTTAATCGAAGTTTAAGCTTTTTCTTTGGTAAGCTCTTTTATCATATCTTTGTACTATGATACGTATTACAAAAATTTTTACATTCGAAACGGCGCATGTGCTTTATAATTACGACGGAAAATGTAAAAATATGCATGGACATTCCTATAAACTGTTCGTAACAGTGAAAGGAAAGCCTATAAATGATTTGGAGGATCCCAAAAACGGGATGGTGGTAGATTTCGGTGATATTAAAACGATCGTGAAATCTGAGATTGTAGATGTTTGGGATCATGCAGTGCTTATCAATGCACTTTCTCCACACAAAATGTTAGGAGATTCTCTTGAAGAGCAGGGGCATAAAGTGATTTATTGTACCTTCCAGCCGACATGTGAAAATATGTTGTATGCCATTGCTTCAAAAATAAAATCAAGACTTCCTGAAGGAATTTCTTTGGCTTATCTTAAACTTCACGAAACTGAAAACTCCTACGGAGAGTGGTTTGCAGAAGATAATCAGTAATTTAGAAAAACTCAGACGGTGTTAAAAACGATCATTAATCTAGAACCTGGAAAAAAAGTATATTTTGCTTCAGATCAGCATTTTGGTGCGCCTAATCCGAAGGAAAGTAAAGTGCGTGAAGAACGCTTTATCCGTTGGATGGATGAGATAAAACATGATGCTCAGGTCTTGTTTTTAATGGGGGATCTGTTTGATTTCTGGCATGAATGGAAACATGTAATTCCCAAAGGTTATGTTCGTGTTTTAGGTAAAATTGCTGAACTGAAAGATCGCGGAATTCACGTTTATTTTTTCGTAGGAAACCATGACCTTTGGATGAAAGATTATCTGGAAGACGAAATCGGATGCACGGTTTTCTATAAAAAGCAATATTTCGAAATGGGCGGGAAGCAGTTTTTGCTGGCTCATGGTGACGGTTTGGGACCAGGCGATAAAGGATATAAAAGAATGAAAAAAGTCTTTACAAATCCTGTTGCGCAGTGGTTTTTTAAATGGATTCATCCGGATATTGCCATGAAGATCGCTTTATATATGTCTCAGAAAAATAAAATGATTTCAGGAGACGAAGACAAAGAATTTTTGGGCGAAGACAAAGAGTTTTTGATTATTTATTCGAAAGAAAAGCTGAAAACAGAGAAAATCGATTATTTCATTTACGGGCACCGACATCTTCCTATGGTTTTGGATTTGGATGGAAAAGCGAAATATGTAAACCTTGGAGACTGGATTTCTTATTTCACGTATGGTGTTTTTGAAAGCGATTTTGAATTGAAAACATTTGGCGAAAACACAAAAAAAATTACCCCATAAAGAGGTAATTTTCGGATGAGTTTGAAATCACCCTGTTTTTAATCCATATTCCGATTTTGTAATTGCAAGAACCTGACCAAATTTTTAATTTTACTATTAAAAAATCATTAAAAAAACAACGCTCTTTTGTAAATGTTTCATTTTGAATCATTAAAGAGTTTAAAAAAATAATTTCATCTTGAAAAATATATTCGACATAAAGACAGAGCATGACTTTTTGGCTGCCTCGTTGATGACATTTCGCTATCAGTATGACAATGTTGAAGTATATAAAAAATTTGTTGACTACCTGAAAATCAATCCCGAAGAAGTGGATAGCTTGGCTAAAATTCCGTTTCTTCCCATTGAAATGTTCAAAAATCATCAGATTTTAGATAAAAATGTGACTTCCGACTTGTATTTTCAAAGTTCGGGAACGACACAGATGAATTTGTCTAAACATCACATTGCAGACGAGAATATTTATCAGGAAAGTATTTATAAAAGTTTTGAACAGTTTATCGGGAAACCTGAAGATTTTATCTTTTTGGGACTGCTTCCGAGTTATCTGGAAAAACAGCATTCTTCCTTAATATATATGGTAGATTTTTTGATGCAAAAATCTGCCAAGCCGGAAAACGGATATTTTCTTTACAATCACGAAGATTTATTTAAACTTTTAGATGAATTAAAAGATAAAAAAGTCATTCTTTTCGGAGTTTCATTTGCCTTATTAGATTTTCTTGATTATTGCAACTCAAACTCGTCAACATTCCAACATTCCAACACTTTAACGATAATAGAAACTGGCGGAATGAAAGGCAGGAAAGAAGAAATGACAAAAGACGAATTGTTGAAAATTTTGCAGGAAGGTTTCAAAACAGATAAAATTTATTCCGAATATTCGATGACGGAATTGCTTTCTCAGGCTTATTCTTTAGGTGAAAATATTTACCAATGCCCGAATTGGATGAGAATTTTGGTAAGAAATGCTGAAGATCCTTTTAATTATGAACAGGAAGGAAGAACGGGAGCGATTAATATTATTGATTTGGCTAATATTCATTCGTGTTCGTTTATTGCAACGCAGGATTTGGGTAAAACTTTCGGAGATCAATTTCAGGTATTGGGAAGAATTGATCACTCTGATATTCGTGGCTGTAGCTTATTAGTGAGCTAATGGGTTTGAGTGTGGGAGAGTTTTAGAGTTAGTTGTATTAAATTTTGCTATCATTTGCTGAGTGAAACGCCCTTGCGAACGAAAAATATTCAGAATATTTTAAAATAAAGTCTTTGCGATCTTCGCGTTAAAAAAAGTATTTCGATTAAAGAATCATGTTAAAAATAGAAGAATTAGTTCATGCATTCATTCATTCTCAATGTGATTTTGAGAAAGAAATGATACTGACTAATCATTTTCAGGCAGATTGGGAAGCTGATATTTTAATTATTGACTCTGAAGGTTTCAGTCATGAAATTGAAATTAAATTATCTAAAAGTGATTTTAAAAATGATTTCAAAAAGTCATATACAAATTCAAATACGGGCGAAAAGTTTTTAAAACATGATAAAATTTCCTGTGGAGATTATGTTTGCAATGCCTTCAGTTTTTTGCTGCCGATGGGAATGGTGGAACATAATATGATTCCGGATCATTGCGGGATTATCGAGTTTTATCACAATGTAGATTCCTGGGAAACGGAATTTTATTTAATCCGAAAACCCAAACGCGTTCATGAAGATTCTTATTGGAAGCTGAACGATAAAGATCTTTTCCTGAGAAAAATGGCATTGAATCTCCTACAAAGAAAAATGGAAATTAAAGGTAAGCATGAAGAATTGATCTTCAAAAATCCGTTTGATATTAAAAAGCTAAAGTAAATCCTGTCAGTTGATAGGATTTTTAATTAATATCATTAGCTTAGATTGGTATTATTATTGAAAGAAATTTTATTATTTCCTTTTTTCTGTTTGAAAATTTAAAAGTCTGATTAATGAAAAAGTTATTGAGTGTTGTTTTTGTGTCTTTTATTTTTAGTGTTCATTATGCTCAGGCTTCAAAAAAAACGATTAAGAAAGTTTTGCCTTGTTACGATCTTCATGAGGTTTTAAAAGTACAGGCAACGCCGCTTTATCAGCCGCACCTTAATGCTTCTAAAAGTTTTGGGGTTCAGCTTTTAAAAGATTCTAAAGCAGTTCAGAAATATATCAACAACGGAAAATTTCACAAAATAAAAAAATCAGGAAAAGGATATAAAGTTCAAAAGTTGGATTACAGCCGAGCGTGGATGGTTTCCAAAGCAAAAGCTACGCTTGAAAATATGGGTTCCCGATTCAGCAAAGAAACAAAAGGGCATACATTCACAGTTTCTTCTATTACCAGAACGCTGGAAGATCAATGCAGATTGCGACGCGTAAATTCAAACGCTTCTTTGGGCATCAGTTCTCACAATTACGGAAATTCTTTTGATATTTCTTATGTACGTTTTAATGATGTCTTGCGATACAACCCGAAAATGGAAATTGCATTGGAGAAAGTTTTAAAGCATTATGCGAGCATCGGTAGAATTTATTACATCAAAGAAAAGCAACAGAGCTGCTATCATATTACGGTAAGGAATTATTAATTTAAATTCAATTTAGCGTGAATAGTTGCACACATTATTAAGTTTACATAATTTTATGCAACTAAATTTACCGTGCAATATGACAACATTAAACAGAGATGAATTTTCACGCGCAGTTTCCGAGTGGATTGCTGTTTCAGAAAGATATCAGGAGGTTGAACGCCTGATTCCTACCAGTAATATTTTCGAATTTGATGCAGATCAGGTTCAATGGTTAAAAGATAAAAACAAATGCAACGAGTTTTGTGCAGAAGTAGGAGTTTATGACGGAAAACTGATCCTTATTTTCTGCCCGCTTGATGAGAGAGGTTATAAGATCGATCAGGACGAATATGCCTTCAGTAGATTGGCACAATGTAGCGGCGACATCAGATTGGTAGAAACCAAGCAGTATACGGTGGTAAAACATGCCGTTCTTTCGAATGATCTTCAAAGAATAGACGACAATTCAAACACATATTTTCCAGTGGCGAATGTTCCGGTTTTGGAGCAGGATAAAGTAGTTGCTGCTATTGAAAGCTGGAGAAATGAGGGTATGGATTGGTTCTACAACGAATCTAAAAAATACGAGCAAACAAAACAAAGAAATATTTTTGAAAGATTCTATGTGCCTTTTGCGGATATATCTTCATCAGAATCAGGGAAAACTTTAGACAAAGTAATTTGCTCTTTCGGGCTTAAATATTCTGCTATTTTTCAACAAACTTTGGTAACGCTTATTTTCATTTCTTATTACAAAGAAGATAAGTTGGAAAATGGAGTGGGAGCTAGTGTAGAAATGATTTCAAATACTTACGATTGGTCGAGACCTTGTCCGCCGATTTGTAAGCTTTAAATTAAAATGTATAGCTATTTTATAACAACTTGGGGAATTACCAACTTTCTACTTCTTGCGGCTTGTATTGTGGGAGGTATAAAGTATTCATCATTAATAAAAGAAGAAAAGCAATATAGCCTTTATATTGCTTTTCTTTTTATCATAGAGGCGGTTACGAATGTACTCACGCAGTTTTTTCATTTTGAAGACACCTCGTTTTTGTACCCAATATACATTGCAGGAGAATTTTTTCTGCTGACAACCTTATTCATCCGAAAGCTCAATTTATCTAAAATTGGAGTTTTTGTAGCGTCTTTCATTACGCTGGCTTTTTTAATCGCTAAATATGGCTTCAATTTTCCGCAGAACGGAGATATTGTAAAAGTAGTTTCCAATATCGTGGTTATTTGCCTTTCTGGTTTTGTGTTGTTACAGGAAATTAAGGGCAGCCATCGAAAAAACCGTTTTCTGTTGGTAGATGCCTGTATTTTTTTCTATTACGCCGTATCTGTTTTTATATTTATCATCCAGAATCAGATCGCCAATTTAAAAGAAGATGATTATTACCTGCTTTTAGGAACCAATAATATCTTATCGAGTATTTTATATTGTTCAATTATTTATACGTTTTTAAAATTAAAGAAGTAACCTTAAATATCAATCTGCTTATTCTGATAATTGTAACCCTTGCAATTATCGTATTTTTTATATTGATGGGCTACAGAACGTTTGTAACCAGAATATTGAAAGAAAAAGATGCTCAGAATTTTGCTGAAATTCAGCATCAGAAACAATTGGCTTTAGAAAACATTAAAGTTCAGGAAGATGAAAGAAAAAGAATCGCAGTTATGATTCATGATGATATCGGAAACCGATTGAATATCTTATCTTTATGGCTGAATAATCTGGATACGAAAGGCGACGAGCAGATTAAAAAAAATATTTCCGGGCAGATGTCTTCTTTAATTGATTCTGCAAGAAGTATTTCGCACTCTTTGTATCCCGTGAATCTGGAATCGGTAGGCTTGGTTTTATATATTGAAGAATTAATTGCCAATTTATCCAACAGAATTAATATTGCTTTAAGCGTAAGTCCGAAATTTCAGAGAAAAAATAAATTTATTGAAGTTCAGCTTTACAGAATCATTCAGGAGTTTACAACCAACGTTCTGAAGCATTCTAAAGCAACCAGAATTTGGATTTATATTAAAGATAATCAAACCCACCTGTCGGTAATTATTTCAGATAACGGACAAAGTTTTGAATATGAAGCCGTAAAAAAAGGGATGGGCATCAAAAATATAGAATCCCGCATCAAATCGATGAACGCACAACACAAATGGAAAAATATTATAGATAAAGGAAGCCGTTTAATCATAAAAATTCCATACAATGAACTCCCAAATCAAGATAGCATTAATTGATGACGAGCAACTGATCCTCGAAGGGGTGAAAATGCTATTGTCTACCGAAAAAAACATTTCAGTAAGTCTTACCTCCAATAACGGGCCTGATTTTATTGAAAAGTTAGAAACATTATCTCCCGAAGAATTTCCAAATATTGCCCTTGTAGATGTGCAAATGCAACCTATGAATGGTTTTGAATTGGTAGAAATTCTCAAAGAAAAGTATCCCGATCTTAAGATCATTATTCTGTCTTCTCATTATAAAACTTCTATTTTAGGATATATGGTAAAATTGGGCGTTTCTGCTTTTTTACCTAAAAATTCCGACAGAAAAACATTTATTGATGCCATTACCATGGTGTATAAAAACGGAGTTTTCTTTACTCAGGAAGATCACCAGATGCTGTTTTCTTACATGAACAGTTCTACAAAGAAAAGATCTTTATTCGAAATGGAAGATGAGCTTTCAGAACGTGAAAAAGATGTCGTAAAGCTGATCTGTCAGGAGTTTACCAACAACGAAATCGCTGAGAAGCTCTTCATAAGCCCAAGAACTGTAGAAAGTCATAGGCAGCGTGTTTTAGAAAAAATAGGCGCCAAAAATACCGTAGGCATTGTGATCTACGCAATAATTAATAATATTTATTCTATTTCAACAAAAATATAAATCCGTAGAAATACGGATTTTTTTATTTGGTACTTTTTACGCTATTCCGTCTTTTTTTTTCATCGTTACTTTGAGGTGTTGATAAAGTATGGGCTTCAGCTTTGAAGTCTAAAAACCACAAAGCATGAAAAATAATATAATTTCGGTTGGTATTTTCTTTGACGGTACAGGCAATAATGGTTTGAATGCTATTTCACCACAAAAACCTTATAGAAATAACGAAAGCTATTACGGAGCCACAACCAATATTTTTAAACTTTTTGAATTATTTAGCGGAAATCATAAAATATACATCGAAGGAATCGGAACTTTAACAGGGTCCGAAGACAGCGATTTTGCAATGGCAACTTGTAAAAATCCAGTAGGATTTATAGGATATTCTTCTGATGATAAATTATCGAAGGCGTTTGCGAAACTTCAGGAAATCGTGCAGGACGAAACGCAAGAATATCAGCTTTTTGTTTACGGATTCAGCAGAGGAAGTATGTTGGCAAGAACATTTTGCTATGAATTGTTACAGCCAGATTCGAAAATAAAAATGAATTTTAAAATTAAATTTCTGGGCGTTTTTGATACGGTGGAATCTACTCCTTTCAATCATTATAAAGTCAATGTTTTACCGGAAGTGGAAAAAGCAGTTCATATTTGTGCTGTGAATGAATGCCGATATTTTTTTCCGTTGACAGGCTTTTTCGAAAATTCAAAAGAAATGGTTGACACTTTGCAGAACGAAGGAAATTCTGTGCATAAAGAAATTTTCGTTCCTGGAGTACATGCAGATGTTGGTGGTGGTTATTTAACGGCTTCGCAATCGGTTTATATTTCTGCAAACCATCAGAGAGACAGTTCGGTTATTAATTATATTGAAAATATCAGGCAGAATACCAAAGATATTTATGGCAACAGAATCTGGAATCATCCTCTTGAAAATTATAAAATAGAGGAAGGAACATTTTTTTCTCAGGGATATGTTGTCCGAAATTTGGTTTACAATGATTTATCAAAAGTTTACGGTAAACTAATGGCCGCTGAAACAAATGCTGTGGAGGCTGTTTTTAGCATAGATTTTAACGAAACAAATTTCGAAATAGATTCATCGAAGCATCCATATTTAATTCAGCTTTCAGAAGAGCTTGAACAATATATTTCAATTTTCTCAAAGGAATTGAGACCGAATTATGATGAAGAAAAACTCTCAAATTATACTCACATTTCCGCCAATTTCGGGATGTATCCGAGTACATTGCTGAGAAGTTATGAAGGTTTGATGGATGCGGAGCTCATCAACAACGGGCTGAATGTACCAAGCAATGCACAGGGCGATCTTGTGAATTCGGTGGGCGCCAAGCTTCATTCAGAAGTACATTTAATGGAAGATTCCATTATAGATTACGCTTACGGCACCAATATCCCTAATAATGATAGCTGGAGCCGTACCATATTGAAAAACGAAAATTTATATAATAAATGTTAGTATTTTTTCAGTTTTAAGTTTAGGTTAAAGAGTCGTCGGTCAGGGCGATTCTTTTTTTTGTTTAATTAAATAGTAAAGCTTATAAATATTGTTATCTGTCTTAACCTAAAACTTGAATAGGTAGAATTACTTAAATCTTAAATTGGTGATTTATACTGTTTTTTTACTCTTTCAATATTCGCAACTTTGAATTGTTCTTTTAAACGAAGCTTCAGCAAAGAGCAAAAAAATTAATTAGTAGAATAACAATTTAAAAACAAAAATCATGACATATCACGATAATGAGGTCACGTTTTCAGTGGCTTCGAACAATTTAGTAAGCGGAACTTTTACCGTTAATAGTTTTTCTGTAACAAGCGGACAAGATCCGGATAATAAAATTCATGCAGGTTTAGTAGTTAGCTGTAAAAGTGATGGTACATTTACTTTTTCTGTAGGAAGAAAAGGCTCTTCAGATGTCGCGAGTTGGTTTTCGAAAAATATTCCGGCCAACAGAACAACGTTTAATCACGATCCGGATGATCTTAATTTTGCAATGATCGGAACCTTGGTTCTTAATTTCTCAAACGGAATCAACTGTACTTTTTACAATATAGCGATTGCTCAGGGTCACAGCGCAGGTAGTAATAATTGGTGGTTCGGAGGTCAGCAGGCAATGAACAATGGCGGTAATACGGTAATTTGCGGCGCATCCAGCAATCAACAGAATAATATTCCTTTGCTTCAGTTCCTAAGAGGTGGAAATGGAGTAAGCACTGTGGATGTTACGCCTAAAACCTTCTAATAAATAACATTTTTTATAGGGAAAAAGCTGCTCAAATGGGCAGCTTTTCTGATTTTATATTGAATGGTCAGTTAAAATACATCTGCCAAATCCTTTTGAGTTTCTTTTTCAAGATCAATGATAAATGTATCAATCATCGATTTCGTCATGCCAGGTTTTATGATGATATGCGTAATATTGTCATGCGTTGCCAATTGCCATTTGTATTGCAGTTCTTTATTCACGCGAGGAATTAAGATCGTTAAAGCATTAGGATTTCGCCAAACCTTAATTCCGAGTTTTGAAATTTTATCAAAAGTATACTCTGTAAGTTCCAGACAATTAAAGAACCTTTCACGCAGTCCTTCAGCTCCAAAAGCTTTAATGGCACACCATAAAATAAGCGGAGTTAATGCGTTGCGGGATCCGGTAATAGTATCGTCAAGATCATCAATTACATTCACAAAGCTTGATACTTTTTCTTTATTATGTTTTAAAACAATCACCACACCACAAGGAATGGGCGACCCGATAAATTTATGTCCGCTAATGATAATGGAATCTGCGCCTTCCGTAAAATCAAAATTAGGCTTTGGAGTAATAAATTGTGCATAACTTCCGCAAAAAGCCGCATCACAGTGAATATATCGGTCTTTGATATTAAAATCGTCCAAAATATCGCGAAGTTTCGTCACATCATCTTTGGCTTCTTTAATGGTAGTTCCGATATTAGCTATAACAATGGCAGGCAAATGCTGATGCAAGCTGAGTTTTTGTTTAAAATCTTCGTAATCGATTTCGCCGTTTTTCTGTGTTTTAATCTTTTCATATTTTATTCCTAAAAGATTAATATTTTTCTCAATACTGTAATGAGATTCTTCGGAAAAATAGACGATTGCGGAAGGATAAATTCTTTTCGCTAAATATAATCCGTAAAGATTTCCTTCTGTACTTCCGTTCGTGACATATCCCCAATAATTATTGATGGGAGCTTTCAACAATTGAGCAAAAAAGTCAATGACTTCTCTTTCAAAACTGTGGGTGTTTATTTGGTACGATCCACCTGAATAAAAAGAATCACCGACATTATTGATTGGGTATTTCAAAAATTTTTGAAGCGGTGAATAGTCGAAATCAAATGTACAGGGATATCCAAAAAAGTGATTAGATTTTTCATCTAAATATTTCTCTAGCTGGTCAAGCTTTGCCAGATCTTCGGATTTTAAATTTTTAATCATAGTAATAGTTTTTTAGTGTGAAGTAAAGATACACTTTAAAAATCAGTAATTGAATATTTTTCACAAAAAAGAGAGTAAATTTTTATTAACATTTGTCATAATCTCATTATTACTGAAAATGTGGAATAATTTAAGGCTTAAAATTAATAATCTTATGATGATTAGCTTCATATTCGGTCATTCATTTCTTTTTCCGTATTTTTGCACCCGAAAATTCATTACTCACTTATTAATCATTATTTAACATGCTTTCGGTTCAAGGTCTAGGATTACATCATTCAGGAACATATTTGTTTCAAAACGTGAATTTCACGATAAAAAAGGATGATAAAATTGGTTTAGTTGGAAAAAATGGAGCGGGAAAATCCACTTTATTGAAAATGCTTTCCGGAGAAATTACTTTCTACGAAGGAAATGTAGTTCCGGAAGGAAATATCACCATTGGTTTCCTGAAACAGGATCTAGATTTCGTAAAAGGAAGAACGGTTTGGGATGAAACGATGCAGGCTTTCGAACAAATCAATGCGTGGAAGAATGAATTGGAAGAAGTGAACCATCAGATGACCGTAAGAACTGACTACGAAAGTGATTCTTATACGGATCTTATCAACAAAATGACCGAACTGAACGATCTTTTGATGAACCATGACGCCTACAATCTGGAAGGCGATATGGAAAAAGTATTGTTTGGTCTTGGTTTCAAAGCAGATGATTTCCAAAAAATCACCGATGAATTTTCCGGGGGCTGGAGAATGAGAATTGAACTGGCAAAACTGCTTCTTCAAAAGAATGACATCATGCTTCTCGATGAGCCTACCAACCACTTGGATATGGAATCGATCATGTGGCTTGAAAACTTCTTGAAAGATTATCCGGGAGCGATCGTTCTGGTAAGTCACGATAAACAGTTCATGACGGCTGTTTGTAACAGAACTTTTGATGTGAACAACAGAAAAGTTGATGATTACAAAGCTAATTACTCTAAATATTTGGTGATGCGTGAAGATCGCCGTGAAAAACTGATTCAGGCTAAAAAGAATCAGGATGCGGAGATCAAGCAAATGGAAGATAATATCAACAAATTCCGTGCAAGTGCTACAAAAGCATCTTTTGCACAGTCTTTGATTAAAAAATTAGATAAAATTGAACGTATTGAAGTGGATAATGAAGACGTTTCAAAATTCAATATTCGTTTCGTTCAATCACAGGTTCCGGGGAAAGTTATTTTCGAAGCTGAAAATCTTGGAAAATCTTATGGTGAAAAACAAATCTTTGATGATGTAGATTTCATCGTTCAGAGAGGAGACAGAATTGCGCTTCTTGGACAAAACGGACAGGGAAAAACGACGTTGGCGAAAATTCTTGCCGGAGATATCAAAGATTATTCAGGAAACTGGAATCTTGGTCATAACGTAAATATCGGATATTTTGCTCAAAATCAGGAGGAAGTTTTAACACCAAATAAAACGGTTCAGGAAGAGGCGGAAGATGCTGCAACTGAAGAAACGAGACCTAGAGTTCGCGATTTGTTAGGATCTTTCCTTTTCCAAGGCGAAGCGGTGAATAAAAAGACGAAAGTACTTTCTGGAGGGGAAAGAAACCGTCTGGCACTTTGTAAATTGTTGTTACGTCCTTTCAACACGTTGATTATGGATGAGCCTACGAACCACTTGGATATTCAGTCTAAGGAAATTATTAAGCTGGCGCTTCAGAAATTTGAAGGAACGTTGATCGTAATTTCTCACGACAGAGAATTCCTGCAAGGTCTTTGTGATAAAATTTATGAATTCCGTGATGGTAAAATGAAAGAATTCTTAGGAGATATCAACGAATATCTTGAATTCAGACAAAAAGAATCTATCAGAGAAATTTCTGCCGAAAAAGCAAAACTTCATGGAGAGGAAGCGAAGGTTGAGGTAAAGGTGAAAAAAGAAGAAAAACCGGCAACAGAAAACAATCAATCATCCACTATTGTAAGCAAAGAGCAGAAAAATATTCAGAATAAAATAAAAAAAGTAGAAGAAAGAATTTCAGAGCTTGAGACAAAAGTGGAAGAATTTGAAGCTTCTTTTACCAAAGAAAACCCTTCTGAAGAAACACTGGAAAAATATAATAAAATTAAAGAAGACCTTGATCTTGCTTTGCAGGAGTGGGAGCATTTGGGAGCTCAGTTGGATTAATTTTATTTGGATTAAAATAAAACTGTTGAGATCCTTCGACTTTGCTCAGGATGACATTTCTAATACTAACTGTTTTTATTAGAGGTTAATTTGTAGCGATGTCCTGCTGAGCTTGTCGAAGCATCTCAATAAATAATAAGAGAAGTTGTAACAAAATTTCAATCTCTTCTACATATTACAAAACGCATTTTAATAAAAGTTTAAGCTAAAACTTAAATTATTTTTATAATTTTGACAAATGATTTTTAAGGAAAGCAGAAATCTGAAAAGTTTTATCTCCAAGCTATTGTTTGGGATCTACTTTATTGCGCTGTTTTCTCAAAATTTTCACAATCACAGTTCTGAAGAAGTTTTTAAGAATTTCAATTTCAAAAAAACAGAACATAAAATCTCAAATAATGTAGCTAAAGAAAAAGCCGGCGACTGTTTGGCTTGTCATTTCTTGGCTACTGGACATACTTTGGTTCCTGAAGAATTTAGTTTTCATTTCGAAAGTTATACTCACGAAGTAGAACAAATTATTGCTGTTCAGGAAAAAATCTGGTCTCAGACAAAATTCACTTTTCAACTTCGCGGTCCGCCCGCGATTTCTTAATTTTTTAAGATTCTTTTTTGGCTTTAATTAGGTTTAAAGTTTATTGTATTTCGTTGAATTTTTCAAATGGATAATTTTGAATTCATCATTTGATATTTGTAAAGAGGATCATAATTGATACTTTACATTATTAATCAATACAATTGGTTTTAACGAAAATCTATCAGCCATAAATTTCACATTTTTTACGAAATGTACCTTTTGTGAGGTACGCAATCTATCTATTTAACAATGAAATTGATATATAGTTTAATGCTTATTCTTTGCGGATTTGCATTTACAAACGCACAACAGACTTTTACTGTAGAAGGATCTGTACAGGATTTTCATGACAAAACCATGCTGGAAAATGCAGTAGTGAAAATTGGAGATTTTACTACAAAAACGGGTAAAAACGGTAAATTTTCTTTCAATAAAATTCCTGCGGGAAAATATATACTCATTGCTAAACATCCTGATTGTAATGATTATACTGAAAATATAGGAGTTAATCAGGATATGCACTTAGCAATTACCCTTGAACATCATGTTGAGGATATTGAGGTCGTTACATTGCACGGAAACCACAAAAAAAGTGGTTCTGTAATTATAAAAACGCTGGATAAAGCTGATATTGAAAGAAATTCTACCGAAAATCTGGGGAATTTGCTTTCGAGAATATCGGGAGTTACCGCGCTTAAAACTGGAAATAATATCACAAAACCTGTTATTCACGGGTTATACGGAAGCCGTATCGCTGTCTTGAATAACGGTGTGAAAATGGCAGAACAGGAATGGGGTGTAGAGCACGCTCCGAATGTGGATGTTAATGATTTTGAGCATATTGATGTCATTAAAGGAGCTTCTGCTTTAAAATACGGAAGCGATGCTGTAGGAGGAGTTGTCGTTCTGGAACCTGCTGTTTTACCTAAAAAAGATACCGTGATGGGAAGTGTAAAACTTTCCGGTATTTCTAACGGAAGAGGAGGCGAAATTGCTGCCAATGCCGCCAAAACCTGGAAAAACCAATGGTATGTAAAGACCGGAGGAAGTTATAAAAAGTTAGGGGATCTTTATATTCCTCATCATACGCTGCAAAATACGGGCGCGGAGGTGAATTCTTTTAATTTCTCTTTTGGAAATCATGGTTTTATGCAAGGATTTGATGTTTCGTACAGTGGCATTAATCAGGAATTTGGGATCTTTAAAGGGGCGCATTTGGGAAGTCCTTTAGATTTCAGAAATGCCATTAAATTCGGGCAGCCTTATTATCTGGATGATTTCAGTTATGATATTGTGAATCCTAAACAAGAGGTAGAGCATCATATCGCAAAACTGTCTGCCTACAAGCGTTTTGAGAATTTTGGAAAGGTAAGTTTTCAATACAGCTTTCAGTTGAATCGTCGTAAAGAATACGATATCAGAAGGGGTGAACTTAATGAACTTCCGTCTATGGATTTAAGGTTGATCACCCATTCAGCGAGTGTAACTCATCTTTTGGAAAGAGGAAACTGGAGTCTTGAAAGCGGTCTTTCAGCAGGTTTTCAGGATAATTATCCGAATCCGACAACAAAAGCAAGACGTTTAATTCCTGATTATTATAAATATGATGCAGGTGCTTTTTCTGTATTCAAATATAAATTCAGTTCAAAATTGAATGCAGAAGCGGGGGCAAGATATGATTTCAGTAGATATGATTCTTATAAATATTATGATGCGAAAGACTGGAACGAAAAATTTGCAAGCCGCTATCCTCAGTTTTTTGTGAAAGAGGTAGACAGCAGAATTTTAACCCGTCCTATTTTAGATTATCATAATTTTTCCGCCAATGTAGGATTGAATTATAAGCCGAATAATAATTTTGAAATGAAATTAAACCTTTCCAGAGCAGACAGAACGCCGAATCCGGCAGAGCTTTTTTCGGATGGCCTTCACCATTCTGCTGCGATTATTGAGGAAGGAGATTTATCGATTCAGAAAGAAACGGTGTATAACGCGAGCCTTTCATTAGCAGGGAAATTCAATGTTTTGAAAGGATTACATATTGAGGTGAATCCTTATTATATGATGTCGGATAGTTTTATCAATCAGGTTCCGACGGGGATCGAGTCTTCCAACAGAGGGGTTTTTCCGGTGTGGAGCTATCAGCAGATCAAAGCCAGAATTTTTGGAATTGATGCCGATGCCGAACTTAATATTCTGGATAATTTAAAATGGAATACAAGTTTCAGTGCTCTGAAAGGAGACGATTTAACTCATGACGAACCTTTGATCTTAATGATGCCGGCAAATCTTCGAAATGCGGTGGAATTTAAATTAAATACACCTAAAAATTTCTATGTAAGATTAGAAAATGAAAATGTGTTTAGACAAAACCGTTTTCCTATCAGAAATCAGAATGTAGATTTTATTGAAGACGGAACAGCGAAAACAGAAGAGCTTGATCTGAGCACTCCTCCGGCTGCCTACAGTATTTTCCACGCGTCTGTGGGTGCAGACCTATTCAAGAATCTGAATCTTAATTTCAGAATCAACAATATTTTTAATACAGAGTATCGCGAATATCTTAACAGACTGAGATATTTTATGCCGGAATCCGGTAGAAACTTTATCGTTACTCTGAAATACAACTTCTAAATTATTAAAACTTTAAAATTAAATTTAAAATGAAAAAATTATTCAATATAACACTATTACTTTTAGCTGCAGTTTTTATCTTATCATGTAGAAATGGGGATGATGATATTCCTGAAGATATCCACGAGCACGATGAGATCGGAAAAGTAGTTTTAACATTAACGAATAAAGCAGACGCTACCGATATACAGACTTTAAATGTAATCGGAGGTGTGGCAGATGGTCATCTTCATTTACACCAGGGAGATACATATGTTGCGGTGTTGGATTTCCAAATCAAGCATGATGATCACTATCATTCTTCATCGGAAATTAAAGAGGAAAAAGATCACCACTTCATCACATTTAATCCGGCTAATGCTGATATTAAAGTAATCAGAGCGTCAGATGACATCGAAAGAACAGACGGGCAGAAATTGGGAATGAAAACAGAATGGACGATCACTTCTGTAGCCTCTACAGGAAAAATGAATATTAAATTGATTCACGCGCCTACTTCTGTTAATCAAAACTATCCTTCTGCTTCTAACCAATTAGGTCAAACCGTTGGTGGAGAAAGTGATGTAGATATTACAGTAGATGCACATTAATAAAAAATAAACTTCATGTCTAGAGAAACAGGTTGCCCTTATTTGGGGCAGCCTGTTTTATTTTTGGCTAAAAATAAAACCTCCAAAATTGGAGGTTTGCGGGAACAAAGTTTATGTTTTTAGAATATATCAATCGATTATTTTATGGTTTCCAATAAGACCATTTGCTGCCATTGTAGATGGCTAGACGTTTTGCTCCGGCTTTGTTTACGTACACCATCATTCCGGCTGCCGGGCTTGGGATATTCTGAACATCCTGAACGATTGGCAATACCATTGATTTTGTAGTAGATTCCAACACCAGAAGACCATTTGCTGTGCTTGATGCTGCTCCGATGATTACTTTTTCGCCCGCTCCTTCAGTAATCTGAGCTACTGTTGGCTGAGTTGCTAATGCAGTTGTAATGTTTGCATCCTGTCCGCTTAGATCTATCCATGCTCCGTTGTAATATTTTACGCGGGCTTTTGTGGCATCTGTTGCGTCAAGAATCAAAGTTCCTTCTGCGGGAGCTGTAGGTAAAGTTCTTACGTATGGCAGAATGATTCCTTTATTTTGATTAGGAGCAAAGTCTAATAAAACAGACGTTTTTACAGTTGCAGTACCTACCGCATCTCCTACGATAATTTGTGCATTCGAAAGGGCTGCGATTCCTATAAATATTCCTGATATTATTTTTTTCATTGTATTAATTTTTGAGTTGTTAGTTTTAAAAAGATTACGGACAAGTTGGTGTGCTGAAACAGCTCCATGCAGTTCCGTCATAGATTTTTAAACATTTTACGGTTGTATCATATACCATCATTCCTTCTTGTGGAGAAACTAAAGCAGTTATTTGTGTGGTAGATAATCTTGAGATTACAAATCCTTTATTATTCGATTCTAAAGCTAAATGTCCCGATTTTCTGTTTGCAGGCCATGCTCCGTTATTCGGCGTTATTTTTTGTAAATTAGAAATACCTACTTTCGTGATGGTGCCTGCTGTTGCGGTATTGGCGTCGTCATAGCATACACATCTCAGGATGAAATAATCATTCGTTCTCGGATAATAAGTATCTCCGAATACAGGAGTTTCTGTAGAACGGAAATTGGTTGTTGAACCATTTGTTCCCTGTTGTTTTATTTCAAATTTAAAGGTTTCATTAGGTTCATAAACCGTATCATTTACTGAATTAATATTGATGGCAATTCCATCTTCATCATTGCTCGGACTTGCGTATCCGGGCGTAACACCACCATCATAATTACCAGCAGGAATGGTAATCAGATAAATATTGGATCCAGCTGTGTGGGCTATTGTAGGTGTTCCGTGTGAATTCGCTACAGGCGTTAAGGCTATGTCATTATCTGAAGCTAATGCAGTACCGTTATTTGGATTGATTAATTCTACGGCTACAGTAGTTGATGCTCTTACAGCTCCGTTTATTCGTAGGAATAAATTTCCATTGCTTGATCCTTCACAAGATGACAAAGCGTTGGAAAATTTTAAATCAATAATAGGATCTACTGTTATTTTAACATCATCCAGAAAATTTCCAAGACCGCCACTTCCACCGTCAACAAGAGCTCTGAATCCTACTCTGTAAACTCCGGCTGTTCCGTTAAATGTATAATTTCCAGAATTGGTTGACCATTGAGATATGCTGGAAGGGGTAGCTGTAGATTTAATCGTTGCGATATTTACTTCACTTTGATTTTCGATCACCATGGCAGCTTGTTCTTGAGTTCGGGATCTTGCTCTGTGCTTGAAATCATAACTGATGATATCGCCAGGAACTAGATACATATTTTGATAAATCATTGAGCTTACAAAAGCATTCAACTCAACAAAATTGCTTCCCTGAGCTGCATTCACACTATTATATCCCGTGCCCCAAACTTCAATCGGGTGACAGGCTCCCACAAATCCTGATGTACATGAATTGGCCTGAGATGGATGTGAAGTATACCACGGGGAAGTAACACCTGAGCCTGCATCGAAAGTTGAACCATAACCGAAATTAGAGTCAATTTGAACCACAGTTGCATTGGCAACTCCAAATTCCAATCCGGGATTTACAACAACTCTGGTTTGTGCAAAACTGGTTTGTGAAATTCCTAATAATAGCGCAATTGCAGAGATTCCAAATTGTTTTTTACCAAATTGAAATTCTGCAAATCTGGTAGAGATTTTCATAGTTTATTATTTATACTTTTTATTAAATTATTTTCAAGGCTTAGTTTGTATTTATGCTATACATAAAAATTTCTAGGAAAAAATACAATAAGGGACAATAGATTATCCTGCGATTTTAAGCGTAAAATCTTTGGTTTAACTTAAAGAGAAGTAAAATTTGCCTTAGTATTTAGTTTTCGGTTGCAAAAGTAAATAAAAAATTGGCTTTTGATGATTTTTTTATATTAATTTATAAATAATTATAGATTAATATTTATGAATTTTAATATTTCTATGGATTTTTTTTAATGAAAATTGAATTTTTGTGGTACGTCCTAATAGTTGTCGTGTAAACTTATTATCATGTTAAAGGTGCCAGATTTTGGTCAAGTTTTTAGTTGTATTATTCCTTATATATAAGAAGGAAAATTGCAATGTCTTCCTTTTAACAATATTTGGCTGTATAAGTTGATTTTAATTGATAGATTTTCATAAAATTTTCATATTTTTGCAACCTAAAATTTTAATCAATAATGAAGGTTACTGCAAAAAACCATGATGATGTAAGTGCATTGCTTACAGTGACATTGGAAAAATCTGACTATAAGGAAAAAGTTGAAAAACAATTGATTAATTATGCTAAAAATGCACAAGTTCCTGGATTCAGAAAAGGGAAAGTGCCTTTGAGTATGGTTAGAAAACAATATGAAGCGGGAATTGCTTTTGAAGAAATCAACAAGCAGGTTTCTGATGCTTTGAACGGATATGTTAACGATAACAAGCTAAGATTAGTTGGTCAGCCGGTTCCTCAACCAGTGAACGAATTAGATTACAATGCTGATCAAATTCAGGTTGCTTTTGAAGTTGGGTACGAGCCTGAATTCACTATCGATTTAGCTAAATATGAGGCTCCTCACTACAAAGTAGAAGCTTCTGAAAAAGAAATCAACAAAAGTATTGAGAACATGCAGAAGCGTTTCGCAGAGCAGGCTCCTCAAGAAAAAATCAATAAAGATTCTTACATCGCTTTAGAAGTTTCTCAGGTTGTTGAGGAAGATGCTGAAGGAGAGCACCACCACCACCCAAAGAACGTTACCATTAACGCTGAAAACAAAGAAGCTTTCAAATTGGTAAAATCTTTGAAAATGGACGGTTCTGTAAAAGTTTCTAAAGAAACTCTTGCTGAAAACGAAGAATTGGCTAAAGAATTAGGATTCTCTAAAGAAGAAGTTGAGCACTTACACCACGCTGAAGTTGAGGTGAAAGTAAAAGATTTCTATGGTCTTAACTTGGCTGAACTTAACCAAGAATTATTCGATAAAGTATACGGAGAAGGAAACATCACAACAGAAGATGGACTTAAAGAAAAAGTAAAATCTGAATTAGACGAGTACTTCCAGCAAAATGCTGATGTTCACTTTGTGAATAAAGTGTTGGAGCAAGTTTCTGAAAAAGAAGAAGTTGCACTTCCTGAAGCATTCTTAATCAAGTGGTTATTATTCTCTAACCAAAACATTCAAACTGAAGAGCAAGCTAAAGAAATTCTTGAAGCTGAAAAAACTCAATTGAAATATCAAATCATCGAAGGTAAATTGATGACGGATAACGAAATTCAGTTAGATTATGCTGATGTTTTAGCACAAGCTGAGCAATTGGTAAGAAATCAATTGGCTATCTACGGAATCCACCACTTAGGTGATGAGGAAATCCAGAAATATGCTGTTGAAATGTTGAAAGACCAAGAGCAGGTAAGACAAATTTCATCTGAAGTAGCTATGGCTAAATTGAAAGATGTAATTCTTGAAAAAGCTACTAAAAAGGAAACTGCAATCTCTCACGATGAGTTTTTAGAAGAGCTTAAAAAATAATTTATTTAGATATAAATATTTCAAAACCACCATTTTTTTGGTGGTTTTTTGTTTTTGAAAACCAATTTATCTTTTACATTTTTTATATTTACAGTCATAAATAATGTATATGAAAAAATTAATCATACCGTTCTTTTGTGTTCTACTTTTTTCCACGTCGGTAGAAGCACAGGAAACTGCGGCAAAAGCAACGAAAACAGAGGCTAAACAGTCTAAACTTACGCCTAAGGAGGTCATTGATAACTATCTTAAAGCATTAGGCGGAAAAGAAAAACTGGAAGCGGTAAAAACTACAATTACAGATAATACACTTTCTGTACAGGGAATGGAATTTACGATGTCTACAAAAAAGATGGGCAACAAATTCAAATCTGAGCAAAAAGTAATGGGGCAAACAATGACTCAGCTTTTTGACGGTGAAAAAGGATATTTTGACCAAATGGGACAAAAAAATATGATCCCTGCCGATAAAGTGGCTGATCTAAAAAAAGGAAAACCTATCGAAGCTCTAGGCTATGATGCGAGTAATTTCCAAACGGTAACGGTTGAAAAAGTAGACGGAAAAGATTACAATGTTTTGTCTTCCGATAAAGGACAGTATTATTTCGATACGACAACAGGATTATTGTACAAATCAAGCTCTAAAGAAGGCACCGCAGTTATTAAAAGCTATATGACGGTTGACGGAATTAAATTTCCTGAAGAAATAGAAGCTGAAGGAAACGGACAGAAAATTACCATTAAAACAACGAAAGTGGTGATTAATTCTGGAGTTTCGGATCAAGATTTTAAAGGATAATTTAAGCTTATTATAAACACAAAACCGCAGATCTCTCTGCGGTTTTTTATTGTTTAAAAATGATAATGATTAAGAACCATATTCATTTTTCCATTCATCGGCAACTTCGCTCAGAACGCCGTAAAATTCTTCACCATACTTTCTGATCAAAGGAGTTTTCAGGAATTTATAAATAGGAACCTGAAGCTCTTTTCCTAGCGTACAAGCATCGTTACAAACATTCCATTCATGATAATTTAGAGCGGTAAATGTAGAATATTCATTCACACGAATAGGGTAGAGGTGACACGAAATAGGCTTTTGCCAATCTACAGCGCCATCTTCATACGCTTTTTCAATTCCGCACTTGGTAATTCCTTTTTCGTCGAAGGTCACATACGCACATTCGCGGTTTTCTACCATTGGAGTAACGTACATTCCATCCATCGGATCGGTCGTCCATGTTCCGATTTCTTCAATGGATTTGATGCCTTCCTGAGTGAGATAAGGTTTAATTTTATCAAAGATGTTATCTAAGATTTCGAGCTCGTTTTTATCTAACGGAGCACCCACATCTCCTTCCACGCAACATGCGCCTTTACATTTTGAAAGGTTACACACAAACTCTTCGGAAAAAATATCCTCGGAAATCAATTTATCGTCAATCTGAATCATAATCTAAAAAAAATCAAAATAAGTACCTGCTTTAAAGATAATTAAACTAAAAATAATAAGCCAAACGCTTACTTCCTGCATCCAATATTTAGGTAAAAACTTCATCATTCTGCTGATGATAATGGTTGATGGAAAGGCAAGAAGAAGTAAATATTCATAACTGTTATTCATATACAGAATAATAGTAACAAGCTGTGCCAAAGAAAATACAAGTAAAAAAGTGTATTTGTACCTGCTGATTGGGCTCTTTTTATTATAATTTTTAAAATGGTCATATATCGAGTAGATCAGCATTAATACGATCGGAATTAAAGGTGAAATATCGCTGTAATCTGTTACAAGCTTCATCTTTCCAAATGGTAAATAATCTATATTCCACGTTGTATAATCAAAGAAATACATGATGGAAAAATAGCTGAAAGCAATTAAAATAATTCCCAATAAAAATCTGAAAAGGTTTAAAGCAATTCTTTCAGACGTTGCAATTACGTGCACGATCACAAAAACAGCCATTGGCCATGTTGTCGGAAGAAAAATAAAATTCAGTGCCACAATAGAGCCTACCAAAACATAAGATTTCTTTCGTATATCTTCATTTGTACTCGTTAAAAGCAGCAAAAGGAAAGAATTCGTTAATAAAGAAACGGCAATCCCGATATCTAAATTTCCCGGATATAAACCGAAAATAAAAAATGTATATAAAAATAATGGCAGATGCGTTTGGTAATTCAGCGCAATGCTGTGAAAACAAAAATATCCCAAAGCGATTCCCAGAAAAGTAATTCCGGCAATAATAGCTTCATAAGTGTTGAAATTCAGTATGTTAAATAATATTACTACTAAAAGAAGAAAACCAATATAAACAGGAATTGAAAAAATATTGCTTTCTTTTGAAAGTAATTTAAACATTTTTTATAAATTTGTACAAAGTTAATTTAAAAAAGGAAAATAATGACGTCTTTCTTTCTATTCTTAAGCAAAGTTTTCAAATGGTCTTTCGGTTTCTTTGATGCTTTCGGTAATGTTTTAAACTGGATTCTATTTATTGTTTGCTGCGTATTGTTTACGTACTGGTGCTACGTTCTTGTAGCTACACTGGGTGGTGACAAAGATAAAGACTATTATTCTCCAACGGAAGGTAAGCATCCTTACTACGATCCGAATATCTACAAAAAAGAAGGTTAATTAATTGGTTATATAGTAAAAAACCGATCAATACTTTATGTTTGATCGGTTTTTTTATATTAATGATTAAAATCTCACTGGTTGTTTTCGTGAATAGGAAGCACCAAAACCGGAACGGGAGAATTCTTTGTAATCCCTTTCGTTAAGCTTCCGATAAAGACATCATAGATTTCGCTTCTTCCGTGTGAACCCATCACAATGAAATCTGCATTTTTATCCTGAGTATACTCGAGAATAATATCTTTGGCAATTCCTTGTTTCAAGAGATGTTCGCAATCTACATCGTAAGCTAGTATTTTCTGCTCAATTTTATTTAACTGAACCAGCTCCTCACGAATTTCGTTTTCTTCCACTTCAGGAAAATACTGAAATCCCATATCGCCAATGGCAAAACCAATATCCGATGGAGCCACATGGATCAGGAAAATTTTACCATTTACCTGTTTTGCAAATTTTACTGCACCTTCTACAAGTTGCTCTGTTTTGTCCCCAAAATCTACGGGTAATATAATATTTACCATAACCTTTATTTTGTTTACTAAAGATAGGAAAATTATGCCAAAGCAGAGGTCTAATTACCTATAAAATTCGAATATCCAGAATTTTTTCATCCTCAAGGTAAGCTTCCAAAATATCATTTTCATCTACCTTTCCAACTCCTTTTGGCGTTCCTGTAAAAATAAGGTCACCCACTCTCAAAGTAAAGTATTGCGAAACAAAAGCAATGATATCATCAACGGTAAAAATCATATCTTTTGTATTTCCGTCCTGAACATTCTCTTTGTTCTTCAGCAATGAGAAATTAAGCGATTCTAGGTTATAATTTTCCTTTTTAAAAAAATTTCCAACCACAGCAGAACCGTCAAAACCTTTCGCCAATTCCCAAGGTAAGCCTTTAGATTTCAATTCACTTTGAAGGTCTCGCGCTGTAAAATCTATTCCAAGCCCAATTTCTTCATAATGTTTATGAGCCGTTTCTTTCTGAATATATTTTCCGCCTTTCGAAATTTTTACCACAACTTCTAGTTCATAATGAACATCGTTAGAAAATTCAGGAATATAAAAATCATTTCCCTTCAAAACTGCCGTATCAGGCTTCATAAAAATCACAGGTTTTTCAGGAATTTCATTTCCTAATTCTTTCGCGTGCTCACTGTAATTTCTTCCTATACAGATTATTTTCATAATTTTTTATGTCATTGCGAGAAGTGTAAAAGCTTATACTTAGCTTGTCGAAGTAAAGCAATCTCGCTGTTATTATTTATTTTTTTTAGGAGCTTTTTCCCGCTTTCCGCTGTATCTTTTGTTTCGCTGCGCTGTACAAAAGGATGCCGCTGCAATCGGGGCTATGAATGTAAATTGTCAATTTCTTCGAGTGAATAGTTAATTTTTAATATGGCTTAAAAATTCACTTGCGAAGCAAAATTTACCATTTATGATTCACCTTGCAAAACCACCCCGTCAAAAATTCTTTCGAATTTTCGCCACCCCTCCAGAGAAGGGGAATTATTCTCTGTCATTTCAATATTTTGTAATAACCAGAAAGTTTGTCATCCTGAAAGGATCTAGGCACGAATCTTCTAAATTATATTTCTAATACTATGTTTAGATCCTTTCAGGATGACAGATATACTGTTCATTTGCGAAGCAAAATTCACAATTCACAATTGCCTCGTCAATTAACACACAAACTCATTCCCACAGTAGTAGCAAATAAACTTATGGCTTTTCAAAATAGAAACACCAAAGAAGCTCGTTGCGCTATCGTCTCTATAAATATGATTCGAACCACATTTCGGACAAACAAAATCGAATTCCGGATTCTCAATAGTATGTTCTACTTCCAGAGAAAATTCTTCATTCTCTTTGTAGTCTTCCAATACTTTTTTAGCTTTTTCCAAATCTTCATCGAAAACCTGCAACTGAATTCCGCCCACAGCCTGAGAAAGCAACCAATCCGACTGAATTAGCTGTTCGTTTGCAATGAAGCTGTTGATGCCGTTTTCAGCCAAAATCTGCTTGTCTCTGTTGGCCTGAAGAGCCGTTTCGTAAAATTTGAATTTAACCAGCTCGCTCATATTTTAAAATTTACTTGAAAGTTGAATTTTAGTTAAAACTTTTTTCGTGTAAAGAGGGAAATCGGCATTTTGCAACCATCCGAAATATCCCAAATCTTTTTGAAAAACAGCTTTTACTGCCTGTCCTTTATATTTACCGAAGTTGAAAACTTCTTCGTTTTTATCATTAAACCCTATAAATCCTGCTAAATCTGCATTTTTATTATGGAATGTAAATTCACTTAATGCTGCAATTTCATTCGGAATATCATCATATTTCCCAATTTGAGCATCTAAAACCTCAAAAGTAGCCATCACATCTGCTTCAGCCGAATGTGCATTTTCCAAGGTTTTTCCACAGTAAAACTGATAGGCAGCACCTAAGTTTCTAGGCTCTTTTTTATGGAAAATCGTCTGAGCATCCACCAATTTGAATTTACTCAAATCAAAATCCATTCCTACTCTCAATAATTCCTCTGCCAACAAAGGAACATCGAATCTGTTTGAATTAAAACCTCCCAAATCGGTACCGGCAATCATTTCCATTACTTTAGATGCAATTTCTTTGAAAGTAGGTGCATCTTTCACGTCTTCATCATAAATCCCGTGAATATCGCTGCTTTCCTTCGGAATCGCCATTTCAGGGTTTACTTTCCATGTTTTGCTTTCTCTCGATGCATCAGGATTTACCTTTAAAATACAGATTTCAACAATTCTGTCTTTTCCGATATTGGTTCCTGTTGTTTCTAAATCAAAGATACAAAGAGGTTTATGTAGTTTTAAGTTCATTTCTGATAATTTGAAAATGTGTTAATTTGATAATTTGAAAATGTTTTCAGGGAAAAACTTCATGCTCCCCTCATTCATCTCCCAGCCATTACAGCTGTTTTTGAAATATAATTGATACTAATATATAATAAATGACAAGCATCGGAATTCCCACGATCTGGAATATCGCTAAAATAGCAATTCCGCCTCCTAAAAGTACGATTTTGGAATAATTATCCTGTAATTTTTTAGATTTAAATTTCATGGCCATCATTTTTACCGGACTTATCAGAAGCCATGATGTAAGGAGTGTTAATACAATCAGCAGCGGTGCGCTTTCAAATAGAAAACTAAAGGCATTCATTTCTTTAAAAGCATAATATAATCCGAATAATAAAACTGTATTTGTTGGCGTATTTAAGCCTTTAAAATAATATCGCTGTTCTTCATCCAGATTAAAAATAGCCAGTCTTAAACATGAAAATACGGTAACAATTAAACCGATATACTTGATTTCGAAAAATAAATTAATTCCAAAAATCTCACTTCCGAAAGGTTCTAGCGCTTTAAACATCGTTAATCCCGGAATAACTCCAAAGCTTACCATATCTGCAAGAGAATCGAGCTGAAGACCAAGATTTGAATTGGATTTTACTGCTCTTGCAACAAAACCATCGAAGAAATCGAAAATAGAAGAAAGGATCAGACAAATCGCAGTGGTCTGATAATCGCCTAAGATCAGATGGATGGCTCCTACACATCCTGCAAAAAGATTTCCTAAGGTTAAAGCATTGGCCAGATTATTTTTTATAAAATTCATTTTATTTTTCTGTAAGTTTTAAATTTAGCTTTCTCAATTGGAATAAGATTCCAAAAAAAGAAAAAAATGCGGTAATTACCGTAAAAAGTAAAGATGCTGAAACCGAAATTGAAGCATTAAAATCAAAATATTTTGAAGCCTGAAGAAACAGCATTTCTCGTACTCCGATTCCTGCAAAAGAGATGAGACTCAATACAGAGCTTCCTAAAAAGGTAACGGTATAGATCGTGAAATTATCATTCATTCCTAAGCCTTTCATGATCAAAATAAAGCAAATTACCTGTAAAAGCTGAATAATGATTGATATTGAAAAGGTTTTAAAGAAAATTCCGGTATAGGTGGAAAATAATTTTTTGGTTAGGAAATAGGTAAATGCAATTCCTGCCAACAGCAAAACGATAATAAGCCCCAGCCATTGTATTTCAAACAAAAATGCTGCTGAAACTAAAATCAGGACACAGATTGCTAAAAGGCCACTCAATCGATCGTTAAAAAGAGCAGACGTGATTTTTTTTGCGCCCCATCCGAATTTTTTATTCAGAATATACACTTTGTAAGCATCGCCGCCAATTCCGCCGGGAATGAAAAAATTATAGAACATTCCTAAAAAATAAAGTTCCAAATTACTTCTGAAGCTCAAGTTGAAATCATTAGAATTGAAATAAAATTCAAGTCTTTTGGTGGATAAAACCTGTGATGCTAAAAAGAAAATTGCTGCCAAAATAACGTACCCGACATGTAAAGTCGACCAAAGTTGGGCAACGTCTCGAAACGGTATTTTTTTGAAAACGAAATACAATAAGGCAACGCTGACCAGAATTTTTACCGCATTGATCAGAAGTTTTTTAAGCTTTGATTTCTCCAAAATTTGTTATTTTTCTGATATTGAAAGGTCGTTTGCTCTGAGATTCATAATAGGTTTTCATCAACATATCAATAATAATTCCGGTGGTGAAAAACTGGATTCCGATGAAGGCCAACAATACACCTAATATTAATAAAGGTCTTCCGCCGATGTCGTGCCCCATTAATTTTACCACCAAAAGATAAGCGTTGATTAACATTCCTAAAACAAAAGCTATCAAACCGATGTTTCCGAAAAGATAAATAGGTTTTGAAAGGTATTTTTGATTAAACAAAACCAGAAGTAGATCGTTGATTACCTTGAACGTTCTGTTCATTCCGTATTTTGAAACGCCAAACTGTCTTGCGTGGTGTTTTACCGGCATTTCAGCAATTCTGGCACCGTTAAGATGTGCCATTAAACTGATAAAACGGTGGTTTTCACCATATAAATTCAGATCTTTAGCCGTTTCCTGAGTGAAAACTTTCAAAGCACAACCCTGATCTGAAATATTAAGTTTTGTTGATCTTTTAATAATGAAATTAGCAATTTTTGAAGGAATCGTTCTGATAGAAGAATCTTTTCTCTTCTGGCGTTTGCCGACGATCAAATCGTAATCTCCGCTTTCCAGAAGATCAACCATTGCAGGAATATCGCTTGGGTCATTCTGTAAATCTCCGTCCAACGTGATTACATAATCGCCCGTTGCATAATCAAAACCCGCCATCATTGCGGAGCTTTGTCCGTAATTTTTTTTCAGCTGGATCAAAACTACACTAGGATCATTTTTATCATTAATTTCTTTCACAGTGCCGTCTTTTGAATTATCATCAATAAGAATCAATTCATAATTATAGCCATTCATGGCCTCACGGATGCGATCGATAAGTAGTCCGGCATTACCTTCTTCATTATACATGGGGATTACCAGAGAGTAAAATTTATTATGATCCATTCAGTTTATATTGATTTATTAAATTTGCATAGAAATGCTTTTGCAAAAATACTAAAAAACTATCTTTCAGATGAATCAAAATCAACTGCTGTCACCAGGTCAAATTTTATTTCTATATATCGGTTTTTCAATAGTTTATATATCGGGTTTGTTTATTCCTTTAATGGAGAACGATTCTGCACAACATGCATCAATGGCGATGCGAATGGCTTTGGAGAACGATTTTTTGAACATTATGAAAGGAGATTCGCCTTATCTGGATAAACCGCATATGCATTTTTGGCTGGCGGCCATTTCCATGAAAATGTTTGGGATCAATCATATTGCGTACAGAATTCCGGCATTGTTGTGCTTAGCTTTAGGAGCTTTTTCAACCAAAAAACTCACGGAACAGTTATATGAAAACAAAAATATGGGAAGTGTGGCTTCGCTTATTTTTCTGTCAGCGCAAACGATTATCCTTTCAGCGCATGATGTAAGAACGGATGCTGTTTTAACAGGATTTATCATCTTTTCTTTGTGGCAGTTTATAAAATTCATTAAAACTCAAAATATTCTGAATGTAATTCTGGCTGGATTGGGAACCGCGATTGCTTTTTCATCCAAGGGGTTAATGGCAATTGTAATCATCGGATTTTGTGTTTTTGCTTATTTATTATATTCAAGAGAATGGAAAAAGTTCTTTAATTTTAAAATAATTATTGCCGCGTTAAGCTTTTTTGTAGGAATTATTCCTGTTTTATACGCTTATCACCATCAGTTTGGCGAAGAAGGAATTCGGTTTATTTTATTCAATCAAAGTGTGAACAGACTAACGGCTTCAGGCTTTGAAGAAACGAGTCCAGATTACTCTTTCTTTTTCCATACTTTATTATGGGCTTTTTTACCATTTTCTTTGGCTTTTTATGTTGGTGTTTTCGAAAAATCTGCTTTTTTCATTAAAAATAGATTCAGAAAAACAGAAGGAGTAGAATTTTTAACCTTAGGTGGATTTTGGTTGGTGATGTTGCTTTTTTCAGCTTCGAAATTTAAGCTTCCACATTATTTAAATGGTTTGATAGCGGTGCTCGCTGTTTTTACTGCTTCTTATTTATTTGATATTTTTAAAAGAAATCAGTTGAAGAAGATTAAAGTTTTATATATCATTCAATTAGTGGTGGTCTTCGGAACTTTATTAGGAGTTGGTTTGCTGACGTATTTCTTCACTGGTGTTGATCATATAATAATGTATATTGTAGCGGTTTTGATTTTCATTTATTTAATGATGATCATTTTCAAGAAAGAAAATCTGTTTAAGAAATATGTTTTTATGTCTTTGGTTTTTGCCATTGGAGTTAATATTTTTCTGAATACCCAATTTTATCCCGTTCTTACGCAATATCAGGGAAGTTATCGATTGGCACAAAGTGTAAATAATGAAAGGATTGCAAAAGACAGAATTTTTGCAACTACAGGTTCAGAGTCATGGGCTTTTGATTTTTATACCAAAAGAAATACACCACGAACGGATGTTGACAAGTTAAAAAAGGGAGATTATTTCGTGATTTATAAAGACGCGTTACAATCAGTAAGCAGAAAGTATAAAATAATTTTGCAGGAAAATGATTACAGAATTACAAGACTTTCCTTGAAATTTCTAAATCCTAAAACGCGTCCTGAGCAGTTTGATAAGATTTATTTGATTCAAATATTAGATTAAAGCTTTCGCTGTTTAGCAAGTGTTTGAATTAAAAAAGTGGTACGTCTATTGTTATATATGCTCAGGATAATAAAAGTTTTTGTTTGTTTAAAATTAATTTATATTTTTAGCGGAGAATAGACAACAGAAATATTTTATTTGAATTAAAACTATAAGAATATGAGAAAATTATTATTAACATTTATGCTTTCATTATTTGGAGTAATGTCTTTTGCTCAAATTGAAGGGAAATGGAAAACAATAGATGATGAAACGAAACAGGCTAAATCTATTGTAGAGATTTATAAAAAAGGAGATCAGTATTTTGGGAAAATTTCTCAATTGTTGATAAAACCGTCAAATCCTAACTGTACGGAATGTAAAGACGACAGAAAAGGAAAACCAATTTTGGGCATGGAAATCATCAGAGGTTTGAAAAAAGATGGTGACGAATTTACCGGAGGAACTATTACAGATCCTAAATCAGGTAAAACTTACAAGTGTACGATTACAAGAAATGGCGACAAACTGAACGTAAGAGGTTATGTAGGAATTTCTTTGATGGGCAGAAGCCAGACTTGGGAAAAAGCGAACTAAATAAGTTTAAAAATAGAATTTTACAGACGGCATTTCGGAAGAGATGCCGTTTTTGTTTTGAAAAATCTGTAACGAAAAAAAAATCTACACACTTATACAATATGAACTCAAATTTGGAAAAAACCTTTATCGCTTTTCTGAAAGAAAATCAGCGGATTGTACATAAGGTATGCAGAATTTATACAGATAATAAAGAAGATCATGAAGATCTTTTTCAGGAGATCACGATTCAGCTTTGGAAATCTTTTCCGGGTTTTAAAGGTGATGCTAAATTTTCTACATGGATGTACCGTGTGGCTTTGAATACGGCGATTACATTATTTAAAAAAGCAAAAAAGAATGATCTCACTACAGCAATTGATGTTTCTTCTTTAAGGATAGAATACGAAACCTATGAAGATGATGAACATAAACTGAAAAGAATGTACCAGGCGATTTATACATTGTCGGATATTGAAAAAGCTTTGATTATGATGTATCTCGAAGATAAATCTTATCGTGAGATTGGTGAAATCCTCGGAATTACAGAAGGAAACGCTCGCGTGAAAATGAACAGAGCAAAAAATAATTTAAAACAACAACTCAACACAAAATAATATGGAAGAACTTGAATTATTAAAAAACGACTGGAATAAAAATACCGAAGATTTTAAAGAGTATTCAGATCAGGATATTCTCGGGATGATAAAAAAGCAATCGGTTTCAGTAACGAAAACTTTATTGATTATTGGAGTGGTTGAAGTTATTATTTGGTCGGCGTATGGATATATTGACGGTGAATTTCCTTTTATAAGAATAGGATTATTTACAATATTTTTCGGATTGATCATTTATTGGTTTAATAAAATAAGATCAGGCGAGAGTTCTTTAGCTTTAATGAAAAATATTTTAAATCTAAGAAAAACTGTTTTCGGATATGCCGGAATCTCTTTTGCTCTGATTATTTTTGATAGTTTAATTAACTTTAAACATAATACTTCCGATTTTATACGTGGTTGGAAAGATGGGCAGAATGGTACTCATTCGGATACAGTAAATCTTACAATGGTAAATTATATCGTTTTTGCTTTTATACTTGCAGCGGTTATCTATTTTTTGTATTGGATTTACAAAAAAACGTACGGTAAAATACTTTCAGACCTTAAAAAAAATTACAGAGAATTAAGCAAAGCAGAATAAATTCTCATTTAAATTAAAATTAATACAGGTATCTCAGTCAATGCGATGCCTTTTTTGTTATGTGTATAATAAAAAAACACTATTTTTGTAGTCTAAATTTTTCAAATAAATATGGCAGAATATACTTTTCGTGAGGTAATTGCACAGGCAATGAGCGAGGAAATGCGTAAAGACGAATCCATTTTTTTAATGGGGGAGGAAGTTGCAGAATACAATGGTGCATATAAGGCTTCAAAAGGAATGCTGGATGAATTTGGTCCAAAGAGAGTAATCGATACACCTATCGCTGAGCTTGGTTTTACAGGGATTGCTGTAGGAGCTGCGATGAACGGTAACAGACCAATTGTAGAGTATATGACATTCAATTTCTCGTTAGTGGGGATTGATCAAATTATTAATAACGCGGCAAAGATCCGCCAAATGAGTGGTGGCCAGTGGAACTGTCCTATCGTATTCAGAGGGCCTACAGCTTCTGCAGGTCAGTTGGGTGCAACACACTCTCAGGCTTTCGAAAACTGGTTCGCAAACGTTCCTGGGCTTAAAGTAGTAGTTCCTTCAAACCCTTACGACGCGAAAGGATTATTGAAAAGCTCTATTCAGGATAACGATCCTGTAATCTTTATGGAATCTGAGCAGATGTATGGCGATAAGATGGAAATTCCTGAGGAAGAGTACTACTTGCCAATCGGAAAAGCTGAAATCAAAAAAGAAGGTAAAGACGTTACATTGGTATCTTTCGGAAAAATCATGAAGTTGGCTATTCAGGCTGCTGAAGATATGGAGAAAGAAGGTATCTCTGTAGAAGTTATCGACCTTAGAACGATTCGTCCGCTAGATTTTGATACTATTTTAGCATCAGTAAAGAAAACAAACAGATTGGTTATTTTAGAAGAAGCTTGGCCATTTGGTTCAATCTCTTCAGAAATTACATATATGGTGCAGCAAAAAGCATTTGATTATTTAGATGCTCCTATCAAGAGAATTACGACTCCAGATGCACCGGCACCTTATTCAGCTGCCTTATTCGCAGAGTGGTTCCCAAAACTTGAAAAAGTAAAAGAGGAAATCAAAAAAGCGATGTACGTAAAATAATTTTAAAGATTATAGAGAAAAACTTCCGAAAGGAAGTTTTTTCATTTATTATATTCATGAAGAAAAATTCTTGAGGTCATAAATTTAGTATAAATTTGCGCGTTTAAATTTAAAATTGCTGATATGGCAGAAGTTACAGAAGGCGGTCATCATTTTGACCTTAAGAAACTTTCATTTGTAGGAGTTATCGTGTCCCTAGGGATTGTATTCGGGGATATTGGTACGTCGCCGCTTTACGTAATGAAGGCAATTGTGAATGCCCGAAAAGACGGAGCAGCAATGCCATTCGATGAGTATATCGAAGGTGCTTTGTCTTGTATCATCTGGACATTGACGCTTCAGACCACATTGAAATATGTGATCATTGCGCTTCGTGCAGATAACAAAGGGGAAGGAGGAATCCTGGCTCTTTATTCTTTGGTTAAAAAGTTAAAGAAAAAATGGCTCTATGTGGTCGCCATTATTGGTGCTTCCACGCTGGTTGCCGATAGCGTTATTACGCCTTCACTTACGGTGATGTCTGCGATTGAAGGATTAAAAATCTACAATCCGGAAACGCCGGTGGTTTTAATTACCTTATTTATTCTTTTCATCGTTTTCGTTGTTCAACAGTTTGGAACGGCTTCTATTGGTAAATTCTTCGGGCCGGTCATGGTAACATGGTTTTTGGTGCTGGGAATTTTCGGATCTGTGCATATTTTCGATCATGTGGAGATTTTCAGAGCCTTCAACCCAATTTATGCTTATAACCTGATTACGCATTCTTCGAGTGCGATTGTAATTATGGGAGCGGTTTTCCTTTGTACAACGGGAGCGGAAGCATTATATTCAGATTTAGGGCACTGCGGTGCAAAAAATATCAGAATCAGCTGGATTTTTGTTAAATTAATGTTGATTCTTAATTATTTAGGTCAGGGCGCTTGGTTATTAGATAATTATCATTTGGTACATCAGGGAGTAAATCCTTTCTTCGGAATTATGCCAGAATGGGCAGTTTTGCCGGGAGTAATTTTAGCAACGGCTGCAGCAATTATTGCAAGTCAGGCGGTAATTACAGGTTCATTTACCATGTTCTCAGAGGCGATGTCAATTTCTTTCTGGCCAAATCAACACATCGAATATCCTTCAGGGGTAAAAGGGCAGATGTATATTCCTAGAATCAATTGGGGATTAATGGCATTCTGTTTCGTAGTTGTAATTTTCTTCCAAAAATCAGAAAAAATGGAAGCTGCGTATGGTCTTACCATCACGATTACGATGTTAATGACTACGGTACTTTTACTTTTCTGGTTGAGCCGAACAAGAGTGAATAAAATTTTCTTACTTGGTTTTGCTTTAGTATATATCGCTTTAGAATCCGGATTCTTTTATGCGAATGTCATCAAGTTTATGGATGGCGGTTGGCTAACAATGGTTCTTGGCGGATTCATCGCGGTTTGTATGTATGCTTGGTATAACGGTCGATTGATAAAATCTAACTTTACACAATATGTGAAGATCGATAAATATGTTTCCATCATTAAAGATATGAAGCTGGATGAAACAATTCCGAAATATTGTACCAATTTAGCCTATCTGAGCAGAGCAAAAAGAAATGATGAGGTAGAATCGAAAATTATTTATTCTATCATTAAAAAACAACCGAAAAGAGCAGATCATTATTTTATTTTAAGTATTGTCAATCAGGAAGATCCGTATACTTTTAAATATACTGTGGATGAAATTTTGCCGGGAACAGTTTATAAAATCAATTTCTTGCTAGGATTTAAAGTTGACAGAAGAATCAACGATTATTTTAACATGGTTTTAAAAGATTTAATGGCAGACGGAACGATTCCTTCAAGAAGCAGCCACCCTTCTTTGAGGGCGCATAATATTCCGCCAGATCTTAAATATGTCATCATAGATAACACCTATATCAACGATATACTTTTAACTGTTAAACAGAAGATTACGTTGAATATTTACAACTTTGTGAAGTACATAGGAAGTGACGATTTCAAGTCTTGGGGAGTCACGATTCACAACGTGGTGGTGGAGTCTGCGCCGATTACAGAGCTTACTGTTTATGATAATAAAATTGAACAGTCAGGATTTATAAGACATAATAGTTAAGATCCTTTAACAAACCAGTCTAACATTTATTTAAATAAAATTCAATAAATTTGTAGATAATTTTTTTAATGGATACTTTACAAAAAGAAAAAAATATAGCTTTAATTAAGGATGTGCTTAGAAACTATTTACTAGAAAAAGGTTTCAGGAATACACCCGAAAGATATACGATATTAGAAGAAATTTATAATATGGATCACCACTTTAATGTGGATGATCTTTATCTTCTGATGATGCAGAAAAAATATCACGTTTCTAAAGCAACAATTTACAATACTATTGAAATTTTCCTTGATGCAGGTTTAATCCGTAAGCATCAGTTTGGTGAAAAAACATTAACTTCTTCTTCTTACGAGAAATCTTATTTTGATAAACAGCATGACCATTTGGTGATCTACAAAAAAGATTCTGATAAAGAGATTGAAGAGATTATCGAGTTTTGCGACCCAAGAATCCAGGGAATTAAAGAGGCAATTGAAGACGCTTTTGGCGTAAAAATTGATTCCCATTCGCTATATTTTTATGGCACTAAGAATGACTAACCAACCAATGAGGCTGTTTTTAGTTCTCTTACTTTTTATTTCAACGATTACTTTTGCGCAAGATCAAAAAAAGCCTGCGCAACGAGATCCTTATTTGCAAAATCCGGTTAAAAATCCTACTCCGCAACAGATTAAAGCGGGCGATAGGGTGAAGATTCTTAATGCTGATGAGATTAAAAAAGATGCCAATAAATACGATGGAAACCGTTATCTGACGGGAAATGTAAAAATTGAGCATAAAGGTTCTATCCTTACCGCTGATGAAGTAGTAATGTATGAAGAAGAAAACTTTGTAAGGGCAATCGGGAATACAAAACTTCAAAATGCAGACGGTTCTGTAATCACAGCTGCCGAAATGGAGTATGATGGAAATACTCAAAAAGGGGTCGCCAGAAAAAATGTAGTGCTTACTGATCCTAAACAGACCATAAAAACAGAAACTCTGTATTATGACAGGCTTGCCAATCAGGCTTATTTTAATACAGGAGGTACAATTTCTGATGGACAGAATGTGATGTATACCAAATCTGCCACGTATTTTTTAGATACAAAAATGATTGATTTTGTTGGAAAAGTTAAAATTGACAACAAAGATTATATTATTGAAGGAGATAATATCAAACAGAATCAAAATACAAAGGTTGCCGATTTCTTTGGTCCTACAACCATTACCAACAGGCAAAATCCTAAAAATTATGTGTATACCGAACGAGGTACATACAAAATGAATACAAAGGAAGCTTTCCTGAATAAAAACTCGAGAATTCATTACAATGATAAAATTCTGACAGGTGATGATATGTATTTTAATCAGTTATCGGGTTTCGGAAAAGCAACCGGGAATGTAAAGCTGGATGATCCTAAAGAAAAAAGATACATGAAGGGCGGCTACGGAGAAATCTATGAAAAGCAGGATTCTTCCATGATGACCAAAAGTCCTTACGCGGTAAAGATCCTCGAAAAAGATTCTATTTACTTTTCGGCTGTGAAAATTATTTCTTATCAAAAACCGGACTCTCTTGATCCTACAAAGAAAAAAAGCTTCATGAGAGCTTTCAGAAAAGGTAGATTTTATAAATCAAATGCCCAGGGAAGGGCAGATTCATTGGCTTTTAATGAAACAGATGGTATTCTTCACATGTACAGAGATCCTATTTTGTGGAGTGGAGAAAAGCAGGTGACAGGCGATAAAGTAGAAGCGTATTTCAACACAGAAACCGAAGATTTAGATTCTGTAAGAGTTATCGGAAATGCTTTTGCGATCAGCAAAGTAGATTCTCTCACATTGAAAGATGAATTCAATCAGGTAAAAGGGAAATTCATGAATGCCTATTATCAGGATAATGATATCAAAGAAATCAAAGTTATCGGAAATGCTCAAGCCATTACCTATGCCGACGATTTTAATGAAAAAACAAAGGAAAACGAAAGGATCGGTATTTCTCTTACTTCATGCGGTATCATCGGTGCTTTTTTTGAGGAAAAACTGATGCAGATTATTTCTTGTAGTATTGGGGCAACATCCGACACTTATCCTATGAGTAAGATTGAACCTTCCAAAAGAAAATTCCCCGACTTCAACTGGAATACCAAAGACCGAATCCGAAAATGGCAGGATATTCTCGTAGACACGCCAAATAATGAAGAAGTAAAATATCAGGCTGATGATGAGCTTTATAATCAGGCTCAGGAAGCGGTAGAGAAAGAAAGAGCAAAAGAAGAAGCTAAGAAACCAAAAAGAACAAGAAAATAATAATGAAGAAAATATTAATGTTATTTTTATTGATTCCAGCGTTATTTTTCTCGCAAAACTTCTTACAGCCGGATGAATTTCTGTGGAGCAAAGACAGAAAATTACAAAAAGAAGACTATAAGTTGATAACGCATGATCCTAATGTACACGTGAAATCTTCTATCAGCTTTTCTTATCATCTAAGAGGCTTTAGCGTTTTTAATGCTAATTTTAATAAAAATATTATCAATAAGTTTTCCAGTAATGCATCATCTTTTAATCCAGATGCACAAGATATTCCTGCTTTGCTAGATTATCAGCAGTTAAATTTTGACCTCTGTGAAGTGTATGCTAGAAAAATGCGTAAAGAGCTTCTTATTCATAAAAATAAACTTTGGAAAGGTTTTGATCATGCCGAAGAAATGTTTAATAATCTAACGGCTGAATATATGAAAACTCAAGCCATAATGAATGAAGAAACGGGTTATGGCATTGATGCTCATAAAGTAGAGAATTGGAAATTAAAAGTGGAAAATGATCTACAGGATCTTTCTGATTTTGATTATAACAATACATCTAAAATTAAGATAAAGAAAAGTTCTAAAGAAGAAGTTTAAGTTTCTTTTAAAATATTTCTCAAATGCAAAAAGATTTTTTTACATATCAGGCTCAAACGACAAAGTTTGCAGCTGGCTTCGAGGTTGAAAGAGCAGAGGGAAGCTATATTTATGGCAAAGACGGAAAGAAGTATTTGGATTTCGTTGCCGGAGTTTCCGCGAATACATTGGGGCATTCTCATCCGAAAATTGTAAATGCAATTAAAGAGCAGGCGGATAAATATCTTCATGTGATGGTGTATGGCGAGTATGCTCAGGAAAAACCTGTTGCTTTATGTAAATTGCTGGCAGAAGCGACGCCAGATCCTTTGGAAATTACTTATTTGGTAAACAGTGGAGCAGAAGCTATCGACGGAAGTTTAAAGCTTGCTAAAAGATATACAGGAAGAGAAGAAATTGTTTCTTTCAAAGATTCTTATCACGGAAATACGCATGGAGCTCTAAGTGTTTCGGGAAACGAAACGCACAAAAGAGAATTCCGCCCTTTATTGCCGATGGTTTCTTTTATTGAATTTAATAATGAAAATGATTTCGATAAAATTACCGAGAAAACTGCTTGTGTTATTCTTGAAACCATTCAGGGAGCGGCCGGATTTTTAGTTCCGGATAAGAACTATTTAATTAAACTAAAAAGGAGATGTGAAGAAGTCGGTGCATTATTGATTTTGGATGAAATTCAACCAGGATTCGGAAGAACGGGAAAATTATTCTCTTTTCAACATTTCGGAATCGTTCCTGATATTCTCGTGATGGGCAAAGGTATGGGCGGCGGCGTTCCTGTGGGCGCTTTTATGAGTTCAAAAGAGATTATGGGAACGTTGGCACATTCTCCGAAATTAGGTCACATCACCACTTTCGGCGGAAATCCTTTGATTGCAGCTTCAAGTTACGCCACTTTAAAAGAAGTATTGGAAAGCGGTTTGATGAATGAAGTGGAAGAAAAAGAAAAATTATTCCGAGAATTGTTGGTTCATCCGAAAATTAAAAATATCAACGGAATGGGTTTAATGCTTGCTGTAAATCTAGGTTCCCCGGAATATACGCTGGATGTTGCTAAAAAATGTATGGATAAAGGGTTGATTCTTTTCTGGCAATTATACCGAAACGAATATCTGAGAATTTCTCCACCACTTACGCTTTCTTTAGATGAAATTCGTGAAGGCTGTAAGATCATTATCGACGTTTTAAACGAAAATTAATATACGAAACTCTTCAATCTGAAGAGTTTTTTGTGGTAAAAAGTAGAGTTAATCTGTTAAAAACGATATTAAACGCTTATTTAAAAATCTCTGATAAATATCATAAAGATTATATAAAAAAGTAAATACATTTTTGTGTAATAAAAAAATTAATTTATATATTGCGGGACGATTAAAACAAAGATTATATGGCGAAACATAAAGTCCATTACGAGTTTCCAATGCACTGTTTATCAGAGATTTTGTATGAATATCTGGCAACGGCAGAAGGATTGTCTGAATGGTTTGCGGATGAGGTAACAGAGAAAGGCGATGACTTCTTTTTTAGCTGGGGCGGAAGCGCTGCGGAGAAGGCTACTTTGATTAGGTATAAGCCTGAAGGTTTCGTGCGTTTCAGATGGGAAGAAGACGAAGGAACGAAAAATTTCTTTGAAATGACGATCGTAATAGACGACATTACAGAAGATCTTGCCCTTAATATTACAGATTTTTGTGAAGAAGGAGACGAGAACGAAAACGCAATGTATTGGGAAAACCTTATCGAAAACCTTAGAATTAAATTAGGTGCTGCATAATGCGTATGCTGTACTAAAATGATAAAACTGATGAACGATTTATCGTTCATTATTTTTTTATAAATAAATCACATCAAAAATTGGAAAATCAATATTTTACATCTGGCGAATTACATGTGAAAAACAGAGCGTTTCTTTTTGGAGACGCGGTAAAGGTTTCTTTCTTTGTAAGAGAAGGCAAACTGATTATGGATGAAGAATGCTATTTCTTTCTGATGGCTTCCATGAGAAAGATGAGAATGAATATTCCGTTAACGTATACGCTGGAGTTTTTTCAGTCGCTTTTTCAGAATGATATTATTGAAGGAAAAGGAATTCAGAACGGGATCATCAATTTTCAGGTTTATAGAAATAATGATGAATTAACGCGGGCAAAATCATCAATTTCATATTTCTACGAAGTTTTAGAAATGGGTGATGTTTTAACGGTTCATTCAAGAGCCTTGGAATTGGATTTAATTAAAGAAATTAACGTTAATAATAACCTTTTAAGCAATATCAGGGTTCATTGTCCGGAAAATATTTACGGAGGAATTTATGCACAGGAAAATGACCTGGATGATGTTATTTTGTTGAATCCAAATAAAAGGATCGCACGTACCACTTTTGGAAATCTTTTATTTTTAGAAGGTGATGTTATTAAAGTTCCGAAGCAAACAGAAGGAGCATACATTTCGCCTTTAATGGAAAATTTCGTCACTTTTTTACATAAAAATAAACTGGCAGATATCCAGGAACACGAGATTATTGCATTTGAATCTCAAAAAGCAGAAGAAATTTTATTAATTTCTGACGAGAAAGGCATATTTTCTGTAGGTAAAATAAGAAACAAGACTTTCGAGAATTCCCGATTTACAGAAATGGTGGAAAATTGGAAGAAAAGTTTTTAAAATAATTGACAAACCCGGTAAACAACAAAGTTCCAAAAGTCCTTTACCGGGTTTTATTCTGAAAAATCAGAATTTGTATTTTGAATCGTGAAAATTATTCTTCACGATTTTTTTATTACTTTTTAAATATATTATTACGTTTAACGTAAACCGGCTGAAGGTTCAAAGATGGTCTGGAAAAAATTTGTTGAATAAGAAGCTTTAGTCCTTTCATTTTTGTTTGAATTTTGGTTTATCAAATAACGTGAATTATTCTTTAAAAATTGGTTAACGGAATCTTAAATTTTGTTAAAATTTTAAAATGAATTCAATTGAATAGGTTAATCGATTAATTCAACGAAATATCTTCAGGAGAGTTCGCCCACAAAAGATATTCCCCGCCTAAATTCTGCATAATAGACTTCCAAAGGGTCTGGTCATTGGGTAAAGTATAGTCTAAATTATAAACATCTACCACCGTCCACATCTTGCGTTGAACTTCCGTATCAAGCTGCATAGCACCCCATCCAGAATATCCTGAAAAGATTTTAACATCATTAATATTCAATTCATTACTTAAAACCGCGCTGATGATATTTTCAATGTCTTCTGTTAAATAAAATTCATTGGTGATTTCGGTATAAACTTCGGTTACTTTTTTCCCTTTTACAATAAAGAAAACCTTGTCGTTTTCCACAGGGCCGCCGTCGTATACTTCAATTTTAAAATCAAAGAAATTTTTGAATTTACTGCTCATTTGGCCGTTCTTTTTATTTAATATTAAACCAAATGCACCGTGCTCGTTATGCTCAATAACCAAGACGACAGATCGAGAAAAAATATCGCCGGAAATGTCGGGTGTGGAAATTAATATTTTACCTTTGTAAGAGTAATTCATACTCAAATTTAATAAAAAATATTTATGGAAAACCTGCACGACAAAAGAAAAGTGTATGATAAATCCCAACTTATTGAAAGTGAGATAAAACAAAACCCCATCGAACAATTCAGAGATTGGTTTTTGGAAGCCAGCGAAAATCCTAATATTTATGAAGCGAATGCAATGGCGATTTCTACGGTAGAAGAAGACGGTTGTCCGCGAACGAGAATGGTGCTTTTAAAGGCTTATACTCACGAAGGTTTTATTTTTTATACCAACTATGACAGCAAAAAAGGAAAGGCGATAGAAAAAAATCATACGGCTTGTCTTCACTTTTTCTGGCCAAATCTGGAAAGACAGATTATTATTAAAGCTAATTTAGAGCGTATTGCAGAGAATTTAAGCGATGGATATTTTCATTCAAGACCAAAAGGAAGTCAGCTGGGAGCGGCTGTTTCTCCGCAAAGTCAGGTGATTCCGAATAAAGAGTTTTTGGAAGAAAAATTAAAAGACTTAGAAAAAACATACGAAAATTCTGAAGTTCCAAGACCTGAAAATTGGGGCGGATACATCGCAAAACCTTATGAAATTGAATTTTGGCAAGGTAGACCAAATAGGCTTCACGACAGAATTGTGTATACATTAGATGATCTGGATTGGAAGATTTCCCGTTTAGCTCCATAACATCTAATATTTAAAGTTCAAATTTTTAAGCTTTTACGATAAAAACAAAACCCTCACCAAAAGATGAGGGTTTCAATTTTTTCTTTAATCTGAAAAGATTATTTTTTCTTTTTACCAGCAGCAGGTGCATTAGCAGTAGCAACAGCAGTAGATAGATCTGCTCCAGCTTTGAATTTAGCAACTGTCTTAGCTTCGATATTAATTGGCTTTTTAGTTGCAGGGTTGATACCTTGTCTTGCCGCTCTCTCAGCTACTGAGAAAGTTCCGAAACCTACTAAAGATACTTTACCATCTTTTTTCTTAAGAGTAGTAGTAACGTTAGAAATGAAAGATTCTAGTGCAGCTTTGGCAGCAACTTTAGTGATACCTGCATCTTTTGCGATTGCGTCGATTAATTCAGACTTGTTCATAATTTTTAATATTAAAGTTAGTTCGTAATTATAGCAAATATAATACTATTTTCTAATTGTGCAATTTTTTTATAAAAATATGTGTTATTTTTTTGATTTTAGGTGAAAATAGTTAAAATATGATAATTTGACTTTTTACGAAAAATCTAGGTTACACGTTACTAAAATCATGCCAAATGCTTATGTGTATTGACTTTATGAATTTTTATTAATTATTTCTTGCATTTATTAAATCGTGAATTTTGTATCAACTATTAATATTTTTGCAGATATGCTTGTAGAATGTGCAAGTAAAAATCAAAAAAAATGATGATAATAAAATTAAACCGCTGTGTATCTGTGTGTTTTAAAATGATTCTAAAAGTGCTATTTATAAATTATTATTAATAAATTTGCACCATGTTAATAGAAGTTTTTAAGTCTAAGATTCACAGGGTAAGGGTTACGGCTTCAGACCTTAATTATATTGGGAGTATTACGATAGATGAAGAGCTTATTGAAGCTGCCGGACTGGTAGTGGGAGAGCGCGTTTATATTGTAAATGTAAATAACGGGGAGCGTTTCGACACCTACGTTATTAAAGGAAAGAGAAAATCTGGTGAGGTTTGCCTGAACGGGCCGGCTGCCAGAAAAGTTCAGAGGGATGATATCATCATTATTATTGCGTATGCACAGATGACTCCTGAAGAAGCGCACACCTTCCAGCCAAAAATTGTTTTCCCGGATGAAAAAACAAATCTTTTGACCTAAATTCATGGAGAATAAAAAATCGAATCCAATAAAATCAATTGTAACCATAGTAATATCGCTTGCTTGTGCAGGCTTTTTTTTATGGCTAGCTCTAAGAGGGCTTGATTTCAAAGTGATCCAAAAATCTTTGGCAAAGGCAAATTACCTTTGGGTTTTGTTTGCGGCATGTTTTGGGGTGGCGGCGTACTGGTTCAGAGCAATTCGTTGGAATCTGATGCTGGAACCGATGGGGCACTCCATTTCAAATTCAAACTCGTTATGGTCGCTGTCATTCGGATATTTAATGAATCTTACCATTCCTAGAAGTGGGGAAGTGGCTAGAGCAACGGCATTGTATGGTGTAGAAAAAGTTCCTGTTGATAAATCTTTCGGAACAATTATCCTTGAAAGGGTAGTAGACCTGGTTTGCATGGTTGCTTTTTTAGGATTGACCTTGATTTTTAAGTATGAAGCTATTATTTCGTTTTATAAAAGTTCAGGTTTAGATATTAATCCAAACAAAATATTGCTTGTTCTGGGAATTTTAGTTCTAGGAACAATTGTATTTTTTACTTTTAAAAAGAAATTGGCGAATGTTCCGTTCTTAGGAAAGATCATCAATTTTATTGATGGAATTTTTCAGGGATTAACTTCAATTTTTAAATTAAAACAAAAAGGTAAATTCATACTTTATACTATAGGGATTTGGCTTTCGTATTATTTTGCGGCTTATTTGGTGTGTTTTGCTTTACCGGAAACTTCCGATTTTACTTTTGCAGATGGTTTTCTAATTATTGTTGTCGGAACATTAGGAATGATGATCCCGGCAAGTGGCGGAATTGGAGCTTTTAATCTGGCGATGAAATATGGCTTCATGGCTTTGTTTATTTCGATGGGAAAAAGCGGAGAATTAGGCGGAGAAATCGGGTTAACCTATTCTTTTATATCATTGCCTATGCAAATTGTTATTATGCTTGTCATGGGGCTTATTTCAATTCCGATGTTGGCGAAAGCAAGAAATGAAATTGTTTCCAAAAAAGAAGATTAAATATATTTTATTATAAAATGTAAAAGGTTCGGCAATTTGTCGAACCTTTTCGTTTTCTGAAAATTTTAAATGATTTTTACGCGAAACCGTAATTTTAAGCGTTTTTTAATCGATAAATTTGGTCAATTCATAAATCACATCTATCTTAAAGGAAAAATAAGTTTTAACACTATGGCGATTAATTTACAGAAAGGACAAAAGATTGAATTAGGACTTACAAAAATGACGATCGGGCTGGGCTGGGATCCCAATGAAGGTACAGGTCTTGATTTTGATCTGGATGCCTCTGCTATTATGGTGGATGCAGACAGAAAACTGGTAAGTGAAGAATATTTTATTTTTTATAATAATTTGCAATCTCCGGATGGCGCTTTAACGCATACAGGAGACGATCCGAACGGTAAAAGCAGCGACGGAGACGATGATGAAGCGATCATTGTAGATTTGGAGAAGGTAGATTCCAGAGTCCAAGAGATACTTTTCGTAGTTACGATTGAAGATTTTGAAAGGAAAAAACAAAATTTCGGACAAGTAAGAAATTCATACATCAGAGTTGTTGATAATGCAACGAATCAGGAAATTGCAAAATATGAGCTTGATGAAGATTTCTCTATAGAAACCGGAATCGAATTCGGAAGATTGTATAAAAGAAATGGCGGTTGGAAGTTTGAGGCTTCAGGAATCGGCTACCGAGCAGATCTTGGGTTTTTCCTTGAGAAATATTATAAAGGACAAATCATAAAATAATATGGCAATTAATTTACAGAAAGGACAAACGATTAATCTGAGGAAGAATGATCGTGGCGAAAGTATATACGATCTCTCAAAAGTAACCATTGGTTTGGGTTGGGATGTTCGAAAACAAGGTGGTTTTTTCGGAAAAATATTTGGTAAAGAAGCTGCGGAATATGATCTTGATGCTATTGCATTTTTATTGGATGCCAACGGCAAAGTGGTTAACAAAGGAAAATCGATCACTTCAAACGGTCGACAGATCAGGTTGTATCAGGGAGATGTGGTTTATTTCAACTCGATGCAGCATCCGAGTGGTCATGTTTGGCTTACAGGAGATAACAGAACCGGTGCGGGCGATGGTGATGATGAGCAAATCATCGTAAAATTGGATCAGCTGGATGAAAAATATCAGAAGATTGTTTTTATTGTTTCTATTTATCAAGGGACTAAAAATAATCAGCATTTCGGAATGATTGAAAATGCTTTCATTCGCGCGGTAGATGCAAAAGGAAAAGAAATTACCAAATTCAGTCTTTCGGGCGATGCTAGCATGAACGGAAAATGTTCCATGGTTTTTGCGGAAGCTTATCGTCATAATGGCGACTGGAAATTCCGTGCAATCGGAGAGCCGCACACAACGGATAATTTTGTGGATATTCTCAAGAAATACTCTTAACAAATCAACTTTGTCAAAGTTCTAAACTTTGACAAAGTTATATTTAGAAAACTTCATCGTAAAAGAATGTTCATTTTCTTCAATGGTTATAAAACCTAGGCGAGTATAAAGTTTCTGTGCTGGATTGGTTTTTAAAACACTCAAATAAATAGGAATTTCAGAAAACAAAGATTCCTCAATAATCATTTCTAAAATATGCTTTCCAAAACCTTTACCCTGAAAATCTGGATGAATCTGAAGCTGAATAAGTTCAATTTCATCTTTTCCATATTTTACTTTTAGCAATCCGATATCTTCTTTTCGATACATTATGATTTTAGCGGTTTCAAATTCATACCGTATTCTTTTGAGATGAGAATCTTTGTCAATTGGAAAACCTGAGCTTTCAAGATGTTCATTCATGGTTTTAGTTCTTAAATCCAGCAGAAAATCGATGTCATTTTGTGTTGCTTTTCTCAATTGAAGATGTATAAAATCCATGATTTTTAAAAATATTCTTAAAGATTTATAAACTATTTATCTAAGCGAATATATCGGTTTTATATTTAAATAAGTTCAAAAAAGCTTCTTTTTCCTATTTTAATTTTTGTTTCGGAAACTAATTCAATTTCTTCATTTGGATTATTTTTCTTGATATTATTAATCTGAATTCCACCACTTTCAATTAATTTTCTCATAAATGTTTTACTCTCATCATTTTTTAATTGATGGCAAAGTTCTAACAATGTCGTCGTCTGTTGAAGGAGATGTAATGAATGAATAGAAACTGGTTCAAAACTTTTTTCTTCAAATATTTTATTCTGAAACTGATTCACAAAAAAATGTTCCGCACGCTCTGCAGATTCCGCATCATGATATTGAGTGATGATACTTTTAGCGATCTGCTTTTTTATATTCATCGGATTTTCACCGTTTTTAATTCTTTGCTTTAAATTTTTCTTTTCTTCATTTTGAAAATCGGTTGTCAAATCAATAAATTCATCAATCAAACTATCCGGAATTGACATTGTTTTTCCAAACATTTCATTCGGCTCATCTGTTAATCCGATGATATTGTTTAATGATTTACTCATTTTTTCTTTGCCGTCAAGTCCTTTTAACAGAGGCATACACATCACGATTTGTGGCGACATTTGGTGAACTTCCTGTAACTGTCTTCCCATGGTGCAGTTAAAAAGCTGATCGGTTCCGCCCATTTCAATATCACAGGCAATTTTTACCGAATCAAAACCTTGTAAAATTGGGTAAACAAGCTCGTGCATGGCGATTGGCATATTTTCAGTGAACCTTTTATTAAAATCATTTCGGTGCATCAATTGGGCAATAGTAACTTTAGACATCAGCTGAATAACTTCTGAAAAAGATAAAGCATCCAGCCATTCAGAATTGAAAACTATTTTTGTTTTGTTTACATCAATTACTTTTGAAAGCTGATTAATATAAGTTTCGGCATTATGCTGAACATCTTCAATACTTAAAGGTTTTCTTGCTTTGTTTTTTCCGGTAGGATCACCAATTCTTGCAGTGAAACTTCCAACCACGATAACAATTTGATGTCCCATATCTTGAAATTGTTTGAGTTTTTTCAAAACAACGGCGTGTCCCAGATGTAAATCCGGAGCGGTAGGATCAAAACCAAGTTTGATGATTAATTTTCTGTTTTCTTCTTCGGCTTGTTTTAATTTTTGTTCCAAACCATTTTCCGGTAGAATTATTTCTACATTTTCTTGTAATACGTTTTTCATTTTGTTGAATTTTTTGCATAAAAAAGCCCGAACAATACTGTTCGGGCTCTATGTTATATTAGAAAATTTTTTACTGAATGATATCCATAGAAAGTCTTCCCGAACGATAGCTCGGAGCGTAATACTCAGTGAAGAATGGAAGACGTAATATGTTGTTTAAGTGCTTCATTGCGTTGCAAAGATAGGTTTTTCTAAATAAGCCTACCAAATAATTTTATAATCATCTTCAGAGGCGTTTGTTGTATTAGAAGAATATCTTTTTATTTCTTTTGGCTGAATGCTGAATTCGCAGCAAAAAGATTCAATTAATTCCATTAAAATATTAGAAAAAAGCCCATACAAAGTATTGAATTCTGCGGGCAGATGTTTAAATCTTTTAATTAATTCACTTTTCTGATACGGTTTTCCCACACGATGAATAGAATGACCAATAACTTCAGGAACAATATAACTTACCCGATAATCTCTTAAGATTGAAATCAATTTAGGTTCACTATATATTTTTTGAATGATAAGAATGTAGTTATCGTGCCAATAGTTATAATTGGGACATTTTGTTTGAATTATTTTTTCAATCTGAAGTTTTTTTCGCACCTCCCGGATTGCTGCATCATACGTATAAGAGGGCGGTAAGCTAATAATTCGTTCGTCAGACTTTATAAGCAGTTGCGGACCAATTCCTACAGACATATAGCGATGGTCTCCAGTCTCCAGAAATTTTTTAGATTGATAATAAAAACAGAAAATATCATCGAGATCTGTCAGTTCATCTGGCGATATATCAAAATCTTCACCTACTTTTTCATGTATGTATTTTCGAGCAATTTCATGAAAATTCTTTTCCATAATTTAAAATCTAAAAAGAGCCAAAATTAGTTTAAATTCAACATTTAAAAATGATGAAGTTTAATAACAGATCCTTTATAGTATTTGGTGAGATCATATAAATCTGAGAAATATTTATTGATATTTAGATTAACTTCCAAATTATTTTTATGGAATTGCTCTTCTGCAAGTGAATACAAATTAGCATAATCTGATTTCAGAAAATTATAGCAAACATTTTCTTCTGTATTCTGTTTACTAGCTAAATTGGAAAAAAATATTCCATAAATAAGAAATTGATTAAAATTTTCCGAATTGATAATGAAATTTAAATTGGTTTGAGAAATTTTTTCATAATCAGAAATAATCTGCTGAAAATCATGTATTTGATCTGCTTCTGATATTTCATAAAAAAGTTCTATTCCGTTTGTGAAAAGCTGTATTTTTAACTCTTCTTGATTTGCATTACATTGATTATTCAACCAAGAAAACAAACTCATCAATTCTTCTTTTGAAAGACTGTGAATGCCTCCCTGAACTTTATTTTTAATAAGTTCCAGACTTGTTTTTGAATCTGATTCAAGAAAACCGAGCACTGCTTTTTCCTCGCGGCAAAGCTTATTATATAAATTTATTTTTGCAACAACAGGATTGAATTTTATAAAATACAGTTCTTCAGACATAGTTTTGAAAGCTTATTTATTCTAAAGTCACAAGCGATTTTCTAAACTAAGTTAAAGAAAAATAGAATATGTTTAAAAGTTATTATTAATTAACGCATAATATTTTACTCCAATAAATACATATTGGAGTAAAATATATTTACCAATTATATTTTATTTTGAAATTAAATTATCAATTGCTTTTTTATCGTAATTAAAAGCAAATTCTGAAGGCATAGCAGATTTTTCTTTATTATTTTTAATCTCGCCTACTCTCACGAACTGATTTTCTGCCCAGTTTTTAATATAAAATTTAGCAGAAACGGTTTTATTGATGTTAGAATTTCCTCCGTTACTGGATTGGTTGATCGATTTTACGTCTTGCTTTTCCTCTTTTACAATCAAAATAGGCGTATTATTTACATAATAAACATCTGTTTTTTCAAAATTACCGCCCCAGGCTTTTTCTTTGTAAATCTGTTTATGTTCTGCTTTTTCTACTTCAGCATTAATTTTTGTGATCAAATCCCGATCTGAGCTTTTTTGTGCGCTTGCAAAGTTCACGATTAAAGCAATAGCAAGTACCGAAAATAATTGTTTCATTTTTATTGTGTTTTTTATCAATGAGTATTGAATTATATGTTCAAATTTAAATAATAAATAGTTAAAAAATGATTTTTAAGGTTCGTTTTCTGTAACTTATAATATTTTGGGAAATAATGTTAAGTGATTAATTAAGATTGCAAAATGAATGTATCTAATTCTGTAATTTATAAGAAATATTTTTCAAGATTTAATCGATGCTTTCGTGCAATGCAATTCTATTTCCTTCAGAATCTTCAAATTCGGCAACGGCAAATCCGTATTTTTCATTAATTGTTTTCGGGTATAAAACTTTTCCGCCATTTTTTACAACAGAAGTTAGTTTTTCATTGATATTATCTGTTTTGAAGTAAATAATTACACCGTCTTTTGTTGGTTTATAAACATCACCTTTCGCTAAAGCGCCTGTTATTCCGCTATTCTCGTTTGAAAACGGAAATAATGCCATTTCATAATGGTCAATAATTTCAGATTCAAATGTGAAATTAAAAACGTGAGTATAAAATTTTTCTGCACGCTTGAGATCGGTTACAGGAATTTCAAAATAAACAACAGGATTGGTTTTCATATCTTTTTGATCAGATTTGTTGCATGACAGTAAAAAAATCACACAGAAAAATAATAGGAGAGAGTTTGGTGAAATTAAAAACATTAATTTTTATTTATTGATGCTTAAAAATAAGGATAATTGACTTAAAGTTTACAAAAACTCCCTGGAATAATGTTACATTTGTTACAACTAAAAATGGCGAAAATAATTTAGGTTAAATTGTAAATAATATGAATGATTTTTTAATAGGCATCGGAAAAAGATTAAAAGATATTAGAAAAAAAAATAATTTAACCATTAACGAACTGGCTTTCAGAGCGAATGTGAGCAATGGCTTGGTTTCCCGAATTGAGAACGGAAGAACGATTCCTTCGCTTCCTGTTTTGTTGGAATTAATTCAGTCTCTGGATATCGATGCAAGTTTCTTTTTTGAAGGTGTTGAGAAAAAATCAAACTCAAAATTTATTCATTTACCAAAAGAAAATCAGCAACTTATCGAAAAAGAAGTGGAGGCTGAAGGTTTTAAATACATGCATATTTTCAGCAAAAGTTTGCATTCGTTGGGATTTGAAGCGGTTTTATTGACGCTGGAACCAAATTCTAAAAGAGAAAAAGTAATCACAGATGCTTGGGAATTCAAGTATATTCTGAAAGGTGAAGTAAAATATATCATCGATAACGAAGAAGTGATTTTAAAAGAAGGCGATTCTTTATATTTTAACGGAAAATTTCCACACGTTCCTGTAAGTATCAGCAAAGAAAGTTGTATCATGTTGGTTCTTTATTTTTACTCAGGATAAATGTTTATTTGAAGTAAAATTTTCAGTAATTTTTTATCACTTTCTTACGTTATTTAATTTCTCAATTCTAATCGATTTTCATTAAAAAGTTTACAAATATTCAACTTTTGGTGTTTTTTGCAACTTTAAAATTAACACTCTGTTAATCCCGATTACTGAATTCATTGATGATTAATAGAATATAATCATCCCTTTCTTATTTATATTAATCTTTTAAATAGCCATTTTAACGGCTTTATTTCGCTATTTTATTAAATTTAAAATATTGATTTGATATAAACTTGACTTAACAATTTTGTCTGATTTATTAATCATTACTTAATATAAAATAATTACATATATTAAAATTATTGACTTGATTTGCAATAAAAATTTAATATATGTAAAAATGAAAACAATAACCGAAAAAGTACTAACCCTTGTTTTTATTTGCCTGATCGTATTTGTTTCGGCGCAAAAACAATTAATTATAGGAACTGTTCTCGATGACAGCCAACTGCTTCCTGGCGCGTCGATCAAGATAAAAGGTTCATCGAAAAATGTTGTGACGGATGGTGAGGGAAAATTTACCATCAATGATATTAAAGAAGGTCAATATAATCTACAAATAAGCTATATAGGATACGAAACTTCAATTGTTAATGTTGATGTAAAATCTGGAGAGACGGTAGATTTAGGAGTTTTAAAATTATCTCAAAAACAAAAAAGTATCGATGAAGTTGTGGTGACCGGAAGTTTGAGAAATACGGAAGCAAAAGCTTTAAACCTTCAAAAAAATGCAGTCAATATTTCCAATGTCATCGCCTCAGACGGAATCGGGAAATTACCGGATAGAAACGCAGCCGAAACCGTTCAACGAGTTCAGGGCGTTTCAATTGAAAGAGATCAGGGAGAAGGACGATTTGTTTCTCTGAGAGGGCTTCCACCGTTTTGGGCATCAACCACGATCAACGGAAACCGACTTCCAACCGCAGAAGAAGAAACGACTTCGAGAGCAACTGCATTCGACTTTTTTCCGACAGAATTGATCTCATATGTTCATGTCAATAAATCTTTTACACCCGACATGGAAGCCGATGGAATCGGAGGTGGCGTGAATTTTATCAACAAAACTCCACTGATGAAAACGGAGTTTAAAGCTACATTGGGAAGCGGCTACAATGCAAAAGCCGACAAAGGTGTTTATAATATAGGATTGATGTATGGCGGAAGAACGAAAGATAAAAAGTTCGGTTATTTGATCAATTTTGCACACTTTATCAGAAATTGGTCGACGGATAATTTCGAAGCGAGAAGGAGTGGTGATCAAGGCGTTTTTCGATTGGAACTTCGTGATTATAATGGAGTTAGAAAAACAACGGGAATTAATACCGCTTTCGAATATGTTTTGTCGCCGAAGAGTACGTTGTATTTAAAAGGAATGTACGGAACGCTTTCCGATGATGAAACGCATTACAAACACAGAGTTCGATTTGATAAATTAAGTTCGGCAAATAATACGGCAAGAGTTGAATTACAAAACATTCATAATCTTTTAATTACAGAGCTGACTTCCATTTCATTAGGTGGAATTCACAATTTAAGTAAAGGAAAAATCGATTGGGATTTATCATATTACGACAACCGTTTCAAGTACGGAAATATTCCTGATAAAGCCAACAATTCTTATTATGTCATAAAATATACGCAGTCCGGAGTTGGTATTAATCCTGATTATATTTCAGATCACGGAAATGGCCCGAGAGCTTATTGGAAAGCAGATGGCGGAAAATTAGACTACAAAAATGCAGATCAGTTATTTGGTTTTTATAGCGATCCGAATTTCAAAATGGATGCTTCGCAGATGAGATTTACCGATCTTGAATTTTACAAAGTTTTTGTGGAAGAAAAGGATAAAATTGTGGCGGCTTTCAATCATGAAATCAATATTTCGGATAATTTGACCTTGAAATATGGTTTTAAATATCGTGACAAAGAAAGAAATGCCAGATTTTCAGATATTTTCTACAATTGGACAAACGGAACCGCGCCACTTTTATCGGATATGTCGCAATACATCACGGCTCAGGCGAATGGATCAAAATATTTGAGTGAAATGAATGCTCATATCGGAAATACGTTCGGGCCGGTTTTGTCGACGGAAGGAATGAATCAGTTTTGGTTTCAAAATAATGGAAATTTAAAGATTAATCCTACCGATTCTGAAGCGTTGGAATACAACAAAGCGTTGGGAAGAAACTTCGATGTTTTTGAAAAACACGCCGATGCCTACGGAATGGGAACCTATAAACTGAATGAAAAAATCACCATTTTAGGTGGAATCAGATTGTCAAACACGCATACAAAAGTGAAAGGCTATAATGTGATTGATAATGTGTTGACTCCGGTTGAAAATACTAAAAATTATTTAGCAGTTTTACCAATGATCCACGTAAAATATGCTTTGAATGACAAAACGAATTTACGTTTTGCTGCGACAAGAACATTTTCAAGACCAAATTTTGGAGACTTAACGCCGGGTGGAACTTATATTGAAGCAGACAATGAATTCAAAGGTGGAAATCCGAATTTGAATCCGACCTATTCTTTAAACTTCGATTTGATGGGAGAATATTATTTCTCAAATGTAGGGATTTTGAGTGGTGGAGTTTTCTATAAATCAATTACAGATCCAATTTTCCAGGATTCTTTTATCGGAAATTATAACGGAATGAACGGCGTACAATTTACCGCTCCAAACAACGGAAAAGCGGCTTGGCTCGGCGGTATTGAATTAGGAATTACCAAAAGATTTGACTTCTTACCCGGTTTTCTTCAATATTTCGGAACGCAGTTGAACGCCACTTTCATGGATTCTAAAATGGAAAAACCAAGCGGAAGAACCGTTAAGCTTCCTTATCAGGCGAAAGAACTGTATAATATTCAGCTTTTCTTTGAAAAGAAAGGATTTAATGCAAGATTGGCTTACAATTATAAAGGAAAATACGCGGTGGAATATGCCGAAGAAGATTTAAATGATTCTTATTATGGTAAATACGCAAGTCTGGATTTCGGAGGATCTTATCAGTTTACAAAACATTTGATGCTGTATGCTGACGTGAATAATATTTTGAACAAACCTTTGATCTACCACTTCGGAAAAGACGAAACGCGTCCGGAACAGGTTGAATATTATGGAGTAAGATGCAATCTTGGGATCAAGTTGAATTTTTAAACTAACACAATATAAAATGATGAAATCCATTAACAAAAAATCATTAGTAACACTGAAGGCGGCATTCGCTGCTTTTGGTGTCTACTTTTGCATGTATGGGTTTAGAAAACCATTTACAGTAGCTTCTTTTGAAGGGCTTGCTTACTTTGGAGTTGATTATAAAATTTTAATCATTATTGCTCAGGCGGTAGGATATTTTATTTCAAAATTCATCGGAATAAAATTCATCTCCGAACTGAAACCGGAGAAAAGAATTTTTTATTTATTCTTTTTCATAGCCATTGCAGAATTGGCTTTATTAGGATTTGCGGCGGTTCCGGCGCCTTATAATATTGCGTTGATGTTCATTAACGGAATTCCGTTGGGAATGATTTGGGGAATTGTTTTCTCTTATATTGAAGGTCGAAAAACCACGGAAATCATCGGATTATTTTTATGTTCAAGCTTTGTAGTTTCTTCAGGATTTACAAAGTCTGTCGGAAAATTTTTAATGGATACCTTCAATATTTCAGAATTCTGGATGCCGTTTTCTACAGGTTTGATTTTTATTATTCCGTTATTGTTTTTCGGGTTTTTATTAGAAAAAATTCCTCAGCCTTCGAAAGAAGACATTTTATCGAAAAATAAAAGACAACCGTTGAATAAAACGGAAAGAAAAGAACTAATCAAACAGTTTTTTGTTCCTGTTCTTTGTATTGTGCTTCTGTATGTAAGTTTAACTATTTTGAGAGATTTCAGGGATAATTTTAACCGCGAAATTTGGGATGGCTTACATTATCAATTTGATTCGTCGATTTTCACTTTAACGGAAATTCCGATTGCGGTCATGGTTTTGTTGATTTTAAGTTTTATGGTGAAAGTTAAAAACAACAAAAAAGCCTTTAAATATTATCATTACATTCTTTTTGCAGGAATTCTTACGGTTGGTTTTTCCACGTATTTATTTCAAAATGGTTCAATTTCTCCGTTTTATTGGATGGTTTTGTCCGGTTTTGGGATGTATATCTGCTATATTCCTTTCAACGGAATTTATTTTGACCGAATGATCGCCGCTTTCGATATCAAAGGAAATGTAGGATTTTTGATTTACGTTGTTGATTCTTTTGGCTATTTAGGAAGCGTTTTAATTCTTCTTTATAAAAACTTCGGATCGGCAAAAACATCATGGCTTAATTTTTATATTCATCTGAATTACATTATTGTAGCGATTGTTTTAATTACCTCAATCATTGCCTTTTTATCGTTTAGAAAGAAGGCAAAACCGAATTCTAATTTGAATTCAAAATCTAATCAATATATCAATTTCGATACGTCGAAAAATTTAAATTTATAGTAAAAAATGACAACAAAATTTGATTTAATCGTTGTGGGAGGCGGAATTCTTGGGACATTCCATGCTTATCATGCGTTGAAGAAAAATCTAAAAGTGGCTTTGCTGGAAAGAAATTCTATTCCTCAAGGCGCAACGGTGAGAAATTTCGGACAGGTTGTTCCTTCCGGGATGGATCTGAAATGGCAAAACTTCGGGCGCGAAAGTCTGGAAATATATAACGAATTGCATGCTCAAACAGATTTAACGATCAGAAAAAACGGTTCGGTGTACATTGCTTCTAACGATGAAGAAGTGCAATTAATTGAAGAACTCTTTGAAATCAATAAAAATAACGGTTACGAATCTGTTCTTTTATCTAAAAACGAATGCATCCAAAAGTATGACGGACTTCGTTCGGATTATTGCAAAGGCGGATTATTTTTTCCTCAGGAATTGTCGGTGGATTCGGCGGATATGATTGTGAAACTTCATCAACTTTTACAGGAAAAATTCGGGTTGCAAATTTATTATAATACAACCGTTGTTGAAACGAATGAAGACGCTCAAAAATGTATCGCAGTAACTTCGGAAGGAACTGAATTTTATGCTTCAAAACTGATTATTTGTGGTGGTCATGAGTTTAAAACCTTATATCCAAAAGTATTCAATGAAAGCGATTTAGAAGTAAGTAAGCTTCAAATGCTTCAGACGAAACCACAGGGAATTTATTCTTTACAAGGAAATATTTTAACGGGACTTTCCATCAGAAGATATGAATCGTTTGGTGAGTGTCCGTCTTTCCCAAAAATTAAGGAATTGGAAGATAAAAACTCCTTTGAAAAGAAATTTGGGATTCATATTTTATTTAAACAGGCTTTGGATGGTTCGATTATTTTGGGAGATTCTCACGAATATGCCGATGCAAAAAATGCCGATGATCTTGGTTTTGATTTAAATATGGATATTGATGAATTCATGATTGAAGAAGCTAAAAAGATTATTGATTTGTCGACTTATGAGATCCAAAGACGTTGGTTTGGCGTGTATTCTCAATGCAAATCGAAAGACATTTTCGAGTACAATCCTTCTCCAAATATCCACATTATCACAGGAATCGGAGGGAAAGGAATGACAGGAAGCGGTGGCTTTTCAAAATTTAATATAGACAAAATTTACGCATAAAAATTAGAATGAAGAATATAGAATTATTGGTTCTGGATATGGCCGGAACTACGATAGATGAAGACAATGTGGTGTACAAAACGGTGATGAACTCGGTTAACGATTATGGTTATAACGTCACGTTAGACAAAGTTTTATCAGTCTGCGCCGGAATGGAAAAACTGGAAGCCATCACAAGTTTATTAAAAGAAATTGGTGGAAATGAAGATGATGCGCACGCCATTTTTGAAAACTTTTCAGATGAATTAAAAGAAGCCTATCAAAAATTGGATGTAAAACCTATCAATGGTGTTGAAAATTTCCTGTTGAATATGAGATCTAAGAATAAAAAAGTGGTTTTAAACACTGGCTATACTTCCGAAATTGCGCAACAGCTTTTAGATAAATTACAATGGAAAAAAAACGTTCATTTTGATGCCTTAATTACAGCAAATGACGTTTCTGAAAGCCGTCCAAGTCCGGAAATGATTTTGCTAGCAATGAAAAAATTTAATATTAGTCAACCTGAATTGGTTTTAAAAGCAGGCGATTCTGTTATTGATATTGAGGAAGGCAAAAATGCGGGTTGCGGGCTTACAATTGCCGTTCTATCAGGCGCTCAAAAGCAATCTGAACTGGAAAAATCACATCCCGATTATATTTTGAAAACTATTTCTGAAGCTGAAACTTTATTTAACTAGTTCTTTCAAATTCAGTTATTTAGTAAGCTTCTCTTTATTTATTAGACTTTCACCAACTTTGTCAAAGATTTTAAACTTTGACAAAGTTCTTTCGTACAGAATATCCTTAGTAGCCCTGTAAAAATTTAATTATCAATTAATATTCAGTTCATGGAAGTTTACAAATAGTAAATTATTTTTACAATTATTAAAAATAAAATTACTATTTGTAAACTTTCTCTTTTCTAAAAACAATCTATTTATGAAAACAAAACTATTTTCAATGGCTGTTCTGGTTGGCTGTTCTTTAATGGCGCAAACCAAAAAAGTTCTTTTCATCGGTATCGATGGTTGCAGGGCAGATGTGATGATGTCTTCCAATACGCCAAACATTCACAGCTTGATCAATCAGTCTATTTACTCTCTCGACGGACTTTGCGCGGCAACAACCTGGAGCGGAAATGGCTGGAGCACGATGTTAACAGGTGTTTGGCATACAAAACATAATGTTCAGGATAATAATTTTACTAGTCCTAATTATGCTAACTATCCTGATTTCTTGACGAGAGCGGAAACGTATAATTCAAATTTGAGAACGATTTCTTTGGCACATTGGAATCCCATTAATGATGAAATTGTTCAGAATGCAGATGTAAAAACAAATTACGGAACAGATTTAGGCGTAAAAAATGCTGCTGTCAGCGCTTTGCAAAGTGATAATCCGGATATTTTATTTATTGATTTTGATGATGTTGACCATGCGGGGCACTCTTACGGATTCAATTCTAATACCTCGCAATATGTTTCTTCAATTGAAACCACAGATGCTTACATCGGAGAAATTGTTGCCGCTATGAAAAACCGTTCGACTTACAATAATGAAGACTGGATGGTGGTTTTAACCACAGATCACGGTGCAACAGACACTTCTCACGGTGGCGGAAGTCTTTCTGAAAGAGATATTTTCACGGTATATTCCAACCCAAATTTTACCCCTCAGCAGATTAGCAAAACAATTGTTGAATCGAATAAAACTTTCAATCAATTGAATTTTCCTGCGGGTACTTATGCAAAGCCTGCGAATCAAACACCTTTTAATTTTGGAGCCACTCAAGATTTTACCATTGAATTTTGGGTAAAACCGAATGCCAATTATTCCACCGATCCGGTGATGATCAGCAATAAAAACTGGGCAAATGGTAAAAACAAAGGTTTTGTGATTTCAGGATATTCTGGGCAGACTTTTAAAATGAATATTGGTGACGGAGTAAACAGAATAGATTTGGTAGGCGGAAAAGCAGAAACCAATCAGTGGAAACATATTGCCGTAAGCTTCGACAGAGACGGGCTTGTGACGATGTATGAAGACGGCGTGCCTGTGACTTTTGCTAAAATGAATACCATTGGAAATATAGATTCCGGGCTTCCTTTAACGATTAATCAAGACGGAACAAATGTGTACGGACAAAATCTGGCGGCTTCTTATAAAGACATCAGAGTTTGGAAATCTGCGCTTCCAAATGATGTAATCGTGAATTGGGCCAATCAGGATATTACGTCTTCGCATCCTTATTACAGTCAGTTATTGGCAAATTGGAAATGTGATGAAACTTCCGGAAATACACTGGTAGATTCAAGTGTAAATGCAAATAATGCTGCAGTTACAGGTTCTCCAACGAGAGATCTGGCCACAACAAGCAACTTTAAGATTTTCAATTATTTATCTACGACAAGAGAAACGGATCATTTTCCAACGGTATTGAACTGGCTTTGTATTCCGGTTCAGGCTTCGTGGGGAATTGATGGTGTGAATAGAATTCCCGTTTGTCCAAATGTTTTAGGCGCGAATGACATGAAATTAAAAAATAATGATTTTGAATTGTTTCCAAATCCTGCCTCTCATGATATCAATGTAAGATATAAATCAGATGAAAAGGAATTGAAAGTTGAAATTATCGATGCAAAAGGTTCCATCTTGACTTCTAAAAAGATGAATTCTTTGAACGGAAATTATAATGAAAAACTGAATATCGAAAATTATCCAAACGGAATTTATTTTATTAAAATCAATGGAAATAAAAATTCTTTAACCAAAACTTTCATCAAAAAGTAAAGCTTACTTATAAAGGTAATTATTAATAGATTTAGATTTGATATTAGAACAAGGATTTATTTCCGAGTTCTAATATCTTTTTTTAAACTTGTTTAAACTTTTTTTACCACAAAAGAAACAAAAGATTTTAACACTTTAGTTATTTTAAGTTTAATACTTAAATAAAAAAGATCACATAAGTTTAAAAAAAATCTTTGATTTTTTCTCTTTGCAGACTTTTGAACTCCTTTAAATAAATCCAATAAGATCTTTTGCTTCTTTTGCGGTTAAATTTAAAATTAGTTTAAACAAACTTTTTATTAAAATTTTAATCTTTTAAATCTAAAACCATGTGAATATTGGCACGTTTGTATGGTGAAGGATTGCCCGCTACTTTTTCAAAACCTAGTTTGTAATAGAGGTTAATCGCGGGGCCTAGAATGGTGTTACTTTCGAGATATAAGGTCGAGCCACCCATTTCTTTTGCTTTTTTTACAATCGCCTGACCCAAAAGCCAGCCAATACTTTTCCCCTGAACCCTTGGTGAAACGGCCATTTTTGCCATTTCAAAATCATATTTGGGATCATTCATTTTAATTAAAGCACAAACGCCGATAGGTTCATTTTGATAAAGCGCGACCAAAATTTTTCCGCCTTTATCAAGAATATATTCCTTTGGATGATCCAGCACTTTATAATCGGCTTCTTCCATTTCAAAATAGGTTGAGATCCATTCTTGATTCAGGTCTTTAAAGGCCTGCTGATATTTTTCTTCGTATTCCACAATTTCAACTTCTTTACTTTCGCGGGTTTTCTTTTGATCCTGAACCCTTTTAAACAAAGATTTTTTCTCCAAAAGATGTTCCCATTCTTTAATGGCTTCCCAAAGATTATGTGAAGCTTCATTCAGCATCAATTCCACAGCATTGTCGATATCCTGACACTGGATTTTGATTTTATCTGAAAGCGCCATTCCTTTTTCCGAAAGAGCAACCACATTTCTGCGTTTGTCCGCCGACTGAATACTGTCGTCAATAAATCCCTCCTTCGTCATTTCCTTTACAATTTTCGTCACGGAAGGTTGAGAATGCCCGATTTCTTCAGCAATTTCAGTGATCGTTTTTTCTCCTTCTTCGGAAAGTAAAAAATAGACCGGAAACCATTTCGGAACAAACCCTTCCACATTATACATCTCATAGATTTTAGCCGCGTCGTCTGTCATTTTAGCAGTTAAAACTCTCATTCTGCTTCCTAAAGCCATTTTCCCGGTTTTGTCAAAAACATTCATTGTTTTATAATTTATTATATAACTAGTTATACAAATGTAATAGATTTGATTTTTATCACCAAATTTTTAATTAAATTTTTAGAAAATAAAATTTAATTTATTAAAAGTTTTCTACCACTGTTTTAGCAATATTTCTCGTAATTTCAGTAGGTGAGTGGCAATCACAATTGCTGAATCCAATCACATAAATATCTTTACTCGGAATATAAACACCCATACTTTTAAAGCCAAAAATGCTTCCGCCGTGTTCTCTGTCTGGAATTCCATTAATCTCTTTAAGATGCCAACCGTAACCATAAGTAATTTCCTCCCCGGAATTTAATTGATATTTTTGAAAGGCTTTCTGAGATTCTTTCAAACTCAATAAAGTATTTTGATTTAAAGCATTTTGCCATTTCAGCATATCATCAACCGTTGACATTATGGAGCCGGACGAAAATGGAACGCTGAAATTAATGATCGTTTTATTTACATAGCCATGTTCTTTTTTGTGATAACCATACGCTCTTTTGGGAATGATCTGGCGGTCGGTCGCATAATAAGAATGTGTCATTACTGCTTTATCGAAAATATTTTTCTGAATGAATTTTTCGTAAGTATCTCCTGAAACGAGCTCGATAATATAGCCTAACAAAACATATCCTGAATTATTATAATCAAATTTTTCACCAGGAAGGAAATCTACAGGCTCGTTTTTGAAAAAATCGACCATCATTTCGGGTTTCATTTCTTTTTGAGCAATTGTGGAAATCGATTTCATTTGGGTAAAATCTTTAATTCCCGAAGTATTCGTTAACAGATGCTGAATCGTGATTTTATCTCCGTTAGGATAATTTTTTACATATTTTGAAACCGGATCGATTACCTTCAGTTTGTCTTGTTCCTCCAACTGTAAAATAGCAATGGCAGTGAATTGCTTGGTCATGGACCCGATTTGAAATATATTATCCGGAGTCATATCAACATTCAGTTCGAGATTGGCTTTTCCAAATGCTTTTTTATAAAGTGGTTTTCCCTTTAGAGTTACCATAAAAGCACCGCCCGGCGCATTTTTATCTTTAAATTCAGTTGAGATAATACTGTCAATTGTAGCTTCAACTTTTTTCGATAAGTTTTGACTAAAAAAGAAAGTTGCTGAAAATAAAAGTAGCGTAGATGAAAGTATCGTAAATTTTTTCAAAGCTTAGTTTTTAATTGTGATTGATGGAAATAAAAAATCCTTCAATTTCTTAAAGGATTGGTAGATATTTGTTATAAAATGTTACTTTTTATTTTCTCGCATCGCTCTGATTAACTGTTTGTTTCTCTTTTCTGCTCTTTCGTTGTTCAAAGATAAAGCTGCCCAAATCGCTGCAGGGACCCAACCGATCAACGTAATTTGTAAAATAAGACAAAGAATTCCCGTGAAAATTTTTCCGCGAACCATGAATGATAAAAAGGGTAATAAAATGGCTAATAACATGCTTTTTCGTTTTTAAAATATAAATTTTTAATGCGATTGAGGATCAAAATAAGCTTTAAAAGTCAGCGGATCTTCACTAAAATTTTCAGAAATCTCTAAATATTCATGATATTCTTCCGCATGCATTCCCAAATCGATCATAACAATGGCAAGATTGATATACAGATTTTTATCTTCCGAACCCAAATCTACTGCCATTTTTAGAACCGCCAAAGCATTTTCATTTTCACCAGAATCAGATAAAACAGCACCCAAATTGATTAAAGCAGAAGTATTTTGTGGTTCAATAGTCAGAATATCTTTTAATTCTGTCAGCATCAGTTCATTGATTTCATCCCAATAATCTTCGTTTTCCAATCTTTTGGCTTGAAGTTTTTTTATGTTTTCTAATCTTTTTGTTATCGAGTTCATCGTCTAAATTCCCGGATTGATTTTTTATTAAAGTACAAATTAATTCAAATTTTCCCAATCTTGTTTATCTATTTGAAATAAATCCATCACTTTTCCGGAATAACCAATTGATCTTTTAAAAGTCATTCCGTTTTTTAATGCTACTTTTTTTGAATTTTCATTTTCGGGAACAATAATGGAAACCAACCGATTATGAAAATTGTTTTCAAAAGCAAAATCTTTACATTTTGTAGCCGCTTCAATCGCAAAACCTTGACCCCGAAATTCAGGAAGAATAGAGTAAGCGATTTCCAATTCAAATTTATTTTCCACTTCGCGTACCAATAATCCGCATTGTCCGATCAATTGCTGAGTTTCTTTTGAAATCAGTACATTTTGTCCACCGAGATTATTTTCATACCGATGAAAAGTCCATTCAAACCATTTTTTACAACGCTCTTTTGGAGTTTTAAAATTTTCCATTCCGAGCATTTTGGTCGTATGTTCATCTTTAAGTAATTCAAGCCAATGATCAAAATCGGAATTTTCAAGTTTTCGAAAAAGAAGTCTTTCGGTTTCCTGATTGGTGAGAAGGTATTTCATAATTTAAAAGTACAATTTTTATCAATTACCTGAATTTCAAATCATACTTGCTTTTATCTAAAAATAACAACGGATTATCCATTTCAATCATTTCCTGAACAGCCTGTTGTTTATCTGAAGCATTTTCATAATAAGATTCGGCTATTTTACAACCCATTCTGTAACCCAGATCTCCAGGACGATTTTTGCTTGTGGAAGCATTGAAAAGCCAATTGCTAAGATCTTTTGTGCATAATTGATTCTTAATTTCCTGCCATAATTCTTTCTCGCGCTCTGTAGCATACTTTGCCGCGAGACTATTTACTTCCGACGGGCGATTCATCATCAGTTTTTCAGAAACGAAACTGGCAACTCCTTCCCGAATGATTTGATCTAGTAAAGTACAATCGCAGCTTTCTTTATCTCTTGTTTTTTGTTGAGTATGAATATATTCATGAGACACAGTCTCCTCAATAAAATCGGTTATTTCCTGGGAGTTTTTGCGGCTTAGAATATCTGATTTTAAATTTTCGTTCGTAATTTCAGAAACATCACAAGCTTCGTCTCCGGCAATCATTTCAGTACCTATTAGTAAGTAATTATTTGAAATAGTGCCACCTGTTGACATAGGTCCGACGGTAAAACATATTTTTGTAGGTTTTGCTTTGGAGTAAATATGCTTAAACTTAGCTGTTAGTTTTTCCAGATTGCTCATTTTACGCGGAAGTAAGGTGTTGTCCCTTACACTTTCATAATACTTGTGATATTTTTTAATTCTTTCCACAAAAAATTCTGCAGAAAAGTATCTTACTTTCTGAAACTCTTTTAATCCGTCGGTGGCTCTATCCAAATATTTTTTTTGAATAATATCTACACTATCCTGATGGTTTTTTGCTTTTTTAAGCTGATCATAAGCCTCCCAAAAATGTTGAATATCAACAGTCGTAATATTTTTTGAATTTTCTTCTTTAAGTTCTTTGGCTATCTTTCTACGTCTTGAAAGATCTGCTTTGCTTACAGTTGCAATATTAATTTTAACAAGTCCGTCGGAAATCGGTTTTTCGGAAACAGATTTTATGGTCAGTATATATGTTCTGTTTTCATCAGCTGTATATTCCATTTTATCATAACCGTTATTTCCATCGGCAAGATCGGTTGAAATAATTTGTTGATTCTGATCATCGAAAAGCAAAACTTCTACATCGATATTTTTTTGAAATACGCTTATAATGTAAGTCTTATTTTTCTTTAGACTAATCTTATAATGGAGCTCTTCTTGACCGTCAAAAGGAACAGTTTGATGATTTTCCGGAAATATTTGTTGACTGTATAAATTAGATAAACTTAAAAATAAGAAGAGGTTTAATAATTTTTTCATAAAACTGTTTCTTTAAAGACAACTTGGTGGGTGGATATGTTACATAGAATAGAAGTATTTTGATGCTTATCCGAAAGTAATTTCCGTTTATTTTCTATTAAATAAAAAACCATTAAGATCAAACTTAATGGTTTCAATGTTCTATTTTTGAAATTCTATCCAAACGCCCTTTTCAACAAACTCTCCACTTTCGGCTCGCTCCCTCTGAAACTCTTATACAGTTCCATCGGATCTTTTGTACCGCCGGAAGAAAGAAGAACTTTGTATTTTGCGGCAATTTCAGGATTGAAAATTCCGTTTTCCTTGAAATATTGGAAGGCGTCTGCATCCAGAACTTCCGCCCATTTGTAAGAATAATATCCCGCAGAATATCCACCCTGGAAAATATGTGAAAAACTCGGACTCATTGCTGTTTCAGGATTTGCAGGGTACAATTGCGTAGCTTTTGTATAATTATCCTCAAACTCTTTCACACTTTTATTCTCCAACTCTGCAACTTTAGTATGATAATTCATATCTAGCAGTCCAAAACCAAGCTGTCTCAACGTCTGATAACCTTCCATAAAGTTTTTCGACTGAGCGATTTTTTCAATTTTTTCATCTGGTAAAATTTCACCTGTTTTGTAATGTTTGGCGAATGTTTTTAAGAATTCCGGCTCATAGCAGAAATTTTCCAAAAACTGAGAAGGTAATTCCACAAAATCCCATTTCACAGAAGTTCCGGAAAGGGTAGGATATTGCGTATTCGCCAACATTCCGTGAAGGGCGTGACCAAATTCATGGAACAAAGTCGTCACTTCCTGAAACGTCAATAAACTCGGTGTATCTTTCGTCGGTTTACTGAAATTACAAACGATAGAAATATGCGGACGAGAATTTTCTCCGTCCTTTTGATACTGGCTTTTATAGCTCGTCATCCAAGCTCCCGCTCTTTTACCTTTTCTCGGAAAATAATCAACGTAAAGCAAAGCTTTGAAAGTTTTTTCAGGATTGACACTTCCATCTTCCAACTTCCCGCTTCCTGCCTCAAAAACTTCGTAAACTTTTACGTCTTCGTGATATTTCGGAATATCATTTCTTTCTTCAAAAGTTAATCCGAAAAGTTTGTTTGATAATCTGAAAACAGCATCCTGAACTTGCTCTAATGGAAAATAAGGTTTCAATTCTTCATCATTAAGATCATATTTTGCTTTACGAAGTTTTTCAGCATAAAAAGCGTGGTCGTAAGCTTGCATTTCTTCAATTCCGTCGGCTTTTGCTAAAGATTTTAATTCTTCGATTTCTTTATCTGCGTAAGGTTTTGCTTTAATTAAAAGTTCATTCAAAAAGTCGATCACTTTCGTTGGAGATTTTGCCATTCTCTCTTCCAGAACGTAATCTGCGTAATTCGTATAACCTAATAATTCTGCTTTTTGTTGCTTTAAGTTTAAAAGCTCTTTAATTAAGTTTTGATTATCAAATTCACCGCCATCGAAAGATTTTTTACCGTTTGCCAATGCAATTTCTTTTCTCAATTCACGGTTTTCAGCATATGTCATGAACGGAATATAGCTTGGATATTGCAAAGTCACGACCCAGCCTTCCAAATTTCTTTCTTTTGCTTCTTCGGCATATTGTTCCAAAATAGCTTCCGGAATTCCTGCCAAATCTTCTTTATTGGTGATATGTTTAAAGTAATTATTCGTTGAAGCTAACACGTTTTGTCCGAATTGAAGCGACTTTAAAGATAAATCCATACTGATTTTCTTCAATTTTTCTTTGTCTTCTTCATTTAATAATGCACCGCTTCTTACAAAACCTTTGTAAGTTTCATTCAAAAGCATTTGCTGTTCTTCGTTGAGGTTGTATTTTTCTTTTTCGTCGTAAACTTTTTTAATTTTATTGAATAATGCTTCATTTTGAGAAATTTTTGAAGAATATTCCGTTAAAATCGGCGAAACTTCCTGAGCAATTTGTTGTAATTCGTCGCTCGTTTCAGCAGAATTTAAATTGAAAAATATATTAGAAACCTTATCAAGCTGTTCTCCGGAATATGCCAAAGCTTCAATTACATTTTCAAAGGTAGGTTCTTCAGAATTGTTGACAATTGCGTCGATCTCTTCCTCTGATTTTTTAATTAATTCTTGAAAAGCGGGAAGATAATCTTCATTTTTAATAGAAGTGAACGGTGCGGAATGATATGGTGTATTAAAATTTTCTGTTAAAATATTCATTTTTCGTTTTTTAATTATTGTAAATGTAAGGAATCATAGTTGATTCGTGAGGTGATGGCGCAAAAATAATGCCCGACTGAAAAGTTGTGACAAAATTGTTTATCTTTAATAATCTTGTCATATGCGAAGTTGGAATATTGGGGGAATGGCTAATTTTGACAATAGGTTGTAAAGAACTTTGTCAAAGATTTAAACTTTGACAAAGTGGATTAGCTTTTAAAATTAAAATAAACCCTAAATATTTAAACTATGAAAACATTCTTAAAAATCATCGGAATAATTCTTTTCTTCATTATTGTATATGGTATTGTGGCAATGTTGGCTTTCGGTAAAACGTATCATTATGAAAAATCTGTCGTAATAAATGCACCTAAAGAAAAAGTGTGGCAACAGATAAGCTCAATGAAAGCTTTTAATGAATGGAATCCGTGGATGAAACTTGATCCTGCAATGAAAATTGACTACACCGGAAATCCTGGTCAAGTAGGCGATAAGTATTGCTGGGACAGTAAAAATGATGATGCCGGAGCTGGCTGCCAAGAAATCAAAGAATTGGTTGTAAATGAAAAACAAAAAACAGAAATGACTTTCAAGAGACCTTTCGAAGGACAGGCAACTTCGGATATTATTTTAACCACAGAAGGAAGTTCCACAAAAGTAACTTGGAGTATGGATACCGAACAGGAAACTTGGATGAAACTCATGCGACCAATGATGGATTACCAGATGGGAAAATCTTACGGCGAAGGTCTTGATAATCTTAAAAAACTTTCAGAAAAATAAAAACGGAAGCTTAGTGAAATTCACAGGGCTTTTCTATTTAAAATCAACATTATTTTATTACAATAGCAATGATGATGATTGCAATGCACACAAGTACATAATGAATATTCTTTACCAAAGAGTATGATGTCAAAGTATTAATAATAATCTATATTGAGGATAAGAATATCTACGTTTTACTATCTTTTATCGTTGAATGATCCATAGCCACCATTGCCTTTCGGGTTCGATCCGTATTCATTCGAACCATAATCACTATCCGCAATCATCATCCAAATAGGGTAAAACGGAATAAGCTGAAACCAGCCGCTATTTCCCAAATCGTGACATCTTTTTGCACCCTGAGCAAGCATAAAAAGCAATAGTATAAGCCTTAATAAGAATAAAATAATGTGTACTGCAAGATTGTCTGTCATTCCGTAGACGATTTGTAAAGGAATTCCGAAACATAGGTTGAGCATTATGGAAACGATATATTCTGAACGTTTTATTCTTCCATGAAAGGAAAATAGATTGGATTTCATCATTTTACTGTTTGTGTTTCTGCAAATATAAATATTATTTAAAAAATATTATCTTTATATAAAGATTCGATGTATGGAGAAGATTATATTTGAGAAAAATGACATAAGAAATTATGTAAAAAACGTGATTGCAGAAAAGATCGAAAAGCTAAAAAACTTTATCGAGTTCACCTTAGAAGCAAGTCGCGAAATCAAAAAAACTCCGAAATATGATAGTATGAGGGAAGAGATGCAGGAGGAAATTTACCAAATGCAAAGACAGCTCGCTGCGCTGCATGATTTGAGGAGAAATATGGCAAAAGTTTTAAATAATTCTACCGAAAGAGTTCAGTTGGGTTCTTTGGTAATTACCAATAAAGCCCGTTTTTATATCTCAGTTTCGTTGGGCGAATTCTTTTTTGAGGGTGACCGTTTTTACGCTATCTCTTCGGAAAGTCCGATGGCTAAAAAGATGATGGGCATGAAACCAGGCGATGAGTTTACATTAAATAAGATTCATCAGAAAATTGTTGAGGTTTTATAGTTATTTAGGAATTAGGAATTAGGAATTAGGAATTAGGAATTAGGAATTAGGAATTAGTTTGAAGATAAAACGCTCCAAAAATTCCCCTTCTTTGAAGGGGTGGTGAAAATTCAAAGAATTTTTACGGGGTAGATTGGTGAAGGTTTTTGCTTCTCTAATGATAAACATTCCTCAACTTATAAACAATAAAAAAGCAGTTCACATTGAACTGCTTTTTTGCATTTTATAATTCTTTTCTTAATCTCGCCACCGGAATATTTAATTGCTCACGATATTTAGCAATCGTTCTTCTCGCGATATTGTATCCCTGCTCTTTCAGAATCACAACAAGAGCATCATCGGTAAGAGGTTTTCTCTTATTTTCTTTGCTGATAACTTCCTGAAGGTGAGTTTTAATTTCTTTTGTTGAAACTTCCTCTCCGTCGTCATTCGTTAAACTATCTGAGAATAGATCTTTCAGATAAACAATTCCATTCGGTGTGTCGGCATATTTGCTTTTCACCACCCTCGAAATCGTCGAAATATCAAAACCTGTAATATCCGCAACATCTTTCAAAATCATCGGTTTCAAAGATTTTTCGTCACCTGTGATGAAATATTGTTTCTGGAATTTTACAATAGCAGTAATCGTCTGCAATAATGTATTCTGACGCTGATTGATCGCATCGATATACCATTTTGCTGCATCCAGTTTTTGCTTAATAAATAAGGCAGCCTGCTTATGCTCAGAAGAGTTTTTATCGTGAGAATAAGTCGTTAAAATATCCTTGTATTCTTCAGAAACTCTTAATGTCGGAGCATTTTTGCTATTTAACATAGGAATTACCTGTCCATCTTTCACCTGAATGACAAAATCCGGAATAATTTCCTGATTAATGGTAATCGTCTGTGTATCAAAATTCCCACCAACTTTTGGAGAAAGTTTTGAAATTTCATCTAAAGCATCTTTAAGATCTTCTTCTTCAATATCATATTTCTGAATAATCTTATTGTAATGCTTATTGGTAAGCGCATCAAATTGATGTCTTAAAATATTCGCAGCCAAAGAAACCGCTTTATCAGAACTTACCTTCTTTTCGATCTGTAAAAGAAGACACTCCTGCAAGCCTCTTGCTCCTACTCCGGGTGGATCTAGCTTTTGAACATAATTTTCAAGAATGTCATCCACTTTTTCTTTCGTGGTATAAATTCCTTGGGAGAATGCCAAATCGTCTACGATAGACTTGATTTCTCTTCTCAAATATCCGTCTGTATCAAGGTTTCCAATGATATATTCAGCGATTTTTACATCTTCGGAATTAATATTTACCAAATGAATTTGCTCCATAAGATAATCATATAATGACTGACCTTCGGTTAAAAGACTTTCATTATCAAATTCCTCATCATCCGGAGAATAGTTGCTGGAGGCTGTTTTGTAGCTTGGTTCGTCGTCGTAAAGATATTGGTCTACATCAAAATCAGTTTCAATGCTTTCTGTACCTTCACTTTCATACGAATCTTCCAATGAAGAATATTCATCATCCTTAGATTCTTCTTTTGCTATCTCTAAAGCAGGATTTTCTTCCAGCTCTCTCTCCAGTTCTTCTTCGAACTCCAATGTATGAAGCTGAATCAACTTCATCAGCTGAATTTGCTGGGGAGCTAATTTCTGTCCTAACTTAAGTTGTAAATGTTGTTTTAGCATATTACTATTTTGTGTTTTAACATAACATATTCTACGAATTTAGTCATTTTTTTAATATAAAATAATTTTTAGCACGATTTTTGATATACTTATAGTATAATAAACTTTTTAAATAAACAAAAAAAGCCTTTAATTGATTTTTAAAGGCTTTTTTGTGCTATAAATTTAAGTTCTCAGGATTTCTTCGATTATCCCAAAATGCAAGAACTTCAATAGCTTTATCATTAATTCTATAATAAAGGGAAAAATTTTTATCGATTAAGACAAACTTTACTCCCTCTATTTCTGATTGCGAACCAATGTGAGGATTTTGGGAAAGGAATTTTTTCTTTTTTCTCGACCTCCTCAATAAGTTTAAAAGAATATTTGTTTGATTTATTATGATGAATCCAATATTTAAGAATATCAAGATAATCAGACTCTGCTTGCTTTGACCAAATTAATCTAAACATTTTCGTGCTTTTTCAGAAACAGATTCGTTTGTAGAAAAATTCCCGTTTTCAATATCAGAAATTCCTTTCAAAATTTTCTCTTTCTGCCACTCAGTAAGGTTTTCTTCTTTGCTGATTTCAAAATTAATTTTTAATTCTTTCAAAAGAGCTTTTAATAAATTAATTTGATTTTCGTTTTCTGTATGTATTGTTATGGTACTCATTTGCATAATTTTAGGTAAAGTTAATAAAAAAAATCCTTCCCAATTGAATGAGAAGGATTTGTATAATGTATACTTAAAGTTTTTTAAAACTCTGCGTTTTTCGGCGTTCTTGGAAAAGGAATCACATCTCTGATGTTCGTCATACCTGTTACGAAAAGAACTAATCTTTCCAATCCTAAACCAAATCCTGCATGCGGCACAGAACCAAATTTTCTAGTGTCTAAATACCACCAAAGTTCGTGTTCATCAACGTGCATATCTGCCATTTTCTGTTTTAGTACATCCAATCTTGCTTCTCTTTCAGAACCACCGATAATTTCACCGATTCCTGGGAAAAGTACATCCATTGCAGCAACAGTTTTGTTGTCGTCGTTCAGTTTCATGTAGAATGCTTTGATTTCTTTTGGATAATCAAATAAAACTACCGGACTTTCGAAATGTTTTTCAACCAAATATCTCTCGTGCTCAGATTGAAGATCGGTTCCCCAATTTTCAACCGGGTACTGGAATTTACCTTTTTTATTCTCTTTAGAGTTCAATAAAATCTCAATCGCTTCTGTGTAAGAAACTCTCATGAAACGTTTAGCAACAACATTTTTCAGCTTTTCAATCAAACCTTCTTTAGCTCTGTCTTTTTCAGGCTTCGATTTTTGCTCTTCTTCAAAACGTTTGTCTAAAAATTCCAAATCATCTTTACAGTTATCCAAAACATATTGAATCACATATTTTAAGAAATCTTCCGCAAGGTCGATGTTATCTTCAAGGTTATTGAAAGCAACTTCCGGCTCAATCATCCAGAATTCCGCCAAGTGACGTGTTGTGTTAGAGTTTTCTGCACGGAAAGTAGGTCCGAAAGTATAAATTCTTCCCAATCCCATTGCTGCAGTTTCTCCTTCCAACTGTCCGGAAACCGTTAAGTTGGTCTTTTTACCGAAGAAATCCTGAGCAAAATCAATCTCACCGTCTTCTCCTCTCGGAATATTGTTTAAATCGAAGTTCGTTACTCCAAACATTTCTCCAGCTCCTTCCGCATCTGCTCCCGTGATGACAGGTGTGTTGATGTAAAAAAACTGGTTTTGGTTGAAGAAAGAATGCACCGCAAAACTCACTGCATGACGCACTCTGAAAACTGCTCCAAATAAATTGGTTCTGAATCTTAAATGCGCTTGATCTCTCAATGTTTCCAAAGAGTGTTTTTTAGGCTGAAGAATCGTTTTATCTCTATCTTCTGTAAAATTATCTCCTAAAACTGTAATTTTTTTAGCTACAATTTCAACGGCTTGTCCGGCTCCTTGGCTTTCTACAACTTCACCCACAATCTTCAAAGAAGACGCTGTACTGATTTTATTAATAATTTCTTCGTCGAAATTTTCGAAATCAACAACTATTTGCAAATTATTAATCGTAGAACCATCATTAAGCGCTATGAAGCGATTTGCACGGAACGTTCTTACCCAACCGTAAACCGTAATGTCATGATGTAATACTTTCTTGTAATCCTGTAGGATTTCCTTAATGGTCTGCTTTTTCATTTGTTGATTAAAATTTTCTATAAAAATTAATGAGTGCAAAGTTACAAAAAAACAGCGCAACTTGATTATGGCGCTGTCTTTTAATATGATTTAATATAAATAATAATTATTCCAAACAATCTGGTATACTATTATTATTTACATCAGAATTACAATTCGATGAATAATCTTCACTTACACAATTATTAATATTAAAATCCAAGAAAGGTCTATCAAATTCACTAGATACATCTGTAGCTATATTATTTTTAAAAACATGCTGAGCCTGTATTGAGATGTCACCTACTTTGGTTTGATCATTAACAAATATACCAATAGCAGGAGAAACATTTTGATTTGCCGGAATAATTCTCACGGGTAAAATTATTGTTGCATCCCCTCTTTTCGCTATCGAATAAACATGCCTATCGTATGGCACAACATCTGTAGCAGTAGCATAATACTTGTATCTGGAACCATTTACACAATTTTCGTAAGGAAAAACAACTGCATAAACTATTGGTAATTCTTCGGAGGTTGATTTGCTTAAAGTTTTATTTTTTTTAGATAATGCAGATTGATTTTCAGATTGCATTTCATCACTGCTTCCACTACAGCTTAAAAGAAATAATAAAACTGCGAAATAGTTTAAAATTTGAATTCTCTTCATGATTAAATATTTTTTAAATTTAGATAGAGCTAATATATCACAAATAACAGATTTAATCAATTAAAAAATAAATTTTTCTTACGCTGTTTTCCCTTGCTAATTTTCCACGCATGATAACAACTTGGGACATCATATTGCCATTTCGGAAGAATCAGAATAATTAAAATAACATCAATATGAGCGATCAATCCTAATACAATGGTGAGATAAAAAGCCCAATTTGTCTGTTGAAATCCAATTAAATAGGTAAAAGTAATCAGCAAACTCAATCCCCACATTTTTGATAAAAAAGCATGTGTACAGGTTTCCTTACCGAATTTCCAGATGCTTATAATGTAGCAAAGAGCTTCCATTACGAAGATTAAAACAATTCCTGGCCATTCGTTTTTAATTAATCCCAGATTGAGAAAGTAAGAAGCAAATCCCAATGAAAGCCAAAATATCAAATCGGTTTGGCTATCTAATCTTCTTAATTTTTCAGAAGAAGCGCCGACTTTTCGGGCGATAATTCCATCAAAAATATCTGTTAATAGTCCGAAATACATCAATCCTAAAATTAAAAATCGGGATTCTTCTCCTTTAAAATAAGCTAATGATAAAATAATCGGAGCCAAGATAAATCTTGTGGCGATTAATATATAAGGTATTGTTTTCATGGTTTTATATTTTTTTGGGAATAATCATTATTGAATTCTTTTATACTTTTCAACATAATTAATAGTGTAACCTGCCCACATTATAAACAAAGCCGCACCACTGTTATCATAATAATCCTGGATCAAAAGATTTTTCTGATCTGTAAGACCAATTCTGCTTTGGAAGCTTCGACATCCACCCAATAAAAAAGGAATTCCGTGGCATTTTGAGGTGTAATTGCTTAGTGTAAGCAATCCGTTTTTAAGCGTTCCATTATATGTAAAGGAATATTTTACGGAGTCATTCTTCAATAGTTTAAACTCTAATTCATACTTTTTCTTTTTATTTAATGCTTTTGACTTGATTACAACTTTATCGCAATCAACAATTTTAGAATTTTTCAGATCCATCATTCCTGCAAAATCTCTCGTTTTATCAGATCTTTGATTTCCTGCATTAATATGCTCATATCCTTTAAATTCATATTCTCCATCAATCAACGAAACACCTTCTTTGGTAATTATTGATAAATCATTTTTAATCATTTTCCTGCTGAAAGTAGCACACGAATTAAGCATTAAAACAAATATTGAAAACATAACTTTTTCATAGCTCATTATTTTAAAATTACACTTCAAAATTATCTGCGAAAAGCACAAATCCGAATGCGAAAAAAAATTAAAATAATTGCCTAAATTTGTGAAAATCACAAAACAATGCATCAGGAACGTTTGCTTAAAGAAATTCGAAAAAAAATTGGCGACAAATCGCTGAATGACGAGATTGCGAATATTCTCAATATAAGCTATGATGCGGCACACAGAAGAACTTCCCTGAAAGCAAAATTCAGTTTTGAAGAAGCCTTGGAACTGGCAACATATTATCAGATTTCTTTGGATCAGTTGATGACTTCAGATCATCAGATTTTAGTCAGAAAAACGTCTGCGGTAACTCAGACAGAAGATTTGCTGTCTTTTTTTCAGAATAATTTGAATGTTTTTGAAAACCTTCCGCTTTCTGATGAAATGACGATTTATTATTCCGCGAAAGATATTCCGTTTTTTTATACGCTTTCAGATACTTTACTTTCTCGTTTTAAAATTTATGTCTGGATGAATTTGTTGAATGCTAAACAGGTTTTCGTTCCTTTCATACAGTTTTCACAACCTCAATTTGAAGCCGATACGCAAGAATTAAGAAAGAAATATGAAGAACAAAATGTCGCTGAATTGTGGAATGACATGACTGTTTCAAGCATTCTGCAACAGATTTTATTTTATTATGAAACGGGACTTTTAAAGAAAAATGAAGCTGAAATTATTTTAAGTGAATTGAAAGATTTAATAGAATATATTGAGCAAAAGACAGAAAATAATCCGAAGTTTCATTTGTATGAAAATGAATTGATGCACCTTTCCAACGACATCTTTTTTCATCATCCGCAACAGTCGCTTTTTGCATTGCCTACAAATATGTTTGGTTATATTTTAATTAATGATGCTAAAACTTGCCTTGAAACCTTGAATTATTTTGAACATCAAATCAAAAATTCAAAATCACTAAACACCTCCGGAAATCGAGACAGAAAAATATTTTTCAATAAAATGTATCAGCAAATAGTAAATTTAAATCAAAAACTTTAATATGAAAAATCTTCGTAATGGTGAATTTTTCGGACAAACCAACGAAATCCTCAATTTCGATGGATTAACTATTACGGATACAGAATATACGCATGATTTTGTGGATTGGCATTATCATGAAAACCCATATTTCACCTTTCTATTACAGGGAAATATGAAGGAAGGGAATAAAAAGGAAATCTACGATTGTTCGGCGGGAACGCTACTTTATCATCATTGGGAAGATGCGCATTACAATATAAAACCTGACATTTTTACACGAGGTTTTCACATTAATATTACAGAAGAATGGTTTGAAAAATTTCAACTTTCAAAAAATCAGGTTGAAGGAAGTTTTAATATTAAAAATCCTGCAGTCAAATTATTAATGTATAAGATTTTTAAGGAAACAAAACTGAATGATAATTCTTTTAATCTGTCTGTTCATCAACTTTTGCTTCATCTTTTTGATCAATTATCTAATCAGAAAAAAGATTTAGAAAAGAACCCGACTTGGGCTAAACAAATTGATGAAATTCTTCATGAAAATTTTACAGACAAACTAAATTTAAGCGATCTTGCAAAAGCTTTGGATATTCATCCGATACATTTGAGTAGGGATTTTCATAAATATTTTCAATATAATTTAGGCGAATATTTAAGAAAATTAAAAGTCGAAAAATCACTGAATATTATAAATGATTTTGAATCATTATCGGAAGTTGCTTTAGAATGTGGCTTTTCAGATCAAAGTCATTTTATTCGTTGTTTTAAGGAAAATATGGGGATTACACCTTTGAAATATCGGCAGATTTTGAAATAACTTTCATCCATAATTTTAAAACAGCAACTTTGTTAGCAACAACTATAATACAAAGAAAGTTCAAATGTTAATTTCATTCTATTTTTTCTAAAAACTGATTTATATTTTTGTTGACATAAAATTTGCCATGAAAAACATCTTCTTATTTGTTCTGATTCTTGCTTCCAGTTTGTCTTTTGGACAAATTCAAAATATTGTTGAGCCTGAGAAAATCGAAAATCAGTTTCAGAAAAATCATTTGAATACGATTGTTTTTTCAGACAAAGTTGTTTCTTTTGAAAATATGAAGGAAACTGATTTTCTAAAGTCAATAACATTTCAGGAAGATAAAGACTTTGATGTTCGGATTTTTATGGATAATTCTCTGGTCAATTATTTACATCAGCTTGATCCTTCTTTATCCGTTGAAGAGTTAATTAAAAAAGGAAATTATCAATTCAGTTTCTTTGTTGACGGAAAATTAATTTATATAGAAAACTTAAATCTAGGAGCTGGAACTGCAGATCAGAAAAAGTTTAAAACAAGCTTCAGAATTCCTTTTCTCAGTTCAAAAAACGAAGATTCTTGGGGAAAATATCTGTGGATGAGATTCTACTTTGCCAATGGCGGAATTGATGCGTTGGAAACAGGAAATCATTTATTAAAAATTGAAATTAAACCATATTTAAAAACTTCAACCTTGAAAGTTGGAAAAACAATCGCGCAAGGAGAAATTCAATTAAATATTCCGAAAAAGAATGTTTCCGAAGACCAGATTGCTATTCAGAAAATAAAACCAAACAATGGCTGGAAAGTTTCTGAAGACAAATTCAATCAGGAAAAAATCAGACTTTTAAATAAAAAAATAGCAGAAAATAGGTTTCGTGATATTACAGGAATTGTGGTGATTAAAAATAAAAAACTGTTATTGGAAGAATATTTTAACGGCTATAAAAGAGATAGCTTGAATGATACACGTTCTGTTGGAAAATCTTTTGCATCCGCATTCATGGGAATCGCCATAAAAGATGGATATATTAAAAGTGAAAATCAAAGTCTAAAAGATTTTTATGATGTAAAGAAATTCAAGAATTATTCTTCTAAAAAAGACAGCGTAACCATTAAAAGTTTATTGACGATGAGTTCTGCTTTTAATGGAAATGATGAAGATTATGAATCTCCCGGAAACGAAGAAAATATGTATCCGACGAATAATTGGGTAAAATTCACTTTAGATCTCCCCATGACAGAAAATAAAATGGGAAAAAACTGGAATTATTTCACCGCCGGAGTGGTTTTGACAGGTGATATTTTAGATAAATCTGTTCCGACCGGATTGAAAGATTATGCAGATAAAAAACTATTTCAACCTCTTGGAATAAAGAATTACCAATGGCAATTTACCCCTCAGCAAAAACCATCTTTGGCAGGAGGATTAAGAATGAAAGCATTGGATTTCGCAAAATTCGGACAACTTTACAAAAACAATGGAACTTGGGATGGAAATCAAATTTTAGATAAAAACTGGATCAAAAAATCATTTACCAATTATTTTGCTGATAACAAAGACTTTGAAGGTTACGGATATTTATTCTGGCGAAAAGTTTACAAAGTTGGATACAAAAATTTTGAATCCTATCAATCCAGCGGAAACGGCGGAAATAAAATCATTATTTTCAAAGAAATTCCTTTAGTGATCGTCATTACGGCAAAAGCATATAATAAGCCTTATGCACATTCTCAGGTTGATAAAATAGTACAGGAATATTTATTACCCGCGGTTTATGAGTAATAAGTAATGAGCAATAAAATATTGTGAATATGTAAATAATCAAAAGTAAATTTTTCTTCTACCACTAAAAGAATTATTCGTCTTTCTTAGAAGGAACTAGAAAAACATCAATAAGACCTTCCGGAAGTTGCATTTTGATCGTTCTTTCTTCACGATCCACTTCAATAATCCAGTCTTTGATCATAGGAATTACCACTTCTTTTCCATCTAAATTTGTAATGAAATAAACTTGCGCCGTCTGATCATTTACCGAGCGGATGACACCACAGTTGTTATCATTTTCATCCAAAATTTCAAATCCGATAATTTCGTGGTAATAAAATTGTTTGCCTGTTAGTTTTGGAAGAGAAGTCAATGGTAAATACACATTTTTACCCAAAGATTGGTCTACCAATGCTTCCGAAGAATTTTTAAAGGCAATATTCAGAGCGTCTAATTTGCTCCAGGCTGATTTAGCAATAAAAAAAGGAACCAATAATCCGTTGATTTCAACGAATATTGATTCCAGTTTATTGTAAAGCTCGGGTTGATCGGTATCCAATTTAAGGATAACATTTCCCGCAAGTCCATGTCTGCGTGTGATTTTTCCTAATAAATAGCAATCTTCTTTACGCATACAGGTTTGTCTTAAGCTTCAGTGTTTTCTTCTGTAGATTCAGCAGCAGCTTCTCCTTCTGTAGCAGCTTCTTCAGCAGGTGCATTAGCAGCCTCTTCAGCAGCTTTAGCATCAGCGATAGCCTGTGCAGCAGCAGCAACTCTAGCTTCGTTTACTTTAGCTTCAGCTTCCAAAGCAGCTTTCTTAGCATCAGACTTAGCAGTAGCCAAACCTTCTACTTTACCTTGTACTTTAGCATCTTTAGCTTCTACCCAAGCAGCAAATCTTTTTTCAGCTTCAGCCTCATCAAAAGCTCCTTTAGCAACACCACCTTGTAAGTGTTTTTTGTAAAGTGCACCTTTGTAAGAAAGAATAGCTCTTGCAGTATCAGTTGGCTGAGCTCCGTTGTTTAACCACTTTACAGCAGAATCAACGTTTAAGTCGATCGTTGCAGGGTTAGTGATTGGGTTGTAAGTTCCTAGTTTCTCGATGAATCTACCATCTCTTCTAGATCTAGAATCTGCAACTACGATGTGGAAAAAAGGTCTCCCTTTAGATCCGTGTCTTTGTAATCTGATTTTTACTGACATAATGTTGTGAATTTTATGGGAACTCGTCCCAGTTAAATATTTAAGAGTGCAAAGATAGTAAAAAAGTTGGAAGTAAAAAGCCCTCTGTAAAAAGTTTTATCAATTCAAATAATTTTTCAGGAGCCGAGAACCTGCTCTCGCTACTCGCTTTTTTCTTTTGCAAAGAAAAAGAGCTCAAACAGGCCGCTCGATGGTAAGTTTGCAAAGAGAAAAAAATAAGTATAGCTTAGTTAAAAAAAATAACCTAAAGAGTAAAAGCAGCAGGATAAAGACCGACGCTCGTTTGATACCAAGATATCGCCCCTGATTTTAGTCCCCTGCTGCTGTTTTCTTCCAAATCCGGATAGAACGTTGTTTGACTAAAACT